>JBIOWE010000006.1:0-397665 GCA_044868145.1 Patescibacteria group bacterium
GGTCGGGGCCTGGCCCCGACCTACGGGGACTACATATGAAATTATCAAAGGCAAGAGTTTTTCTCATCTTCAGTATTTGTTTTATCGTGGGGGTGGGCCTACGATCTTTGGTGGCTGTGCCCATGACATTGATCGTTGTTCTTGTTGCCGGCGGAATAGTACTCGCCATTCTTTTTTGGCGACGGTCATGGCGCGTCCTGGCCATGGGGTTGCTTTTTATCGCGCTGGGAATTGTGCGCTATGAACTTTCTATACCTGTTGTGGATCCGGGGCGAATTGAGTTTTACAACGGCGACCTCGTAACCTTTTCCGGCGTTGTTGATGTCGAACCCGACACTCGGGCAGACCACGTCAAGCTCACTATGGAAACAAAACAAATGCTCGATGCAGGACAATGGCGAGAAATACATGGGCGCGTTTTAGTGACCGCCGCGCTCTACCCAACATATTCGTACGGCGATGTGCTGCGTATCGAATGCGACTTGAGGAAACCTGAGCGCATTGAGAACTTTGCGTATGACCAATACCTCGCCCGCTACGATATTTACGCGCTTTGTTCAAAACCAAAAATAACATTCATGGCAGCAAACCAAGGCAGCGCTATCTTCGCTTTGCTGTTACGCGTGAAAACGCGTTTCGTCAGTATTATCCAGCAGTCGCTCCCTGAGCCGCATGCCGCCTTTCTCGGCGGATTAATCCTCGGAGCGCGCAAAGCAATCCCGCCGGATTTGACGGAAGCGTTCAATCGAACCGGTACAAGCCATATCGTCGCGCTTTCTGGATATAACATCAGCATTATCGGCGTGCTGATTCTCAATCTCTGCAAGGCACTTTGGATTCCGAGAAAAAGATCATTTTGGATTGCGCTGTGCGCTATCCTTTTCTTCATTCTCATCACCGGCGCGCCGGCGTCTGTGGTGCGCGCGGGAATTATGGGTATGCTCGTTCTCCTTGCCCGGCAACTGGGGAGGGCAAGCCGCATCACGAATACCTTGGCGCTTGCGGCGCTGTGCATGGTGTTGATTAATCCCAAAGTACTTGTGTTTGACGCGGGGTTTCAGCTTTCCTTTCTCGCGACGATCGGGCTTGTGTACCTTTCACCACTTTTGGAAGCGTTTACCAAAAAGCTGCCTGAGGCGTTTGCCATTCGGCAGAATGCATCTGCGACCTTATCCGCTACGCTCATGACCCTGCCATTTATTATCGTCACCTTTGAACGCATATCGTTACTGGCCTTGCCCACGAACCTATTGATTCTGCCAGCTGTTCCGATCGCCATGATTGCCGGATTCATTCTCGGCGCTGTCGGATTGGTATGGATGCCGTTGGCACAACTGATCGGATCATTCGCGTGGATTATCTTACAATACGTACTCACTGTCATTGAATTCTTCGCGCACGTCCCTTGGGCTTCATTCCACGTCGCGAGCGGGCAATCGCGCTGGGTTCTTTTGTTCTACGTTCCCGTGTTCTTTGCGCTGTTTATTTTGACAAAAAGAAAACATCCACTGCGACCCAAACGCACAGAGGATGTTTATGCATAACGATACTCCTTCATTGCTTTGCTCCTTTTTGGGGAAACGTGAGTAGAAAACCTTCCGGTAGATCCTTTTGGACAAGGGCAAGTATTGCTTCGATTGAGGAGACATTGGTCACCGTCGCGACGAGCTCGATGTTCTGATGCGACTGTGTGAGGTAGAACTTGGCGCCATTGCTGGCATGTCGCACAACCTCTTTTGCGATCGGATAAAAGGGATCCTTTTTCGATCTTTTCTCATGCAGGATCTTGAGGATCAATAGCCCATCTCCAAACAGAAGCTTGACCTGCCCGGAAAGCGCTTTGTATTCCCACTTCCCCATTGGTAATTGGTTACTCATGATGGCCTCCTTTGAAAAACCACCATTTTGATGTGAATGTTCTAGTTTTATTGAACTCCCTAGAGGTTAAGTTGTCAAGAAAAAGACTGCAGGTATTTCACTGCAGTCATCTCTTTCCTACATGGTAGGCTGTTTCGCCGGTGTAACGGCAAAATCTGTTCCGCATCCGCGGCAAAAGTGCGCTTGCTGATCATTTATTGCCCCACAGGCGCATTGCTTTTCTCCCGAGTGGAAAAAGTCCTTTGGATGGTGTTCCTGCTTCGGTTTGAGCTCCTGGCCGCAATGCTGACAATAGTTGTCAAACTTTGAAGTAGTTTTTCTACACGCTTGATTACTGCAAATCTGTCCGCCGTACGAACCCATCATTCCTCCTTTGTTTGATGTTTCTTAAAGAACGTTTTTCTACTGTACCATAGCGAGTCAACATGTCAAGTATGTTATCCTCCAAACAAAAACGAATCGTAGCCTTATTCAGTGGAATTTTTTCTGCCAGCATTATACTGCTTGGGTTTGTTTTGCATGAGCAGTGGCAAGCGCCAACGCTTAAGGTGTCTTTCCTGGATGTTGGACAAGGAGACGGCATACTGATCCGCACGCCAACAGGCGAAACCATTATCATCGACGGTGGCCCGGATTCGACCATCGTGAGCAAGCTTGGCCGCAACCTGCCGTTTTATGACCATACGATTGACCTGATGGTGCTGACGCACCCGCACGCAGACCATATCGCCGGTTTGGTTGAATTGCTTGCTCGATACGACGTAGAGCGCGTTCTGTATACCGGAGTCGAATATTCGTCATCGTACTATCGCGAGTGGCTTCACCGCGTTGATGCAGAAGGCGCAGCGGTGGAGCTCGCGAATCTCGGGGATCACTATGTGTTCGGCGAGGTAAGTTTCGACGTGCTCTACCCATTAGATGTAATACAGGGCGAGCCATTCACTGATGTTAATGACAGCTCCATTGTTTTGCGCGTCAACTACCGGCAAACTGCTTTTCTTCTGGCTGGCGATGCGCCGGTATCCGTGGAAGGCGAGATACTCTCAAACGCCAGCCATACCTTGCTCGATGTAGACGTGCTCAAGGTTGGACATCATGGCAGCACGTCGTCTACTTCACAGGACTTTTTGGAAGCAGTCAGTCCGACCTATGCGATTATTCAGTCGGGGCAGGGCAACAAATACGGTCATCCTCACCAGGAGACGCTTGATCGTTTGCACAAATTTGGCGCAACCATTTTGCGTAACGATGAACTTGGTGATATTGTGTGTCGCTCGAATGGTGAGCAAGTTCAGTGCGAATAAAAAAAGGACCACGATCGTCGTGATCCTTTTCGGTATTACGTTTGCGAAGTAGAAATAACGTTGAACCCCTTGTCTGTCAAAAGAAAGGCAAGCATATTCAAATGATCTTGATCTTTCGTGACAACGTGGAATTCGAAGTCTGCTTCACGAAATGCAAGACCTTCCGCATGCCGATGCCGATGCATGTCTCGTACAAAAACGAGTTGATCCTGAAAGAACTTATATATTGGCGTCAGATTTCCAATACCTTCTGGCAGTCGGATGGTTATAGATGTATGAATGCCCTCGCGTCTCAAGGCATAGTTGAGAATTTCCAAGAACGTGAAGTCGTCAATGTTGCCACCGCTCAAAATAACGCCCACATTCTTGCCTTCCCGAACCACTTTTTTCGACAAAAGCGCCGCAATCCCAACTGCACCCGCGGCTTCTACTTTCTGATGGATTTTGGAAAAAATATGATAGGTGGCGAGAGAAATTTCCTCTTCCGATACAGTGACCATGGCGTCAACAAAGTCTTGGCTCGAGAGCACTACCTCCATTGGCAATTCACCGGGTTCGCTGACTTTAATACCCTCGGCAATGGTTTTTGGATGTTCAATGTTTACCCGTCGTCTCTCTTTGAAGGAACGGACGACAGCGTCAGCACCTTCTGCCTGTACTCCAATAATCTCAATATCAGGATCCAGTGATTTCAGCGCAACAGCAACGCCTGCAATGAGACCGGCACCGCCAACAGGAACAATGACTGTATCCAATTTCACACCGAGACTCTTGGCCTGTTCAAACATTTCAATGCCAATCGTTCCCTGACCGGCTATGACTAGCCAGTCATTGAATGCGGAAATATATCGTTGACCCGTTGTGCGTCCGAGTTCATCTGCTTTTGCCCGTGCTTCCTCGTAGGAAAATCCTTCGAGCACGACCGTAGTCGTTTCGTACCGTTCGACTCCGCCCACTTTGGTGATAGGAGTGTCTTTCGGCATCACAATGGTGGATGGAACGTTCAGCCATGACGAAGCGAGCGCCACGCCTTTTCCGTGGTTGCCAGCTGATGCAGTAACAACGCCGTGCGGTAATTCCTCGGCGGTTTTTGCAAATATGCAATTTGTTGCACCGCGAATTTTGTATGCGCCTGTGCGCTGTGTATTCTCCATTTTTAGATAGACGTTCGCGCGTGTTTTTTTTGAAAAAAATGGCGACAACCGCAAGTCAGTAAGGCGTATCTCGGTTTTCGCGATCCGTTGCTGCGCTTTCCGAATGTCTTCCAGCGTTATCATCTTGCCTCCTTTTCGTTGTTAAGGTACTTATTTGATATTTTACTTACTGTATCAAACCATCATACCGCTGTCAATCCTTGACAATGGCGTGCTTGCTGCGCTAAAGTACCGAGAACTGTTCTTTTACAAATTAACATCACCTGCGAAAAAGGTGTGAGAGGAGGGAGTCATGAATACGCAAGAACAGAATCAGACGCTTAGACGTAAGCGTTTTGTTTTTAAGGAGATTGTGCTGGATATCCTGCCGCTGGTATATCTTTTGGGGCTTGATATTATGCTCTTGGCGGATCTCTATAGTCTTTTTTGGAAGTTTTTCGTCGCCTTTTTGATAGCCTTCGGATTCACGATTGTACCACCCGCAAAACGAGGATTGCTCCTTATCTGTGGGTACCGTACGAAGAAGTCACGTGGGGAGGGTCCTTGGTGGCTTGTGCCTCTGGCTATGCGTTTCGAGATTGTCGAATGTACCGAACAAACGGAAGTTCTCCCGTATGAGACATTCGCAGCAGGAGACGGCATACCGTTTTCTTTCAAGGCGAAGATCTTTTATCATGTCGCACGAGATGAGAACGAAATGCAAGAAGGCGTCCGGTTGAAATGGTGGCGGCGCATTTTACACCCCGGACAATTACTCTACGAATTTACGAACCTTGCAAAAGGGACTGCACACTTTCTCGTTTCGTCCTATGCGAAGCAGGCGATTGAAACGGAAATGGTGAAGTATACCCATGATAAACTGTTTGGGTTTTCCATCTTTGAACTCAAAGAGCTATTCCCAAAACAGGGAGATCAGACAACGCCGGGGAGCGCGGTTCCGCCCGAGGCAGTTGCAACAAGGAATGAGGTTGTAGCAATTGTGTATCGCGACATTTCTGCGGAACTGAAGAAAAACGGAATTATTGTAACCCGTGTTGTGCTCGAGGATTTCAACTTCACACAGAAGACCCTAGACTTTTTGCAGGACATTCTCAAAACAAAGTTCGAGAAAGCCGCGGAAATGATTGACGTCCAAATTGACGTAGAGAGGGCACTGAAACTCATGCCGCACACAAACCTGACATTTATGCAAGTCTACACAGCCATGCGTGGGCTCGACATTGCCGAGGTTGCCGCGGAGAGTGGGCTCATTGGCAGCGCGCTTCTCAAGCTCGGTCGTCCAGACCTGTTAACCCAGCTCCCGGCAGCAGAGGACCGAAAAATAGAGGTTGTTTCCCACTAGTACATTCAAAAAAGCAGAGAAGGATTCTCTGCTTTTTCTTTTGCGCACTTGTCCTTGACAAAACTCATGTTGCATGGTAGCATACGCTGTTACAGTTACAATAGCCAAATTGTGTCTATCGAACTGTACTTCATTGGGAAACGCCCTTTGAAAATTCAAACTCTGAAAAAACAAGAAACCTAAAACATCTAGAAATAGGAGGTGGTTGAAATGACGCAATATCTGATATTCATCCTTGCGTTCTTGATCGCCGTTGTGTTTGTCTACGTGTATGGCTGGAACATACTCGTGAACAAACTGGCAGCGCGAGGACGAACATTCGCCATGGTTCCGGAAATGACTGGTCTGATTGTTGAAAAGTTCAGGAAAATGCATCGGGTTTTTATCGCAATTTCTGCTGGGCCGCGTTTTCGAGAGCTTGTAGCGTATGTTGATTCGAGGAACAGAAGGATTTGGGGATTTCCTGATCGTGATGTCGAGGTGGAAGAAAAAGTAAACAGGTTTTATGGGGCCCACAGGATAAAAATACAGAAGAAGTACAATATCCCGGACCTCGACAAACCAGATACTTTTCCGGCTGACAATGCAGACGCTATAAAAAAGCGTTCTGCACGACTCGAAGGGGCAGCAGCTCGCTACAGAGACTCACTGGAGGAAAGGATACCTTACTTCCTTGAGGCAGCTAAAATACCTTCCAACTATCAATTGCCATCGGGATGGACGCAACCTACACCAGTTCCACGACATGGTTATACACTCATTGCGCGAGGTAGCTCATTCGTCTATATCGGATTGATATGGGCCATCTACAAAGTTGTAGAGTGGTTCGAAACGCGAGGAGAGCAAGAGGTTTTTGCCAAGATGACTCCCGACCAGCAAGCAGTAGAACAGAAAAAACGAGAGAAAATCCCGAAACATTCTGTAACGCTGCGTGAGCAGGTTCATGACTTTCCGAGCGTCAATAAAAAAGATGTGACCGCCGTGGAAAAGATACCGAACTACGACAGCTCTGACCCCATTGGCGTTGCATCTGATTTACGCTTGCTAACACGCGCCCACGACCCATTCAAGGTTATCTACAGCATTGACTTTCCCATTTCTGCAATTAGAGCGCTTGTTCTGACACATTGGCGTGAAACGATCTCCGAACTGTCATTTGCTGAATTACTTGAACGTACGACAGAAGAGGTTGAGCAACAAGAATCGGCAGCGGCATCGAAGCATGAACTGACGAAGAAGGTTATGGAAAAATTAATCCCGGCGATTCTGCAGGTAGCAAACACGAACCTACGTCTGAAGCTCGGTATTTGGCAGAGGAAAGATGAAGCGTTTGCGAAGATTGATAGTTTGAATCTTAGCAACGACAAGAAGCAAGAGTTGAAGGGTAAACTCGAGACTCGTACCATCAAAGTCAAGAAGCTTGGTAAGTCTGGCGGTAGCACAGAAGATTTCGATCTGTATGTACGCCGGATGAACTTTGTGCCCTGGCTTGAGGAACGTTATCCGGAAGAAAGTTTACCGGCTGACCTTATCTACCATGCCTGGGGGATTTTTTTGCGAGATGCATTTGTCACCGACCTTGAGCTTGCTGACGAAGCAGATCGAAAGAAGCTGTCTTTACAGGTCGAGGCTATGTTCAAGAGGCGCGAGCGGATTATTCTCGCGGATGCCGAACAGATTGAATTCGAGAAACAGGGACTCGGTTTAGCGCGGAAACTGGAAGCTCAGTTGCAAGTCTTAACTGGTAAGGACAAGGTTTCGTTGGCAGAAGCAGAGAATGTCCTGACGCAATTGACATATTACCAGGAGACGCTGAAAAATCTGCCTAAGGAAGGAAGGCAATTATTCTTCCAATTACCGAATCTTGCCGAAATGTTTCCAAAGCAAAACGGTGGATTCGAAATTCTCAGGACTATCGGTCGATTGCTCGGTGATAACCCCAAATTGTTAGAGGGGCTTAAAAACTGGGTTGCAGGACTCGCTGAAAAGAAGGAGGGAGCATGAAGCTATTACGTATCGTGGTCATTGTTTTGCGTATCATGGTTATTCTTTTGACCTTGCTATTTCTGGGCGCGATGGTGATTCCAATACACTACATGCCCTTTCGCGACAAGGCTCTTACGGAATTTCTGCTTAACAATGCGCATTGGTTTTTTCTTGGATTTGCTACGTTGCTTATAGCACCGGTATTGTGGCGAGGGATAAGAAGAATCCCGCGTATCTTTAAGGGTAATGTTTCCCGATATCTGAAGCGGGCCATTTCTACAGGGAAGAGAGTCCTGAATCTTGTTCCGATCCATGATAAGGTCATGCTGACAGTAGCGTTTTTCGTTGTGGCATTCGTCGGCGGCCTCGTGGCATGGATAGCGGTTGCAAGTCCGATGAAGATGAAAGAACAAGGGGTTTGGCCAGGAATATTGGCACTTCTGATCATCTCAATACTCTTTTTTCTTTTTGGGCGATCACCCAAACAGACAGGGGTCATGACAGGTAAGCAAGAAGTGGTTCTTCAGTTCATGAAAGATCGCTGGCTACTGATTAGCCTTACTATTCTTACTGTTATCTTGACTTTTTTCCGGCCTCAGCATCTTCCATGGAGCGACACCCCAGTCGTATCATTCCTCTATAAGAATGTGCACTGGTTATTGCTCGGTCTTATAGTGATAGTTGTTTGGCAGATTGTAACTGGTGCTCTTGGGTGGAAACGCAAGAAGCAAACCGTAACACAGCCTACTCAGCAACCGGGTCAAACGCAATTGCCGGACCGATCCTATGATTGGTGGCCTTTGATCGGAACAGCCGCTGGCTACATCGGCGCACACGCTGCCATCTACTTTCTCTGGCCATCGTTTGCGAGGGAAGCATGGCTAACAGCACGGAAGCCACTCATTGCTTTTGAACTTTCTATGGTGGCAATGTTTGTTGGCGCGGCTGTGCCTGGGCTCAAGAGAATGCGATCATGGGCAGCGGGAGTTGGTTTCATAGCGTTTCTGATCATGCTTGGACAGATGATCGTCATTAGCCCGCCAGCGCGTGCGACTACACAATTTGTGAGTCCGACTGAGATTACGTATCAAGTGAACCAGAAACTGGTTAATGTCTTTTTTGACCTTTGGATTGAGAAAATCACGGTCAAGCAAGGATCGACACTTGTACATCTCCGATGGAGCTCCATTCACCTGAGCCCAGAGAACGCAAGCATCGGGAAGGTCACGTCTATCATCGATGAACGTACGGGTCAGGAGTATAGAATAGTCGGATCTATTGGTTTGCCAATTGGTCAGACACTCCCACTGCAGTACCAAGGGTCTGATGTGACGGCGATAGCTGTATTCCCACAGCTCGAGAATGGAACTGAAACAATTACGGTCGGAGTCAATGAAGTGTTCAACAACTGGCGATGGAAAAAAACAATCAAATTACCAAAGCCGGTAAATATAGTTCTTTCGCAAGAAAAGCAGCTAGGAAAAAATCCTAAGTAGCTTTTCCCAAAGCGGACGCAGAAATGCGCCCGCTTTTTTAATCCAACCCGCGGTTGGTCAGGGCTTGGCCTGACCTACAGAATTACCCAAACAACTGGACAAAGCCTAAAAAATAGGTTATAATAGGTATAGAAAAATAAAAACAAATAGCAAAAAGAATGGGTGTCAACGTTTTTAAGTTCGTCGGTATTTTATTGTTCGTCGGTCTGATCGTGGCGATAGCCATGGGCGCTATCGTTTTTGTTGCCAACAATGCGCTTGCCGCGTACGGCGACGTGACCACGCTCGTCGGCAAGATCTATGACGGTGATGGCGGCGATAAGCTGGAAACCTTTTTCGACTTTCCCGAAGACCTCGATGTAGACACATCGGGGAATTTTTTTATTGCGGACACGTATAATAATGTTATTCGTAAAATCGCGTCGAACGGCATCGTGTCCACTGTCACCGGATCGGGATCAGCAGGGGACACAACTGGTGCAGCGGGAAGCGCAGAATTCTTTTTGCCGCGCGGCGTGGCTGTTGATTCCAGCGGTAACGTATACGTCGCTGACTCGAGCAATAATAAAGTGAAAAAGATTTCCGGCGGCACGGTCTCGACGCTGGTGAGCTCCGGCCTGAACACGCCCATTGGGCTTGAAGTGTATGGTTCAACTCTCTATATTGTTGATAGCGGCAATAACGCCATTAAGTATATTTCCACGAGCGGCGGCACGATATCGACACTGGCGTCAGCGGGATTGAATGACCCGCGTCGCATCGCAATCTCATCGAACGGAGCAACCCTCTATGTAGCTGACAATGGCAGTCATCGCATTCTCGCGGTCAACACGTCCAATGGTTCTGTCTCGGTCGTTGCTGGCTCGGGCTCGAACGCCTACGCTGAAGGCACGGGCACAGGCGCGAGCTTTCAGAACGTCTGGGGCGTGTTTGTGTCCGGCAATACGCTCTATGTCAGCGACCATGACAACGCGACGATTGACCGTGTACGAAAGATCGACCTTACAACAGGCGCGACGTCGCTTATCTACCAAGATACAACGCAGGAAGTGATGATTTTTCCTTCTGGCATTGTTGAATATGGCGGTACGGTGTACGTGATCAACGCAGGTCTTGGCACAATCCGGCAATTCGATCCAGACGACGGCAACACGAATAGTTTATTTGCCGGTAAAGACCGTTTTGGCAATCGGACGGGCACCGCATCTACGGCAGTGCTCGGCCGGCCATACGACCTGGTGATGAGCAGTGATCGGTCGTGGATCTATCTCGCGATGAACAATATGGTCCGCAGGATTAATCGTACGACCGGTGAGGTAACGCACGTCATTGGTTCAGTCGTGGATAACTATCGAGGCGAAGGCACTGATTCCGATCCGTTACCAGTGCGTTTTTCGACCATTCAAGGGATTACCATTAATTCTGCGGGCACACGACTCTACGTCGTTGATCGATGGAACAATCGCATACGAGGTATTAATCTGACCGCATCACCTATCGCGAGTTTTCTCGTGACCGGGGCGGGTCTTATCAATACCAACGGCACGCAAAACAACGGCTATCAGGAAGGTAACAATTGCGGAGACGTACGAACAACTGGCCAAGCGGGATGCGCTTATTTCCAAAATCCTGCAGGCATTACCATTGACTCAACGAATACATTTCTCTACGTCACGGACACGGGCAACAATCGCATTCGCAAAGTACGCCTCTCCGACGGCCAAACGTTCCTCGTCGCCGGCGGCGGTACAGCGGGCTACGCGGATGGCACGGGGACTGCTGCTAAATTCAACAAACCATTTGGCATTACTATCAGCAGCGATAATAAATATTTGTATGTTGCAGACACGAATAACCATCGGATTCGCCGCATTGACAATGCTACCGGCGCAGTGACAACGATGGCTGGTAACGGATCTGCCGGGTACAGGGAAGCCGTAGGCATAGACGCCGTCCTGTCGTTCCCTGAATACATCAAAATGGGCGCAGACGGCTTGCTCTACTTTACTGAAGCTGGTTCATTCCGCGTTCGACTCATTGATCCGTCAACAAAACTGACAAAGCTCATTGCAGGTTCAGGCATTCGTGGATTCGCCAACGGCAGTCGAACGCTCGCTGAGTTCAATAATTTGAAAGGATTGGCGCCGGACACGCTTGGCAGCGCCTTGTTCGTGGCTGATTCATGGAACGATTTGGTGCGGCGAATCGATATCACGGGCACAGCGCCATTTGCCGAGCCCGCGCCGACGCTTTCAAGTGTTTCGCCGAATCAGGTGAATCCCGCGTGGGATCAGGGCAGCGGACTTCAGGTGAAAGTCAACGGAACGAATTTCCGGTATGGCGCCCGCACGTTTTTCGTGAACATTGAGTCGGAAAAAACTTACGTCCAAACAGGTACTGCGCTCGCCGTAAAACTTCCTCTTTCTCAACTGAGCCCGGGATGGTACGACGTGACCGTGCGTAATCTCGATGGCCAAGAAACAACCCTTGAACGAGGACTTGGCATAACCGACGCCGCAGGGAACACGCCAAATATCTATTATCCGTATTCGGGCAAGACGGCTGAAACAATTTCCGGGTTGCCGCAAGCTGTACCCGGGTTTTCCTTCTTTGCGTATGCTTCAACCATTCGCGGGGGGTTTTACGTTGCCTCCGGAAACGTGCTCGGCGATGGCAAAGCAGAAGTCATCTCAGGCACGGGGAACGGTATGGGTCCGCAGGTGCATGTGTTCGACGGTAGCGGTAATGTGAAAGCCCAATTCTTTGCTTACGCCAGTACTTTGCGTACCGGCGTGCGTGTTGCTGCATGCGATGTCACGGGCGACGGGGTAGATGAGATCGTGACCGTTCCTGGCCCAGGTGGTCGGCCGCATGTTCGCATTTTTGACGGGTATGGTACGCCACTTTCCACAGGGTTCTTCGCGCTCGATGGTAAGTTCCTCGGCGGCGCGTACGTCACATGCGGCGATACTGACGGCGATGGTGCGAAAGAAATTATTGTTACTGCCGGACGGGGTGGCGGCGCTCAAGTTATTGTGTATTCGTCAACCGGGCGTGTGCTCTCGAATTTCTTTGCCTACGATAAATTTACCTTCCGCGGCGGCATCAAAGTAGCGACCGTTGACGCGGATGGCGACGGCAAAGACGAGATTGTGACTGGTCCAGAGTTTGGTGCGCCGCACATTCAAATATTCCAAATTCGCGCGAACTTGATTAAACGCCTTTCGCCGGGCTTTTATGCGTTCTCGTCGTCGTATCGGGGAGGTGTGTCCGTAGCCGGTGCAGACATTGATGGCGACGGAACGAAAGAAATTATCGTCGGCGTTGGTGAGAATGCACAACCCCAGGTGAAAATTTACAATATTCGCGAGGTATTACAAACGTCCTTCTACGCCTACAGTGGCGCGTTCCTCGGCGGCGTGAACGTGGCTGGCGGCGACGTGGATGGCGATGGCGTTGACGAGGTGTTGACCATTCCGCGCAGTATAGGCGCACCGAACGTGCGAGTCATTGAAGCTGGGAGTTTGTAAATCAGCAATCCGTAATAAGTAACCCGTAATCAGTAATAAGTAAAAAGGAGGCGCGGGAGGTTCGCGCCTTTTTGGAATCAAAAAAATCCTCTGTTCAGCGGACCCGGCCCCGCCAAGGCGGGACGATCCAGCCTCTTCGGCTGGTCGTCGAAGAGACGACTTCCCCGTGACCCCGCAACTATTTCTCGCAAGGTTCGAAAAGTGCGGGGCAGGCAGGAGTTATGCAATCACCAAGCGGACCCGGCCGGATTTGAACCGGTGATCTTCCCCGTGACAGGGGGACGTGTTGACCGGGCTACACTACGGGTCCGCTTGGTGATTCATTTACTAAGCGTCTCTTATCGTAACAAAGAAAATGCAGACTGTCTAGGTGGCTTCACTTAAAGCTATGCTGTGGAGTATAATGATTATAGAGATATGAACATCCTTATTGTCTACGCTACCAATTCCAGTGGCACACTTGGAGCTAGTCAAATTATTCATGATGTGCTCGTGGAAAAAGGCCATATGGCTACGGTTATGCCAGTCCAAGACGCGGGTCCAACAGATCTCGAACGCGCAGATTTCATCGTCCTTGGTTCTTGCACGTGGGAGCGAGTTGTGGAAAAAAAGAAACTCGACGGACAATTGCCCGACCATTGCGTCGATTTTATAGAACGTGTTGGTCAGAAGGCGTTCCCGGGTAAACCGTTCGCCGTCTTCGGACTTGGAGACTCGCGGTACACTCATTTTTGCGGGGCAGTGGCTCATCTTGAAAAATTCGTCCAACAAATCCAAGGTAAAAGAGTAGGCGAGGGCTTACGCGTGGACGGTTTCTTTTACGATCTTAACAACAATCGAGCGCTGGTTCGCGATTGGGCAGAGGGTTTGGCAAAACAACTCAACTAATTAGAAATAAAAAACGCCCTTTATTCTTGAGGCGTTTTTTTTGTAATTATTTCTTGACCGTTTCTACAACTTTCTGAAAAATTTCCGGTTCGTGTTCCGCGAGATGTGCGAGTATCTTTCTATCTAGTCCAATCTTGTGTTCTTTGAGCGCGTGTATAAAGCGACTGTAGCTCATGTTGTATGGCCTTACGGCAGCGTTGATTTGGATATTCCACTGCGCGCGAAAGTCCCGCTTTTTTCGCTTGCGGCTACGATATGCGTGCACACCGGCTTTCAGGACGGCGACTTTCGCCAATTTAATCTTGTTCTTGCGACCCCAAAGATAACCCTTGGTTCTTCTCAGGATATTCTTTCTCCGCTTCACGTGCATTGTGCCTCGTTTGATGCGCATACGACTCTTGTCTAGTTAGTCAACGTTTTAATTGTTTTTGTAAAGGATTTTGGCGCACGGACGTCTCCTCGCTTTCGGCGGGTCTCGTTGCCTGATTCGCGCGCGTTAAAATGATCTTGCCCGCTCCTGCGCCGCAAAACTTTGCCTTTTCCCGAGAAGTGAAAGCGCTTGGCTGTTGCTTTGTGTGTCTTCTGCTTTGGCATAGGGGTTGTCTACTTTTTGCTTACGAGCATAGCGAGTCGGCCGCCTTGACGCGTAAATGGCTGCTCGATCATTGCTTGATCGCCCAACGACTTGACGAATTGTTCCATAATGCCTCGAGCGCGATCCGCGAAGGCGCGTTCGCGTCCACGCAAGATAATCTCTACTTTCACCTTGTCGCCCTTTTCGAAGAATTTCAACGTTTGCATTTTGCGCAACTCCAGGTCGTGGGGGCCAATTTTGAGCGAAAGGCGAATGCCCTTTACCTCAATTCTTTTCTGTTTTGCTCTTTGTTTCCTTTCTTGTTTCTCCAGTTGATACAGGTACGAGCCATAATTGAGAATTTTACAAACGGGCGGATCTGCTTGAGCCGCCACTTCGATTAAGTCTAACTCCTTTTCGCGTGCGCGAGCTAATGCTTCGTTCGTGGCAACGATGCCAACTTGTTGGCCGGTTTCATCGATGAGCCGGACACGCGGGGCGCGTATCTGCTCGTTGACCCGAGGACGTTTTGTTTGAATGGGTGTGAGGAGTTAATGGTTAGACGAAAGGTACTGTCGTAACTGTTTTTTGAGAAATCTATGGCCTGCGCCACTTTTTAGAAAGCGTTCTCTGCCTTTCGCGTCTTGCTTATGTAAATAACACTCTGAATATATGACGCGTAAATTCTTTCTGTTTTTTGTGGAAATGACATGTTTTGTTTGATGTTGCTCGATTCGCAGTTTGAGATTTGACGAGTACCCGATGTACCACTTTTTCTGTTCATCTTCTAAGAGATAGACCGTATAAAACATTTATTATTATGTGTCACGTAAAGTCGCCTGATCGGCGACCACGTGACTATACGTAAAGTTTATTGTTTGAAGGTTTCCTAGCGTGGTCTCGGATAGGTGGTTCCACCACGTGGTCACGAACAAAGTGAGTGACTTTACGTGGTGGAGATGGCGGGTATTTCACCCGCGTCTAGATTTTCCGTATCAAAACATCTACAAGCGTAGCGCATTTCAAGGTTTCAGGCAACAAGGTCAAAATGTGCAAAAGCCTCGCTACCCAATCCTTCGTTGTTTTCGGACGCGCCGGAAGGAACAGCGAGCCCTATCCTACTAATTTGACACCGAGGGTTCGGCTAGTAGGAGTCGCCGATCTCGATGGCTGAAGCGTTTTAGGCAACAGCGAGTGAAGGAACCGCAAATGCATTCGCAAATGCTGTCTTCACTTTGTTCACAAATGATTTGGCATTTATGAGATTCTACGTTGGTTTTACGTCGCACCGTAGAGCGGACGGCTTGCCGTTTTGACAAAGATCCTCTATCGATTATTGAGCATCCCCAAGATTTTCGAAAACTCCTTTTTTAAAAGTAGTTTTCGACGCTTTCCGCAAAAGTTTTTGTATCGCTCAGTTTGGGACCTTGTAACCCAAACTTCGCGATGGATTCTTTTTTCGGAAACCCTTTATTGAAAGTGTTTCCGAACCTTCGCAAAAAAGCATTCAGGTGCCTACGTCTTTCCTCTCATTATTCGGCGTATTGCACGGTCGGTTTCGCGTTTTTTCAGAATCTGCCGTTTATCGAATTGCCGCCTGCCGCGGCACACGCCAACCTCGATTTTCACGAAACCGCCTTTAGTATAAACAGAAAGCGGGAGCACTGTCAACCCTTTCGCGTGGATTTTGCCGATCAGCGTGGCGACCTGATGCTTCTTGAGAAGCAACTTCCGGTCACGGGTCGGGTCATAGAAAGACTGCAATGCCATGCGGTAGGGGGCAACGTGACCATTCAAAAGCCAAAGCTCACCGCCTTTTTGCACCACATAGCTGCCGGTTAAATTGACCTGGCCGCGTTTTGCCGACTTCACTTCTGGTCCCGTCAACACAATGCCAGCTTCGAATTTTTCTAGAACGTCATAGTCGAACAGCGCCTTTTTATTTTTTACAATAAGTGTCATGTTCTGGCATTATATCATTTTGTGAAAACAAAAGCCTATCATTGTGATAGGCTTATTACTGGTCTTACCGACCAAAGTTGGATTCGCGAACACTCTTTCTCAGCTTCTCAGCCGCAGCGATAGTTTCGATAATGTACACACTGATAAGGGAAGTGAAAATGTCTTTCACGAAACTTTGAAATCGAGCCGAGGCAATTGCTTTGTCGAGCGATTCAAGCCCCCTTGCTTGTTGAATCCGTACTGCTTGAAGTCGGCTATAACCACACACGATCGTCTCGAGTCCTTTTGTGTTGGTAACAGTCCCTTCGCATATGACCTCTATGTTATGCTCCAGAAAAATACCAGCCAGTAATGATGTCATCCGCTCAAAATCGAACTTATCGTTGCTCCATGTTGCCCATTTTTCTCCCCACTGCCGTGTCACTTGCTCAATCAATCCAGCAGGCATCCCAAATGCCTTTGTAAAAGATTTCTCGAGCAAAGAGAAAACCTCTTTATTTGAATGTGCCATGGTTCCTCCTCCTTGTTTGTTTTGATATCCTAGCGCTGTTACTTTATTTTGTCAACCCATTGAGAATCTCTCTGTTGTAGAGCGATTGTGCATAGAAAGCTTGACGCGGCCAGATGATAGATGCTAAGATTCTCTATTGGTTTTGAACGTTGAAAATTCATCAATTAGCGCTAGAAAAGGAGGTGAATGTGAGTAGTAGCGGAGTGCTATACTGTTGATTTTCTAAACCCGTATAAACAAGCAACAGCAGAACTGAAAAAGTTCAGGAGGTTCAAAGAAATGAAGAAAGTCATTATTGATGGCAACAGTTTAACAATCGAAGATGTTGTACTGGTTGCCAGAGGAAGCGTAGAAGATGGGGAGCATAGGTGCCCACATGTAGAAATTTCTGAAGAGGCAAAGAAGAAAGTGAAAGATTCTCGGGCCGTGGTCGACCATATTGTCGAACAAGGGCTCGTCCGATACGGTATTACGACTGGCTTTGGTCAATTCCAAAATTCAAAAATACTGACTCCCGAAGACGCTGAGTTGCTTCAAAGGAATATTGCTCTAAGTCATTCTGCCGGCGTCGGGGATTTGTTCCCAATCGAGATTGTCCGTGCAATTATGTTTTTGCGCGCTAACACTCTTGCGAAGGGATATTCTGGTGTTCGGTTGGAAACATTACAGCTTTTGATTGATATGCTCAACAAAGGCATCTATCCTGTGATACCAGAGCAGGGATCTGTCGGCGCGAGTGGCGACTTGGCTCCGCTGGCACACATGACAGCCAGCATGATTGGCCACGGATCAGCCGTGTTTGGGGGAGAGGTTTACAATAGCGCTGATGCGTTGAGGAAGGTCGGTCTTGAACCCATTGTGTTAAGCTACAAAGAAGGACTGGCTTTAACGAATGGGACACAAGTCATGACCGCCATAGGTGTACTTGCGTATCATGATGCATGTCGATTGGTAACCACAGCGGACATTGCCCTATCTCTAACGGTGCAAGCTGTCTTAGGCCATACATCTCCCTTCATGGAGTTTATTCACGAAGCTCGTCCGTATCCCGGTCAGCAAAAGGCTGCAAAAAACATGCGTCAGCTGTGTGAGGGGAGCATGGTGCTTAATCTTTCTGAAAATCAGGCCCCGGAAAAACGCAAGGAATCAGTGCAAAATTCCTATTCCATCCGGTGCGCTCCTCAAGTTCATGGTGCTGCGTGGACCAACCTATCATTCATTCGTCAGGTTTTGGAAATCGAAATTAATTCAGCCACTGATAACCCGTTGATATCCATCGAGTTAGGCGATTCTTTTTCGGGCGGCAACTTTCATGGTCAGCCGATCAGTCAGGTAATGGATTTTTTAAAAATTACCATGGCGGAGATTGGCAGCATTTCCGAACGGAGAACGTTCAAGCTCATTGACGAGAATCATAACGGTGGCTTGCCAGAATGTTTGATAGAGCCGAAAGGTAAAAGTGGGCTCAACTCCGGTTTTATGATCGCTCAGTATACTGCAGCTGCTCTAGTTTCTGAGAATAAAGTGTTATGTCACCCCGCGAGTGTTGACTCGATCCCTACTGCGTCTGATTCAGAGGATCATGTGAGCATGGGGCCCGTTGCTGCTCGGCAGGCCCGAGAGATTATCGGGAACGTGACGAACGTTCTTGCGATTGAGTTTTTATGCGCCTGTCAGGCAATGGATCTCAGAATAAAAACCGGTTTTAAGGACTTTTCGGGAGCTGCCATGAAGATACGCGATGAAGTCCGCAAGTTTGTGCCATATCTCGAGCAAGATGAGATGCTATCAGACAAAATCAGTGCTGTAAGAAAACTGATTAGTTCCAATAAAATCATCGAAGCGGTAAAAGAGTACATTGAATTCTAGCCACATAAAATTGGAGGCGTAGTGCTAGTGGCCCAGCACGGTTGGTTGTGGCCCAACAAACACGGGTTCGAATCCCGTCGCCTCTAATATTTACTACCAGAGGAGGTGGTACGTAGTGAATCAAGAAAAACAAGATAGAATACAGCCGAAGATCTTGCGTGGAATGAGGGATTATCTCCCAAGCCAAATGATGGCTCGACAGGGCATGATCGCAACGATACGATCGGTGTATGAACTGTACGGATTTGTTCCGCTCGATACACCAGCGATAGAATGGTTGCCAGTACTCACCGGCCAATACGGAGGACAAACAGACATGGACATCTTTACGTTGAAAGATCCAGATGGAGAGCCTGCGGCGCTCCGGTTTGATCTCACTGTTCCTCTGGCGCGCGTGGTGGCAATGTATCCTGACTTGCCTCGTCCATTCAAACGGTATCATGTTGCGCCCGTGTGGCGAGCTGACAAGCCAGCCCCTGGACGTTTCCGAGAATTTCTGCAATTTGACGCAGACATCGTCGGTACATCGTCCATGGCTGCGGACACCGAGATCATAGCGATCATGTATGATACACTCAGCGCACTTGGCGTTCAACGGTTTATCATTCGTTTCAGCAATAGGAAAGTACTGAATCGTTTGATACAAAAAGCTGGCATTGATCCTTTCTTCGCGGTTGATGTTTTCCGCATCCTCGATAAGGTCGAAAAACTTAGCCTTGATGGTGTAAAGGAAGAGTTAATGCGACAGGGTGAACCCGGAGTTGACCAGCGAGAAATTGTTGCGAGTGCACGTTGCCTTGGTTTACCTGAGTCATCCGCCGATACAGTGTTGAATTTTTTGAAGATCCGCGGTAACAATGACGAAGTTCTGAAGCAGCTAAGCGAGTTCTTTGATGATCTTGCGGGCGCTCGGGAAGGGATACAGGAGCTCGCGGCAATCTTACAGGGCCTTCGGTCCCTGGAGATTCCAGAAGATCGATACACCATCGATCTGTCAATTGCACGTGGCCTTCTTTACTACACCGGACCGGTGTTTGAAACGTCATTACTGGACGCGGAACGATTTGGAAGCGTATTCTCAGGCGGGAGGTTCGATCGTCTGATTGGACGATTCCTCGGCGAAGACGTGCCAGCAACGGGGGCATCAATCGGTGTTGATCGATTATTGGCAGCGCTCGAGGCACTGGATCTCATCAAATCGCAGCCCACGCCTGCGCAAGTGCTTGTGACGATTCTTGACTGGAATCGCATGAACGACTACCTGCAGATTGTTGGAGAGATCCGACGCGCAGGCATTCCCGCGGAACTCTATATGGGCGAAAAGGCACCTATTGGTAAGCAATTACAATATGCCAATCGACAGAGTATCCCGCTGGCAGTTATCGCGGGTCCAAAAGAGTTCACGGCAGGAACGGTTACCGTGAAAGAACTCTTACGAGCTCTGGAGGATACATCGAAACAAACATCTATTGAAAGAAAACAGCTCATTCCCTTTATTAGGCAGATGCTCTCTTAATAAGAAAGCACCTAAAGTCACAGATCAAAATGGTCTGTGACTTTTTATTTCTCGTGACATTTGGAAGACAGGCAATGCCTTATCCACACGATGAACTTGACAAGTTACTCTGGACACTGTAAAGTTGGGATTACTCTTTTAAAACATTTGTACAAATGCGCTAACATAAGGGAAAAGTAGATGGCGCGGTAGATCATGAGCGAGCCTATGGCAGTGCGAGATAGGCGTTCTACGGCTTTCGAACACACCCTTAAAGCAGCTTTGGTCAAAACCAGAGACGGTGGTCACTCCATCGTGAACCTTGAACGAAGTGCCTGGATGTTGCATGAATAGCAAAGTCCGGGAAGAAGGATGGGACCGCGGGATTAGACTCTCGTTCCTTCATGCAGTACCTTTCTATAGGTAGTGCTTTGGGGACGGGAGTTTTTATTTACTCTTGACATACTACATTATACTTCTGCTAGAAATAATTCTTATGGAAAAACTGCAACCACACTTAAAAATCAAACAAGGCGATATCGGTCCTTACGTTTTGCTGCCCGGCGATCCTGGTCGCATCAAGCGCATTGTGAAGTATTGGGATGAAGCGAAAGAAATTGTGTTTAATCGTGAGTTCTTGACGTACACTGGCATGTACAAAGGTATACCCATTTCGGCGACGTCAACCGGAATCGGTTCACCATCCGCAGCCATTGCGGTTGAAGAACTTTCGAACGTCGGTGCTAAGGTTTTTATTCGCGTTGGCACGTGCGGTGCTTTGAAAAAAGAAATTCAGCCTGGCAACCTCATCATTCCTTCTCGAGCGCTGCGAAATGAGGGTACGACACCAGAATATGTTGAATCAGGATTTGATGCCGTTCCCGCACCGGAGGTATTTGATGCATTACAGCAAGCCGCGAAAGAGCTGGGCAAGGTGTATTTTGTTGGTGTGAACAGAACGCACGACGCGTTTTATGAACCAGCACAGAATTTCTTAAGACTCACGGAAATTCCAGAATATAAGAGCGGAGTATTGGTCAGTTCTGAAATGGAATGTTCGACAGTTTTTGTCACCGCACGACTGCGCGGTTTGAAAGCCGGTGCCGTACTTGCTGTAAACACATCTGAACCGTTGGAAGAGATCGCGAAAAATCCGGATCTGATTTATCATCTCGAGACTTCGCCAAAAGCTGATGACGGAATTGATGCCACCATTCAAGTAGCATTGAAAGCGATTGAAGAATTAGAAAAGAAATTGCAATTGAGAAAAAAATAAGAAAACGTCGAATTGTTCTTTAACAATTTAAAACCAGAAAATGGAGGAACACATGCAGAAGTACTTAATCCTTTCGGATTTAGATTTAACGCTCATTAACCGCCAGTACGAGCCAACAATACCTATTGATAGGATCCACGCGGTAGTACAGAGGTGCATTGATCGGGGAACAGTCCTTGGTCTTATCTCTGACAGCTCACAAGTAACATTGGAGCGTTGGCAGACACGGTTTCGATTCAATGGGCCTATTATTGCAGAAAAAGGAGCTTATATCATTCTGCCCAATGGCAATAAGATTATCACCAGTGACCAACGAGTCGACTGGCCAAAGCTGAAGCGCGATATGATGGAGGCATTGCGCCGAGGTTTCGAAGGCGACATGCAGGTTATCGAAGATGACTACCTGCGGATTTTGCAACAGGGTATCGCCAAACGGGATAATAAACGTGGCGTAATCATCATGAATAGAAGTCGGCAACATAGCATGAGTTTTCATGTGCGGATTTTTTATGGAGCGAGAGGGCTTGCGATGAACGGTCTCCTTTTTGAAAAAGGGGTCGAGATTGCTCGTCAGACGCTTGCCAAATCCGGGCTTCACCAGTTACATTTTGCCCCAAATCCAGCATACGAAATAGTCATCGTGAGCGATCCAGACGTCAACAAAGGGATCGCTATGCCGGTGCTTTTAAACCATTATCCAAACCGTACCCTGGTTGTACTCGGTAATGACGCCGGTGAGCTACCCCTTCGACCGTACGCCCAGAAACTTTGCGCTGTGCAAAACGCCACGGATGACTTGAAGGCAGTTGCTGATTATGTTGCTCGTAAGCCATACACGGCCGGCGCTCTTGAAATTCTCGAACACATCCACAAGAAAAAGGAGTAATCATGAAACCATATGTTGTGACTGAAGACGTTGTATTATTGATGGAACGATGGGCACGCCAAAGCGGATTCGTCCTTCCAAACGTAAAGTTTTTTCTGACGCTGCAAGATGCGCTCATTCGCTCGTTGCATTTTAGTTTCGAAGATGTCCTTTTCATTCGAGCACACGATATGCAGAGGAAGATGAGAGAGCTTGTCGACGTCTCGCCTAATGCATTTATTATTTCTGTTGACCAGATTTACAACAGCACGGCTTTTCATCTAGAAAGCAACCGCATTGCTGATGCCGCCACGCTGGAAATTCTCGGAGAAGCACAACGACCGGGTAGCCCAACGCTTGTTGAACAAATCAGACAGCTACCCAAGGGGCAGCCTATCACGCTTGTCGACGATGGATGTTTTTCAGGAGATACACTACTACGCATTTACGAGATGTGTAAGCAAGAAAGAGTGGTCGTAGCAAACATTGTTGTCGGCATCTTGATTGACCGACCGAATAACCATCTTGTTAAAGCGCACCAAGACGTTTCGCTCCATGCTGCATACGAATTTCCATCAGTGATTGATTGGGTATG
The DNA here is from genome assembly GCA_044868145.1 of Patescibacteria group bacterium. GTDB lineage: Bacteria > Patescibacteriota > Patescibacteriia > UBA10025 > JBIOWE01 > JBIOWE01. The sequence continues at coordinate 22,726 of JBIOWE010000006.1, forward strand.
CGAGCGTGACTTCTTCGTAGGCGTGCCACTGTCAGGTAGAACTGTTGGAAGAATCCAATCGGATGGTACGGTCGAACCATTATGTCCTGATGTAGCCTTACCGTATTGCTTGCCTTTCGGTGATCCAGTAAAGTGCGCATCCATTCCTCCTAAAAACGCTATCACGTTTTCCCAGCACTGTTTGCGTTTGAGCAGAGCTTTGTGGGAAGCTGTAGGTGAAGCGTCTGGCAAGCAAGTATTGGCGCACGACATCCAGAGGATTCCACGGGGGGTTACGCGTGATGACACACCATTTGTTACCATTTTGGACCAAGCCATAGAATTTTTGGAGGTAAAGTCCAAAAAACTGCACTGCAGCCACCGACCTTTCACCAAAAGCAGTAGGAAATAACCCTACTGCTTTTTTCTTTGTCATTTCGACGACTAGAGGGAGGAAAAATCTCCAGATGAGGAGGTATTGGCAAGGAGATTTCTCGTCAGCCTCGACTTCTCTCGGCTTCCTCGAAATGACAACAAGAGGGCCACGTTATGATATAATTGAACCATGAACCTCAAAAACCAACTTCAGAAAAAACTGAAAGCCGTGATTCTCAAAACCTGGCCGAATTTGGAAGAACGCGTGCCAGTGGTTGATATTGAATATCCGAAAGACACGAGATACGGCGATTACTCGACCAACATTGCGATGAAACTTGCGCCGCTGGTTCATGAAGAGCCGCGGCAGATTGCTGGGAAGATTGCGCAATTCACGATGCCCGCAATCAAGCGAATTGAGATTGCTGGCCCTGGGTTTGTGAACTTTTTTCTGGGTGAAGTTTGGCTCCAGCGCCAACTTGATGCGATCCTTAAGCAAAAGGCGAGGTTTGGGACAAGCACGATGGGCAGGAACAAGCGAATCAATGTTGAGTTCATCTCAGCAAACCCGACCGGCCCACTCACCCTTGGCAATGGCCGCGGTGGGTTCACGGGCGACGTCCTGGCGAATATTTTTGAGCTGGCTGGCTACAAGCCATGGCGCGAATATTACGTGAATGACATTGGCAACCAAGTGAACATTCTCGCCGAGTCCGTGCTCCGCCGCTACTGGCAGCATAAGGGCATCAAAATCGAATATCCGGATTATTGTTATCAAGGCGCGTATATCGATGAACTCGCTAAAACCCTGTACCTGCCGAATTATAAATTATCCGCAGCGCAGAAGTTAGAAGACATCCGCGACAAAGTGAAGATGCGCATCCTCGATAAAATGCTGAAAGGCATCCAGCGTGTGATACGCCACAAACTGAACATTCAGTTCGACAAATTTTTCTCCGAGCGGTCGCTGTATCGTTCAGGCAGCGTAGACCGTGTGCTGAAATTGCTCAAAGCCAAAGGTCTTATTTATAAACACGATGGCGCGTTCTGGATGAAAACAACGCAGTTCGGCGATGACAAGGATCGCGTCGTAATCCGTGAAAACGGCGAGCCCGTGTATTTTCTTTCCGATATTGCGTATCATTACGAAAAGCTTACAAAACGGAAGTTCGATCGTATCATTAATATCGTCGGCGCGGACCATCACGGCTACCCGCCGCGCGTCCGTGCCGCCATGGAAGCGCTCGGCGTCGGCAACAGGCTCGACTTTATACTCATGCAGCTTGTGCGGCTCATTCGCGCCGGCCAGGAAGTAAAAATGTCCAAACGGCTGGGAACCTACGTAACGCTTGAGGAAGTTATAGATGAAGTTGGTCTTGACGCCGCCCGCTTTTTCTTCTTGATGCACGCGCCAAACACACATATGGACTTTGACATCGATTTGGCGAAAAAGAAGTCTGAAGAGAACCCCGTATACTACGTTCAATATGCCCATGCACGAATCTGTAGTATAATCAGAAATGTAGAGAAAGAACACAAAAAGAAGCGGAAAGAAGAAAACACGAGTGGGCAAAAAGTTGGACAATTCGAGAGAGGAGAGTACGGCCTGATCAAGGAGCTTCTGAAGTGGCCGGGACTTGTCGAAGAAGTGAGCCAGAGCTATCAAGTTCAACGCCTGCCCTTTTACGGAATGGCCCTTGCAACGAAGTTTCATGAATTTTATACGAAGTACCGTGTGATCGATCGAGGCGTAGTGAATGAGCGACGACGGCAGCTCGTGGAAGCAACAAAAATCGTTCTGGCAGGCTGCTTGCATACTATGGGCATCAACGCGCCAGAGAAGATGTGATAGCTTATAGCATATAGCGTATGGCTTATAGGGAAATCCCGCTTGGAACTATAGGCAATATGCTATTAGCCATTAGCTTTCGTCTATGCGTATTGGAATAGATTGCAGGACAATTTTGAATCCCGAGCTCGGCGAACGCGCCGGCGTCGGACATTACACATACTATCTTGTCAAAAACCTTTTACGGATCGACAAGACGAATGAGTACGTATTGTTTTTCGATTGGCGCGTACGCGACACGCGTGAGTTCGACCAAAAAAATGTCCGGATACGGCATTTCCCTTTTTCGCAATATAAGAAGTTTTTGCCGTTCGCGTATTCGCACATGCTAACATCCGCTTATTTATTGAAAGAACGGCTGGACGTGTATCATTCGCCGGCGAACGTTATCCCTCTCGCGTATCCTAAAAAGGCTGTTATTACAATTCACGACCTTGCGATTTATAAGAATCCAGGGTGGTTCCCGGGTCAAATTTTCAGCACACGGCTTTTAGTTCCGCAAAGCGTCAAGAAAGCGAATAGAATCATTGCAGTGTCAAAAAGCACCAAACGCGATCTCCAAGATCTGTTTAGTGTGCCTTCAAAAAAAGTTGTCGTGATCTACGAAGGCGTGCAGGTTGAGAAAATTCCGGTTCACTCACGCGCTATCGACAAAGTTTCACAAAGAAACATCGGCTCAAAATACATTCTTTTCGTTGGAACGCTCGAGCCGCGGAAAAATCTCTTGACGCTTCTTAGGGCGTACAAAAAATTGCTGACCTGGGATAAAAAATTCGAAGCTTACAAGCTCATTCTTGCCGGACACAAAGGTTGGAAGCACGAAGAAATTTTTGATGCAATACGTGAGCTTGGGTTGAAGAAGCACGTGCAGTACGTCGGTTATATTACGCATAATGACAAGATAGAACTCATCAAACGGGCCAGCTGCTTCGTGAACCCATCGTTCTATGAAGGGTTCGGCCTGACAATGGTTGAAGCGATGGCGCTTGGGACGCCGCTCATCGCCAGTAATGTGTCCTCGATCCCTGAAGTCGTCGGCGATGCCGGTACGCTCGTTGATCCCGAAAAAGATGACGAGCTCGCCGCCGCGCTCAAGAAAATGTTAAGCAGCTCCTCGGTTCGCGAAGCATTCGTACAAAAGGGAAGAGCGCAAGCAAAAAAGTTTTCGTGGGACCGCTGCGCGCGAGAAACGAAAAAAGTCTACGAAAGCCTCAAAAAGTAATCGATGGAAAAAAGAAAAAGCCCTTGGTATTCGTAAGGGCTTTTTTCGATGTTAGTCGATATTCAGCATCCGTTTGATGCTCAGAGCGAGACGTTCGCAGTGGTCGAGTAACTCCTCGGCGCTTGCATAAATTTCGAGCCAGGTGAGCGTGCGTGCAATTTCTTGGACGGTGTTCAAAGATTGTAAATGCTCAACCTGTGCTTCCAACAGTTTTGCGTCACTCTTTTTCTCACAAAGGTCGACCTCCCGCCAGTATTCGTTAATCCGCGTTGAATTAAGCTTCTGAGGCGGCAATAACTCGACCATGCCTGTAAGGTTATGAATAGCGTCAGTGATCAATCCGCCGAGATGTTGTAGGGTGCTGTTGGCTTTTTCTATTTTGTGAGTGAAAAGCGCCTGGCAAAGATCTTCCAGCTCATGAGTGATTAAACGAACGATTCGCGCCACGTCATGGATGTCCTTTTTCGGATAGGGAGGCAGAACCGACTTTTTTAGCCTGAAGTATGTCACGTTAAACAGCACGTCGCTCTCGCGCTTAGACCGCTGGGTCGCGTTCATAAGTTCCGTGACGGAGATTTCCGAGCCCTGTGTCTGATGGGAATGAATAAATAGCTCGAATTTTTTTGCCGCGTCGTCAAGATTCTTTACCTGGTCAAGAAGCGGCTCATACAGACTTGGGTCTTTCGGCAGCAGCCGATAGAAAATAGAGTAGCATTGTACGACCACGCGAATAAAAAATCTCAACACGTAAAAAAGAACGTTCCTCATTTTCCCCTCCTTGTGAATTTTAAGGTGCAAGTAGTTTCTGAACAGCTAAGGCTACACCAGTTTTGGATTCTTGTCAAGAAGCCGCTTTTTCGGTACAATAACGATTAGTCAAAGACTCATGGAACAAGAAAACACAAAACCGAATTTCCCGGAGACGGAAGAGAAGGTGCTGCGTTTTTGGGAAAAGGAAAAAATCTTTGAGACGTCACTTGAGCGGACAAAAAACGGGAAACCGTTCGTTTTTTTTGAAGGGCCGCCAACGGCAAACGGCCGTCCCGGCATCCACCATGTCCTCAGCCGCGCCTACAAAGACGTGATCCCGCGATATAAAACGATGCGTGGATTTTTTGTTGAACGAAAAGCCGGATGGGACACGCATGGTTTGCCCGTAGAGCTTGAAGTAGAAAAACAATTGAAACTTTCCGGCAAGCCGGACATTGAGAAATACGGCATCGAGAAGTTCAATGAAAAATGTAAGGAGAGCGTTTGGAAATACAAGACGGAATGGGAACAAATGACCAAGCGCATCGGTTTTTGGCTTGACCTTGAGCATCCGTATATCACGTATGAGAATACGTATATAGAGTCGCTCTGGTGGATCATCAAGCAGATATGGGAGAAGCGTTTGCTCTATCGGGGGTACAAGGTGGTGCCCCACTGCCCGCGTTGCGGCACCGCGCTTTCGTCGCACGAAGTGGCCCAAGGGTATAAAGAAATCACTGAAGAGTCTGTGTACGTCAAGTTTCGCCTCAAGGACTCACTTACGCTCAATAAGGGAAAAAAGAAAAAGGCTGACAAAGCAAACACCTTTTTTCTCTCGTGGACGACTACGCCGTGGACGCTGCCGGGGAATGTCGCTTTGGCGGTTGGCAAGAACATTTCGTATGTAAAAGTGAAACAGGGGGATGATGTTTATATCCTCGCCAAGGATCGCCTCACTATTTTGGACGGCAAGCACAAAATCCTGGAAGAAATGAAAGGACAAGACCTCGTTGGCATTGAATACGAGCCCCTGTACCCGTTTATTCCTCTCGAAGGCAAGAAGGCGTACTACGTTGCGGCTGCGGATTTTGTTACAATCGCGGAAGGAACAGGTATTGTGCACACCGCAGTTATGTACGGCGAGGATGACTATGCACTGGGTGAGAAGCTGGGACTCCCGAAACACCATACGGTCGATCAGGCCGGTCGTTTTACTCAAGAAGTCAAACCCTGGGCCGGCAAGTTTGTGAATGAAGCAGAAAAAGATATTGTCGCGGACCTTCGGAAACGCAGCTTACTGTATAAGTCGGAACAGCATAAACATTCCTACCCGTTCTGCTGGCGATGCGACTCTCCTTTGCTGTACTATGCCAAAGATTCTTGGTTCGTTGCCATGAGCAAACTGCGCAAACAACTCATCGCGAATAATCAACAGGTGAATTGGGTGCCGCCGTACGTAAAAACGGGCCGCTTTGGCGAATGGCTCAACGAAGTGAAGGATTGGGCGTTTTCACGCGAGCGGTATTGGGGCACGCCGCTGCCGATTTGGGTTTGTCAGCAATGCCAACATACGGAATGCCTGGGGAGCATTGATGAGCTTGCCGAACGCTCCGCGACAAAGATCGATAGAAAGAAATTAGATTTGCACAGGCCCTACATAGACAATATCTCGCTTACGTGTTCCAAATGTGGGGGGACCATGCGACGCGTCCCGGAGGTCGCAGACGTCTGGTTCGATTCCGGCGCCATGCCGTTTGCCCAATGGCATTACCCCTTTGAGAATAAGGAACGAGTTGATTCCGGCGCGGCGTTTCCCGCGGGCTACATTGCCGAGGCGATTGACCAAACACGCGGCTGGTTTTACACGTTGCTTGCGGTTTCCACATTGCTTGGCAAAGGGCCCGCCTATAAGAACGTCGTATGCTTGGGACATGTGCTTGATGCGAAGGGCCAAAAGATGAGTAAGTCAAAAGGCAACGTTATTGATCCGTTCACGGCGATAAAGCAGTACGGCAGCGATCCAATCCGGTGGCATTTGTTTACGATGAGCCAGCCTGGTGAATCCAAAATGTTCGACTTGAAGGGAGTCGAAGAAGCGGTCAAAAAGCATTTCCTCATCCTTTGGAACGTACTGAGTTTTTACGCAATGTATAAGCAGTCACCCGTTACGAAAAAAATAGTATCGACCAATATCCTTGATCGCTGGGTCATGGCCAAGCTCAATGTGCTCATCGCTGACGTAACAGACAAACTTGAACAGTACTCCGTGACTAGCGCGTGTCGCGAGGTCGGATTCTTTGTCCAAGAGCTTTCGACCTGGTACATTCGCAGGAGCCGCAATCGGTTTAAAGGGAATGAGGCCGAACGTGACCAAGCGCTCCATACATTGCAAACAGTGTTACTCACGGTAAGCAAACTCCTGGCGCCGTTCACGCCATTTTTTGCCGAACATATATATCGTCAGGTCAGCAAAAATGAGCAAGATGCGGTAACGAGCGTGCATCTTTGTTCCTGGCCAACACCTGATCTGCCTCTGATTGACCGAAAACTACTCCACGGCATGGACGTGCTACGCAAGGCAATCGAGCTGGGACACGCGCTTCGCAAAGAGCAACGGTTGAAGGTTCGCCAGCCGCTTAGCCAGTTTATTCTGGTTGGCGCTCAATCATTCGATCCGGAGCTCATGCGACTCATCCAAGAAGAGTTGAATGTGAAAGAAGTTATTCTTTCAAAGAAACTTCCGAAAGGGGCTGAGTTTGTTTCTCAACTGTCAGGAACCTTGACCGTCGCGCTTGATACGACCGTCACCGACGAGCTAAAAATCGAAGGTATTGTCCGAGAATTTACGCGCCATATCAACTCGATGCGCAAAGATGCGCGACTGTCTATGAGCGACGTGATAACACTCTATTACGAAATTGAAAATGATGACATACGCAAAATATTTGAGGTCTATGGACATCGCATCAGTAAAGAAGTGATTGCGGCCCAACATCTGAAAGGCATTCCAGACAATGTAGACGTGAAGAAAGTACTAGACATTCAAGGCAAGAAAGTGTTGTTCGGCATTAAAAAACGATCATAGCCATGGCCATACTTTCGACCGAAGCGATGGTGCTCTCGAAGAAGAATATTCGCGAAGCGGATCGCCTGTATACGTTTTACACAAACCAATACGGCAAGGTTGAAGCCATCGCGAAAGGAGTGCGCAAGACGAGGAGCAAGCTCGCGGGAACGCTCGAACCGATCTCCCGTATTACGATCACGTTGGCAAGCGGCAAAACATTCTTCACCATCGTGGCATGCGAAACGCTTTACGCATATCGACGTATTAAATCTGAGCTGGAGCCATTGCTGCTTGGGCAGCGTATCCTTGCCGTTGTTGACCGACTCACTGAGTTCAATCAAGCCGACGCGCGCACCTATTCGCTGGTCCGAGAAACGCTTGATGGGCTTGAGGAAGAACGTTCAGAAGGGCATTTGCCTCTTGTTGCGTATTGGTACTTTCTTTGGCGTTTCACGGCGGTGCTCGGTTACGCGATTGATTTGTATCGATGCGCAGTCTGCGGCAAGCGTTTAACGCCGGACGGCAACGTCCTTTCGCTGAGCCATGACGGTGTTTTGTGCGCCTCATGCGCAAAAACGCGTCAGGGAATGGCATTCCCACGGACGGCCATTGTCGTGGCGAGGGAAATATTCCGTCGGCCCCTTCTGGAATTCGGGCGCGTGCGATTCACGCCATCCACGAGGCAAACGTTCCAGCGGGTCACCGCCCACCTTCTGGATTCGCTCGCGGAGCGGGAAGCGCGGTCAAGCAAGGATATCTTTTGGCAACAGGCTGACGGCGTGACAAACCACCAGTATGGAAAAAAACATCGACAAACAAGCTGACCATAGCCAACTCGAGGGGTTGCGGGCCCTTTTTGGTCCTCGAGAGGGCCAGCCAGATGACTTGCGCCATATAAGCAGGAAAGATCCGTTCAAACGACGCAAAATTTTCGCTTTGATCATCCTCGCCCTCGTCGTCTTATCTTCCGCAGCGCTTGCAGGCTTCTTTTTGTTTAATAAAAATGAAAAATTTTCTGGCGACAACATTGTTCTTTCGATCAGTGGGCCAGCCAATGTGGACGCTGGGGGAGAAGCGCAATTTCTCGTGACCTACGAAAATAATGAAACTGTTGATATTCGCAATGTCCAGCTTACCATGCAGTTCCCCACTTATTTCCGTCTGACTTCTTCGAGCATTGAATCGACGAATGACGCCAAGAATGCGTGGGATCTTGGTGATTTGAAGAAGGGCTCAAAAGGCGCGTTGGTTCTGACCGGCACGGTTACCGGCTTGGTGGGTCAATCCGCCTCCTTGGACGCCATTCTCTCGTATACGCCGGCGAATTTCAGTTCTGAATTCCAGAAACGTACGAGCCATTCCGTCACGATCAAGTCGGCAACGACCAGCGTGAGTCTCGATATTCCTGTGCGCGTTTTGAGCGGCCAAGAGGAAACATACGCCATTCATTACAAGAACACCGCGGCCGAGGACGTCAGTCGTTTGCGCATTCGGGTGACCTATCCCTCGGGGTTTACTATCGTAAGCCAAAAGCCTGATCCGAGCGAAGGCAAGGACGTCTGGGAAATCGAATCCCTGGCAGCCGGTAAAGAGGGAGAGGTGACTTTTACCGGCACGCTCGAAGGCAAAGACAATGAGTTGAAAGAGTTTCGCGTGCAATTGGAAACATCCGGACCGGACGCGGCATTCCACATCCAAGAAGAAAAAACAGCGCTCGTACTTGTCCTGCAACCGCAATTCCTTGTTCAATTATTCGTGAATGGCACTGAAAAAAGCGGAACGACGTCCTTTCACACTACCCAGACGATTGCCCTTCGATACAGCAACCAGAGTGATCGTTCATACGAAAACGTTGTCTTGAAGGCGAACCTCACCGGATCAGTGATTGACTTGTCAACCGTACAGAACATCAGTAAAGGCAAGCGCAGTGGTACAACCATCATTTGGGATAAAACGGTTGTCCCCGGCCTTGCTCACGTGGATCCCGGCAAGGGAGGCGAAGTGTCTTTTACCGTGCAAACGAGTGAGGAGCCGGCGCCCGGCGATCAAAACGTTCGTTATTCATATGAAGTAACCGCTGAAGCAAGCGCCAACGACACGAAAGATTTTCAGAATAAGACTTTTACGCTGAAGGTCGATCCTGTGGTCACCAAGATCTCCACGTTTTTTTCTTTTCGTGCGGAAGCCCGGTATTATAACGAAGAATACATTCCGGTCGGTTCCGGGCCGTTGCCGCCTAAGGTAGGCGAGGCGACCCGCTACCGTGTGTATTGGTTTTTACAAAATACGACGAATGAAGTGAGCAATGTTCAGGTTCAAACAACGCTGCCTGAAACCGTGACATGGACCGGGCGCTCAACGGTTTCCGCAGGCGAGGCGCTCACCTTTGACTCAGTGACGCGCATCGTGACCTGGCGAATCAATAAATTGCCGCCCCATGTTGGCACTCTTATTCCCGAACTTGAAGCGAGCTTTGAAGTGCAGGTCACGCCACAGGAGGCCGACGTGGGAAAAACACTCGTTTTAACGAAACAAGCATTCGCAAGCGGCGACGATACGTTTACCAACCAACACCTGCAGAATGCCGAAGATTCCCTGACCACAGAGCTTGCGAATGATCCGCTGGCGAAAGGCAAGGGCACGGTTCAGCCTGCAGATGAACCTCAATAAAAAAATCGGCGCCATGCATTATGGAGCCGATTTGTTACGGAAAATATTTTTGCAGCGACGCCTTGAAGGAGAACTGTTCCTTGATGGTTAGATGGCCAATGATGCTCGCTAAGGCGAAGATATCCGCCATAATAATGAATCCTTGAGCCATCGTCTTGTGCTGTAAGAAGAGTAGACAGAAACATGCGCCCTCACAGCACAGTTTTATTTTGCCGAATATGTTCGCGCCAATTCTGCGACGTATTTTGAAGAATGTTTTGAATCCAGGGAGTGCGAACAATACGAACGTAAGCACGACCCACGCTTCATACCAAAAGGAGAGGGGACGCAGCGATTCAAGAAAAATGAACAAGAGCAGGGACATATGCAACACTTTGTCTGCAAAGGGGTCGTAGAGCCGTCCGAATGCGCTATTGTTCTTGCGCAACCACTTTGCCGTCCGCCCATCCAGATAATCAGTGAACAATGCACCGATATACACCCAGAACGCCCATGGACTATTCATGTTGTACAATGCGGCAATTGGCCACACGGCAAGCACGCGTAGAGTCGTAATGATGTTCGGCAGGACAAAGAAGACTCTTAGTCCATAAAGAGTTTTTTTCAATCCTTCTCGCGCCACTGAAATGAGTTGTGAAAAGATCATATTTCCCTCCTTGTTTTGGCTGTATCGTACTTGTTGGATGTTGTTTCGTCAAGGTTGTTATCGAAACTCTTGACAAGCTTGCCTCATACAACTACACTTCTTAATATATTGAACTTTTTTCAAAAGGAGGTAGGTAATGAAACCGCCATTTTGGCTCGGACAAGAGCCTAGTCCATGCGGTCATTATTTCCCAGAAGTTATCCGGCTGCGTGACGCGCAAAAGTCAGACGGTTGTTCAAGAGTTTTTGACTGCCTCCATTGTGGGGAATATCAGGAGCTTATCCCACCGGAGGAATATTCGGAAAAGTCAATTGACTCCTCAATAGCCCCCGCAGTGCGTGAAGTATTTTACCTAGCACTTCCCAGTGCACCCGTTCAAACCCAACATGTATAACGTTGGGTTTTTTTTGACACGTGTTGAGGCTTGTGATAGAGTGGGATATTCATCGTACTTTACAAAAAAGGAGGAACCGTGCCGGAAATCAAAGAAATTGTGCGGGGATTATTGTATATTTTGAAAAAAGCCGAAGGAGATTCCAGCTGTTTTACGCGTCCGGTCTCGGTCACCGCGCTGCATCATTATCATATCCCGAGCCAACTCTCGCAGGTGCCAAAAATCGTTAGCCGTATGATAAAAGAGCTGACCGGCCTTGGTTTTGATAAGAAGTGGGTAGCCGATTGTACCAGCGCAGCTACGGAAGCAATAAGCAATGCGATTGAACATGGAAATCGGCTTGACGCTTCAAAAAAGGTAGAAATCGTTACCATACTTTTGGAAGCGCCAGAGGGTCGCTACTACTATATGTTTATTCAGGATGAAGGCACGGATCGTCATTTCTCTTTTAAGCGGACGCCGGAGTTTGAGGAATCTGTAAGAAGCTTGGCGAAACGCGGTAGGGGGTTGGCGCTCATAGCCGCATTCGTGGATATCGCACTTTTCGTACGCGGAAAAGGAACAGGCGTTATTTTAATGAAAAAGGCACCAACGCCAAAAAAGCCCAGGTAATTTGCTTCTGGGCTTTTTTATTGGGTTGCCCCGCCCACTTTTCAGAAAATCTTTCTGTTACAAAACAATAGTTCTTTCAGAAAATCCACGAAAAAAATAATCGGGTATTGATGAAAAGTGAGCGGGTTGACACATTTTATTATTCTGGTATCATATGGGGGAAGTATCTTTATGCCATCAACAATGAAAAAAGGGAAAATTGTCCGTCGCTTTGGCGAGAATATTTTTGATTCGGAAAAATACAACAAGGTACTGACTCGACGGAGTTATCCCCCGGGTCAGCACGGGCCAAAAGGCAGCGGACGACGTTCGGAATACGGTGAGCAGCTTATGATGAAGCAAAAGCTGCGCCTTATGTATGGGTTGCGTGAGCGACAGTTTCGCCATGCGTTCGAGCGCGCTTTGCAGATGTCGGGCAACACGGGCGAGAATTTACTGCGACTCCTGGAAGCACGCCTCGATAATGTCGTACACAGACTGCGCATCGCTTCGACAAAATCGCAAGCGCGCCAGCTTGTTTCGCACGGTCATTTTTTACTGAACGGTCGGCGCGTTGACGTACCGTCCATTCTCGTGAAATCAGGCGACACAATCACTATTCGTCCAAAAAGCGGTACGTCGAAATACTTTCAGGAAGGGTTGAAGAAGATCGAAATCAAGCAAATTCCTGCGTGGCTTTCATGGGATCCGGCAAAGCAAGAGGCGAAGGTGGTCTCTGCTCCTGAAATAGAAAACGTACAAAAGAGCGTTGACGCAAGTCTCGTCGTAGAGTTCTATTCCCGATAGAGCAACTCCTTTTATTCGTTTCGGCAGAGTAAACACTCTGTTTTTTTGTTTACAAAATGTGAAAAATATGATATAATCTATCCGGTTGCTGATAAAAACCGACTATGACGCAAAACGTTTTTGTTTCATCGCTTCGTTATATTCTGATTGAAGTCATCGGCGATATTTTTTATTTTCCTGTGTGGTGGTATTCGGCCGGACTCGTGCGCGCGGGTCGATATTGTATTCGAACATTTCAAACTCGGATCCGCAACATTGCTCTGGGCCTCTGGTTGCGGAGTATGTTCAAGCCCATGTTCGGAGATTACAGTCGTCAAGGCAGATTAATCAGCATTTTCATGCGTCTCGTCGTATTAATCTATAAGCTCGCGCTGACCGTGTTTGCGCTTTTCTACTCGCTGCTCCTGTTTCTGCTTTGGGTGATCTTACCAATCGTTATTGCCTGGTATCTGCTCTTTCAGGTGTTCGGGCTCCCCTTACCATTTTCTCGATAAACGCATCAATGGCTACGGAATCCGCTCAACGTTTCGTCTACATTCCATGTTCGCTTTGCCATGGCAGCGGTGTGCAAGCCGGTCAGTCGTGCCCACAATGCAATGGCCGCGGGGCCTATCTTTGGCTCGAGAACGAATTTTTTTATTGGGGCAGAGTTATTGACACCTTTCACATTTTTGAACGTGAACTTGAGCAAACGACCCGATTAATCCTGAACGGTTTTTTGCTGCTCTTCGGCATTCTCGGGATCGCTGCGCTCGTCCTTGCCGTGCTCCAGTCGATGACGCAGGCCGGCGACCCGTTCGCCGCGTTCACGTCCCGTTCGCCGCTCATGAGTCTTTTTGCGATCAGTCTTGTGGCGGACTTGTATGTCTATTACCGTTTTCAGCGGCAGTCATTTTTGCAGAAAACCGTCAAAGGGAAATCGTACGAATCGCCTGTCACAGATCTTCCCGTTGAAGAACTCTTTAGCCAGGCGGTGGCGCAAGGCAAACGCGCAAACGACGTTTCCTTGGCCTATAGCCAGGAAGCGCATCGCATGGTGGAACAGGCATGGCAACTCGCCAGGCGCCTGAAGCACGGCTCGGTTGAACCGTTGCATTTGTTCGGGACCCTGCTCGCCAATCAAAAATCGCGCGTGATCCTCGCGCGACTGGGCGTTGACGTTCGCATCCTCACTGACAAGATATCCCGCGTCCTTGAACGCGCGCCAATTGTTGAAGGAACTCCCGTGTTCTCTCCGGCACTGCGTACAATTCTTCTCGCTGCATATAAGGAAGCGTCCATGACTCGTCAGCGTACCGTTGACGCGCCGCAACTGTTTGCGGCAATCGTGGAGCATGACCAACACTCGCGGAATATTCTCTATGACATGGAAATTGAGTATGATGACGTGCGGAACGTTGTTGAATGGATTAATATCCAACAGCGCTTTTCCGCGCGTTGGCGCTCGTGGCAATCGAAGGCGCGCCACAAACCAAAAGGTGTGGTGGATCGCGCGATGACCGCGGTGGCCACGCCGCTTTTGGACAAGTTCAGCCGGGACCTCACTTTGCTGGCGCGGTCGGGCGTGTTGCCGCCGGCGCTTGGGCGCGAGAACGAAATTGAAGCGGTGTTCCGGACGCTCGAAAGCGGCAAGAATGCGCTTTTGGTCGGTAATCCCGGCGTGGGAAAAACGAGCATTGTGGAAGGCATCGCGGAATTGATGACGAGCGAAGAAGTTCCGCCGTTTTTGCAAGACAAGAGATTTGTGAGCATTTCCATCGCGTCGCTCGTCGGCGCTTCTGGCAGACAGGGCGAGCTCGAAGGACGGCTGACCGACATTATGAACGAGATTACGCGCGCTGGGAACATTGTGGTTTTTATCGATGGTATTGAAAAAATGATTGGTATTTCCACAGAGGGCGCGCAAAATCTTGATGTGGCCGATATTTTTGGCCAAGCGCTGCAACGCAAGCTTTTTTGGTGCATCGCGACCACCACACCGCCAGACTTCCGCCGTTACGTCGAGCACTCATCCTTGCTCGAGGTGTTTGCGCCGGTTATCGTTGACGAACCCAATACCAACGACACGATTCTCGTTCTTGAAGGAAAGGCAGGCCCTATCGAAGTGAAACATCTCGTGTATTTTTCGTATAGCGCCATTGAAAAAATCGTGGAAATGTCTCAACGCTACATTCATGACCGATTCTTGCCGGAAAAAGCGATAAGCTTGCTTGAGGAAGTGGCGGTGTACGCCAGAAAAAAACACGGGAAGCATTCAATCGTTCGTGGAGACGAAGTGGCGGAGGTCGTTGCGCAAAGAACGCATATTCCTGTCACGCGCGTCACCCAGCAAGAGGGTGAGCGCTTGATGAATCTTGAAAAGCGCATTCACGAGCGAATGGTTGACCAGGAAGAAGCGGTGGGCGCTGTGGCAACCGCGCTGCGGCGCGCGCGCGCGGAATTGCGTGACGTACGGCGGCCAATCGTGAACCTCTTGTTTCTCGGGCCAACCGGCGTGGGAAAAACAGAACTCGCGAAAACCGTGGCAGAAGTGTACTTCGGTTCGGAAAATACCATGATCCGTCTCGACATGTCCGAATATCAAGAAAAGTCATCTATTAACCGGCTGATTGGCGCGCCGCCGGGCTACCGGGGCGAAGGGGAAGGCGGCTTTCTTACTGATGCCGTTCGCGCGAATCCGTTTTCGCTTGTGCTCCTCGACGAAATTGAAAAAGCGCATCCGGATATTCTCAACATTTTTTTACAGGTTATGGACGACGGGCGATTGACGGACACGCTTGGCCGAACTATTGATTTTACGAACGTGATATTGATTGGTACCTCAAACGCTGGCACGCCGCTCATCATGCAGCGCGTGCGCGAAGGCGTGCCCATGGAACGCATCAAACGAGAACTGCTGGAAGAAGCACTCGGTCAATATTTCCGGCCGGAGTTCCTGAACCGGTTTGACCACGTCGTCGTGTTTAAACCGCTTGGTATGGAAGAGGTGGTGAAGATTACGGAATTGCTTCTCAAGCAGGTCGCGGCAAATCTGCAACCGAAAGGCATTACGTTTCGCGCTTCCAAAGAAGCGATCGCAGAACTCGCGCAGGTTGGATTTGATCCAGTGTTTGGCGCGCGTCCGCTCCGTCGCGCAATCCAGGAGCGGGTGGATAACGCACTCGCGAACTATCTTTTGCAGGGAAGAATAGGCCGTCGAGATATTGCGATTCTTGATGTCGGCGGCGCGATTCGCGTGGAAAAAGCGGAACAACTGTAAACAAAAAAAACAATGCTTGCGTATCCGTGGCATCGTTGTTTTGTCTTAGGTCGAGACGTTACGCACCGAGTTGAAAACGAAGAGGAAGATCGACCAAGCGAGTAAGACAATGACGAGCCCAATAACGGCCCCGCGGAGGATCTCCTTGGCTTTGCGGATGCGATCTTCGTTTCCGGCCGCGGTCATCCATACGAGTCCTCCGTAGACAATCAACACGACTGCCACGAGTCCGAGCAGGCCAAGCACCCACTGTAGGAAGTTAATTGAGGTGCTCTGCAGGTCATTAGCTGGTAAATTGAGCTTTGCTCGAATCGAACCTCCGGGGTCGAATTCAATCGCTTGTGCGACGTATGTCGAATGGAATATGAGCACGCCAAAAGTCGTGAGCGACAGGAGAGTGCGGTTGATGGATCGTTGCATTTTTTGCATATGCCAACTCAAGTATAAGAGAAAGATGCTTGCTTGACAAGATGAGAAGCAGCGGCTTACAATAGCTCCACAAAACAGCAACTTGAAAATAAGGAGGAGCATCATGAATTCCGCAACAATGATTGGCGGAGGAGAAGAAAAAACTATCCGCTGTACGTTTGAGGGAAAACGTATTGAATGCAAGGCGCGCGTCAACCTGCTCGAGACGTGGATTGCAGTGGTTACGGAGGGTCCCCAGATCGGCATGCTTGGTTTGCCCATTTGGGAAGACGAGGCGAAACTCGTTTCGTCATCCGGGGAAATTCCAGATATCGAATGGACGAGCGATAAGGTTCATTATGTACTGTATCGTTCGCTCTATTACGCGCTGCGAAACGTTATGCAAATTTTTCAAAAGTACCATCTTGCTGTCCATGTGGGTGAGCATGCCGCTATGCAGGAAGCGCTGACCGCTTCTCGAGAGCTCAATCAAATCTTTTTGGGAGTTCGCAAGGATAACGAAAAAGAATTTGAAGCGTTGCTCGCCGGGAAGATTCAGTCGATGCTTGGCCGATTAAGCCCGCGCCCGAAGAATCTGTATAAAAAGGAAGGACAGATGTATCTTGGTGAGTTGCGCACGGCTCGTGATCGCTTGGGCAGAGTGAATCAGAGTGCCAAAATGGCTATATCGAAGGCAGCCGAACGTCGCTTCAGTATGCGTGACGAGCAAATTTGCTTTACTATGCCCGTGCTCGCCGAGCGTCAGAAAGCGCTCGAGATTCTTCGCGATCTTATTGCGCTGCGTTTTTCTTCGGCAAAAGAATTCCTTGAGAATCTATTGGAAGAATCCAATTATCAGAAACTCTTCGGGAATCCTGTGCAACGGGTGAACGTAGGCGCAAGACTTTATAGCCTTGCGCAAGATATTGCCGCCATTGATATTCAGCCGTATACGTTTACAGCAGCGATGGTCGCAAAGGAATTTCAGCAGGCACAGCAGCTGCTTTTGAAGAATCAGCCATGGAAAGCACGCGAAATTCTTGATATCAGTTTACGATCGCTACGCTTGAAAGCCGCACAACAGCGCATCGAAGATCTTATCACGGATATAACGATCAGAGACGACGGTACGTTGGATAAGCGTAGCCTCGACGCCAGGATTAAGGATGTGTACTTGGATCTCAAGAACATTCCTGAGGCAGGGTTCGTCATATCTACGAAGGAGGGGATTCTCGTTTTTCTTGAGACAGCTCAAGCGTTTTTGCAAGCGGGCAGTATGAAGCAATGCCGCGCCGCCCTCAAAGAAGCTTCCAATGTGATGCAAGCGCTGCCGCAAGGGGCACTGCACATTTCAAACACCACTCAATAATTTGAGTGGTGTTTTTTTATCTTGACGCCTGATATATTGTTTGTTAATGTAACAAGACGGAAAAATAAAGAGCTTTTTGAAAACTTAAGACTAAAAAGGAGGTGACTACTCTTTTGAAGAAGCAAAGAAAAAAATGGTCACGCGAGAAGATCATAGCAAAAATTCAGTTCCGCCGCTCAAAAGGGTGGCCACTGAACTGGCAGTATGTTAGTGATTACTGTCAAGGACTTGTATCTATGGCGCAGCACTACTTTGGTAGTTGGCGTTCAGCGATCGAGGTTGCAGGAATAGACTATAAATCGATTTGCGATCATCTCCCACCAAATACATGGACCAAACGAACCATCAAGAAAACCATACAAGTTCGTCACAAACTCGGCCTGCCATTAAATGGAGATAATGTCAGAAAAACGCTTCCAGGATTGATGTCAGCAGCAAGGAGAATATTTGGTTCATGGAGGAAGACGGTGGAAGCTTCTGGCATTCGTTATGAGAGGGTGCGAGTGTTGACAGCGTGGAATAAAAGGAAGATTATTCTTGCCATCCAACGGCGGAAGCGACAGCATAAACTATTAAATGTTGGTGCCGTTATAAAAGAAGATCGGAAACTTGTATCCGCAGCTGATTTACATTTTGGTTCTTGGAACAAAGCGCTGAAGACCGCCGGATTCAATCCTGACACAATCTACATTCACCGTGTTTGGTCAAAAGAGAAGGTCCTGAGTGTCTTGCGCAAACGAATTCGAGAAGGTAGGGCAGTCAACAGGCAAGCACTCATAGAAGAGGATATGGGCCTTCAGCAAGCGACTGACAATTACTTTGGAAGCTGGGGAAAGGCTATACGGAAACTCGGGTATGACCCAAACGCTATGAGAAAACACCATTTTTGGTCAGAGAAAGAAATCCTTCAGAAACTTAGTGTCCTGATAAAAAATGGTGAAGCGATAGATACGATAAGTCTGTTCAAGAAAGATCCAAAATTATTCAGCGCAATTCAGGTTCATATGGGAGGGCTCCATAACGCCTTAGCCCGGTTGGGCGTCAGCTCGGAGAAGCATCTACAATATCGTGTCCCCCTAAACAAGTGGGTTCGGAACTTGAATAAAAAAGAGATGCAAGAACTCACTGGGCAAACCTTAAGAATGATTCACTTGGAGCGTTCCTCTACACCTATTTCTCAAAGGAGGAAGGCTGGTATAAAAAAGAAAAGATAGTTGTTAAGGATCTTTCAAAACCTCGATGATTATATCGGGGTTTTATTTTATTATTGACACTTGACATTTTTTGAGCTAATTGTTAAAGTAGCATGAAATAAAACCTTTAACAGAGTATCTTGACAATCAAAAAGCACGAAAGGAGGTGATACCCTTTGAAGAAGCGAAAGTTACGCCATTGGACACCCGAGAAGATTCTGCGAATAATAGAGTATAGATCTTCAAAGGGGTGGCCACTGAATGCTAACCATGTACAGGATCATTGCGGCGGATTGTACATAGCTGCTGTGAGGCATCTTGGAAGCTGGCAAAATGCACTCGCAAAGGCCGGTATTGATTATCGTAGTGTTTACAAACAGTTCCACGGAATTTGGAATAAAAAGTCTGTAGTTCAGGCAATTAGAAAAAAATATCGAGCCGGAGAACCGATGAATTATCAACATGTGCTGGAACACCAAGGATTTCTCCTTTCTGCCGCCATCAAGAAATTCGGTGCGTGGCGTAAAGCGGTGCTCGCCGCTGGTATCTCATATCAGGATGTTGCCGTAAAACGTCTTTCCGGTTATTGGAACGAGCGCTCATTTAAGAGGGCAGTTCGGAAAATGTATGAAGAAGGAGAGGCTCTCAATCCAGGCTACATAATGAAACGCCATGCGGGGATGTTCGGTTTCGCCAATCGCACCTACGGATCATGGAGAAAAGCTCTCTTTGTGATCGGTATCAAGGATTACGACAACGTTCTTGTCCTTCAGCAATGGACGAAGGCAAAGGTCATTAAGTGTATTCTAAAAAGGTGGAAAGAAGTTAAGAGCCTTGACCAGAAAGAATTGGAGAAAGAGGACATGCCATTGTTCGGGGCAGCCCAGAAATATTTCGGCAGTACCGTTCGAGCGCTTCTAGCAGCTGGGCTCGATCCGAATACAGTCAGGACACGAAAGCGATGGACCAGGGCAAATATCCTTGCCGAGCTTCGCGACCTTGTCTTCGCTGATCATGAACCTATTGACGCAGGAAGTTTGCTGCGAAGACACCCCTCATTACTAAGCGCTATTAATAAACATTGCGGGGGGCTTCGCAACGCGTTTGCAATGCTTGGCCTAGAACCAAAAAAGTATCTTTTAGCCGACTTGCCGATAGAAGACTGGGTGCGATCACTAAGTAACAACGAATTTGCAAGAGTTATCAAAGAAACACAGAAAATGATTGCAATCGAACAAAGAAAGGAGAAAACATGAAGCAGGAAGATCAGTATGCAATCAAGTATTTACCCATCGAGGACATTGAACAAACACTGAAACAACCTCGAGAGACATTTGAAGCAGAGCCATTGGATGAGCTTGCGAAGTCAATAAAAGACAAAGGGCTGCTTCAACCAATCATTGTAAGACAGAACGGCACGAAGTACGATGTCGTAGTCGGGGGTCGACGTATTAAAGCCGCGGCGATAGCAGGGCTGCGAGAAATCCCTGTAATTATTGCGGATGTATCTACATCAGAAGCTTTTGAACTCGCCCTTATTGAAAACGTCCAGCGAGAAGACCTCACGTTTTTTGAGGAGGCAAACGCGCTCTTGCATCTCATGCGGTCTGGAGATTTTAATAACGCTGATGATTTGGCTGAACGGATTGGAAAGAACAGATCCTTCATAGTGAGCAGACTGAAACTTCTCCAGTTGCCGGAATCCATTCAAACAATGGTTGCGGAAAAGAAACTTGGTATCTCACACGCGGTCGCCTTGACGAAATTGCCCGATAAGAAACGTCAAGAAGCCACGGCTAAAATTGTCGCGAAGGATCGTCTGACGCTCACAGAGACACAGAGTCTTGTTTTGAAGAAAACAGGGTCCCTTGTTCGGCGCTATAAAGTAGCAGAGACGAACTCGCCCATTGCGATTCTCGAACGGCTACACAACTATCTAACCCTTGTAGCAAATTTAGATTGGAGCCAGGAAGGAAAGATTACCCAGAAAGGTTTGAGAGAAAACTTGGAGAGGGTTGCGCGCAGCTTATTAAACGTTGCGGAGCTTCTCGCTAAGGGTTCCCCTGCCGAGGAAACGAGGGAGTTCTTGCAAAAAACAAATAAATCAGTAAGTGCGCAACTCAAGATTCTGGGTTTAACGAACCATTGCGAACAAGCACGATGGCACTTGCGACGGTTTGATTTTTCCGGGGTGAACCTCGAAGACACTCAACGAATAGCAGAAGTTCTACAGGCACTCCGTCAATTGATAGATCTTCGATTAAAGAATCTGCCGCTCCGAAGAGTCAAGGAAGCAAAGAAATCTGCGAGTAAACAGCGTCCAAGCGATAAGTCCTTTGTATCCCCCGATCATGTTTTGCGGACTATTTGTGACCAATATGGCATTTCGCTCAAACGGTTTTTGAGCCCCGAGCGAACTGAAGATTTGATCACTGCTCGGCAAATTGCCGCTTATATCTTACGCGAGGACTTGGGCCTTACATTTCCTAACATCGCAAAAAAACTGAATAGGGCTACCCATCTAACTGTTATGTATGGCCATGAGGTTATCCAGGCAGCGATCAAGAAAAATAAGGATTTGCGTATCAATCTTAGTTCGCTCCGAGAAAAGATCTTCGGACCAGCGGTGCAAGTGAAGGATGGGTAAAATGCCTAATAGCGCGGTAACCCAAAGGCATTCAAAGAGTACATTTAAGGCGCTTTCTGCAAATTTTCAACTTTGGAGGAAGCGCTGATAACTTTTGAGGCACTGTAGCAACGGTGCCTCTTTTTATTTGCTCAAAAGTTCAAAAATCATTATAATAACCTTAAAGAATGGCTGTTGAATCTACAAAAATGGATAAACTCATGTCCCTGGCCAAGCGCAGGGGTTTTATTTTTCCGTCGTCCGAACTGTATGGCGGGCTTTCTGGTTTTTGGGATTTTGGGCCGCTCGGTGTGGAGCTCAAGAAAAACATCAAGCTCGCGTGGTGGAAGCGATTCGTGCAAATGCGCGACGATATGGTTGGGCTTGACTCGACCATTATTACCAATCCCAAAGTGTGGGAGAAGAGCGGGCACCTCAAGGGTTTTTCTGATAAATTGGTAGAATGTAAAAGTTGTCACCGTAGATTCAAAGAAGCTGATTTCGCGGCAGCCGACGGAAGTGTTGAATTAGTTTGTCCTTACTGTGGAAGCAAGAACTTTGAAAAAGCGAGAGATTTTAACACAATGTTCAAAACATTTGTAGGGCCTGTTGAAGATAGCGCCAGCCAAGCATATTTACGACCAGAAACCGCGCAAGGCATTTTCGTCAATTTTGAGAACATACGTCAGTCGACGCGTTCACGCATTCCTTTTGGTATAGCGCAAATCGGTAAGGCATTTAGGAATGAGATAACGCCGGGGAATTTTATCTATCGCTCGCGCGAGTTTGAGATGATGGAAATCGAATATTTTATAAATCCCAAAGACGATGACCAATGGTACAAATACTGGATTGAGGAAGCGCTGAACTATTTTTACGCTTTAGGGATCAGGAAAGACACGATTCGCAAACGCGAGCAAACAAAAGAAGAGCTGGCGCATTACGCGAAGGCGACAACGGATATTGAGTATAAGTTTCCATTCTCCGCCCACGGCGGATCCGCCGAAGGGGGAGAGAAAGGTTGGGCGGAACTGACAGGTATTGCAAATCGCACAGATTTCGATCTCAAAGCGCACAATTTGAAATACAAAGACGACCTGACGAAAGAGGAGTTTTTCCCGTACGTGATTGAACCATCATTTGGCGTAGATCGCGCGGCGCTGGCATTTCTTCTTGATGCATATGAAGAGGTGAAAGGCGGGCGAACGACAACGACGGAAAGCACGAAAGAGTCCGAAGTGGTGCTCCGCTTGCATAAAACACTTGCCCCGTACAAAGTCGCGGTGTTGCCGCTCTCGAAGAAAGAGAATCTTATGAAGATGGCTAAGGAGATCTATGATATGCTGCGTCCGCATTTTATGACCGCGTATGATGACGTCGCCTCCATTGGCCGCAGGTATCGCCGGCAGGATGAAATCGGCACGCCGTATTGCGTCACCGTGGACTTTGAAAGCTTGGAAGACCGCGCGGTGACCGTGCGCGATCGCGACACCATGAAGCAAGATAGGGTGCAGAAGGAAGAGTTGCTGACGTATTTGAGGGAGAAGTTGGCGTGATGCGCACCAAACACAGCGCACCCCGCCGTGGGTGCGATGGGTGGTTCACGGGATGGGTCGATCGCAGGCACAGCAGCCTGTGCTCGGTAGGGTAATTGTATTGGTAAAACAAAAAGCCGAGACGGATCTCGGCCGAAGAAATTACCTGCTCTTACTTTTCTTGTTTTTAGCCCCTCTCTGTTTCTCGGATCGTTGCCTATCTCTGATCATCATGAATTCCTCACGAGCTGATTCCATAATGAATTCGTACTCGTGTTTCGGAACAAAGATCGTTCCGCAGATTGGACAAATACATGCAGTGGCTCTGGCGCGCTCTTCTCCAATTTCTATATCAGTTGAATGAGCGTTGGGATGGTCTACCCGAAACGGTGTAGTCAATACGATTCCGATGGAGCCCGGACTAACTCTACCCCTCGGTGACTCCGCAGTAAATGTGTGACCGACTGGGCATTTTACTTGATACATTGATTCCTCCTATGATTTGATTGTTCAAAGTTCAATTTTGATTAAGCCAGCTTAGCATTTGCGAATCTTGTTTGTCAATGTCATTACAACTTTACAACACTCTAACCCACAAAAAAGAACCCTTCAAACCATTGAAGGGTAAAGCTGTTGGCATGTACACCTGCGGGCCGACGGTGTATGAGTATGCGCATATCGGGAATTTGCGCACGTATGTCTTTGAAGACGTACTGAAACGCGTTTTGAAGTTCAATGGCTACAAGGTGAAACACGTAATGAACATTACGGACGTTGGACATCTGACCTCGGACGCTGATACGGGCGAGGATAAAATGGAGCAAGCGGCGCAGAAGGAAAAAAAGTCCATTTGGGAGATCGCCGAGTTTTATGCGAAGGCATTCAAGCACGATTTATGGGATTTGAACATTGAAGAGCCGGACATTTGGTGCAAAGCAACGGATCATATCAAAGAACAAATCGAATGGGTGAAAAAGCTCGAACAAAAAGGATTCACCTATCGCACGTCTGACGGCATTTACTTCGATACTTCCAAACTGTCGGATTATGGCAAGCTCACTGGCCAAAATCGGCAGGAGTTGCTTGCTGGTGCTCGCGTTCAGATGAGCGCGGAAAAAAAGAATCCAACGGACTTCGCCCTGTGGAAGTTTTCGCCGAAGGATAAAAAACGCGCGATGGAATGGGAGTCGCCATGGGGCAAAGGGTTTCCCGGCTGGCATTTGGAATGTTCCGTGATGGCGCAGAAGTACCTCGGTGAAACGTTTGACATCCATTGCGGCGGGATTGACCTTGCGCCCATCCATCATACGAACGAAATCGCGCAAGCGGAAGCGATAACGGGCAAGCCGCTCGCCCGCTATTGGCTGCATGGTGAGTTTTTGACGATTGATGACGGCCGCATGGGCAAATCCGAAGGAAATTTTATCACGCTCAAAACGTTGAAAGAGAAGGGGTTCAACCCTCTCGCGTATCGTTTGCTCCTTCTGCAAACGCATTACCGTTCCAAAATGAATTTCACCTGGGAAAGTTTGCAAGCTGGCCAGGCGAGTTTGACGAATCTCTATCATCAAGTCGCGGCGCTCGGAGAAGCAAAAGGCCTGTTGAAAGAATACCTGACGAAATTCCATGACGCGATCAACGACGATTTAGACATGCCAAAAGCGATGTCTATCATGTTCAAACTCGTTGACGATCCTCGTGCCCCTGCAGGGGCGAAAAAAGCGACATTGTTGCGATTCGACGAGGTCTTGGGTCTGAATCTGGATAAACCGCAGGCGATTTTTTCAGAGATGTCGATTGCCACAACGACCACGCCATCGCCGCATGAGGCTGAGGTTGCAAAACTATTGCGCGAGCGAGATGCGTTCAGAAAAGCTGGCGATTTTAAAAAAGCCGATGAACTTCGCAAGAAAATTGAATCAATGGAGTATCAGGTGAAAGATAAGCAATAAAAAGTCATTGCGAGGAGCGAAGTGGTAATGTAATCTTATATGGAGACCCTGAAACAAGTTCAGGGTGACAAGCTACAGCCATCTGTCATGCTGAACTCGTTTCAGCATCTCCCGGCCGCTCCTCGCAATGATGCCATATACTATGTTCAAACAATACAAACTGAAAAACGGTTTGCGCGTGATTCACTCGCCTTTGCATGAGACCGAGGCAGTGACTGTGCTGATTTTATTCAAAGTCGGTTCGCGCTATGAACGCAGGAACATCAATGGCATCTCGCACTTCGTCGAGCACCTGATGTTCAAAGGCACGAAGAAACGTCCAACAACCCTGGATATTTCCAAAGAGCTGGACGGCATCGGCGCGAGCTATAATGCGTTTACGTCAAAAGATCACACGGGCTACTACATTAAGGCAAGCCATGACAAAATTGAACTGTTGCTGGATATGTTATCTGACATGCTATTCAATTCCAAATTCGATCCGACCGAAATAGAGCGCGAGCGCAAGGTGATCATCGAGGAGATCAACATGTACGAAGATAACCCTATGATGATGGCCGAAGATTTTTTTGAGCAAGCGGTCTACGAAGGCAGTACGCTCGGTTGGCAAATAGCCGGGCCCAAGGAAGTGATTCGGAAAGTAACGCGTAACGATATTGTTCAATATTTCAATCGTTTCTACGGTCTACGCAACATGATAGTCGGCATTGCCGGCAACACGTCGAAGAACATTATCCAGCGTGTGCAGCATTATTTTAACCAACCGGATCCGAATAAGCGCTACCCCGCGTTTCCTCCTGCTCATGTGCGCCAAACAAAACCGCGGGTACGGGTGAAGTTCAAAGAAACCGAGCAAGTGCATTTGATGTGCGGCTATCCGTCGTATTCCTATTATGACAAGCGTTTATACCCGCTGATGCTGCTCTCTATTATTCTCGGCGGCAACATGAGCTCGCGATTATTCATTTCCATCCGTGAGCGTAAGGGACTGTGTTATTATATCCGCGCCGGCGTGAATATTTATGAAGACACGGGCAATTTTGCCGTGCAAGCCGGCCTGGATCGCAAACGTATTCATGAAGCAATTCGGGCGATTCATGGAGAGCTCGTGCAAGCTGCGCGCCAGGGCGTAACACCGGACGAACTCCAAAAAGCAAAAGATTTTCTCAAAGGCAAGCTTATTCTGGACTTTGAAGATTCTGAACAAATCGCTTCGTATTACACGCGGCAAGCGCTCTTGAAAAAACGTGTTCTGTCGCTCGACGAGTACTTTCGACGCATTGACGCGGTGGGAAGAGTCGGGGTGCAAACCGTGGCGCGCGATATTATGCGGAAGAACCGTTTGAACCTGACGCTCATTGGTCCGTATAAGCAAGCCAAAGAATTTGAAACACTTTTACACTCTTTGTGATCGGTGTATACTAAAGAAGTATTATGGAAGATAAAAAGCACATCACCATAGATATTTCGACCTCCACGCTCATCCGGACGCTGCTCATTTTGGTAGTTGCCGCTCTCATTTATTTATTGCGCGATGTGGCGCTCATCCTTGTTGTTGCGCTCGTGTTGTCGTCCGCCGTGAACCCCTTTATCGCCGAGTTGCAGCGCAAGAAAATCCCACGCGTCCTTGGCGCGCTGATCGTCTACATTTTGTTGTTCGGCGTGGTCTCATTGATAATCGGTTTGCTCATTCCACCGATTGCAACGCAGATTCGTGAGCTTTCGCAAAACTTCTCAACGTATTGGTCGCGCATTATTACCGATTTCACTCAGTTCCAAGGGTCATCGATTCAGCGAAGCTTCGTGGACAATTTGCAGAAAGGACTTCAATCCTTGCAAACGAACATCGGGCAAACGAGCGCCAGCGTGGTCACCACTATCGCGAGTATTTTTGGTGGTTTCTTTGCCTTCATCGGTATTATCGTCATCACATTTTACATTCTTATTGAAGAAGACGCGGTGAAGCGATTTTTGCGTTCGGTTACACCGGTCCGGTATCAGCCGTATCTGTTTCATTTGATTAATCGGATGCAAGAACGGCTCGGGCAGTGGCTGAAAGGTCAACTCTTGCTCTGCCTTATTATTGGTATCTTGTCTTATATTGGACTCTCAGCCGTCGGGGTGCCGTATGCGCTTGTGCTCGCGCTCTGGGCGGGGCTGACGGAATTTATTCCATACCTCGGTCCGTTCATCGGCGCCGTGCCAGCGATCTTCATCGCGCTCACGACGGGTGGATGGGTGCCCGCGCTTCTTGTGCTTGGGTTGTACGTCGTCATCCAGCAACTGGAGAACCATTTGATTGTGCCGAAGGTTATGGAGAAAACGGCTGGCATCAATCCGCTCGTGGTTATTATTGTTATGTACATCGGCGCGAAGCTCGCGGGCATCCTAGGCATTCTTCTGGCGGTTCCGGTCGCCTTGATCGTCAAAGTATTCATGGAAGATTTGGTCGGCAAGAAGGAAGTAACGGCCAATAAATTGGAAACCTAACCCATGGGACGTTTGTACGTCGTTGGAACGCCGATTGGCAACCTTGATGATGTGTCCAAGCGGGCGCTTGATATTTTGCGGCAGGTTGACGTAATCCTGTGCGAGGACACGCGGCACACGGCAATACTCCTGAATCGTTACGACATTCGGAAGGAACTTGTGAGCTATCATCAGCATTCGAAAGTGAGGAAGCTCGACGAGATTGTTCGCATGCTTGAACAGGGGAAGAGTCTTGCCATGGTGTCCGACTCCGGCACGCCCGGCATATCCGATCCCGGCAACGTGCTTGTGCGCTACGTGCGCGACAAGCTCGGCGACAAGGTCACGATATCGCCGACTCCAGGCGCTTCAGCCTTGACCGCGCTCGCATCGGTTACCGGCTTGCCGACTCATCAATTCCTGTTCCTCGGCTTCTTGCCCCATAAAGGCAGGACCAAAGTGTATAAAGAGATCGAGGAAGCCGAACGCACCGTCATATTTTACGAATCGCCGTATCGGATTATGCGAACGCTGGAAGATTTGAAGCAGCGCATTCCGGACCGATACGCGGTCATTGGCCGCGAGCTCACGAAACAGTTCGAAACCATATATGCCGGTTCCATTGCCGATGCATTTGAAAAGTTAAAAGCAGGGGAGCAGCGTGGGGAATTTGTGGTAGCGATAAGTTCGAAATAACGCACTCCCGTGCGTCAAGCCATTCAGGGGCGGCTTGACAGACCTGCCCGCAATCGGCTTCGCCGAAGGCGAAGGCAGGCGGGCGAAAGTCTGTTAATCAAAAACTTTATGCAAGAAGACAATACAAAAGCATTTAATAAAGGCGACGTGGTGTCGGATGACGGCGAATATGTGTGCGTGCCCTGCGGGTATCATCACACGTATAAGCAGCATGAGAAGTTCGGCGAATGTATTTCCTGTCTTTCCGGCACACCCGAAGGCCACGAGGATTTTGTGGAGGGGATGGAAATGTGGGAGAAGGTCGACAGCAAAAGAAAAAAGTAACAATTGAGAAATACTCTTTTATTATTGTTGTCATTCTGACAACCGGAGGGAGGAAGAATCTCCCAGCTTAAAGAAGGAGATCCTTCCCTACGCTCAGGATGACAGCGAAAGAGCCAGCATGGCCTTTTTTGTGTTATAATTAACGTATGATATGGCGAAGAAATTCTACATAACGACACCTATTTACTACGTGAACGACCGCCCACACGTTGGCCACGCGTACACGACGATTGCTGCGGACGTTTTGGCGAGGCACTATCGCGCGAAAAAGTACGAGGTGTTTTTTTTGACGGGCACGGATGAATACGGCGATAAGGTGGCTGAAAGCGCGGAGCAACACGGTATGCATGTTCACGCCTTTGTTGATCAAAACAGCCAGGCGTTTCGCGAGGCCTTTGATCGGTTGAATATCAAGTACGACATTTTTATGCGCACGACCATGCCGGAGCATGAAGCGTCCGTGAACATTTTCATAGAAAAGTTGTCTAAAGCAGGAGCGCTCTATCAGGATGAATACGTTGGTTTGTATTGTCGCTCATGCGAAGATTTCTATACGGAAAAGGATTTGATTGACGGACTATGCCCGATCCATAAAAAACCGCTCGAGCAGTTAAAAGAAAAGAATTGGTTTTTTCGGCTTGAAACGTATTTGCCAGCGGTGCAAAAGCTCATTACGAGCGGCAAGATGAAGATTGAGCCGACGAAACGCAAGACCGAGGTGTTGGGCCTTTTCAAACAGGGGTTGAAGGATTTCTCCGTGACGCGCGAACGCGTGCAATGGGGGATTCCGTTTGCCCAAGATCCGCGACAGAAAATATACGTGTGGGTCGAAGCGCTGCAAAACTACATTTCCGCGATTGGGTACGGCCGCGACTCTGAACGCTTTAAGAAATGGTGGCCCGCAGACGTGCATTTGATGGCCAAGGACATCATTAAGTTCCACGCGGTGTATTGGCCGGCGATGTTGCTCGCGGCAGGCGAAAAGCCGCCGAAGAAAATATTCAGCCATGGGTTTTTCAGTATCAATGGCCAGAAAATGTCCAAAACCACCGGGAATGTGATTGACCCGAACACCATGGTGCAGAAATTCGGGGCAGACGCGACGCGCTATTTGCTTTTGACGCAATTCCCGTTCGGCAGCGACGGCGATATCAAAGAATCGCTGTTCGTCGAAAAATACAACGCTGATTTGGCGAATAACCTTGGAAATTTGGTCAGTCGCGTGCTCAATATGATTGAGAAGTATACGGGCGGCGCAATTCCAAAAATCGTTGCGTCTCCAAAATCTTTGGCGAGCGTGGGCAAACACATCGAATCGCTTGAGTTTGATAAAGCGTTGAAAGAGATAGGCGCAACCATCACCTGGGCGAACGGCTATATCGACACCAACGCACCGTGGGATCTTGCAAAAGATCCCAGTCAAAAATCAAAACTCGAAACGGTTCTTTCCGAGCTTGCCGCAGTTTTGAAAGAACTCGCGCCTGCGCTTGGGCCGTTCATGCCAGTTGCGGCGGCAGAAATCCACAAACGTTTGGAACAACCATCCATAACCAAAGGTCAACCATTGTTTCAACGATTAGCATAACCATATGTCCACATTCGATATTATTTTGCTCATCGTGTTCGGTTCGTTCGTCGTCACCGGTTTTTGGGCAGGCTTAATTCAATCCATAGGCTCGCTTATCGGGCTGGTTGTGGGCTCGTACGCCGCGTCACGTCTGTATGACGACATAGGCGCGTTCTTTCAGTTTTTCCTGGTGAAGCAGGCGGTCGCGAACCTACTGGCCTTTATTCTTGTTTTTGTCGCAACCGGCAAGCTGATTGGCTTTGTGATGTACCGCGTGCAAAAAGCGTTTAAGGTCATTTCGTTCATTCCGCTCGTGGGCTTGGCGAACCGTTTGGCCGGCGCCGCGCTTGGCGTCCTTGAAGGCGCCATCGTGCTCGGGGTCGCGCTCATGTTCGCCAGTCAATTTTTCGCGGGCCAGCACTTCGGCAGCGTGATCGAAAGCTCGCAACTCGCACAGACTTTCATCAAAGTCGGCAAGATTATGACGCCGCTTATCGCCGACGCGCTCCACCGCATTAGCCTATAGCTTATAGCGTATGGCATATGGCTTATCATAAGAGCGTTGCGTGTCCTTGCCTTGCTATTTGCCATAAGCTATACGCCATATGCTAGTAGACACGCATTGTCATTTGAATTTCCGTGCGTTCAAAGACGACGTTGACGAGGTTGTGAAGCGCACCCTTGACGCGGGCATGAAAGTCATCAACGTAGGTTCGCAATATTCGACGAGCAAGCGCGCGGTTGATTTGGCGTGCCAGCATATCCGGCAATTGTACGCGGCCGTGGCGTTGCATCCCATTCATTTATTTGACGTGGAAGTGGACGAAGACGAGGTAAAGTTTCACTCGCGCAAAGAAGAGTTCGACCGTAAACAGTATGAGGAGTTGGCGAAAGACCCCGGCGTGGTGGCCATTGGCGAGAACGGCTTGGATTATTACCGGTTTCCCGAAGGCGTTGATCAAAAAGAAGTGATTGCCAAGCAAAAGGATACGTTTCGCAAGCATTTGGACCTGGCACGCGATTTAGAGCTGCCGTTTATTGTGCATTGCCGCAGCCCAAAGCAAAAGCCCGATTGGGCCTATGAAGATATCGTCGAGATTTTGAAAGAATATCCGGGCATGCAAGGCGTCATCCATTGCTTCACCGCAAGCATTCCAGTCGCGCGTCAGTTTTTGGACATTGGCTTCCATATTTCATTCACCGGCATTATTACGTTTCCGAACGCCAAAGATTTGGTGGAAGTGGTAAAGTACGTGCCGCTCGATCGTATTCTCGTGGAAACGGATGCGCCGTACTTAGCGCCACAGCAATATCGCGGCAAGCGGAATGAACCATTGTACGTCCGTCATGTGGCAGAAAAGATTGCGGAAGTAAAGGGTGTAAGCTACAACGAGGTTGAAGCGCAAACCACGAAGAACGCGGTTGCGTTGTTTCGTCTAGAATGACCTCCCACCGCCCCTGAGCCATTACCTCCCCTCTGGAATGTATGCGCTAAAAGATGGAACGCATGACTCCCCTCCTTGGTAAGGAGGGGAAGAAAGTACGACGCACAATAATTTAAATTGAGAGCGGAAGGGGCGGTGGGAGGTCACGGCTCATTGTTTTCGTACTCTATCTGCGTTACAATAAGCCCATATGGACACCGCTTCAATTATTTTATTAGTGATCGTCGTCGTTGGCTTTGCCGTACTCATTTGGCAATCGAATCGCAAAAAGCCGGACGTGGGCAAGGATAATTCCGTGCTCCTGATGCAAAACCAATTGAACGAAATCAATCGCACGCTGGACCAGAAGCTCGGCGAATCGGTGAAACACATGCAAAACCAGTTCGGCCAGTCCGCGAAAATCATCCAGAACGTTACGGAAAAACTGACCAAGCTTGACGAAACGAATCGCCAGGTTGTCGGATTCGCGGATCAATTGCGCAATTTGCAGGATATTTTGCAGAATCCGAAGCAGCGCGGCATCCTCGGCGAGTATTATCTGGAAACCGTGTTGAAGAACGTTCTGCCGCCGAAAAGTTTTCAAATGCAATATAAGTTCAAAGACGGAGAAGTCGTTGACGCCGTGGTATTCGTGAAAGACCGCATTATCCCTGTTGATTCGAAGTTTTCGCTTGAGAATTACAATCGCATTCTCGCGGCGCGGGACGACGAAGAGCGGCAGAACCTGGAAAAAGTGTTTAAGCAGGATTTAAAGAACCGCATTGACGAAACCGCGAAATACGTTCGGCCAAGCGAAGGCACGATGGAATTCGCGTTCATGTTTATCCCGAGCGAGGCGATTTACTACGATTTGCTCGTGAACCAAATCGGCGCGATTAAAGTGAATACCCAGGATTTGATTCAATACGCGTTCAAGGATAAGAAAGTGCTGATCGTGTCGCCGACCACCTTTCTTGCGTACTTGCAAACCGTGTTGCAAGGGCTTCGCGCGCTGCAAATCGAAGAGTCCGCCAAAGAAATCCAGCACGGCGTCGAATTGCTCGGCAAGCATTTATCCAGTTATCAGGTCTACTTCAATAAGGTCGGCAATTACCTCGGCAGCGCCGTTGGGGCGTACAATAAAGCAGGCGACGAGTTCCGCAAGGTGGACAAGGACGTGGTGAAAATCACGGGGCAAGGTGTTGGCTACGAGCAGCAGATGCTGGAAAAGCCGCGGGAGGAGTAGCAAATCGATTCATTTGGTGGCAATGTATGAAACGAATAGTAATTATAATAGCCGCACTCCTGCTGGGTATCAGTTTAACAGTAGTCACGCGGCACGCGGAAAGCCTTTATCCATTAGGCGAACCAGTTGAAGGCGCAAGTAATATCCAATTTATTGGCTGGCCTATAGCCACCGGCTGCAAAAACACACAGGAAGTTCAGCCGACGGAAGATGGGGGTACAATTTTTCTTTTGATCCCATGTCGTTACGTTTTGTTAGGGGGAGCAAATCTCATATTGAATGGATTATTTTTGAGCCTCGCATCGTTTGGTCTTATTTTGTCGCTTGATGCGGTTGCTACGGCCATGATGAGACACAAGAAGCCGAGGGAGGAGTAGCCAGCCGTCAGCCATTCAGCCTTGCAGCCACACAGCGCCCGAAGGCAGTTTTTTTATCCCTTTACATCTCAACAAGGAACGTGATAAAATTGTTGAAACCATTATAGAACTTTAACAAAAGGAGGATTTCGTGGAGTTGATCAAAAAAATCAGAACCCTTCTGGGACTGCAGGTTACTGCTCAAGCGGGCGATCTCGCAGACCCGAGCAAGTTGCCGAAAAGCACCGATGAGGTCAAGGTCGTAGAGCAAGCGGACGAACTGCGGATGTATCCGTGCGGCCATGAGGGGCCAGCCTCGTTCCAGCTCTCTCTTTATGGGGAGTTATGGAAGGAAATGCATGAAGAAAAAGAATGTCCAACATGCTGGATTCAAAGAATCAAAAAGCATGTGATTCGCTGCGCTCTCTGCGGTCTGCCCATTTTCCCGGGTGAAGGCGTCGCCGTCTATCACAAATCAAGCGAGGGGTTGCGCCTTAAGATTGCCACATACGTGGGCAAGGAAACCGTACTCGGCTGTATGCGCTGGGATTGTTGCCCTTCCGGCGGATTCTTTGGAGGCCGCTGGACCGAACAAGGGTTCAAATCTCTTTTTGAGGGAAGAACAGCGGCGGAACAGGCGTATGTAAAAGACACCATGGTTATCGGCGACGTGGAAGAGGACAAGCAGGAATAAGAATGACAACGGCTATAGCATTTGTGCATAGCCGTTTTTTCTATCCTTCAAAAACCCAGGGGAAAATGGTAGAATGGAGGTACTGTGAAGTCAAGCACTATCGAAGAAAAGCAATCTTCAGCCCAAGCGAGGGTAGCATCGATCCAACATCATATTAATTTTGTCGGTATCGTTTTGGTTGTATTGCTTATTTTGAGTGTTCCATTCCGCGCGTCGACCACAACGTTGTACATAGCACATTGGATTGATACTGTTATTGGCTATATTGTAATCGCCGCGTTCGTGTTTGGCGTTTTGCTAGGTATCAATTTACTCGCTCGGAAGAAACAGGCGGAAGCGCACATCGCGAAGAATCTTATCGTTTGGAGTATATGCATATTTATCTTCCTCGCTCTGCTGAGCACCTCGATTATCCCCTCCAACCCGAGCGGAATCCAATAATAATTTCATGACTTTTTTGCAAAAACATGCCGCGCTCACCTTTATGCTGCTCTACCTCGCAGTCGGTTTGGGCTATGCGGCAATCGGCGGGATGATACATCCTGATTCTGATATCGGCTGCGTCCTCTGCTTCCAGGGTATCTTCCCCTGGCTCATCATCGACCTGCTCTTCTGGCCCCTGTTTCCTTTTTTCAGTATTATGACTGGGATCATGGCTGTCGATCCGATCCTCATGGTTGAGGGCTTCATGCAGCTTGTGATTATTGCCATCGTGTTCATTGGCTGGGGAGCTGTGGTGAAGCTTCCTAAGAAGAAAACAACATGATGCTTGATCAGCATTAGTTTTTTCGGTGGGGCATACCCTTGACATATATTATAATCGCATTATAATACACCCATGACCCAAAAAGTTCTCCGCGTCGGCAGTTCCGCTGGCATCACGATTTCGAAGGAAGCGCTCAAGGCCTTAAAAGTTCGGGCTGGTGATTCGGTTGTAACCACAGTCTCCGAAAAGCTCGGCATTATGGTCGTGAAGTCTTCAAAAAATCATACCTCCATTGACCTCGACATTATTGCCTGGACGAAAAGTTTTTTAGAGCAGTACGGGGATGATCTAAAGGCATTGGCCAATAAGTAGCCCCACTTGGCTGAAGCGGAACAGTCGACGGATGCGGCGGTAGCAAGGTTTTTTTCTTCGCTTCAAAAACCGTCGGGGAAAGCCTTGTTGGCCGATTTTCATTTGGTTGCGCGATTCTTGCGCGATCTAGAAATCCCACTTGACACTACGTCATAATCTTATATAATCTTATATAGTCAGAATATAAGATTATGGTATTACAAAACACCAGGTTTGACAGGCGAATTCAACGGATAGCGCCTCTCATATTATCCTCCATCGCGCAGATCGATGAATTAAAAGGGCAGTGGATTTCCGGAGCGCGGTTGAGTCCGCAAACGCTCGGCCGGCTGAAGCGGGCCGTTCTGTTGACGTCAACCGGCGCATCAACGCGCATCGAAGGCGCGAAGCTTTCTGATGAAGAAATCGAGAAGCTACTCCGTGGTCTCCGCGTGGAGAAGTTCGCCGATCGCGACAGCCAGGAAGTGAGGGGTTATTATGAACTCTTGAATAATGTTTTTGATTCATGGAAAAAGATTCGTTTTTCCGAGAGCAGCGTAAAGCATTTTCACAAGGAACTGTTGAAGCATGTGGAGAAAGATGTGCGGCATCGTGGTGAATACAAGAAAATGGAAAATAGCGTCAACATGGTTGATACGAATGGAAACGTCGTCGGCGTTATCTTTAAGACGACGCCTGCATATCTGACTCCGAAAGAAATGCGGGAAATTATGGAATGGACCACCAAAGCGCTCACGGAAAAACACTATCACCCTTTGCTCGTCATTGCGAACTTTCTCGTGGAATTTCTCGCGATCCATCCGTTTCTCGATGGGAACGGCCGACTTTCTCGCATCCTGACGAACCTCCTGCTCTTGCAGGCCGGGTATGCGTATGTGCCATACGTTTCGCATGAAAAACTCGTCGAGACGAATAAATCGGACTACTATCTCGCGCTTCGGCAAAGTCAGAAAACGTTCAAAACCAATCAAGAAAACATAGCGCCGTGGCTCACGTTTTTCCTCAACATCTTCTCTGTGCAATCGAAGAGAGCCGTTGATTTGTTGTCAAAAGAAAACGTGGAAAAGATTCTGTCACACAAACAGCTCGCGGTTTGGCAATATCTTCAAACAGTAGCTGAAGCGTCACCAAGGGAAATTGCCGAACACAGCCGAGTCGCGCGCCCGACCGTCAACCAAGCGCTCGATAAGCTTCTTCGCTTGAAGAAAATCGAGCGGCTTGGGGAGGGGAGAAGTACGAGGTATCGGAAGATCTAATTGTATTTAATAATAAAGGTGTTTTTACCTGAACTCTTTAAGGTGTAAAGAAAAAGTTAATTTATCAACTCCCGTCTCTACAATGAGGAATTGATTTTTTGATGGAAAAGTGGGAGAATGAGTATAGATTTACAATAAGAAAACAACATGGCAGGAGAACGAAAAATCTTCTTCGTAGTAGCAACGGGTGGTCAATCAACCCAGGAGCATTATGTCGATACGATTAAGAATAAGCGGACGATAGACGAAGCTGCTCGTTTTTTAGATCCGCAAGATGCAAAAAAGTTGAATGAAAAAATGCATGGCCAACCTTTTGCAGTGTGGGGTGCCGTGCCCGGAGAACGGAACAATCCAACATGGGAAACAATGGAGGAGGGGGACTATCTTTTAATCTATCGTGAAAGCAAAATTATTCTTGCGGCCGAGGTGGCGCTGAAAGTTCGCAATCCGCGCCTAGCGAAACACTATTGGAAAGAAGACGTCAACGGAAAAACATGGGAGCTCATGTTTTTCTTGTACAACGAGAATGAGGTCAATGTTCCAATGAAGCGGCTCAACACCTACCTTGGATATGCGGAAACGTATCACCCGCAAGGATTTATGGCCATTCAGCAAGAGAAAACCGATGCCCTCCTTTCTCAATACGGCGATCTATTGTCGTTCTTATCTCGTATAGAATCCGGCCAGAAGCCGGAAGCCATCGATGTCGACAGAAAGAAAGTCTTTAATCAAGTTGTGGATGAGAAAGTGGAGCGAGCACCAACCGAGCATGATGAAATGCAGTGGCGCTTGATTCGTCTCGGTAATAAAGCACACCTCGACGTTTGGGTGCCGCAAAATGATCAACATCGTAGCTACGATGGTCATGAGTTTCGTCAGTTTGTTATCCCTAAGTTTCAAGAAGCGATTGACGTCCCGGCTTATATTAAGAACATCGACACAGTCTGGAAACTCGGATTATCGATTAAGTCAGCTTTTGAAATAGAACATTCCACCTCGATTTATTCAGGGATCCTCCGCCTCTCGGACTTGCGCTCCTTAGCGCCGAACTCAAATTATCCTTTGTTTATTGTATCGTCGCCGGAACGAAAGTCGAAAGTTTTTGAGCAGTTACGCCGCCCGACATTTGCAAATGAGTATCTACAACTCGATCGCGCAGTGCGGTTTCTCTCATATGACGCGGTCCGTAAGCTCGACGAGGACCTAAAAGATGGGAATGTTGGGTTTGATTTGGCATGGCTGACCGAGCGGGCGGAGGGTGTGTCAGCATAAGTTGTTGTTCCACTGCCTGGAGCTCGAACGATTTTTTTTCAAGGCAAGTAAAAGATGACATACAAAAAAGAAATATACGAAGATTTGATTAATAGTCTTGATATTGGATCCTCAGTTGCAGAACAAGATCGGTTTCTTGAGATAGCCAAAGTTGATACACCCGTATTAAATGATCTAATCGCTGATAGGGTGGACTTAATCTTAGGCATGAAGGGTTCTGGTAAGACAAGCCTATTTCGGCTAGTCATTGCGGCTGCGGAGCAACTAGAAAAGTACAAAATACTAATTGCTTCCGGGGTCGAGCCGACAGGTAATGCTGTCTTTGCGCAATTCAAAGAGGAGTTCGACAAGTTTTCCGAAGAGGACTTCGATAATTTTTGGATGATATATATTATTAATCTTGTTTATAATACCTTTATTGCTAAGCCAGAATATCAGCATGAGCTTAAAAAAGTCAGTAAAGAACGCAGCGATTTTATTAATGAGTCTATTGCTATTGGAGTTCCACAGGTTTCAGGAGTTACCGATTTTAGGAGCTTGGTGAATCGAAGCCTAGAAGCACTTAGAAACCTCCCCAACGTAAAAAAAATCTCTGCAAGTATGAAGTATGACGCGAAACAGCCAGGACTATTTGAGCCGAAGATTGAAGCAGAACTTGTTCCTAAACAATCCGGAAAAAAATTACCGATCTACACTACAAAACTCGCCGTGATCCTAAACGGCATTCTGGAAAAAACAGGTTATAAGATATGGATTCTACTTGATCGTCTCGATATCGTTTTTGAACATGGGAGCGCGCTCGAGTTTAAGGCACTTAGAGGACTTTTGAAGGCTTATGAAGGTTTTCAGGCTAGCGATTCAGCAAATAACAAATTGAGAATAAAGATTTTTCTTCGCTATGACCTTTTTGATTTTTTTACTAGCCCGGAAACATATAAGAGAATTTATAAACACCGCGGACCACATCTTAGTGCTCTAACTCATATTACGGCACGCGCAACAAAAGATCCCCTACATTGGAATAGAGAGCAAATACAATTATTGATGCTAAAAAGATTGTTTTTATCAGCTAGTTTAAGAAGCTATTTTAATGTATCTATAAGTGATCTTGAGAAGGAAGAGGTTAGGAATCGGATTTGGGAAATACTTTTTGGAGGTCAAGTAGATGCCGGCTCAAAAAAACCAGACTCAATGTCGTGGATATATACACGCCTTAGAGATGCAACTCTGTATGTAACGCCTCGTGCGGCTATGGATTTCCTCGATGGAATGATCTCGGCTCAAAAGAAATCTTTCTTACTTAATAAAGTAGACCAAGAGCACTTTTTTTCATCTACAGCCATCAAAAATGGAATTATTGTTTCTTCGAGTCAAAAATATCGGGATGAAACAAAAAATGAGTATCCGGGTATTGTAAAATACATTGAAAAGCTGAGAGAAAAAAAAGCCAGAATCCCTCTTGCAGATATACAAAAACTGTTGGGTGGTGATTATGAATCTGTTCTTTTGGAATTAACGAAAATAGGTCTAGCGAGTCGTTCTAATGGGGATATTGTTATCGCGAATATTTTTCGTCCAGCTCTTAACATTCGTCCACAACTATAAGTGTCATTTTTACAATACTGCCTACAAAAGTATCATTAACATTCGGTTTTCTTGATTGTTTAGTCAAAAGATTCGCTCACCAAGCGTGGGGACAGCACGCCTCCGAAAAGCGGCTAACAAAAAACCCTAATTTGAGAAAATATGAACGAGAAAAATTGCAAGAATTTATTTCGGCAATACCGGGAACTACGAGAAAGGACTACAATGCGAGCCCAACGCATAGACTCCACGAGAGAGGTGAAAGCTCAATACATAGATTTTAAGGCTCAAGAAGAATTAGAGAGTGTTAGAAAACAGTTAGAGGATTGTTTATTATTTTTTTCAGAAGAACAGCTTATCCATATCTCTAAAGACGATGATTTGCAGGAAAAAGCGTTTGAGACATTGAGTAAGAAAAGAGGGTTTGGTGACACCAAAAATTATTCGACGAACGATTTAGGGCAAAAATGTGAAGAATGTGGTGAACCGCTAAAGCCATCTCAATTCGCAAGAATTAAGAGAGATGGTCAGGCGAGTGAACAGGTCGATAACGGTTTAGTTTGTAGGAATTATCCTGCATGCCCGAAAGCTGAAAAGGAAATAGAAAAATAACCTCGTGCGCTCCAGCAAAATCAAACTTAAATCTAAAGTCTTAGCTATATCCCGGTATGAAGCAGGGCATGTAGGGGGGGCTTTGCCTTTTGGTAAATAAAGAAAACCTACAATTGTGTACTATCTCTACATTTTAAAATGTGCTGATGGGACACTGTATACGGGTATTGCGGTCGATTTGGTAAGAAGAGTGCATGACCATAATCATTCAGAACTCGGGGCGAAGTATACGAAGGGGAGGCGGCCGGTCAAGCTGATTTACTCGAAAAAGTTTCGCAATCGCTCGGCCGCTTCCAAGGTGGAAGCACGCGTCAAAAAACT
This sequence comes from Patescibacteria group bacterium, assembly GCA_044868145.1. Classification (GTDB taxonomy): domain Bacteria; phylum Patescibacteriota; class Patescibacteriia; order UBA10025; family JBIOWE01; genus JBIOWE01. Next base: position 62,317 of record JBIOWE010000006.1, read on the forward strand.
GTCGCACAAGGAAAAGCTGAAGATGGTGAGGCAGAGGTGAAGCGTTTGACATTGTGAGAACGCAAGCGTACAATGGTAAATAGTAAGCCTTCCCCAAAAGAACGGCTTTTTTGTTGAAATAAAACCTAACACCCGTGAACCCATGAAAAATCTACTTTTCCCGCAGAATGCCATGTGGATAAAGACTCGCTTGACAAATCTGCTGGCGTTGCTATACTTTGGCGTAGTTAATCCCACTGTCTTCTCCCCGCCTATGGCGGGGGGACGGCAGTTTTTCAAACCTTCAAAAATATGAAAAGAGCATTTGTTTTTATTGATGGTAGTAATTTCTACTTCAGATTAAAAGATTTAACGTCTAAGCTTAGTGGTAGATTCAGTCTACTCGACTATCATTTTAGAGAATTTTCTGAATGGCTGGTAAGGCCCAACAAACTAGAAGAAATTCATTATTATGTTGGCGCCATTAAGAGGAAAGCAGATAATGAAAAAGTTGAAAAGATGTACGCCGATCAACAGCGACTTATAGCTAAACTAGAGCAACAGAATGTTTTTGTTACATTGGGGCAATTGATTAGACATCCTGACAAAACGTACCATGAGAAGGGCGTTGATGTGCGCTTAGCAGTCGAAATGATTCGATTTGCCAGAGAGAATAAATATGATTGTGGCTATCTCCTCAGTTCTGATACCGATTTAGTGCCTGCCATTGAGGAAGTTAAATCTTTTGGCAAGACCGTCCAATACGTTGGCACGGCTAAGGGTCAGTCATTCGGGATCTCTAAGGTAGCAAACGACGTTAGATTACTCAGAGCAGAAGAGATAGAAAAGTTTTTACCCAAATCTCTTGTATAGTAAACTACCTGTGAGTTTTTCTTTTTCTCAAAAGAATTTTTGGTAAAAATGAAGAAGCCCCGCTTCGGGACGGAACCAAGGTGGCAGTTTTTATTGTGCCGTCTGACACCATCTGGCCCTGGCTTTCGTCGGGGCACGTTTTTGCTATACTGGAGCCGTGACCCCACCCCAAAACTCCTCCTGACCCTCGGCATCGTCTTCTACGCGGTCGCGACGCTACTATCCTTCGCGTCTCGCCGCCCCTCCCTCAAACTAATTGACCAAAGAGAGATTTTCACGAACATATCATCTATGCGAAAAATTATTACCACACCCCCACACCAGGGTCTGGTGTGGGGGACAACTTTCATCACCTTAGACTATACGAAAGGAAAATTACTATGAACGACATCACCCCCAACCTCTGGTACGACTCGCAAGCCAAAGAAGCGGCCGAGTTTTACGTCAAAGTTTTTCAAGGCGCGCCTGGTGCTGATCCAATGAAGTCGAAAGTGAAGACCGTTACGCACTACCCGAAGTCAACAGAAAAAGTTTCCGGTAAACCGGCTGGCAGCGTCTTGACCGTCTCGTTTGAACTGAATGGTCAGGAATTTTTGGCTCTCAACGCCGGCCCAGCGTTCAAGTTTAACGAGGCCGTTTCGTTCATCATCAACTGCGACGATCAGGAGCAGATTGACTATTACTGGTCGGAGCTCTCGGCCGTACCCGAATCAGAAATCTGCGGCTGGTGCAAAGATAAGTTCGGGGTGTCGTGGCAAGTGGCTCCCAAAGGGTTTGATGAAGCCGCAAAAGACCCGGTCAGGTTCGAAAAATACATGGCCGCCATTATAACGATGAAGAAGATTATCATCAAGGATCTTGAGGCGACGAAAGGCTAATCCACCATGCGCAACATTATCACCACCACCTTCCTCACCCTCGACGGCGTCTACCAAGCCCCCGGTGGTCCCGATGAAGACAAGTCGGGCGGCTTTCAGTACGGCGGCTGGCAATTTGGTAAGTTTCAAGACGAATTAACGGGAAAAATTTTAAGTGGCTGGTTCGCTGCGCCGTTTGAACTTCTCCTCGGCCGAATCACGTATGACATCTTTGCTGCTTTTTGGCCAACCGCGAAAACTGATCCTGAAGTCGCTGTGCCGTTTAACGCCACAAAGAAATATGTTGTTTCACATGACCTGGGCTTCAAAGCGGCTTGGAACAACTCCGTTGTTGTGTCCGGAGATGTGGTCACGGAAATCAAAAAGCTGAAAGCGATGGACGGCCCGGATCTGTGGGTGTGGGGGAGTGGCAACCTGATCCAGACGCTCTTGAAAGCCAACCTGATTGATCGGATGCACATCTGGACACACCCGGTCACGATTGGATCAGGCAAGCGATTGTTTGCCGACCTGCCTGCGCCGCGGCCGAATATTTTTTACGTATATGTAATACTTTGCGATGACGATTCAATGTATATCGGCCAAACCGAAGATATTCCAAAACGTTGGTTTGAACATAACGTGGGAAGGGCTGCTGAACACACAAAACGACACAAACCACTTGAAATCATTCACTATGAAGAGTTTATTTCTCGAGAAGCTGCGGTAAAGCGCGAGCAAGATTTAAAGACAGGGTTTGGCCGAAAATGGCTAAAACACGAGTGGCAAGCCGGCCGGACGCGGCAGGCTGGTGGCACACAACCCGCGTTATGGAAACTCGTGGACTCAAAAGTTTCTACCACCGGGGTCATTATTACCACCTACGAATTCAACGGGCCGCTGAAACCGGGGGCGGTGCCGACCTAAATGGTATCGAGTGAAACGAAGCTGAAAGCTCCTCACCCCCAATAGCCGCCTTCATCATCTTCGATCCCCGCATCATCAGCGTCACGATAATCAAAAACCGCCTTTCAGCGGTTTTTGTACTCCTTAAGAGATAGCCTACTTCTTCTTTGCTTGCAGAATACTGACGCGGTTGCCTTCGGGATCAGTGAATACTGCCCACAGGCCAATTTGCGGAATTTCTTCCGGCTGGCTGACCACGCTTCCGCCCGCATCCGTGACCGCTTTCATGGCTGCCTGGATATCGTCGACGGAAATAACCACTGATGGCATGGGCGAGACATGTTGTGCCTTTTTGTCATAGAAGCCGCCGTTGATGGTACCGGGCGTTTTGACCATACGATTTTCGTCGGTTTCGGCGGTATGGGCAGTGACATAGCCACCGTACTCCGGCCCGGTTTTGTCCATTTTCCAACCAAAGGCTTTTTTGTAAAAGGCCGCGACGCGATCTGCGTTTTCGTAGGGCATTTCGAAATGCACGACAGGGTTGTATTTCATAACGTTGAGCCGGTCAATAATAAGGCTGACCTCATGAGTCTAACACGTTATGGGGATGGCGTGAATCTCGTTATAGCCGGTTTATGAGCTGCAAACATACTCTATCACAATATTTGACGTCCTCGCCTTCCTCGGGTACATTGAAGACAACAAGCCCTCCCCAAAGAACTGGGGATTTTTTATTATGATAGCCATTACCGCCCCTCTAGAGCCGTATGCACTTGTACCATGTACGCAAATTATCCCCTCCTTACCAAGGAGGGGATGAGCATACGACGTTGCTCGGTTTGATGAGTTGGCCGACGGGGAGGTGATGGGCAGTCCAGCATCGTATGACCATTCTATTTAATAAAAGACCGTTATGATCCAGACGAAAACTGTTAAGACGGAATGCACCAAAAGCCGAGATTATCCTTTGGCAATGCTTGAAGAATCAACAGCTGGGTCATAAATTCCGCCGTCAGTACAGTATCGGCGGATATGTTGTTGATTTTTATTGCCCACAGAAGAGATTTGTCATTGAAGTTGACGGGCCAACACATTTTTCTCGGGGCGTACGGGACTATGATGCAACTCGCCAGCTATTCTTTGAATCGCTTGGCATGAGGGTCTTACGCGTGACGAACGACGATGTGTATGAGAACGTTCGGGGTGTCGTGGAAGCTATTCTACGTTTATTGAAGTAAATCGTTTTTACAATTTGGTATTGACGCGAAGATGATCGTATGCTACCGTAAGGTATTCAATAAACGTTCCTTTCAAACTACAAGGAGGGATTATCATGAAACAATTCATTGTTATTGAAGCAACCGCACTCAATAATCATAAGAGGCGGGCGCTTACAGGATTCACCTATAATGAAACGGCATTGCGCGAGTTGGCAAATAACTGGTGGAACACGCCTCTCGACGCTTCGTTCAAAGATATTGCTACGGTAGCGCACAAATCAGGGTTTATGGTGTTCCAGTATGTACCGCCCAAGAAAAAAGTTTAGTCACAAGACTCATTGAAAGTCTCAATGAGTCTTTTTTTTCCTTAAAAAAAAGAGTACAATGAACGTATGATGAAAAAAATTGTGATCATTGTCAGTATCGTCGTCGTGGCAGGTGGCGCGGTGTATCTTGCGCTCACCAATAACGATTCTCCGATTGTCCAATCCCTCCAAAACGCCGTTCAGAATAATCAGAACGACAACCAGCAAGATCTCAACAAAGTTTTTAGCCAAGGCAAATGCCAGGGCCAGGACCGCGTGACCTTCACCAGCCCGATGGTTCGGCCGGAAGATACGGCCTACATTATCCCGCTCGGCCTGATGGTGAAGGGCCATGTGACGCCCATTGACCACCAGTATTATTATCCTAGGAACATGAATGCCGGGACAGAGTATCCGGTGTACGCGCCAGCGGACGGCGTGATTGTGGCCGTCGGGCGACACAACCAGCAAGTCGAAAAGCACCTCCAGCAGTTTCACTACGATCAGGTCGATGTGGCGATTGAACACTCCTGCCGTAGCTATTCGTTTCTCGGCCTGATGAGCACGCTCGAACCGAGCATCGTGCAGGCGGCCGGCGGGCTGGAAGAAAATTCAGGAAAAAATGTACGCATCCCGGTCAAGGCCGGTCAAGTCGTCGGCACGGTCGGCGGACACTCACTCGATGTAACGGTCTACGATCAGGAGCACACCTTATCCGGCTTCCTCCGGCCGGAGTCCTATCAGACACAAGCCGGCAAGCTCCATATCGTCAATATGTTCGACTACTACGCTGAACCGGTCAAAAGCCAACTCCTGGCTTTGAACCCCCGCACCATCGAGCCGCGCGGCGGGAAAATCGACTACGACGTTGATGGCAAACTTATCGGCACCTGGTTTATCCAAGGCACGAATGGCTACGATGGGGCACAGCGAGATGCATATTGGAGGGGGCATTTGAGTTTTGCGCCGAACGTCCTGGACCCGACGTTCATGATGATTTCGATTGGCACATTCAATGGCGAAACGGACGGGTATCAGTTTGGAATCAAGGGCAACGGCCCTGATCCGGCGACAGTCAACATGAGCAGCGGCCTGGTAAAGTATGAACTGGTTAATCTACAGATTGTCGATGCGAATGGTCAAGGGTTTGGTGGCCCGACAAGCTCCGCCACGGCTATCCACGGGCAACTGCGGAGCGAGGTCGAAGGCGTGATGCTCGTACAACTGCTCGGAGACCGGCTGCTGAAAGTCGAAACGTTTCCAAGGAAAACCGCGGCCGAGGTTTTTGATTTTACGGCCAATGCGCAATTATACGAACGCTAAGCATGGAATTTTTCAAAAAACATTGGTGGAAATTCGCAGCTGGGCTGTTGATCATCCTCGTCGTCGGGATTTTTGGTTTGGGACAAGTCAAAAGATACCCAAGCAGTGAAAATATACAAACTCGCTCTACATCAACGGCGCCTAGTCCAAACGCTCCCTACATTACGGCTAATCCAATTGACCTAAGCCAGATAGAAAAAATTTCAAAATTTCGCAGTTGCGCTGGTCATGATAACTCGGGTCATAATTTCTTTGGAGAAGTCGAGACTGACCGCTCAATGAAACATTACGTTAAGCCGCTCGCGGCTTTCGATGACGACAAAGCTAGAATCCACTCCCCGTTTGACGGCACCGTGTATTCTGCCGACGGACCGCATCCAGAGCTCGGACCCGGCCAGGCCAGAGGCGGATCGCTTGAGCTTATGAGTTCCATGGAGCCACACGCCGTTGTTCTGTTGGGCCATATTACTGCCCTTGCCGGCTTGAAGAAAGGAGACACCGTGCAATCGGGCCAGCTGCTTGGCTACGCGACTACGAGCGGCGGCAGCGACTTTGATTTGGTACTTCGCGCTATCAACCAGCCTGGCGCTCAGTCTACTTTCGGCGACACCTTTGATTCGGTGTTCAACCATATGACGCCCCAAGTCTTAGCCGAATATGCCAAGTTTGGCTTGACCAAAGACGCCATGTTTTTCAGCAAAGAATTTCGCGATCAACATCCATGTCTGTTTGGAACTGTGGCCGCCGAACCGAACGAGCGCAGCGGCCCACAACCTGACATCCAAACTTCTCCAGACAATTGGGTCTTTCTTAAGACTCGCACGTAATGTACAATAATGATGTATGGAATTCCTGCAACTTTTCAAAAAACATTGGCGGAAAATAGTTAGACTAGTTTTAATCTTGGTCATCATTCTTGTGGGAGCAACTGTTATTTTCTCTCAGCTCAAAAAAACAGGTGAACTGCCACCCGCCCTTGAGAAATTTGTCACCGGCCGCAACCTAACGGTCGCAGAGCAAGAGGGCAAAAAATATACCAACGGTCGCTGCAGTGGAAATGACGTCAAGCAATTAACTCATTCTCCTTTGGCTCCCGAAGATATCACCAATATTCTGCCTTACGGTGGGGTGGTAGGCGCTCACGTTATGCCAATCTCCCACGGCTATATTTGGCCGGGCAAAATGAACGATCCCCGTGATAAGTACAACGTTTATGCCATGGCCGACAGCACACTTTTTAGTATTTCCAGCCGCTCAGTGAACGTCGATACGGGTGAAGCGAAGCAGGCAGAATACCAACTACAATTTAGCATCAGCTGCGTGGAGTTTTACTATTACGATCTAATCACTAGCCTCACGCCCGAACTGCAAAAGTACCTCGACGAACAACCTAGTCAGAGTCAATTCGGCAATAGTGTTTCCGTCAGCATTCCGATCAAAGGTGGCCAGCTGCTCGGTAAAATCGGCGGCCAGACACTAGATTACGCGGTTTGGGATTTCAACAAAACTTTAACGGGATACATTGTCCCTGAACACTACGAGGAAGACTTTCCCCGCATCCACTTGGTCAGTCCATTCGATTATATGAACGATGAGATCAGGCAAACCCTGCTGCCGAAGCTTGCACGCGGCGCTGAACCGATTGAGGGCAAGGTTGACTACGACATTGATGGCAAACTGATCGGCGGATGGTTCATGGAAGGTTCCGGCAGCTATGGTGGTCTTCATCAAGGCAATGGTCGCTATTGGGCAGGTCATTTGGCCATTATTCCTGATTATCATGATCCGACGTTTATGGGTATCTCGATTGGTACCTATATCCCGGAGCAAGAGGCCCAGTTTGCTATCTCGCGCGATGCGCCCGATCCAAGAAACATTGGCGTAGAGTCTGGTTTGGTGAAATATGATTTATATCAGGGCGACCACACCTTAAGTGACGGCGGTATGTGGGATCGTTTTACGCCAGTTAAAGACCTCAGAGGCAAGACCAACGGGCCGAGCCAGGGCTGTGCGGTGTTTCAGCTGACTGAAGCGCGTAAGCTCAGGGCAGAGTTCTTCCCAAAAAAAGCTTGCGCACAAGTAGTCGGATTTACAGTGGCAGCAACGTTCTATGAACGATAATATAAAACAAACAGTTTCTCCAAGGGTAACACCGCGCGTGCCCATGTCCAAGCACCGCCTTGAAGCGTTTAGCGACGGTGTGTTTGCGATTGCTATCACCATTCTCGTTCTCAACCTGAAGCTGCCGGAGATCGTCAAAACCGCAAATCTCAATCACGACTTGTGGCGCGCGATCGTTGACCAGTGGCCGCGGCTCCTCTCATACGCCATCAGCTTTGGGATCGTCGGGCTCTACTGGGTTGGGCATCACTTGATGTTCCACTATATCCGGCACACTGACCGGATGTTTCTGTTTATCAATAATCTCTATTTGATGGTCATCGCATTCATGCCGTTTCCAGCGGCGCTTCTCGGGCAATACGGAACGACCCAAGCGGCGATCATCGTGTACGCGGCAACGTTGATCGTGGCCGGACAGTTGTTTAATGGCCTGTGGCGTTACGCCACGCGCCACCACCGCCTGGTTGATCCGAATCTGTCTGACCGCGTTATTCGTTTAGTCAAGAAGATCATTTCCGTTGCGCCGGTCATTTACCTTGCAGCCATCGGCCTGTCGTTCATTAATCCGCGACTTAGCCTGATTATGTTTGTCATTACCCCGCTGCTCTACATCGTACCCGGACCAATTGACCGGCTGATGAGCGCGGAAGAAGAAAACTTACGCTCGAGCGGCAATAACTCGTCACCGCCCAGGGTATAGAACTTTTGACTTTTTTGCTTTGCTCGCGTACATTGTAAGTAATAAGCCTTTCCCAATTTCACGGAAGGTTTTTGTTTTTCATAGCTCTTACCGCCCCTCTGGGAATGTATGCGCTTGTACAAAGTCTGCAGAACTCCCCTCCTTATTAAGGAGGGGATGAGCGAACGACGCAGTTCAGTGTTGTGAGTTGGCCGGCGGGGAGGTGATGGGCAGTCCATTATCACATTCCGCAATCCAAACACTGACGAATTATTGACAGGAGCCTGTGAACACTGTATATTGACGACTCCAAGAGGGATTTTTTTATTATGGAAATACGAAACATCGCCATAATCGCCCACGTCGACCACGGCAAGACAACCTTGACCGACGGTCTTTTGCGACAGACCGGCATGGTTTCGGATGAGAGCCGGAGCATGGACTCCAACGAATTGGAACAAGAGCGCGGCATTACGATTTACGCGAAGAACGCCTCGATGGTGTACAAGGGCACGAAGATCAACATCGTCGACACGCCCGGCCACGCGGACTTCGGCTCCGAAGTCGAACGCGTTCTCCGGTCCATCGACTCGGTACTCCTTATCGTTGACGCCCAAGAAGGGCCCATGCCGCAAACGAAGTACGTTTTGAAAAAGTCACTCGATTTGGGTTTGCAGCCCATTGTTGTCATCAACAAGATCGACAAACCCGCGGCGCGCATCCCGGAAGTGGAAGAGATGGTCCTCGAATTGTTCATGGATCTTGGGGCGAACGACGATCAGTTGGCCTTTCCGACTGTGTACGCGATCGGCACGCGCGGCGTGGCGATGCGCAAGCCAGACGATCCGCAAAAGGACCTGACGCCGCTCTTGGACACGATTCTTGAACGCGTCCCGATCGCCCCGCACGCGACGGACGTGCCGCTCCGCATGCAGCCATTCAATCTTGGATACGACGACTTCATTGGCCGGCTGGCAATCGGACGCATGTACGAGGGTCGGATGCGCGTCGGGCAGGCAGTGTTCGTCAAAGACACGAAAGGTCACTCCCGGCCTGGGAAAATTCGGAGCATCTCCACGTTCCACGGGTTCGAGCGTCAGACCGTAGACACCGCGGAGGCAGGCGACATTGTGATGGTCGCTGGCATTCCGGATATCGACATCGGCGAAACGATCTGCGACAGCGAAGACCAAAAGCCTCTCGCGGCGATTCACGTGGATGAGCCCACGGTCGCGCTTAATCTTTTGGTGAACGACTCGGTTTTTGCCGGACAGGATGGGACGCTTCTGACGAACAGCCAGATCAAAGAACGGCTGGAGAAAGAGTTAGAGGTGAACGTCGGTCTGCGCATAGATTTTTCGGCGAAGGACGCGTACCGCATTTACTGCCGCGGAGAAATGCACATCGCGATTCTCTTGGAGCAGATGCGCCGCGAGGGGTACGAAATGCAAGTGTCGCAGCCGCAGGCGATTGAGAAGGAAGCGGACGGGAAGCGTCTTGAGCCGTTCGAGGAAGTGACGATCGACGTTCCGAACGAGTTGAGCGGGGTCGTCATCCAAAAACTTGCCCGCCGGAAAGGCACAATGACGAGTATGCACGTCGGTGAGACGACCCGCATGGTGTTTACCGTTCCGACGCGCGGCCTGCTCGGCTATCGCGGCGAGTTCGTCGTGGACACGAAAGGCGAGGGGATTATGGCGTCGCACGGACTTGGCTTTCGGGACTACGCGGGGACGATCGCATCACGCGAGACGGGTTCGATGATTTCCATGGCGTCGGGCAAGGCGCTTGCGTACGCGCTCTATAACCTGCAGGAGCGCGGCATGCTTTACATCGGCCCGAACGTTCCGGTCTATGAAGGCATGGTCATCGGGAACACTTCAAAAGGAGATGACATGGCCGTCAATCCGACAAAGGGCAAGCAGCAAAGCAATATGCGTTCCTCCGGATCCGATGAAGCGATTCAAACCACCACCCCGCTCCTCTTGACGATTGAGCGCGGCTTGGAAATCATGAAGGAGGACGAGTACCTCGAAATCACGCCGAAGAACATCCGCCTCCGCAAACAACTTTTGACCGTAACAGAACGAAAGCGGGTGCGGTAGTTTCCCGTCTGAACGAACGGCATTTTTTTTATAAAAGAGTATACATTGCCTGGTTGACCTTTTCACTTTGCTCACGTACACTGGAGATAGTAAGCCTTCCCTAATTTTACGGAAGGTTTTTTTATGCGACGTTATTACGTCTATATCATGACAAATAAAGTTAACACGGTGCTCTATATCGGGGTTACTTCAAATTTACAGTGGCGTGTATTTGAACACAGGCATAAGCTCACTAAGGGATTTACAGCTCGGTATAATGTGAATAAGCTGGTGTATTATGAGGGGTATGAATATGTGTGGGATGCAATTAGTAGAGAAAAGCAACTCAAAAACTGGCGACGTCAATGGAAGATTGATTTGATCAATACGTCTAATCCGCGTCTCAATGACCTGGCCCGTGAATGGTATGAGGGAGATCCTGAATCAAGTTTAGGATGACAATCGTTAATATTCAGGGTGACGATAATGAGGTTCAGGATGACAATACGACACAACATTTGTCATTCCGGGCTTGACCCGGAATCTCAATAACTTGGAATGCAAATGGTATGAGATGAACACATTCCATGCTACACTAATGATGTGAACACATCTCCGAAGGCAAACGGTTTTAACGGCCTGGGTATTGCTCCGCGCTTGCTCGACAGCCTTGACCGCCTGAAGTTTACCGAGCCGACGCCGGTTCAGCGCCGGTCTATTCCTATTGGCATTGAAGGAAAAGACTTGATTGCCATTGCCCAGACGGGCACGGGCAAAACGTTGGCATTCGGCATTCCTCTGATTCAGCGGTTGGCCCAGATGAAGGGCAAGGGGCTTGTGCTCGTGCCCACGCGCGAGCTGGCAATGCAAGTCGACGAATCGCTTCACGACATCGGGCGTTCTTTGGGTTTGCGTAGCGCGGTGCTCATTGGTGGCGCGTCCATGTTCCAGCAGCATCAGAGCTTACGGCGAAAACCCCACGTGATCATCGCGACGCCGGGCAGACTCTTGGATCATTTAGAGCAGAAAACGTTGAGCTTGTCGGACATCACGATGTTGGTGCTCGACGAAGCGGACAGAATGCTCGACATGGGATTTGCCCCGCAAATTAAAAGGATTCTTGCGGCGGTGCCCACGAAGCGGCAGACCATGCTTTTTTCGGCGACCATGCCAAAAGCAATTATCGACATCGCGCACCGGCACATGGCAGTGCCGCTCCATGTGGAGATCGCGCGTTCCGGCACGTCGGTTGCCACCGTGACCCAGGAACTTTTTTTCCTTAACAGCGAATCAAAAACCCGTCTTTTAGAAACGCTGCTCAAGCAATACCCGGGTCCTGTGCTCGTGTTCGTAAGAACGAAGCACGCGGCGCGCAGGCTTGCTCGCTACGTGCAGGAGATGGGGCACCGGGCCGCTGACATCCATTCCAACAGAAGTTTGTCGCAGCGTCGCGAAGCGCTTGAGGGGTTTAAGTCCGGGAAATACCGCGTGCTAGTGGCGACGGACATTGCGGCCCGCGGAATTGACGTAACCGGAATTGAGCTGGTCATTAATTTTGACCTGCCGCAGAGCCCAGAGGATTATATCCATCGGATCGGTAGGACCGCGCGCGCGGGGCGTGCGGGCAAGGCAATATCGTTCGCGACTTTTGACCAGCGTGGCGACGTGCGGAGCATCGAACGGTTATTGCGTAAAACATTGCCGGTGCGACCGTTACCCGTCTTACCGCCGGCGCGCATCGTCCATCATGCTCACCCAGGTGATCGCCGGCAATTCGATTCGCGCGGTCATCGCAGCAAGAGCCATCGGCGGCCACAAGGAAACTTTCGCCGCAAGGGATCGTATTGAAGCAAAATAATTTCAGTAGTACAATAAAGGTGCAATGAAAAAAAATATAATCATCGTCAGTCTAGCCGTCGTTATCGTTGGACTCATAGGGTATGTGGTCCTCAGCCAACGCAATACGAGTCCGGCAGGCACGACGAACCAAACAACGAATTCGACGAGTAATACGAAGGGCACCGCGAATCAGTCGGATCAGCAGAAGGCCGCTGATCAGGCGGGAAAACAAATCAGCGGCGGACACTGCACCGGAACCGACAAACCGAAATTAACGCACCTGCCCATGGACCCGGCAGACTTCGCTTTTATTTTGCCCTACGGATTGATGGTTGGCGGACACGTCACGCCGGTTGATCACCAATATTTCAGTCCGATTATTTTTGATTCACCGCCGAGCACGTACAACGTCTATGCCATGGCGGATAGTCAGTTGGTTGGCGTGCAAACCCGTACGCATCAGGGCCAAGGTCAAAATAAAAGTATCATGGTCACCGACTATCACCTCATTTTCAGTGTCAGCTGTCGTTTATTCTACTACTACGACCTCGTGAACAGTCTGGCGACGGGTTTGGAGGACGCATTCAACGACATGAATAACCATAATGGCGTGCATGTCACCTCTGGCCAACTCATCGGCAAGATTGGCGGCCAGACGCTCGATTTCGCGGTGTGGGACACCGAGAAACCGCTCACCGGCTTCATAGTACCGGAACACTACGCACGCGAATCGTGGAAAATCTACACGGCTGATCCGCTTGACTACTATGCGGACGACATCAAAGCGGCTGCCTTGGCGAAGTATGTACGAACCGCTGAACCCTTGAGTGGCAAGATTGATTACGACATTGATGGCAAACTCATCGGTACCTGGTTTAAGCAAGAAGCTAATGGGACAACGACTGGCTACGCCGGCACTGGCGAAAATGACTACTGGACAACGCATCTGTCATTCTCCCCATACTTTCTCGACCCTTCTGGTTTTCTCATCTCCATAGGCAATTGGCCGAAGCCGGATGGCGCATCGCAATTCGCGTCAAAAGAGGACGGCCCGAACCCGGCTGACGTTGACGTGAGCACCGGCTTGGTGAAGTATAACTTGGTTCGGTTCGACGATTACAAAGCGAACGGTCAGCGGTGGGACAACATGACTTTTCCCAATTCGCCGATTAGTTTGCATAAGCTCAGTTCTGTTGAAGGATGCATGTTGGCGCAAATGACGGACACCCGGACATTGAAAGCGGAAGCGTTCAACGGCAAGAATTGCAGCCTAGTGACCGGGTTTACGTCAGCCGCAACCATATATATACGGTAACCTAACATTGTCATCAAAAACGTTTATGGACCAAGAAACAACACAAAAATTCGCCGAGCTCAATAAAAAACTCGACGACATCTATCGGTCAGCGGAACGGACCCGCAAAATATTCATGTGGACGCTCATTCTTGGGCTTGCCACAGTACTTCTTCCACTTATCGGACTTCTGTTCGTCATCCCGTCGTATTTGAATACGCTCAACGTAGAGAGTCTGATCAAATAAGAAAATGGCGGCTAACAGTAGTTGACGACATTTGATTGTATTGTTCTTTTAAAAAATTAAAGGAGGTGTAGTGTGGATCGTACACAAATTCTGGCGAAAGTCATAGAAATTGTGGTTGATGAACTTGACGCAGACCTTGAGAAAGTGACTGAGCAGTCAAGCTTTATGAACGATTTAGGCGCTGATTCCCTCGATTCGACAGAGCTCATCATGAGGTTCGAGGATGCGTTCTCTCTCGAGATACCCGACGCGGACGCGCTAAAGATCACAACTGTTCGTGAGGCAGTTGATTATATTGAAACGGCGCTTACGCAAAAAAATGGCAGCACGTAGCGCACATTCTCCCTCAACCCCGAGTCGTTTGGCCCGGGGTTTTTCTTTCAACGAAGAATTGCGAATTGAAGAATTAGAGTATTGAAGAATTATAAATGCAAAGCCGCCTTGACGTCATTATTTGATTACAGTAGACTAAATGACAGAAAGCCTCCCCGAACATTTGGGGAGTTTTTTGTTCAATTATTAATTTCAATATTAAAGAATTAGAGGATTTCGAATGAACAATGAATAAATCCTGAATTCGCAATATTTAATTCGTAATTAACTATATGAAGTACAGAACATTTGAGGAATTGCCAATTTGGCAGGAAGCAATTCGTTTGACGCAGGAGATCTATTCCATGTCTGGTCAAAAATCATGGGGTTATGATTATGGTCTACGAGATCAGATACGCAGGGCGATGGTGTCCGTGAGCGCAAATATTGTTGAAGGATTTGAGAAGAATACTAATAAGGAGTTTATTCGCTATTTACGAATCGCCAAGGGCTCAATTGGGGAGGTCCGAAATCATTTTTATGTAGCAGAATCTTTGGGATATATTTCGAACAAAGAATTCAACGTAGTGAACCAAGAGCTGCTCACAGTAGCAAAACAAATTGGTGGATTCATCAATTATCTGCGTAAATTTAGATATCAAGAATGAATGAAAGGATTGAATCTTCCTTGAATCCTTTAATCTTGAATCCGTAATTCTTGAATTATTGCTTAACTTAGCCAAAAATAATTTTCGAGTCTTGATTTAAATCAAAAAAGATAGTAGTATATGGGCGATTGTGGAAATCCACAATAGTGATTTTGGAGGAATTTTTGGCAACACTGTATGCCTGAAGATCGTCGAAAAACATGGTGGCAAGCGCTGTCCCTGGCGGGCCAGCTTGGGTGGGTTATTGCTGTGCCCCTTGTTCTCTTCGCGGCTGTTGGTCAATTACTGGATAAACAACTCGATACATCGCCGTGGCTCCTGCTTGGCGGCATCGGCGTGTCCATCCTCGTTTCAACCATAGGTCTCGTTTTCCAGTTTCAGCGCATCATTCAACAATATAACAAGGACAACAAAAACAACACGAAAAAAATCGTATGAACGTCTCGATCGCGGCTGAGCCCCTTTTCCATATTGGCAGTTTCCCATTTACGAACAGTTTGTTGGCCGCTCTTATCACGGTCATTTTTTTGATTACCGTCGCTGCGGTGCTCCGTAGGAAAATTGCGCTTGTACCAAAGGGATTGCAGAACGTTGTTGAGCTATCGTTCGAAGGCGGCTTGGGGATTATGGAACAAGTAACGCAAGACGCGAAGCAGTCGAGGAAATTTTTCCCGCTTGTTTTTACCATATTTATTTTCATTCTCGTCTCAAACTGGTTCGGGCTCATTCCGCTCTGGGGCCCTATTGGCCTCCGCGAAGTCCACGAGGCCAAGGACGTGTTCGTTCCTTTGCTGCGTTCCGCAAACAGCGATTTAAACATAACGCTCGCGCTCGCACTTATTGTATTGTTTACATTTCAATTTTTCGGCATTGCGTCTGTCGGTTTTTTTAAGTATGCCGGCAAGTTCATTAATTTCAAAGGCCCGTTAAAATTCTTTCTTGGCATTCTCGAGCTTATTTCCGAAATCGCAAAACTGATTTCCTTGAGCTTTCGATTGTTCGGCAATATTTTTGCGGGAGAGGTGCTGCTGCTCGTTATGATGTTTCTTATTCCCTACGTTCTGCCTGTTCCGTTTCTCGTGCTTGAAGTTTTTGTCGGTGTTATTCAGGCGTTCATCTTTGCCATGCTGACCATCGTGTTCCTGAAGATTGCGATGACCGAAGCACACCACTAATTTTTTTTCACTAATTATCACGAATTAATATTTAATAATAGAAAGGTCAAACACATATGTCACCAGAAACAATGCAAGTGCTTGCGCCGGCGATCGCGATCGGACTCGGGGCAATCGGCCCTGGGATCGGCATCGGCATCCTGGCCGCAAAAGCACTCGAAGCAATCGGTCGAAACCCTGAAGCATCAGGGAAGATTTTCGTTCCGCTGATGATTGCGATGGCGTTCACAGAAGCAATCGCGATCTACGCGCTTGTCGTGGCTCTTATTGTTAAGTTCGTCTAATAACGGTCATTCACTCGTATGGCAGAGCTTTTTGAAAAGCTTGGCGTTGATTGGAAACTGCTTCTCGCTCAAATCATAAACTTTTTGGTGCTGTTATTCATATTGTATAAACTTGCGTACAAGCCGATCCTGAAGATTCTGCAGGAACGCAAGAACACTATTGAGCAAGGGCTCCATAACGCAAAAAAAGCCGAAGATCGGTTGCAAGAGGTTGACGCACTGGCAAAAGCGAAGTTAGTTGACGCCAGTAAGGAAGCGCAACGCTTGCTAGATAATACGCAGAGCGACGCGGAATTGCTTCGACAAGAAAAGTTGACTGAGACGCAGCGCGAAGCCCACATTATCTTGGAAAAAACGAAAAAGGAGATTGAGCGCGAACAAAAACAAATGTTTGAAGAAGCAAAATCCTCGGTCGCCAGTCTCGTCGTCAGCGCGACCGAGAAAGTGCTCGTAAAAAAGATCGACAGCCAGGAAGATCAGCGGATTATTGAAGATGTCGTGAAACATCTCTAAGGAAACATATGTCGAAGATTCCAAGTAAAAAATATGCAGCCAGCTTGCTCGAAGCGTTGGCTGAAACCCCGGAAGCGAAGCAGGATGCGATTTTTAATCATTTCCTTAGCCTCATGGTGCAACAGAATGACATGGCAAAAGCACCGGCGATTGTTCGCGACCTTGAACAAATGTTGAAAGTAAAAGCCGGCGTTCTGGACGTCGAGCTCACAACCAGCCATCCGCTTGATGACCAGACGCGTCAGCATATCGTTGAAAAAGTCCAGGAACGGCTTGGCAAAAAGATAGAGGTGTTCGAGCGCCGCGATCCAAGCCTGTTGGGCGGCGTCGTGATAAAATACGGCGACACTGTCTTGGACGGTAGTATCAAGCGAAAACTTGCAGCCTTACGCGAACAATTGATTTGAACATATGGCAAATAAAGATTACATTATCGAACGACTCAAGGAAAAAATCATCCACTTCAAAGCAGAGATGAAAAAAGAGAACGTGGGCACGGTCGTGGAAGTCGGGGACGGCATCGCGCGCGTTTCCGGTTTGTCCGAATGCCTTGCCTCGGAAATGCTGGCGTTTCCGCACAACACGTTTGGCGTCGCGTTAAACCTGGAAGAAGATTTTGTCGGCGCGGTCATTTTGGGCGATTATACGCGTATCAAGGAGGGTGATGAGGTGAAAACAACCGGACGCATTCTCGAAGTGCCGGTTGGCGACAGTCTTATCGGACGCGTGGTTGACCCGCTCGGCAGGCCGCTCGACGGCAAAGGGGAGATCAAAACAAAAACGTTTTATCCAGTTGAAAAGATTGCGCCACGCGTTATTACGCGTGAATCCGTGCGTACGCCCGTGCAAACGGGGATTAAGGCAATCGACTCGATGATTCCAATCGGTCGCGGCCAGCGTGAGCTCATTATCGGCGACCGTCAGACCGGTAAAACTTCACTTGCTATCGACGCGATCATCAACCAAAAAGGCCAGAACATGATTTGTGTGTACGTCGCCATCGGCCAGAAGGAGTCCAAGATTGCGAAAATCGTTGCCAAGCTTGAGGAACGAGGGGCGATGGACCACACGATTGTCGTTCTCGCCGGCGCGTCCGAGCCCGCCTCACTTTCGTTTATTGCGCCGTACGCCGGATGTGCAATGGCGGAATATTTCATGGACCAGGGCAAAGATTGCCTTGTTATCTACGACGACCTCACGCGCCATGCCTGGGCGTATCGGCAAATTTCATTATTGCTCCGTCGGCCGCCGGGCCGCGAGGCGTATCCAGGCGACATTTTCTACTTGCATTCTCGTTTGCTTGAACGCGCCGCGAAGTTGAATAAAGAACACGGCGCAGGCTCTTTAACCGCGCTCCCTATTATCGAAACGCAAGCAGGCGACATTTCCGCGTACATTCCGACCAACGTCATTTCGATTACGGACGGACAAATTTACCTTGAATCAGACCTTTTTTACCAGGGCATTCGGCCGGCCTTGAACGTCGGGCTTTCCGTTTCCCGCGTCGGCTCCACAGCTCAAATACCGGCGATGAAACGCGTGGCCGGCAAACTGCGGCTTGAACTGGCGCAATTCCGCGAGCTCGCGGCGTTCGCGCAATTCGGTTCGGAACTCGATGACGCCACGCGTAAGCAAATTGAACGCGGACGTAGGCTACAGGAAATTCTCAAGCAAAAGCAGTTTGTTCCCATGGCCGTGGAACACCAAGTAGCCATTCTCTATGCCGCGATCAATGGCTATGTTGACGACGTGCCTGTTGAACGTGTGCAAGAATTTGAACAGAAGTTCCACGATTACTTAAAGCGCAACAAGAAAGCACTTGAGCTCATTAGCAAAGAGCGCGACATCACGCCGAATGTCGAAACGGCGCTCAAAGCGGCAATCAAGGAATTTAAAACAGTTACGCCTCTCACTTAACATATGCCAGTTGCTACACGCGATATTAAACGACGTATTCGTTCCATCGGTAATACCCGCAAGATTACCAAGGCGATGGAACTGGTTGCCGCCGCGAAAATGCGGAAAGCCGTGCAAGCGGTTTTGGCAACGCGGGCCTATGCCCATGCGGCATGGGAAATAGTAACAGACCTCGCGCATCGTTCGCAGGAAGAATTGCATCCGCTCTTGCAGAAATCAAAAAAGACCCGCTCGCTCGCCATTATTTTGATTACTTCGAACAGGGGTTTATGTGGCGGGTTTAATCGAGAAATTATTGAAGAAACCGGCACGTATATTCATGAACAAAAGAATGGTGGCGTTCAAACAGTTGATGTGATTTTATTGGGCAAGAAAGGAACGGATATAGTGTCGCGCCATGGCCAGCGGGTGACTGCTGCGTATCCGAAAGAGGACGTGGCTCGGGGAGTCTCCGATATCGCATCTATCAGCCGTTTCGTTGTCAACGATTTCTTATCAAAAAAGTATGACCGCGTGGTGGTGAGCTACACTGATTACGTTTCCGCGGTTTCGCAAGAGCCGTATATCAGGACGATTCTGCCCATCGAACGAGAAAGCCAAAAGCTCGGCGTGATCGGTAAAACAGCCAACGTTCCAACTCATGCTTTTGGCGAGTATCTGTTTGAGCCGTCAGCCGATATTGTGCTGGATAATATGCTCTTCCGATTGATTGAGCTACAATTGTATCAAGCGCTGCTTGAGTCGAACGCCTCGGAGCATTCGGCCCGCATGTTCGCAATGCGTAACGCGTCTGATGCTGCCTCGGACATGATTGATGATCTGACGCTTACCTATAACCAAGCGCGTCAGTGGTCAATTACGGCGGAACTTGCGGATATCATTGGCGGACGCGCAGCGGTTGAGTAAAGAAAAAATTAAAAAGGAAAAAGTAAAAGTGTTGGAATATTTATCCCTCCTCACAAAGACATGACAAAAAATATTGGCAAAATAATCAAAATCATCGGCGCCGTCGTTGACGTGCAGTTCGAAGCAAAGCTGCCGCCGATTTATCAAGCGCTTGAAGTGTTTTCGGATGTCCGCGGCAAGAAGCAGCGTGTTGTCCTGGAAGTGCAGCAGCACACCGGTTCAAACACGGTTCGTACCGTGGCAATGGATTCCACGGACGGCTTGAAGCGAGGGGCGGACGTGGCTGACACTGGCGCGCCGATTTCCGTTCCGGTTGGCAAAGAAACGCTCGGCCGGATGTTGAACGTATTAGGCGAGCCTATTGATGGTCAACCAGCCGTGAAAGCGAAAAAGCAGTATCCTATACATCGGGAAGCGCCAAAATTCACCGAGCAGTCGACCCAAACTCAAGTCTTGGAAACGGGTATCAAAGTTATTGACCTGATCTGCCCCATTGTTAAGGGTGGTAAAGTAGGATTGTTCGGCGGTGCAGGCGTGGGCAAAACCGTGGTTATTATGGAATTGATTCGCAATATCGCCACGGAACACGGCGGTTATTCCGTGTTCGCCGGCGTTGGCGAACGGACGCGCGAAGGCAATGATTTGTATCATGAAATGAAATCATCCGGCGTGCTCGCGAAAACCGCGCTCGTGTTTGGCCAGATGAATGAACCGCCGGGCGCTCGCGCTCGCGTTGGGCTTTCCGGCTTGGCCTTAGCGGAATATTTCCGAGACGAGGAAGGCGCGGACGCACTGCTTTTCATTGATAACATTTTCCGATTCACGCAAGCAGGATCAGAAGTATCCGCCCTGCTTGGCCGCGTGCCGTCCGCCGTGGGTTATCAACCGACGCTCGCTTCCGAGATGGGCGAGCTGCAGGAACGCATCACCTCCACGAGCAAAGGGTCCATCACCTCCGTGCAGGCGATTTACGTTCCGGCAGATGACTTGACCGACCCCGCGCCGGCGACCACGTTCGGACATTTGGACTCAACAGTCGTGCTCGCTCGTTCACTCGCGGAACTTGGTATTTACCCGGCGGTTGACCCGCTGGATTCGACCTCAACGATTCTCGCGCCGGAAATCGTCGGCCAGGAGCATTACGACGTGGCGCGCGGCGTTCAAAAAGTGCTCCAACGCTACAAAGACTTGCAAGACATTATCGCGATTCTCGGCGTCGAGGAACTTTCCGACGAAGACAAGTTGTCCGTCAGCCGCGCGCGAAAAATCCAGCGATTCTTGTCCCAGCCGTTCTTCGTTGCTGAAACATTTACCGGTACCCCCGGCAAATATGTTTCGCTCAGAGAAACCATTCGGGCGTTCAAAGAGATTTTGGACGGCAAACATGACAAGAAGTCCGAACAAGCGTTCTACATGAAAGGCGGAATCGAAGAAGTTACATAATCCCAGCGCACCTCTCCGCGGGTGCGATTGGACCATGCGATATGGCAAAAACATTCCATTTCGAAATAACGACACCCGAGAAAACCGTTCTCAAAGATGAGATTGACGAACTCATTGTGCCAACGCCAAACGGCGAGATTGGCATTTTGCCCAATCATGTGCCGCTTGTCTCGCTCGTTTCGCCCGGTGAAATTCGTATTAAAAAGGGAAGTGACGTGACCCATATGGCGACGTCCGGCGGTTTCGTGCAAGTGCAACGCGACAAAGTAATTCTCCTTGCGGACACCGCTGAACACGCGGAAGAAATTGACGTGGCAGCCGCGGAAGAGGCGCATAAACGAGCTGAAGCGATGATGAAGGAGAAGAAGTTAGATGCGCGAGAATTCGCTGCACTGTCTGCTCGAATCGAAAAAGAGTTGGCACGCCTCAAAGTGGCGCGCAGGCGCCGAGAGCCAAAAATAAGACCAGGATCGCTTAAATAACAGCGCATCACCCCTGAGTATATCGAGGGGTTGACAAATTCTTATTTTAGAATATACTAATGAGTCAGTAAAAAATAAAACCGGCACTCTAACAAACAAAAGGAGGATTGATGGGAGATGCAACCGGAGGTGAAGCATATCGTCCGACCGAACTAGAAAGAATCCAAGACTGGATTGACGGAGGCCTTCTCCGTAATGTCGACCAAGGAATTTTGAACGGCCGTTGTAAAGAAGGGTCCATTGTCCTTCTTTGCGGCGATGGTGACAAATCATTCGATAAGATTTTCAAACATCTTATCGAGAAGCTCGGTTTGTCCAAGCGGGTCCATCTGGAGGCAGTGAACGGCGGCGCATTTCGACTTATCGAAGACGCGCCAATACCCAACAATCAACGGATCCACCAGCAGCTTCTCGCAGAGCTGCATCAGAGTCGAGAGCTGAAGCAGATCTCCAACCTTCTTTTGTACGCGCACTATCCGTGTGGAATGGCAATAGCCTCTGGCATCGACTTGTCGCAAACAATTGAGTACACGCTCCAAGCCTCCCAATTATTGGTACGGACAGGATGGGATGCGAAGAGTATTGTGCCGTTATTTCATGTAGATCACGGAACAAAACTCCGGACCTACTATATCGAAAAGACGATGCGTCATCTTCTGAATGCCGCATAACGTTTCCGGGCAGTTGCATATTTGTGACTGCCCGTTTATTATTACTAATGGACATCTATGCATACGTGTAAAGCACTTGTTATCCATTGTATGGACTTTCGGTTCATCGAGAGTCTCCGGCAGTGGCTGAACAGCGTTGGGCTGAAGAATGATTACGATCTCGTATCCGTTGCCGGCGCTGCGAAAAATATCGTAAGCCCGAGTCAATCGTCTGACCGCGATTTTCTTTTGAGACAAATTGAGACAAGTAAGCGATTGCACCACATTTCAGAGGTATACTTGATCAATCATCTCGATTGCGGAGCGTACGGAGGCGCAAAAGCGTTTTCGGACCAAAACGCAGAGCGTAACCAACACGTGAGCGACCTGAAAGCCGCGAAAGAGATTCTCCAAAAACAATTTTCTGACCTTGCGGTAAAACTCGTGGTCGCGAAGCTGGCAAAAGACACAGGGGAATTTGAAGTGCAGTTCGAGATGATTGTATAATTTCACCATATTTTTGCACAACGTAAACCCAGCGCAGGCCGCTGTGCCTGCGATGGGTTATGGCTTTCGTCTCCGCACCCACAGCGGGGTGCTCTGGTTTTTGCAGCCTTGTTTCAAAAATATATTATTGCTATAATGTAAGCATGAAACATTTGTTTCATGCTGTGGAAAACTTTGAATAACTGAAGGGGCGAATTTTCGCCTCTTTTTTGTTTATTGCTCGCAGAGATTGGAGGTGAGACCTACGTAATGCGCGCACATAAAGCTCATTAACATTTCATAAAGGAGGGATCAATGCTGCAGGTGGCTGAAAAGAACGTTATTGACTTTAAGAAACTCGTGAGTGAGCCCTTGGGTAATGGATACCCACGTTTCTCCGTCAACGGTGTAGCCTATGCGTCTGAAGGAGAGAAAATGATTGCGCTTATGCTGCACGGGAATAACATTAAGTTTCGTCCAAACCCGTCGTTTAAGTTATCAGACGGTCACACATATATTCCAGACTTTGTTTTAAAATTTCCTTTCACGTGGCTGGGCCAAGACGATGATCGTTATAAGACGTTCCGCGTTCTCGAAGCAAAAAACGGAATCATCCACCCTACAGATCTCATAAAAGCAAAACTTCTTGAGGAGGAATGGGGGTTGCCTGTCAAGTTGCTGCTGTATCGTGAGATTAAAAACCATCACAAACAAGGAGCTTTGCCTCTTGAGCTCATTTTCGACTGAAAAATGCGACTCGCCCAAGATATTGGGCGAGTTTTGCTTTTTACTTTCGTGTGTTAAAATACATCCATGAATATTTCCGAGAACCTGAATGACGCGCAAAAAAAGGCGGTCACGTTTGGCGAAGGACCGCTTTTGATTGTGGCCGGCGCCGGAACTGGAAAAACGACCGTGATCACCCAGCGTATCGCATGGCTCATCCTCGAAAAAAAACTGAAAACAGATTCCATCCTCGCGTTGACGTTCACGGATAAAGCCGCGGGCGAGATGGAGGAGCGCATTGACGTCGCGTTGCCGTACGGCTACGTTGATCTTTGGGTGTCGACGTTTCACGCGTTTTGCGAGCGTATCTTAAAAGACAATGCATTGGAGATTGGCTTGCCGCCGGATTTCAAGCTCTTGAATCAAGTTGACCAAGCGCTACTCGTTCGGGAACAGTTTGACCGGTTCAACCTTGATTATTATCGGCCGCTCGGGAATCCGACAAAATTTATTCAAGCGCTCGTTAAACATTTCTCACGCGCAAAAGATGAAAATATTTTACCGCAAGATTACCTTGAGTATGCAAAGAACGTGAAACTCGATCGCGACCAAGCGGAGTTTTTGAAGAAGAAGGAGGGCGAGCGCATCTCTGAAAAAGAACGCATACAAGAGGTCGCGGACGCGTATCACGTCTATCAGCAGCTTTTGTTGGAAAAAAGCAGCCTCGATTTCGGCGACCTGATTCTGTATGCGATTAAATTGCTGAAGGAACGGCCAAACGTGCTGAAGCGATACCAGGAGCAATTCGCGTATATTCTCGTGGACGAGTTTCAAGACACCAATCATGCGCAATACGAGCTCATCAAGCTCCTGGCCGCGCCGAAGAATAACGTAACTGTGGTCGGTGATGACGACCAGTCAATCTACAAATTCCGCGGAGCCGCCATATCGAACATTTTGGAGTTTAAAAAGGACTTTCCGAATTCGCAGGAGATCGTACTCACAGAAAATTATCGTTCGAAACAAAACATCCTTGATTTGGCGTACAAGTTCATTCAACTGAATAACCCAAACCGCCTTGAGTATCAATTGTCGCACGGGCACATTGATCCGAAGGGCCGCCCGCTGCAAACAAAAATTTCCAAACAGCTCCATTCCACAACGGGCGATGCGGGGTTGATCGAGCATATGCATTTTCGAGGCCACACGGAAGAGGCGTCGGGCGTAGTGAAGAAAATTCTCGATTTGAAGCGCGACGACCCCAAGCTCACGTGGTCCGATTTTTCGATTCTTGTTCGTGCGAACAGCTACGCGAGCGACTTTCTGGCGGTCTTGCGACGATACGACGTGCCGTATCACTTTCTCGCATCCTCAGGGCTCTACAGCCAGCCTGAGGTTATGGACATTATCGCTTATTTGAAGATGCTTGATAATTATCACGAGAGCGCAAGCTTATGGCGCGTATTGAATTTTCCTCATTGGCAATTACCGCATAAAGATCTTATTGAGTTTTCCCGATATGCGTCAAGGCGAAATGTTTCGCTGTATGACGCGATGAAGATTGGAAGATCGTTGCAATCGGTTTCGCAGGAGACCTTGAAAAAAATTGACGACGTGCTTGGCATGATTGAAAAACATACGGCGTTCGCGAAGCAGAAAACCGTGGGGCAAGTCGGTTTGCAGTTCATGCAGGATTCTGGATATCTCCAACATTTAACTGAAAATCAGAACCAAGAGAATCTTGACAAAATCATGCACCTCAACCAATTTTTTCGAAAAATCGAGCAGTTCGAGTCGAACCATGACGATAAGTCGGTGCACTCGTTCTTGAAGGAGTTCGAGATGATGCAGGAAGCCGGTGAGGAGGGCGCTTTATTGCCACCGTTTGAAGAGGGCCCAGACGCGGTGAAACTGATGACGCTGCATAGCGCAAAGGGGCTCGAATTTTCCTACGTGTTCCTCGTCAACTTAGTTGATAAACGATTCCCATCCGTGGAGCGCAAAGAGCCGATTGAGCTTCCGGAAGCGCTGATTAAGGAGATTATCCCCGAAGGCGATGTGCACCTGCAGGAAGAGCGGCGGTTATTTTACGTCGGCATGACACGAGCAAAACAGGCGCTTTTCTTCACATCCGCTGATGATTACGGAGGAACGCGCAAGAAGCGGCCGTCGCGTTTTCTTGTTGAATTAGGATTCCAGCGCAAGGAGGGAACAGAAGAGGTTGACTTCAGCGAGCGACTAAGGCAGCCAGAACAAATGAGCCGTCAGGAAGTGAGCTATGTGGAATTTTTGCGAAAATCAATTCCGGAAAAAGCGAGCTTCACGCAAATACGCGCATTTGAAACGTGCCCGAAGCAATATAAGTATGCGCATATTTTTAAGATTCCTGTGGAAGGACGGTTCACCTTCAGTTTTGGAAAGTCCGTTCACAATACGTTATTTCGGTTTTTTAAGCTCGTGAAAGAACGGGCCACGAATAATCAAGCCAGCCTTTTTTCGACTTCCAAAGCGCCAAAATCAACGCAGCCGATTGTAACCCTCGAGGAGCTGCTCGTCATCTATGAGAATGCGTGGATTCCCGATTGGTACGAATCAAGCAAGCATCAGGAGGAATATCAGCGAAAAGGCAAACAGCAGTTGCAGCAGTGGTACCTTGCGATGCAAGGAAAGTTTCCGGTGCCTGTTCATCTTGAAAAATCGTTCAACGTGAAAATAGGCGAGCGTCTTTTGAAAGGGGTGATTGATCGTATTGATCCAGTGGGGGAGAACGGGGAGGTCGAGATTATTGACTACAAAACGGGCGCGGTTCCAAAAGGAGGCAAGCTTGAAGAAGACGACAAGCGACAACTGTTCATCTATGACTTGGCCGTCCGCGACGTACTTGGCTTGAAGCCCAAGAACCTCACCTACCACTACCTTGAAGGCAACCAGCTCTTATCATTTGCAAGCGATCCTGCTACACTAGAGGAGACGCGAGAATACCTAACGCAGACCGTTGAAGCCATTCACGGGAGCACGTTCGCCGCTACTCCTGGGTATTGGTGCAAGACATGCGATTTCTATCAAATTTGTGAAGACCGATGGAAAGGATAAGAGTAAGAATGACTAATGTCTAATTAATTTAATTCCTAATCAATGTCTAATGTCCTAATGACCAAACTTCTCATTTCGTTCGTGGGGAATTAGAAATTTAGTGTTATGGCAACGCCGATCAAAGACATCTTGGACGATAACCTTGCGAAAGCGGGCATTAAACAAAACGTGGAAGCCGCGATGATTTGCGACGCATTTCCTGATGTCGCCATTCAAGTGATTGGCGAGGGCGTGCGTAACAAAGTCAAGGCGCTTTACGTGAAGAATAACACGCTCACCGTCGCGGTTATGAGCTCTGTCATTGGCCAAGAGCTCAAATTGCACGAACAAGAGATTCTTCAAAAGTTGAACCAAAAAGCTGGTAGAAAACTTGTTCAGAGTATTCGATTTTTTGTGTGATTTTTTCGCTGTAGTTAGGGGAAAAATATACATTTATCAAAACTTGTTTTAGGGCGCCTTCTGTGGTACAATAAAGTAGGTTTGAAGGCCTACTTTTTTGATATTATGTCGCTAAAAACATACCTGCTTTTCATGTCGATTCTCTCCCTGGTTTGTTGGATTGCCTGGATTTTTGTCTTGTCGTATCTCGATCCGGTTGAATCCGGCGCGCTTAGCCACGTGTTATTTTATCTCAGTTTATTCTTGGCGCTGATGGGCACGTTTTCCTTGCTCGGATTTTTTGGCCGTGTTTGGTTCTCAAAAGAAGAGGTGATCTTTCGACATCTCGGCGTGTCGTTCCGCCAAGCCATATTGTTCGCCCTTTTCTTGACGGGTTTGTTGATGTTGCAGGGTGTACGGTTTCTTCGGTGGTGGAACGTCCTGTTATTCATGATTCTACTCACGATAGCCGAATTTTTGTTCCTGTCGAAACGCCCGTATCGCCAATTGCCAAACGCATCATGAAGGATCAAATTGAAAAAATCAAACAGGAGTTTTTCGACGTCATCGGGCGTGTCCGCGATGCGCAAAGCTTACGCGATCTTGAGGTACGATTTCTCGGCCGAAAGTCACAACTCACGAACGTTCTGCGGAATTTGAAAAATTTGAGCATTGACGAGCGCCGAACGGTTGGTTCGTTCGCCAATGCAGTGCGCCAAGAGATGGAGCAAGCGCTTAAACAGTCGCGCCAACGCCTTGCCGCATCCCGCAGTCGCACACCGCGACTCGACATCACCTGGCCAGGTCAACATGCGCCTGTCGGTCATTTGCATCCGATCACGCAGTTTTTGCGGAAGGTTGAAGACATCTTCGTCTCCATGGGGTTTGAAATACTCGACGGTCCGGAAATTGAAACAGAACAGTATAACTTCGACTTGCTGAACATCCCTAAGGATCATCCAGCGCGCGATAAATGGGACACGTTTTACGTCGAGTCGCCCAAAAGCAAGCGCGAAAAGCTTTTGTTACGAACACATACGTCGCCCGTGCAGTTGCGCGCTATGGAAAAACGGAAACCGCCAGTACGATTGATTGTCCCAGGGCGGGCGTTTCGTCATGAAGCAACGGACGCAAGCCACGAAACAACTTTTTATCAATGCGAAGGGCTCGTGATTGATGAAGGCGTAAGCGTAACGAATCTCATTGCGACCCTTCAATTGTTTCTCCGATCGATATTTGTTGAGCAAGTTAAAACACGCGTGCGACCGGAATATTATCCATTTGTAGAACCGGGTATGGATATTGATATGTCCTGCCTTATTTGCGGTGGGAAAGGCTGTTCTGTGTGCAAGCACCGAGGTTGGTTAGAGATGATGGGTTCCGGTATGGTACATCCCCAGGTTCTAAAGAACATGAGGGTTGACCCAAAGAAGTATCGCGGATTTGCTTTTGGCATGGGCATCGATCGGTTGATGATGTTGTATTATGGCATCAATAATATTCGACTTTCATACGCTGGCGATTTGAGGTTTTTGGAACAATTCTAGCATGAAACTTTCCTACACCTGGCTCAAACAATACATTAAAGTGAAGCAAACGCCTGAACAATTGGCTGAAACGTTAACATTGGCGGGCATGGAAGTCGAATCTATTGAACGCGTGGGCATTGGCTTGGAGAAGATTGTTGTCGGCCAGATCAAAACAATGGTTGACCATGAGGAGGCCGATCGTTTGATTGTATGTAAAATTGATGTAGGCAAAGGGAAGATGCTCACCGTCGTGTGCGGCGCGTTCAACATTAAAGCCGGCGACAAAGTTCCGGTCGCGCTTGTAGGCACCATGCTGCCGAATGGAATGAAAATTGAGCAGCGCCGAATCCGCGGCGTTGATTCCCAAGGCATGCTCTGCGCGGAGGATGAACTGGGCTTGGGAAATGACCACGCGGGAATCATGATCCTTGATCCGACCATGAAAGTCGGCCAAAAACTTGGTGTCGCATTGCATATGCCCGACATTGTGTTTGATGTGGCTTTACCGCCGAACAGGGCCGATTGGTTTTCGGTGCTTGGGGTTAGCCGGGAGCTTTCCGCGCTGACCAATCAGAAATTGCAGGTGGAACGGTATGAGATGACTGAAAGCAAGAAGTTCCATGCTCGCAAAGCCATTACGGTGCGCGTGAATGAGCGACTGCTGTGCCCCACGTACGTCGCTCGCGTTGTTCGCAATGTGAAAGTGCGGCATTCGCCAGCGTGGTTAAAGGCGCGACTCATCGCTGTTGGCATTCGTCCTATTAATACTATTGTGGACGTGACGAATTACGTGATGCTCGAGCTCGGGCAGCCGCTCCATGCATTTGATCTGGCAAAAATCGAAGGCAAGAAAATTCTGATCAGGCGCGCTCGATCGAAAGAACGGATCACTCTGCTGAACGGTTCGGACCAAACCCTTGATTCGAGCATGCTCATAATCGCCGACGCGAAAAAACCTCTTGCCGTTGCCGGGGTGATGGGTGGGCGAGCCGCCGAAGTCACTGCCAAAACCCGGGACGTTGTTCTTGAATCAGCAATATTTAAGCCGCTTACTATTCGTAAGACGCGTCAAAAACTCGGGATTGTTACTGAAGCGTCAACCAGATTCGAAAAGGGGATTTGGCAGTCATTACCTCAGCAAGCGGCGGATCGGGCTGCGG
Source organism: Patescibacteria group bacterium (assembly GCA_044868145.1). Taxonomy (GTDB): domain Bacteria; phylum Patescibacteriota; class Patescibacteriia; order UBA10025; family JBIOWE01; genus JBIOWE01. The sequence goes on from JBIOWE010000006.1 coordinate 91,769, forward strand.
CGCTGCTTGCAAAGCTCGGTCGCGGCGAAGTCGCCAAGGGACTCATATCCATTGAGAGTAAGAAGCCTAGCCCGCCAAAACAGCTCCGCGCTTCGGTTGGCTCAATGAACGCGCTGTTGGGCACACGTTGGACCTCGAAACAATTTGGCGCCGCTTTTACGGCGCTGCGCTTCCACATGAAGGAAGCGGGCGAGGATGTCATGAATGTGCAGCCGCCCGTGTGGCGGAGCGATATTCAGACTGAGGAGGATCTGGCCGAAGAAGCAGGCAGGATATATGGCTGGAATAATCTTACGCCAAAAATTCTCCATGGTAATCTGAAACCTCAGCCACTTGCTCATGAAAAGCAATCCGAGCGCCATATAAAAGACGCGCTTGTGGCATGCGGTCTTGTCGAAACGTTACATTATTCCTTTTACGGAATGTCGCTTGCCAATCAATTCGGCCTAGACTCGAGCAAACATTATCGGGTACAAAATCCATTGAACCCGAGTCAACAATTATTGCGCACAACCCTTCTCCCGCATTTACTGGAAAACGTTTTAAAAAATTATCAAGAGCAAGACTCCATGCAGCTGTTTGAAATCGGGCACGTGTATCTTCCTGCGAGTGGCATGTTGCCTGATGAACGGGCAAAGATAGGGCTCATGGCGTATCATAAAAAACACAATGCCTTAAAAATACTTAAGAACGCGTTGAATCAATTTTTCTCTTTCGTTCACATCCCTCTAGAGAGCGTGCGATACGCTGTGTCGCAAAAAAATCCGGGGGCAGGCGACATTTTCATAGCCAAGCTTCGCTCATCCAACGAACGCGTGGGCACGTTTCATGAAGTCTTCGCGGGTCAGGAAAAACTCGGTTCCACTCCAGCGTATGCTGAGCTTGACCTGCCAAGCTTAATCCGGCACATGCTTACGCCCAAATATAAACCATTGCCCCAATATCCATCGGTGACGCGCGACCTGTCCATTATTATTGGGCCAGATCAAGAATACCATGTCCTGTCTGATCGCTTGCGGTCATTTCACGAATTTCTCGTTGTCGTGCATCCAGTCGATCTTTTCCCATTGAAGGACGGAAGACGCAGCATAACGCTTCGCCTTGAGTTCCGGTCAGCCGCAAGAACGCTCACGTCGGGCGAGGTAGACCTTTTACTCGCGAGACTTATTAAGGATATTGAGCGAATATTCCGAGCTGAAATTCGACAATAAAGCCATTGTTTTTTAGCGATTTTCATAGTACAATAAGCCAAAGATCCATGCCAAAGCAATCGACAAAGCAGCAAAAACCGAAGCCACCGATCGTCACTTCGTCGAAGGACCAAAAGGTCAAAGAAGAGTACACGGCGAAGCAAATTACCGTACTTGAAGGACTTGCGCCAGTTCGCAAGCGTCCGGCAATGTATATTGGCTCCACAGGTCCAGAAGGACTTCATCACCTTGTTTGGGAAGTCGTGGACAACTCAATAGACGAGGCGATGGCTGGGTATTGCACGCAGATTACCATTGAGTTGTTGCCCGAAAGTACGGTACGCGTAACGGACAACGGTCGCGGAATCCCGGTTGAAAAGCATCGCCAAACGAAGAAATCGGCCTTGGAAACCGTGCTCACGACGTTGCACGCCGGCGGAAAATTCGGCGACGGTGGGTATAAAGTGTCCGGCGGTTTGCATGGCGTCGGGCTCTCGGTTGTAAATGCGCTTTCCACGCATCTGCGCGCTGAAGTCATGCGCGACGGTAAACTGTGGATGCAGGAATTTGAACGCGGCAAGCCGAAGGGAAAAGTGACGCCGATCGGCAACGCGAAATCTACTGGTACGATTATTACGTTCACGCCGGACAAGGAAATTTTTTCCAGCCTCGATTTTAGTTTAAAGACGATTCTCGACCACATTCGGCAGCAAGCATATTTGACGCGTGGGACGAAAATCGCAATCATCGATCGACGGATTGCGAAAGCAAAGAGTGAATATCCTTTCACCTATCTTTTTTATTTTGAAGGCGGGGTGAAATCCTACGTCCAGCACCTGAATTACAACAAGGTCGCGAAACATCCGAATACATTTTTTGTTGAAAAAGAGGAGAGCGGCGTTAAAGTGGAAGTCGCGTTCCGGTATACGGAAGAGTACAAGGAAACCGTGTTCAGCTTTGCGAACAATATTTTTACGTTTGAAGGCGGGACGCATCTTACAGGTTTTCGGACCGCGCTTACGCGCACCATCAACAATTACGCTCGCAAACAGGGGTATTTGAAAGAAAAAGAAGAGAATCTCACGGCTGATGATCTGCGCGAAGGACTGACCGCGGTTATTTCCGTCAAAGTGCGCAATCCGCAATTCGAAGGGCAAACAAAAGCGCGGCTTGGCAATGTTGAGGTAAAGTCTATTGTGGATACCGTTACGTCTGAAGGCCTCGCGGCATTCCTTGAAGAAAATCCCCGCGATGCCGAAGCGATTATCGAAAAAGGGGTGCTTGCTGCGAAGGCGCGGGTTGCCGCTCGTGCCGCTCGCGATTCGGTTTTGCGCAAAGGCGCGCTTGAGGGACTAACGCTTCCGGGTAAACTTGCGGATTGTTCGTCAAAAGATGCTGAGACCTCCGAACTCTATATTGTTGAAGGTGATTCGGCCGGCGGCTCCGCCAAGCAAGGCCGGGACAGAAGTTTCCAGGCAATTCTGCCGTTGCGAGGAAAAATTTTGAATGTGGAAAAAGCAAGACTCGATCGGATGCTGACCAATAATGAGATTAAGTCGCTCATCATCGCGCTTGGAACGAATATCGGCGAACAGTTTGACATCGAAAAGCTGCGTTACTATCGGATTATTATTATGACGGACGCGGACGTTGACGGCTCGCACATTCGGACCCTTTTGCTCACGTTGTTTTATCGGTATTTTCCGGAATTGATAAAGCGCGGATACGTGTATGTTGCTCAGCCGCCGCTCTATCGCGTCCAACACGGAAAAGACGTGCGGTACGTGTATCGAGAAGATGACCTGGAACAGGCGCAAAAGGAGATGAAAAAGCCGGGAACTGCAAAATCGGCTGCGAAATCCGCAAAGAAGGAGGAAGCACCTTCGGGTGAGCCGGTGCAAGAATTGCCGACTGGGCATTTTGTCGTTCAGCGATTCAAAGGCCTCGGGGAAATGAACCCAACGCAACTTTGGGAGACAACCATGAACCCGGCCAACAGAGTTCTGAAAAAAGTGACAATCGATGACGCCGAAAAGGCAGACGAGGTATTTGATATTCTTATGGGCGATGACGTAGCTCCACGCAAGCGGTTCATCCACACGCACGCGAAGGCAGTTAAGAACCTCGATATATAAAAAGCTGGGAGGAAGAACCTACGGTTCCCGGGGCCCCGTTGGTCACCCAAAGGTGACATCACCAGGCCCGTCTCGTCCCGCGTCAAGCAAAGCAGTTTGCTTCACTTCTTGGCTCGACCCCTCCCACGCCTCCCTTTCCCTTATTTGTGTCCCTCGTCGTAGGTAACCCGAGACTTACAACTCGGGACGGATTCCTTTTCATTTGACAACCATTCTTGTCCATTCTACAATGGATTTAGTCCCCGCAGAGGGGATTTTAAAGACCAGAAAATTCCATGTTTAAGTGGTTATTGCGCTATTTTCGAGAATCCCGCGATGAGCTACGCAAAGTTGTTTGGCCTTCGAGGCGCGATTTGGTCCGATATACGTTGATCGTGATCGGCTTTAGCTTGTTTATGGCTATTTTTTTGGGAGCGGTCGATTTTATACTGACAATAGCGCTTGAGAAAGTTTTTAGTCGTTAGCCGGAGCTTTTATGCCAAAACAAACAGCACAACTTGGTCGCCGATGGTACGTTCTCCATACGTATTCAGGATACGAAGAAAACGTTGCGCAAAACTTGCGCCAGCGTATTGAATCAATGGGTATGGAGGACAAGATTTTCAATGTGTTAATCCCGACTGAGAATAAGATTAAGATAAAAAACGGTACAAGGAAGATCGTGACCGAGAAGATTTTTCCCGGCTACGTGCTCGTCGAGATGATCGTGACCGATGATTCATGGTATGTCGTGCGTAACACCCCGAACGTCACCGGGTTCGTTGGCTCAGGCACGACGCCGACCCCGATTTCCGACACAGAGGTGAAAGAGATCCAACGGCGCATGGGGATTGCCGAGCCGAAGTACAAAATCGATGTTACCCCGGGCACACCTGTTCGCATCACGGATGGGCCATTCAAAGAATTTGAAGGGAAAGTTTCCGAAGTGGATGAGTCGCGTGGTAAAGTAAAAGTACTTGTTTCATTATTCGGACGCGAAACACCCGTTGAGCTGGACTTCTTGCAAATTAAGAAACTTTAAAGAATATGGCGACAAAAAAAATAAAGACGATCGTGAAGCTCCAAATACCCGCAGCCAAAGCAACGCCGGCGCCACCGATAGGGCCAGCGCTCGGGCAACACGGCTTGAATATTCAGGAGTTTTGCAAACAATTTAACGACCGCACAGAGGGAATGAGCGGTGATATTGTGCCGGCAGAAATAACTATTTTTGAAGATCGTACGTTTAAGTTCGTCTTAAAAACTCCTCCCGCCGCGGAGCTCTTGAAAAAAGCGGCGAAGATCGAGAAAGGATCCGGTAGCCCGTTGAGCCAAAAAGTCGGCAAAGTCACAAAGCAACAAATTCGAGAGATCGCCGAGAAGAAAATGCCTGATTTGAACGCGAAAGACATCGAAGGGGCGATGCGGATTGTTGAAGGCACCGCGCGCAACATGGGTCTGACCGTGGAAAAGTAAGAGGTCAATGCTTAGTTTGCTTATCCCGTTTGGGATTCTCATTATTATTATCTTTGCCATCGTGGCAATGATAGAAGGTAAAACAACAATGAAAAAAGGACGGGTGATTCGCAGTCTGTATTTCTATTTGACGTCGCTCATTACGCTCGCTATCGTGGTGGGCTCGTTGATTTATCTTATTAACCTTGGCTTGAAGAGCTACGCGTTTAAGGATGCCGATGCGGGGCTTGATTATGCGGGCGCGCCGCCGACATTATTCTTGGACGCCACAACAACTCCGGAGGCAGCGAAGCCGGTTGGACCGATAGATGCAAAACTTTCGTGCGAAAAGGATTGTACGCTTACGGAAACGCAAAAAACGGGTATCGAGAGTTGGAAAACTAACTATCAGCAATGGCAAAGGACCGCAGCCGATCCCAGCGCAAGGCGGACGCGAGATGCGGTTGCCGCGCTTTCGTTTTTTCTCGTGGCGCTTCCATTTTTCATTATTCATTTTCGCGTAGTGCAAAAGGATGCAAAACAGCAAGACGAGTCTGAACCAGGCGCGATGCGGCCAATGTATTTTTACTTCGTGGCGCTGGCATCGCTCGTGATGATCGTTGTCGCCGGCGGTTTTCTCATTAACGTCGGTTTGAAAACATGGGTGTTCCCGAAAGCCGGCCAAGTAGACCAACAGGTGGTACGGCCGTATATTGCTGAATCTGATGCGAATAAAACCGTTATGGCAAGCCTGGTTGATTGTGCGGATAAGTGCGGTATTGACGCCGAAACAAAAGCGCTCGCGCAGAAGTGGCAAACTGATTACGATTCGTGGCAGGCACGGGTTAATAAACCGACGAACACGAACCAGCGTCAGGCCGCGACCTCCATTCCGTATGTGTTCGTCGGCATACCGCTGTTTTGGTACCACTGGACCGTAGCGCGTCGCGAATCAAAAGAACGCAAGCAATCTCCGCCGACGATGGCTACATAAAGAATATGACCGATCGATCAAAACGATATTCACAGGCAAAAAAGCTTGTTGATAGTACGAAGACGTACGATATTGACGAAGCTTTACAATTGGTCAAGAAAATTTCGACGACCAAGTTTGACGGAAGCGTCGAGGTCCATATCAAACTGGGCATTGATCCAAAAAAAGGAGATCAGTCCGTGCGCGGTTCCGTCACGCTGCCCCACGGAACCGGCAAAAAGAAGATCATCGCCGTTTTTGCAGAAGGCAAGGCGGCTGATGACGCCCGCGCGGCAGGCGCCGACATCGTTGGCGGCGACGAGCTGATTCAAGAAATAAAAAAGACCGGTAAAGTTAATTTCGAGATTGGTATGGCGACGCCTGCGATGATGAAAAAGCTCGGTCCCGTTGCCAAGATTCTTGGGCCGAAAGGACTGATGCCCAATCCAAAGAACGAGACAATCACCGATGACGTTGCGAAGACTGTGGCTGCGCTCTCGAGCGGAAAGATTACTTTTCGAAATGATGAGTCCGGCAATATTCATCAAGTTATCGGAAAGACGTCTTTTGAGACGAAGCAGCTTGGTGAGAACCTGTCAACATTTCTCGAAGCGGTAAAACGTACAAAGCCCCAAGCCCTCAAAGGCACCTTTCTGCTTGGCATGGCGGTCGCATCGACCATGAGTCCTGCAATCAAGATTAAAAGTTAAAACGTAAAAAGGAAACATGGGAGCCGCCGCAAAAAGGATTTTAAGGATTGGACACCGCGGGGCTGCCGGGTATGCGCTTGAGAATACGGTCGCGTCATTTCAGAAAGCGATCGAACTTGGCTGCGACATGATCGAAGTTGACGTGGCGAAGACGTGCGATGACGAGCTCATACTCATGCACGACGCACTCGTAGACCGAACCACTGTCGCAACAGGCTTCGTACGAGACTTGCGACGGTCGGATGTCGAATCCATACGCACGAAGAACGGAGAACGGTTGCTGATGCTCCACGAGCTTCTGGATACATTCGGCGGACGCATCCGGCTCAACCTCGAATTAAAAAGTGCCGGGACAGCTGCACTGGTTGGGCGTCTACTCAAGAAGAAAGGAATCGATGGCCAGATAGTCGTTTCTTCGTTTTCGCATGAAGAGATACGCGAATTCAAAAAGCTCAATGCATCCGTGAAAGCAGCTATTCTGCTCGGTGGATCACCCGCGGATTTAAACGATCTTGCGATGCTCATACGCAAAGCCGATGCCGACGGTGTAAGCCTCGCTTACGAAACAGTGACTAGCGAGGTGGTTCAATTTCTCCATGAGAACAAATATTTTGTTTATGTTTGGACAGTCAACGACCCCCGTGAAATCGCCTTAATGAGATCAATGGGAGTCGATGGGATTATCAGCGATTACCCGGACCGCCTAGTAAATTAAAAATGAAAAATTAAAAAGTAAAAATATCGAAAGAATTTCTTTACATTTTTTTATCTTTACTATTTAGTTTTTTATTTGGTGTCGTATGGCTGACGACAAACGAGACATCTTTGCAATCGTAGGATTACCACCCGAGGTACTCGCGGTCGCCATGGCGAAGTATTCCCGTTCTGCGAAATCCATCAAGGAAACGATTGATGAGTTGACCGAGGAAAAATCCGCAGAGTTTCACGAAAAGTGGGTGTTGGGATACGGCGATGCGTCCGTCGCTGATATGGCAATTGTTGCGCTCGCGCTGGAGAATGTTTCCATTCTCGCGAGCAAAGTGATCGAAGACAACCGAATAGCCGCGTATCAAGAAAAATCCACGCGCTACCAGTCATTCGCGCTTGAAGATAAAGAATTATCAGCTCACTTGCTTGAGCGCAAAGAAACCGGAGAAGCATTCGCTCGAAAAAGGTACTTCAAGCCCCGGGCAATCATGGCGTCCGGCCAAGCGGCTTTGTTCACGCAAACGGCCGACTTTTTGTTTGAGCAATACACGGAGATAACAAAGAAGATGATGGAGTATTATTCGCGGAAGTACCCCAAGCCTGCGGACATGACGGATAAGGCCTACGCCGCAAAAGTGCGGGCACGCTCGCTCGACGTGGCCAGATATTTGTTGCCGGCGGCGACGTTGACGAATTTCGGCATGATCATCAATGCGCGCTCGCTCCGTCATGCGATTTCCAAAATGATGGGACATCAGCTGGAAGAATTACACGAGATCGGGGCGGAAATGCGGGAAGCCGCCATCAACCCGGCATACAATCCGCAGTCGAAAAAGATCGAGCAATTACTTGCCCAACTGCGTGCGCTCGGAGGAAAAACGCAGGAGTTAGCCGACCAAGTTCAACAATCCATTTCCCTCCAAGTGAAAGGAGCGCCGACGCTTATCAAACATACGGACCCCAAAGAGTATTTAACAAAAACAAGCACGAAACTTGCGGCGATCGCCTCGGAATTACTGAAAGACGTGGTTCCGGAAGCGGGGGAGCGCGCGTCCTATCTGGGGGTGGATGAAACGTACGAAGACGAGCTGATCATCACCCTTCTTTACGGCGTATCTCATTGCGCGTATCGTCAGATTGCCGACGTCGTGAGGCGATTGCAAGAAGCGAAGAAAAAAGAAATTATTAAAATCGCAACAGCGCATCGCAGCCAGTGGGATTGGCCGACGCGCCACTTTGAAACCGGTCGTCAATTCACCTTTGACACGCTTATGGACTATGGCGCGTTTCGGGACCTCCAGCGCCATCGGCTCACGACGCAGATCAACCAAGAGCTGGGAGTTGAGCATGGCTATGAATTGCCGCTTGGCCTTGGCATTGACGAAGCGGGACTCACTGCACAAATGTCGCAAGCGCTTGAACGCGTGAAAGAAGTATACCTCGAGCTGAAATACTCATTCCCGAACGAAGCGCAATACATTATCCCGCTCGGGTTTCGGAAGCGTACGCTTTTTAAAATGAATCTTCGCGAGCTCACGCATATCGTGGAACTGCGGACAAAAGCGGGAGGTCACCTATCGTACCGCGACCTGTGCTATGAAATGTATGCAAAAGTATCCAAGCGGCACCCACTGCTCACCATGCACATACGCGCCGTGAAGCCGGATTTCCCTAAGGAATTTTTTGAACGCTAGCTATGAAAAAACATAAAGGTATTTTTATCATGGTAGACGGCATTGACGGTTCCGGCAAAGGAACCATCGTCCAAGGCCTTGGCGCTTGGATGCGCAAGAAAGGCAAGCGCATTTTAGACCTTCGCAGCTATATGAAACGCCGGCATAGTTTGCCGGAGCCGGAAGCATTGAAGCCATACGACGTCATTCTTTCCGCAGAGCCGACTTTTTCTCTTATTGGCCGAGCGATTCGCGAAGAAATCGTCCGCGATAACAAACGGGAGTATTCCGCGCTTGCGACAGCACAGGCGTTTGCGCTCGATCGTTTTATTTTGTATAAACGGGTTATTATTCCGGCGCTCTTGCAAGGCAAGTCTATTTTTCAGGAACGAGGGATCTCAAGCTCGATTGCGTACCAGCCTATTCAGAAAGAGCGACTGTCGCTTCAGGCTATTCTTTCATTGGAAGGCAACAAACTCGCACTCCGCTACAGGCCGGATATTTTGCTGATTACCACAGTTGATCCAAGAGAAGCCGCCCATCGCTTAACCAAGCGTGATGGAAAAAAAGACAACGCGATTTTTGAGCACCTAACGTTCTTGGCGAGGTTAAAAAAGCGTTACGAAGCGCCGTGGTTTCGCTCGATATTCATGAAGCGCGGCACAATCGTGCGTTATATCGATGCGAGCACGCCAAAGCCGGAAACTATCCGCCAAGCAATAAATGTTTTGTCAAAGAGCTCCTAGGCCTTGACACCGTTTTCCTATCTGGTATTGTAAGGACACTTAAAATGTGTTCTTTTTTTGTACCTTAACAATACTTCCATACGAGGGAGTCCCGAAAGGAGGTGTGAAAGACATGAAGCCGAAGCAAAGATGGAAACGTACTGCAGATAAAAGCTTGGATGTCTATTTGAAAGAAATAGGCAAAACCCCCCTCATTAACCATGAGCAAGAGAAAGAGCTTGCAAGACGTATTAAAGCAGGTGATGTGCAGGCGATCGAGGAATTGACAAAAGCAAATTTGCGATTCGTTGTTTCTGTCGCAAAACAATACCAAAATCAAGGCATTCCTCTTCCCGACCTGATCAATGAAGGGAACACAGGTCTTATTACGGCCGTGAAACGATTTGACGAAACCAGAGGCTTCAAATTTATCTCATACGCTGTTTGGTGGATTCGTCAGGCGATTCTTGCAGCATTAGCCGAACAGTCGCGTATTGTGAATATTCCGTTGAACAGAGTGGGAACAATGATGAAAATCGGTAGAATAGCGGGCGAATTAGAGCAGTCGCTCGGGCGTCCACCTTCACCTGGAGAAATCGCCAGCGAGCTTAATCTCGGGCACCTGGAGGTGGTTGATACGATGAAGATCAAGAATTCTCATCTATCGATTGACGCGCCAATGCCTTTTGCTGAAGACAAGAACCTCATAGAAAACCTTGAGGATAAGCAGCAACCTTCGCCTGAAGACCTATTGTTAGAACAGTCTTTACGTAAGGAAATTTCCGCAGCTCTTGATTCGTTGACTCCACGTGAAGCAGAAGTCCTGTTATTGTACTTTGGATTGAATGGCGAAAGAGCGCAAACTCTTGAAGAAATTGGCCGTGGGTATAATCTGACCCGCGAGCGGGTAAGACAAATCAAGGAAATAGCTATTCGACGGCTTCGTAAAACAAGTCGCGTCAATGCCCTTAGGGCTTATCTTAAATAGGCATTCGTGTTACGGCACGGATGCCTTTTTTTAATCCTCGGAGAGCAAACCTACGGTTTTCTCTTCCGATGCCTCTCTTTCCCTTTATTGTCTTCGTCAATTTCAGGAACCCGCCTGTCGGCACCCGAAATTGACTCAGTGTTTTAAGAATATGCTACAATGTATGTATGAAATACGAAGCGGTTATAGGTCTTGAGACGCATGTACAACTTCGGACGCGATCGAAGATGTTTTGTTCGTGCGACAACACCGGTGAGACGCAACCGCCGAACACAACCATTTGCCCGATTTGCATGGGCCATCCTGGTACGTTGCCCGTGGCGAACAAGCAGGCAGTTGAATGGGCTATGACCGCTGCGCTTGCGCTTAGCTGCACGGTAAAGGAACATTCCCGATTTGACCGGAAAAGTTATTTCTACCCGGATTTGCCTAAAGGCTATCAAATTTCCCAGTACGACCAGCCAATCGGACGCGACGGTTTTTTGATTGTGGAAACGCCGTCCGGCAGTCGCCGTATTGGCATTGAACGACTGCATGTTGAAGAAGATACAGGCAAGCTGCTCCATGCGGCTGACGGTTCAAAGTCTTTTGTCGACTTCAACCGCGCAGGCACCCCTCTTCTTGAGATTGTCACAAAACCGGAAATTCGTTCACCCGAAGAAGCAAAGATATTTTTACAGGAATTGCGTACGATCATGCGGTACCTAGGTATTTCGGACGCGGATATGGAAAAAGGGCATTTACGCTGCGACGCAAACATATCGTTGCGGCCGCGCGACGATAATCAGCTGTATCCGAAAACGGAAATCAAGAATATGAACTCGTTTCGAGCGGTTGAAAAAGCGCTGCAGTATGAAATAAAACGGCAAACCAAGCTCTGGCAGGCGAACACGCCGCCAAGTACACTTTCCACCCGTGGTTGGGATGAAAAGCGCGAGCAAACTGTGGCCCAGCGTGAAAAAGAAGAACAGCACGATTACCGCTATTTCCCTGAGCCGGATTTGCCGCTCTTGTATTTCGACAAGGCATTCGTTGCTCACACGAAACAATCCATCCGTGAGTTGCCGTTTGAAAAGCGCAACCGTTTTGAGGAAGAATTTGAGCTGTCAAAGTCCGATGCGCACATGATCAGCCAAGACAAGGAAACCGCAGATTATTTTGAAAACGTCATTTCAGAGCTGCGGGAATGGCTCGGCACGGCCGAAGGTATGGAAGGGTCGAAGGAAGAACTGTGGGAACAAAACAAGAAAAAGTTGATCAAGCAAGTCGTGAATTGGCTTATCAGCCGGCTGTTCAATTTGTTGAACGAATCGCGGACCACGATTGATCATGTAAAAGTCACACCGGAAAATTTTGCCGAGCTCATGACCATGATTTTTCAACACCGCGTGAACGGCACAACCGCATTGGCAATCTTAAAAAAAATGTTTGCGACCGGTGAGGATCCCTCGACGATCATGGAAGAAGGGGGGCTTGAACAAATCGGGACAAGTCAGGAATTGGACGGTATCGTTGCAGCCGTGCTTGACAACCACCCGGATATTGTGCGAATGTACCAACAGGGAAAAACGACAACTTTACAATTTCTCATTGGACAGGTTATGAAAAAGACAAAAGGTCGAGCAGACCCGGAAGTAGTACAAGATTTATTGCTAACACACTTACAATAATTATGGAACGAGAAAGAATCGCACCGCACCAAGAGGCTGAGGGCGAGGAGGCAAGGAAAGAGTTGGAAAAGGGTATTCAGGAAGAGGAAGCGAAGGATCCAGATTTTTGGAAGAAGCATGATGAGCGCATTGGAAAAGAAAAACCCGGCGCTTGACTCTTCACTCTGTCTAGAGTATCCTGAATGAAGAATGTGGAAATATCTGGCAACCAAAATTCATTATTGTATTAATCGGTGACCTAAAAACCCCTCCGAAACGGAGGGTGTTTTTTATAAAATATGCCAAAGCGAGGAACTTTACTATTAGAAGACGGAACTGTTATTGAGGGTGTATCGTTCGGTTATCCACAGTCGCGTGCCGGGGAGGTCGTTTTTAACACAGGCATGGTCGGGTACCCTGAGAGTTTCACAGACCCCTCATATTACGGACAGATTCTTGTGCTGACGTATCCCCTTATTGGCAATTACGGTGTGCCGCGCAATACGACCGTTGGCGGCCTGCCTGCGTTTTTTGAATCTGATCGGCCGCATATCGCCGGTTTAATCGTGGCAAACTACTCGCACACGTATAGCCACTATCGGGCGGCCCAAAGTTTGGGCGCATGGCTCACGAAAACAAAAGTGCCGGCGCTAACCGGTATTGATACGCGGCAGCTCACAAAAAAACTTCGAGAGCGCGGAACAATGTTGGGGAAAATCGTGATTGGTCGCGATGTCGAGCCATACGACCCAAACGCAGGAAACGTACTGCCGTTCGTGAGCGTGCGTAAATCCTTGTCGTATGGCAAAGGGCCGTTGCGCGTTGTGCTGTATGATTGCGGCGTGAAAAACAATATTATTCGGGAACTCGTGGCTCGCGGCGTGCAAGTGCTGCGCGTGCCATGGGATTATCCCTTATCCAAAAGTCGCCTTCAGTATGATGGCGTTGTCTTGTCTAACGGTCCAGGAGACCCCACAAAAGCGGGTGCAACAATAGCGGAAGTCGCACGATTGTTAAAACGGGATAAGCCGGTATTCGGTATTTGCCTAGGCATTCAACTAATGGCGCTGGCGGTGGGAGCCAAAACATATAAACTAACCTTTGGTCATCGTAGCCAAAACCAACCGTGTCAGGACATTGCAACTGGGCGATGCTATATCACAAGTCAGAACCACGGGTTTGCCGTGAACGACAAAACGCTGCGTGGCGGGTTCCTGCCATGGTTTGTGAATCTTAATGACAACACGCTTGAAGGAATGAAACACGCCTCCAAGCCATTCATGGCGGTCCAATTCCATCCAGAGGCAACGCCCGGCCCTTTGGATACCTCATTTTTATTCGACCAGTTTTTATCCATGGTAAAACGACATGGCACGTAACATGCGAAAAATTTTGTTACTTGGTTCCGGCGCTTTGAAAATCGGCGAGGCAGGGGAGTTTGACTATGCGGGCTCGCAGGCAATAAAGGCGTTGAAAGAACAGAAATTGGAGGTCGTGCTCGTCAACCCAAACATCGCGACCATACAAACATCAGAGGGGATGGCAGACCGGGTGTATTTCCTGCCTGTTAATCTGGATTTTGTCACGCGTGTCATTAAAAAGGAACGACCGGACGGCATCCTCTTATCATTCGGCGGCCAGACCGCTCTCAATTGCGGCGTGGCGCTCCATGATCAAGGCATACTAAAAAAATATCGCGTCAGCGTGTTAGGCACTCCCATTCGCGCCATTAAGCAAACGGAAGACCGCGCGCTGTTTGCCAAGAAATTACAATCCATCGGCGTTTCGATCCCTCGGAGCGCGGCGGTTCGCTCGCTTGCCGAATTGCGCAACCAAGCGAAAAGAATCGGTTACCCCGTTATGATCAGAAGCGCGTACGCGCTCGGCGGTCTTGGCTCAGGCGTCGCGCACGATGAGAAAGCACTGACCAGCCTTGCGACAAAAGCGTTTCACCACACAAAGCAAATTCTCGTCGAGGAATACCTGAAGCACTGGAAGGAAGTAGAATATGAGGTGGTGCGGGACAGGCATGATAATTGCATAACCGTTTGCAACATGGAAAATCTTGACCCGATGGGCATTCACACAGGTGAGAGTATTGTCGTTGCACCTTCGCAGACCTTGTCGAATTATGAATATCATAAGCTCCGCACCGTGGCTATGAATGTTATCCGCCGCATTGGCATTATCGGTGAATGTAACATTCAATTTGCGCTCAACCCAAAGCGAGACGAATATCGCGTCATTGAAGTAAATGCTCGACTTTCGCGTTCCTCAGCCCTCGCTTCGAAAGCAACCGGCTACCCGTTGGCGTACGTGGCATGCAAATTGGCGCTGGGCAAGACGTTGCCAGAACTAAAAAACTCGGTTACAAAAGACACGCCCGCGTTTTTCGAGCCGGCGCTTGATTATATCACGTTGAAATTCCCGCGTTGGGATTTGTCGAAATTCAAGAATGTGAGCCCGGAAATCGGCAGCGAGATGAAGAGTGTCGGAGAGGTAATGGCGATTGGCAGGTCCTTTGAGGAAGTGCTCCAAAAGGCGGTGCGCATGCTTGAGATAGGCAGTGAGGGAATCCTTGATGGTGGAAACGGATCCGCGCACGATCTTACGTTCGACACACCCACGCCCATGCGCGTTTTTGGGGTCGCCCGCGCGTTGAGCAAGGGTGTTCCGGTTCGCACCATTTACCGCAAGACGGGGATTGATCCATGGTTTTTGGAGAAAATTCGCAATATCGCGGTGCTCCATAAGGCGCTTCGACGTAAAACGTTTTCCCGCTTGAATAAGGGATTATTGCTGCGGGCAAAACAACTTGGCTTTTCCGACAGATTTCTTAGTCGTATGTATTCCGTTTCCGAAGACACGGTCCGCATCACGCGCAAGCGATTGGGCATTGTACCGTTCGTGAAACAAATCGATACGGTGGCCGCAGAATATCCTGCAAAAACGAACTACCTGTACTTAACCTACAACGGCAGCGCTGATGATACACTGGTGAAGCAGGCACGAAAGTCCGTGATGGTGCTTGGTTCAGGCGTCTACCGGATTGGGTCGTCCGTCGAGTTTGATTGGTGTGGCGTACACACGATTAAAACACTGCGAGCTAAGGGCTACGAAACAATTATGGTCAATTTGAACCCGGAAACAGTTTCAACGGATTATGATATTGGAAATAAACTGTATTTCGACGAGTTGACCTACGAGCGCGTGATGGATATTTACGATAAAGAGGGACCGCGAGGGGTGATTGTTTCCGTCGGCGGGCAGACGCCCAATAATCTTGTGGTGCAGCTGTCCCGTGCTAAGGTGCGCATTCTCGGGACGTCGGCATCGTCGATTGACGCCGCAGAGAATCGGTACAAGTTTTCGCGACTGCTCGATCGGCTCGGCATTGACCAACCGTCGTGGGATGAGCTGCGTACGGAAAAAAGCGCGCTCCAATTTGCTAACCAGGTCGGATTTCCAGTACTTGTCCGGCCGTCATACGTATTGAGCGGTCAGGCAATGAATGTTGCTTTTTCCGAGAATGAACTGCGTCGCTTTTTGCAGGTTGCGGGCGTTGTATCCCCGGACCATCCGGTGGTGATTACCAAATTCGAAGAAAATGCGAAGGAAATAGAGATCGACGCGGTTGCCCAGAACGGTAAGATGGTTATTTGGGCAATTTCCGAACACGTGGAAAACGCCGGAGTGCATTCAGGGGATGCCACAATCGTTTACCCGCCGCAAAAGCTGTACCTGGAGACGATTCGTCGCATCAAAGCGGCGACCTACAAAATCGCTCAAGTCCTGAGGATTTCCGGGCCGTTCAACATACAGTTCCTTGCCCGTGAAAATGCGATCAAAGTGATTGAATGCAATTTGCGCGCGTCGCGGAGCCTGCCGTTCATATCCAAAGTCTCTAAAATCAATTTCATTGAGCTTGCGACCAAGGTGATGTTGGGTGAAAAAATCACGCAAAAATTCCAGACGCTCGATTTTGACTATGTAGGCGTAAAAGCGCCGCAGTTCTCGTTTCAGCGGCTCAAGGGCGCAGATCCCATTCTCCGCGTGGAAATGGCTTCAACCGGCGAGGTGGCGGCGCTCGGTGATGACCTCGAGGAAGCGTTTCTGAAGTCCATTCTCTCAACCGGGTTCCGCTTGCCCAAAAAGAATATTCTCATCAGTTTGGGCGGAGAAGAAAATAAAATAAAGCTGCTCGATTCCGTGCAGGAACTTTCCCGGCTCGGTTATGCGCTGTTCGCTACCGAAAAAACCGCACAGTTCTTGCGCGAAAATGGGATTCCGTGTAACCACCTCTTTAAAATTTATGAAGAAAAAAGTCCCAACATTCTGGAGTACCTGCAGGCCGGAAAACTCCACCTCGTCATACACATTACGGACGCCTATGTTCGTAAGATTATTGACGACGACTACACAATGCGGCGTTACACGGTTGATTATAACGTGCCGCTCATTACCAACCGGCAGCTTGCCAGACTCATTGTCGATGCACTTGCGAAGAAGCGAACGCGCGATTTGAAAGTCAAGGCGTGGCAGGATTACAATTGACGAGAGTTAGTCATGGCAGATGTCCGTACCGCTGTCAGTAAAGGCTTCGCCGGCCGCGCGTATAAATTCCCATTGGTAACGGCCGGGCGACAGTACGAGCTTGAGCACCCCGTACGTTTTGTTTTGCTTTATTTCGCTGTTTGGCGCGGTACGCAGGAACTGGTAGAGGCTGCGACCGCCTGTTCCGACGACGAATTCTCGAATGCCGCGTGCATCATCCCGATTGCCGCTGGCGTCTTGCGGTGCAAACCGTTCATAGGTGTGGTCATGCCCGGAAATGACAACGTCCGCGCCTGCGTCGTAGAGCGCTTGCCAGAGGGGCTGAACCTCGTTGGTGTTTCCATGTAAGCCGGAGCTAAAGCGAGGATGGTGCCAATAGGCGAGCGTGCACTCTGTAGGGTGCGCTGCCAGGTCAGCCCGGAGCCATTGGCCTTGGCTAGACTCCGCGGAGCAGCCGCCGACTGCACTGCAGTTTGAGTTCAAAACCACAATGTGCCATGTGCCAAGGTCGTAACTGTAGTATCCCTTCCCTTGTTCGCCGGCCTTATCGCCAAAGTATGCAAAGTAGCCAGTCGCGTTCGCAGTGCCATAGTCATGGTTACCAGGTGCTGGGTGTGTTCTTTCTTTCAGCCTGCCCCAGGATGGTTCGTAGCAGTTAGCATAATCTTGAACGGATCCGTTTGGGTATGTGTTATCTCCTACGGCAAAAATAGTTCCCTGAATTGTGTCCAGTAGCCGCGCGGTTTCCTCGTCGTATAAACCATCACACGACGCAATGTCGCCGGCGCCAATAAGCACGGGCGCGTCGCTCGATTCATTCGAAGGCGTAAACGTCAGGGGTCGAATCTTTTTCGTGAAAATATATTGTTGGCCGATCAGTGCCCCCACAACGATCGCAAGGACAACGCCGAGGCCGATATGTGACAATACTTTTTTCATTTTTCAAATAATGAAGGAAGCAACATGTTATGCAAAGTCCTCAATTGTTAGATTCGCTTGCCGGAGAATGGACCGGAACGTTCCAAAGGGAATCTCTTTACGGTTTGCAGGAACAATAACCGTAAGTGCTGGATTGCCTAATTTTCTAAACTTAATGTGACTTCCTTTTTGGGAAATAAAAATAAAGCCCTTCCGGAGAAGGACTTTTATAATCCGGTTTGATGAATACAGTTTAGGCATGCTGAAGCTGCTGCTTCACGATGGTTGGACTTTCTACATTGACGATCTGAGAGAATTTTTTATCTTCAAAATACAATTCCAAGGCCTCTTTCAGGTTTGAAAGAGCTTCTTTTTTTGTTTTACCAAAGCTCGATACGTCGACATTTAAACATTGCGCCACGTAATACTTGCCTTCCTTCCAGACTATATTTTGTACCTTAATTTTTTGCATAGACTTATTTTCAAGGATAGCAAAATTGCGACTTAGCGTCAAGTTCTTAGAAATTTTTTCACGAGCGTGCTTGTTTTTTGGTTGTTCTGTATCCAATGAACACGAGAGTCGCGCTTGAACCAAGTCATTTGTCGTTTTGCGTAGTTCCGCGTGTTGCGTCTGATATGTGCTACTGCATCTTGCAAACTGAGTTTACCCTGAAGGTACATCCCTATCTCTTTGTATCCGATCCCAGACATAGCCGGTAGATTCGCATTATACGTTTTTCTCAGAGTCTTCACTTCACGCACCAGGCCGCGCCGCATCATAGAATCTACCCGTCGAGCGATGTTTCGGTCGAGTTGCGCTTTTGGCAGGCTGATGCCGATGAGTAAAACATCGTAGCGCGCGCTACCTTTTGTGATGTTCGGTACTTTCTTCAAGGCTTTTGCTACTTCGATTGCGCGGATTAATCGCCTTGGATTGTTTTTGTCAATTGTTTTTGCCCGACGGCTGTCGAGGCTTTCGAGTATTTTATATAGTTTTGACGTTGGGTATTTTGCGAGTTTGCGGCGCAGTCGTTCATTCGGTTCCACCTCGGGGAATTCAACATTGTCGACAATAGATTGAACGAAAAAGCCAGTCCCACCGACGAGCAAGGGGAGCTTGTCCCGCTTAAGAATGCCGCGAATTGACCGTTGCGCTGCTTTTTTATAATGCGTTACGTTGAATGCCTGATTCGGGCGGACTACGTCTAGCAGGTGGTGTCGAACGAGCCGCTGCTCTTGCCGCGTGGGCTTGCCTGTTCCTATATCCATACCCTTATACAGTTGCCGGGAATCCGCAGACACGATCTCGCCGTTAAATTTTCGTGCGAGCTGTATCGCAAGCCTGGTCTTACCGGTAGCTGTTGGCCCAACAATTGCAATTATTTTTGGCAGATGGGTTGACATTGAACACTCTTTATGTTAGCATACCTAGACGTTCTTTAAAAAACCACAACAAAAAAACATTAGGTAAGGAGGAGGCCAATTGAATTTTGTTCATTTTGGATTTTCCGATCTGCTCGTCGCATTAATGACGACCTTTAAGATTGAAGCGGGGATCCTGTACTTCCGTCTGAATGGTACGCCATTTTGGGAAGCATATGCGATAGGCGTTACGCTCTGTGCGCTACACTTATGTCTGATTTTTGGATTCTTCGACATGATTGTGCGGATTTTGAAGAAACCCTATCTTTACTTTCTGCCGCGCTGGCGATGGTTACAAAAGGTGTCAACTCTGTTATCCGCACGGAACAATCATGTTACCGAGCGACGCGAGAAGATGAAGCGGTGGTTGATCAAAAAGCAGTATTTCTGGTTTTTTGTTCTCTACTCTCTGCCTTTCCTATTCATGTTGTCCGGCGCAGTGATCGCCACAGTGAAGATATCGCATGCGAGCTCAAAGAAGGGTTTTTTCGCAATGCTGGGGGCCGTGCCCGTCAAGGTCATGCTCACCACAATCATTGTGTACACTTTTCCCGATCTTGCCCAAAGACTTCTCCATCCAGTTCTCAACCTGTTTCGATAGTGCCAGTACTTGATAATCGTATTGGCACTTTTTTATTTTATCAAGGAGGCCTTGACAAGCGATACCTTCCGTGATATGCTCCTTGAGAAATAGAAAAAGAACTTTTCACTATAAACAGAGGGAGGGATCATGTTACACATGATTTTACTCGTTGACGATGACGCTTCCATTCGGAACGTTTTTCCGAAGCTGGTAGAAGCCATTACTCAAGAGTACAAGGTCGTACTAGCCAAAGATGGCCAAGAGGGATATCAAGCACTACTGGACCATGGAAGTAAGATTCACGCCGTCTTTTGCGATGGCCAAATGCCAAAGCTCGATGGCCCAGCGTTCGTGCAGAAGGTACGCGAGAATCCGCATTTTGAAGAAATCCCCATTGTCAGTATTACTTCCAATCAAGCCATGGCTGACCAAATGGCTAAAGACGGAAAAACGCAATTCCACATGCCAAAGCCGTTTAATCTGGAACAGTTGGAAACTGCTCTTACCACCATAAAACTGCTCAAAACTTCTACGCCATCATCGTAAGTTGTTCTTAAAAGCTCACACGGAAATGTGAGCTTTTTTCTTGATTTTTTTTGAAAAAAAGAGTATACTGAAGTTAATTCAACATATGGATTCAATCAACCAACGATCAGGGCTCGACGTCGAGACTGACATCAAGCTCGGTACAGGAACCAAGGTGCTCATTGCGGTCATTGTGATCGGCGCGATTGGCGCAGGCATTGTTGCGGCGCTCGTCATGACGAATCAGATTTAAGCAAACACCCAGTACATGCTTTCTAGCGTGCGATGGGTTGCTTGATTTTGACAATTATTTAAGAAAGATATACTGTATGCTTGCCAGGATTACTGACCCTAGTCGGCCCTGGCTTGGAGAGGGGCGCGTATACTCCATATTTATACGCCGTTTGACGGGACCTAGGGGTCCGCGAGAATAGCCGGATGGCCATTAAGGCATCCGGCGTTTATTTACAGTAAACAACCAGTAGGTCGGGGCCTGGCCCCGACCTACGATATTTTATTATTTCTTCTTCTCGATTTCTTCTTTTACTGTGTCGGTAAACTTTTTGGTTGTAAAGGGTTTCGTATCTTTTGAACCGCGCATGCGCACGGCGAGCTGCTTGCTTTTCATTTCTTTGTCGCCAATCACGAGAATGTACGGTACTTTCTGCTGTTCGGCCTTGCGGATGCGATAGGACACGGTTTCGTTCGCGGTGTCCGCTTCGGCACGGATACCCTCGTCCTTCATTTGTTGCGCTAATTTTTCGGCATACTTCTCATGCGCCTTGCCCACACTCACAAGCTTCACTTGCACAGGTGAGAGCCAGACAGGAAGATTGCCAGCCGTGTGTTCGAGCAGAATACCAATGAAGCGTTCGAATGAACCGTAGATGGCACGGTGGATGATGACTGGTCTTGCTTTGCTGCCATGCTCGTCGGTGTAATGGAGATCGAATCGCTCCGGCAACTGAAAGTCCAGCTGAATTGTGGCGACCTGCCATTCACGGTTCAAGCTGTCCTTGATGACGATATCTACCTTTGGTCCGTAAAAAGCGCCTTCGCCTTTGCTGACTTTATACTCCAGCTTGTTGTTGTTCAGTGCTGTCGAAAGCACTTCTTCAGCTTTTTTCCAGTCTGATGCTTCGCCGAGGTGTCCTGCTGGCATTGTGGACAGCGTGAACGATGGTTTGAGCCCGAATACTTTGTACGTGGCGGTAACGAGCTTGAGAACGCCGGAAATTTCTTGCACGGCCTGGTCAAATCTGCAATAGATATGGGCGTCGTCCATGGTGATCTGTCGAACCCGGAATAAACCACCAAGCGCCCCGCTTACTTCGTTGCGATGCAATCGTCCGATTTCCGACAGCCGAAGTGGCAGGTCGCGATAGCTTCGCAGTTTACTCGCGTAGATGTATGTAGAATCTGGGCAGTTCATTGGCTTCACGCTATATGTCTCATCCCCTTGTTTTACGATGAACATATTGTCACGATAGTGTTGCCAATGGCCCGATTTTTCCCACAACTCCTTTTTGTTCAAAATAGGCGTTGAAGTTTCTTGATACCCGGCCTTTGCGTGCTCTTCACGCCAAAATTTTTCCAGTTCTTTAAAAATAATCATACCGTTCGGATGCCAGAACGGCGCGCCAGGAGCAACGGAATGAAAGCTAAAAAGATCAAGATCCACGCCGAGCTTGCGGTGATCTCGCTTCGTGACTTCTTCCATATATTTGAGGTAATCTTCAAGCTCCTGCTTTGTCGCAAACGCCACGCCATAGATACGGGTGAGCATCTTGTTTTTTTCGCTCCCGCGCCAGTACGCGCCTGCGACCCGCGTAAGCTTGAACGCGTTTGAGTCAATCTGTTGTGTATTGTCCACGTGGCCTCCTGCGCATAGATCCATAAACGAGCCGGTCGCGTAAACACTGACATGATCTTTCCCTGCGCGTTGCGTGCCGCTTTGTATTTCGCCATAGTCGGTTGTGCCTTTTTCTTTGAGATCACGAATCAGTTCGAGCTTGAATGGTTGATCGTGAAAGAGCTCGCGCGCTTCGTCGATGGTTTTTTCCTGCCCAGCAAAACCGAGTCCTTGCTTCATGAGCCGACGCATTTCCTTTTCAATTGCCGGTAAGTCCTCGGCGCTCAGAGGTTTTGGCAAGTCAAAATCGTAGTAAAACCCGTTTTCAATGGCAGGGCCAATGCCGAGCTTTACACCCGTATAGAATTTGAGCACGGCCGCGGCAAGTACATGCGCCAGCGAATGACGAATATGTTCAATTGGTATTGTCGTTTTCATTGCGAAAGAATGGTTTTGATTTCAATATGGTCGCTTAATGAAGGTGCGCGAGATACCCAAAACGGTGAAAAGTGAATGTCCACGGCTGAGACTTCGTCAAAGTCGGCGTAGAACGTTTTGATCTCTTCGGTATTCAGTCCTTTAAGGCGCGCTTTTTCAAATAGAGCCGCCGTTTGCCCGGGAGTTTTCTTTCCTTCAAGGGTTACAAGTAAGGTGGCTGTTTGCTCATTTGCATTATACTCCTTTATCGAATAGTTGACTGCGGTTGAGGTGTTAAGCAGTTGTTCATCTTGGCGGATTTCCGCTTTGACGGTTTCCACACCTCGCGCCATAAGGTCGTCTCTATTCACGACGCAGGCAACCACCTTTGCGGTCAGCTCCATGGTAAAGTCTTGGGTTTCCTCGTTCGGCTCCGCGGACGATGTTTGTTTGATAACCTCGACCGTCATTGAAGCGAGCGGGATATCGACGGTTTGTCCTTGTCGCTTGAGCGCTGTTTCGATTTGCTCTTTTGCTTCTTTTTTGATTGACGATTCAAGCGTATCAGCCGCTGTTTTTAGATCGAGCGCCGTGATCACATGGGCGTTTTTTGTTCCGCCGGTCATGGCAGTAGACGATTCCGCAAATATTTTATCTTGAATGCCTGGCCAAAGCCCGGGGATCGTAAAACGGCTTGGCCCAATGTCTCCTTGTTTACCTTTTTGGTCCGCGTAGACGGCAATATTCTCCACCTTAGCACCCGCTGGGACAACTACATAGTTTTCAATGTGGAAGAGAACACCGTCGGACGAGAGTAGGCGAGTGGTCGCGGCGAGTTGCTGGT
This sequence comes from Patescibacteria group bacterium, assembly GCA_044868145.1. Lineage (GTDB taxonomy): Bacteria > Patescibacteriota > Patescibacteriia > UBA10025 > JBIOWE01 > JBIOWE01. The sequence goes on from JBIOWE010000006.1 coordinate 115,069, forward strand.
CTTGGGACCAGTTGTTGTAGATTGTCACAACACCTTCTGCTTGACCATCAATGGCAATCGCTTCCGAGGATGGGGTAAACGTTTCTGATTGTGTGAGTTGTACTTGCTCAATTGATCCAGCCAGAACGGCATCGCGTTCGTCATCAGCCGGATTCTTTTTTACCTGAACGTCAAACGATGAAGTTACTGCCTTTGGTTTTATGGTGAGGGTAATGGTCGTTTTGGAAAAAGAAAAATACGCGATAAAGCCTAGCACAAAAACCGTGAGAATCGCAAATGCGACCACGATTTTCTTATATGCGCTCGAGGTCGTGGTTTTTCCTATGCGATTCATACTGATCTTCCATTCGACGCAAGCAGACTTTCTTCGCCAAGCAGTTTTTTTACCGACTGGATGCAGGCTTCATCGATGGAGAAATTTGTGGCAATCAACCTCGAAGACTGATCTCTATCAATTTTGAGGCGTACTTTGTATGGACCGGGATGCTCCACGAACATGGCTTTGAGCCTTGCCATAAGGTCCTGCCCGACGTTTTCCCGCAGGTGCACGGTTATGGTGTTTGTCACGTCGGTTTGTTGATGCGTTCGCATCGTTTGTAAATCAAGTGGCCGAGCAGCGTTGGCAATGACTTTTATTTCGCCGTCTTTGTCGGATAATTTTCCCTCGATAATGACGAGGGCGTCTTCCAGCCACAGCGACGGATTTTCTTTCAGGATGCTTGGAAAAACAAGCACTTCAATCCTGCTTGAGGTGTCTTCCAATTTCACAAAGAGCATTGGCTCGTTCGATCGAGTAATAATCCGTTGGATTTGTGTGATAATGCCAGCGATCTTCAGAGGTCTCATCGTACCGGCCTGATGCCGAATTTCGGCAATGGGAGTCACGGTTTGTTTCAGAGCCTCTGCGTATTCTTGGAGCGGATGGTCGGAAATATACAACCCGAGATATTCTTTCTCCCAGCGCAGCATTTCGAATTTGGATGCCGGATCGGTCTGCCGCAATTTTAGTCGCGGCGCATGGGACACCGGCGTGTGCGCAAACAAGCTGACTTGGTTGCTATCCACCGCTTTTTGCGAGTTTTTTACATGGGCGAGCAACACGTCCAGATTTTCGAGTAATTCATTTTGCTCGCCAAACTGGGCAAGCGCACCGGATTTGATCAAGCTCTCGAGCGATTTTTTGTTCATGTCCTTGGATTTGATACGCGTGAGAAAATCCTCAAGACTGTTGTATGGACCGTTTGCTTTTCGTTCCCGAATAATTTCTTTTGCGATGTTCGTACCGATGTTTTTGATTGCCATCAAGCCAAAGCGAATCGTATTGACCGGTATTTTCTTTTCCTGATCAAACACCGAGGTAAATGTTGAAAAGCTCTCATTAATGTCTGGCGGAAGGACTCGGATGCCCATGTCCTCGCATTCGTTTACCTCGATGGCGATGCGATCCATGTCTCCGTAATCCGAGGTGAGGAGGGAGGCCATGAATTCATTCGGGTAATTCGCTTTGAAATAGGCGGTTTGATAGGCGATCAGTGCGTAACAGGCAGCGTGAGCCCTGTTGAATCCGTAGCGTGCGAATGGTTCGATGAATTTGAAAATCTTTTCCGCCGTCGTTCTCGGTATTTTATTTTTGACGCATCCATCGATGAACTTATCTTTTTGTTCTTTGAGCAATTTCGCAATTTTTTTACCAACCGCCTTACGCAGCACGTCGGCCTCCGCATAGGTGAATCCCGCAAGTTCACGCGCGATTTCCATGATTTGCTCTTGGTACACAATGACGCCGTACGTTTTTTCGAGTATTGGTTTCAGCGCGGGGTGCACATAACTCATCTCCCGTCTTTTATGCTTGCCTGCGATGAAGTCCGGGATGAATTCCATTGGGCCTGGGCGATACAGGGAAACCATGGCGATAATGTCTTCGAGGGACGTGGGTTTGAGTTGGCTCAAATATCGCTTCATGCCTGACGATTCGAGTTGAAACACGCCAGTTGTTTTTCCTGCTTGGAGCAGCGCAAACGTGCGCTCGTCGTTCAACGAAATCGTGTCGATATCTATTTTTTTGCCGTGGGTTTTTTCGATTATTTCGATAGTGTTTTCAAGAATCGTCAGGTTTTTTAATCCGAGAAAGTCCATTTTCAAAAGACCCAGATCTTCGATTGCGTGAAGCGAATATTGCGTAATGATGATCCGCTCGTCCTGCGCGGCGTATTGTACCGGAACGTATTCGTCCAGCGGTTTTTGCGTAATCACAACACCGCACGCATGCGTTGATGCGTGGCGAACGACGCCTTCGAGTTTTTTCGCCTGATCGAGCAATTTTCGTCCGTTGGCATCATGTTCGTAAATTTCTTTCATCTCCGGTATCGTTGCGAGCGCCTTGTCCAGCGTCGTGAACATAGGGATGAGCTTCGCTATTTTGTCGCAATAGGCATACGGATAGTCCAATACTCGGCCGACATCGCGCACGACGACGCGCGCCGCCATCGTGCCAAATGTAATGATCTGCGCTACGTGGTCTTTGCCGTATTTTTCTTCGACGTAACGGATTACCTCGTCCCGTCGCGTGTCAGTGAAGTCCAAGTCAATGTCAGGCATTGAGATACGATCCGGATTCAAAAACCGTTCAAACAGCAAGTCATACTGAATCGGATCTATATTTGTGATATTCAGGAGGTACGACACGATGCTGCCGGCTGCAGAGCCGCGTCCCGGGCCAACAACAATGTTCCGGGTTTTTGCCCAGGCCACAAAATCGTGGACGATGAGAAAATATGGGGCAAAACCCGTGCGCTCGATAACGCTTAATTCATAGGCGAGGCGCTCTTGGAGCTGTTCATCTCTTGCTTTGCCGGGATATCGCTTCGATAGCCCCTTTTCGCACAGTTCTTGCAAGTAAGCATCGGCACTTTTGCCGTTGGGCACGGTAAAATGGGGGAGGGTTAGTTTGCCGAGTTCAATTTCAACGGTGCAACGTTCAGCAATTTTGACGGAATTTTCAAGCGCTTCCGGGTGTTCGTGAAAGAGTCGAGCCATTTCGTCGGGTGTTCGGAGGGAAAAATTCTCGCCCAAGTAAGACATTCGGTCCTTATCGCTTTTTTTGCGTTTCGTTTGCAAACAGAGAAGAATGTCTTGCGCTTCTGCGTCTTCCTCTTCCAGGTAGTGGACATCGTTTGTTGCAACCAACGGGATGCCAAGCTTTTTACTCATGATCGCCAATTGTTGGTTGATTTCCATTTGATGCGGCACGCTTGGGTGATGCTGCATCTCGAGATAAAAATTGTCCTTCCCGAAAATTTCTTGATAGCGCAGTGCGGCTTGCTCCGCTTTATCTGCGTTGCCCGCGATAATCGCTTGGGCGATTTCGCCTTGTAGGCATGCGGACGTCGCGATGATTCCTTCAGCGTGCTTGGCGAGGAATTCGTGGTCGACGCGCGGCCGATAATAATAACCCCGAAGATGGGCGGCAGTTGTTATTTTAATCAGATTCTGATAGCCTGTAAGATTTTTCGCGAGCAAGATGATGTGATACGGACGATCGTCAACTCTTGCCCGCTTCATTTCCATGCCATTTCGCGCAAGGTACGCTTCGCAACCAATTATCGGTTTGATCCCGGCTTTTTTCGCCTTTTGATAAAATTCAATAGCGCCGTGCATCACACCGTGATCGGTGAGTGCAACGGCCTTCATGTTTTTCCGTGCGACGTTTTCGATCAGCCGATCGATGGTTGGCAGACCGTCCAACAAACTGTAGTGGCTATGGACATGGAGATGGACAAAACCCTTCATTGGTGGATACAAATCATGAGCGCGCTTTTTTTTGGTTTTGCACGGATTGTTTTTTTTCTTTGCGCTTCTTGAAAAATTCAAACAAATCCGTGATGCCTTTCATCACAAGCGGCAGGTAGGTGGCCGAATGTTTGATTTTTTCTTCAATGGAAAGGAAGAGCGCTTCTAATCGTTTTAATTGGTCTTTCAAGGAAGCCATGAACTCACGCACGTCATTGACCACCTCATTCATTCTTTTGAGCATCATGACAATGTAATAGAGCGCCCACGCGAAAAAAAAGGTCAGTATTATAATGGCGCCAGCAATGACGAGAAAAAGCACGTCTTTTGTGGTTTCTATCATAAAAAGAAATTCCTTGCGATTTCGCGGCTCAGCGAAACCGATTTAGTTATAAAAATCGATTTTATTATACCACAAGCTCGTGGGTCCGCAAAATCTTATTGAATGAAACGCGTGCCTTGTGATATGATAAGGGCAAATACTTTGATTGTATGGCTGACGGAAAGGACATTTGGCTCAAAGTGAACTATTGGCGGCTCGCCCACGCAAAGGAGTTGATGCGATGGTGGGTCATAGTTTTTTTGGCGATTGACGTTTTTGTTGTTGTGTTCGCTGCCACAAATGTGGGTGTGTATCTTTTGACGTCTCGGCGAAACGCAGCGTTGATTCTCTCGATACGCGATGATCACGTTGCATATCAGCAGCTGCGGAATCAGCTGGCTCCGCAGCAGTTGCAGGTGGGCAACGCGCAAGTGCTGGCTTCCGGACCCGGCACATACGACATCTTGACGCGCATTGAGAATCCTAACACCCAGTGGGCCGCCTCGAAGGTTGGATACACCGTCAGCGTTGACGGCGCACAAGTCGCGGAGGGCGACACCTATGCACTTGCCGGACGCACCGCGTACGTTCCGATATTCGCCGTGCAGTCAAAAAGTAAACCAAACTCCGTGCAGTTCGCTATTACGAATATTACATGGCAACGGGTGACGAGCGGCGTCAGCGCGATACTCGACGATTTCAAAGTGCGGGACGCAGCTTATGTTACTCACGCGATATCAACGGGCGGGACTTCTGGTTCGGTTACCGCCACCGTACGCAACCAAGGCGTGCACAGTTTTTGGCGGGCTCGTTTCGTTGTTTTACTTTTGAACGGTTCGACGATCGTTGGCGTGCGACAGGTGTACATTGAACAATTTCGTTCGTTGGCCGATCGTCCGTTAAACGTTGTTTGGACGTCCGCGCCCTCTGGCGCTTCGCAGGTGCAAATCATTCCCGACGTGAATGTGCTGGACAAGGAGAATTTCATGGAATGACCCTGCCTTTCACTTATCTCAGAAAAATCGATTGGATTTTGATTGGATGTACCCTCTTGCTCCTCGCGGTAAGTCTTATCACTCTTTTTAGTGTGGCGCAGGCGCAAGAGACACCGGATTTTTCCACGTTCACCAAGCAGCTCATCGTGGTTGGGGTCGGTTTATTGTTGCTTTTTGGAGTGAGCATGGTGAATTATCAAGTATTCCAAACGTTTGGATACTTTTTTTATGGCCTGGGCTTGGTATTTCTGCTTGCGGTACTTTTCTTTGGAACGGAAATCCGCGGGACCCAAGGTTGGTTTTTTTTGTTTAGCGATCTCGGCATACAGCCCGTCGAGTTTGCGAAGCTTGCCCTGATTATTGTGTTGGCAAAAGTATTTGCGCAATGGGACGGACTACAGCATCCTCTAAAACCGGTCATTGTGGGCGCCGGACTGACGGCTGTGTATATTTTCCTCGTACTCTTTCAACCTGATTTTGGTTCCGCCCTTATTTTGTTAATTACGTTTCTTGGCATGCTTTTTTTGACGAACATTAAGAAACGCACGATTTTTCTTGTCCTGGTCGGTTTGGTCATTCTCGGAACGCTCGGCGCCCTGTTCTTTTTGCAGGATTTTCAGAAAGAACGCATATTAACGTTTTTAGAGCCCAGTCGCGATCCGTATGGAAGCGGATACAATTTGCAGCAGTCAATTATCGCTATTGGTTCAGGCCAGATCTTTGGTCGCGGTCTCGGCCTTGGGTCGCAAAGCCGACTTAATTTTTTACCTTCCCAGCAAACAGACTTTATTTTTGCCGTTATCGCGGAGGCATTCGGTTTGATCGGCGTGTTACTGATTTTGATTCTTTTTGGCGTGCTTGCTTTTCGAGTTGTTCGAGCGGCGCGGTTCGGCAGGGACGATTTCGGCGTCTATGTGACGAGCGGATTTCTTATTATGATCCTTTCTCAAACCATCATTAACATTGGCGGAAACCTTGGTTTGCTGCCCATCACGGGGCTGCCGCTGCCTTTCGTCAGCGCAGGCGGGAGTTCGCTCTTGGTCAGCCTGATTGGCCTTGGGATTGTGCAGAGTGTCTTTTCCAGGCGTGTGAGCATTCACCCAACGGTATAAGGGCTTGACAACACGCACGATTTTCATGTATACTATACGCAGGATGAACATTTTATTCGTGCATCAATGATCGCACCAAGAGGACAATCGTGGAACCGGTTTTCGCTTGACGGTTTGCGCATTATTTCCTATTGCCCGCTATGCAATGCGCATTTTAGTCCGTTTGATGCAAATGTTGTGGAAGAAGAAGGAGACTCGCATCTTATTCATATTATTTGTCGACGATGCTCGAGCTCCATTTTGATGCTCGTCTTGACCGGTGAGCTGGGGGTAAGCACCGTGGGCCTCGTGACTGATCTATCCGCCGACGAAATCTTTCGCTTGAAAGACGATGAATCAGTGAGGGTGGACGACGTCCTGGCGGTCCACGAATATTTGCGTCAGCCCGTGCTAACATAGCAGAGGACACAACCAGGGAGGCCTGATCTATTTTTTTGTTTATAAAACGGATGAAACTTCAGTTGCAAGCACAAACTCGTAAGGCAAAAGGCAAACAGCTTGCCAAATTTCGAAAAGCCGGCACCGTTCCTGCGGTACTGTATGGTCATGGCATGAAATCCGTGTCGCTTGCCGTCGCGTATAGCCCATTTGAAAAAGTGTACCGTGAAGCCGGCGGCAGCAGCCTTATCGACATTGAGGTAGATAACGGTAAACCCGTCAAAGCCTTAATCCAGGACGTACAACGCGATCCGCTTTCCGGAAAGTTCCTCCATGTCGATTTTCACGCAGTACGAATGACCGAGAAAATCAATACCGAAGTAGTACTTAAATTTACCGGTGAATCAAAAGCAGTGAAGGAGCTTGGAGGTATTTTGGTAAAAAATCTTGATGAGGTGAAAGTTTCGTGCCTGCCTAGCGATCTTGTTCATGAAATTGAAATTGACATTTCGCGCCTCACAACATTCGAAGATCAAATTCGTATTCGTGATTTGCGTGTACCCACCGGCATTGAGATTAAGGAAAAGCCCGAGGAAGTTGTGGTGCTTGTCCAGCCGCCTCGAACGGAAGAGGAACTGAAAGAACTTGAACAAACGGTGGTTGAAGACGTGCAGCAAGTTGAGAAGGTAGAGAAGGAAAAGAAGGAGGAGGAAGCCGAAGAAACTGCGGAAGAGGTGCCTAAGCAAGAAGAAAAGAAAGACGCTAAGGCGTCCGGCGCAAAGTGATCCATCCTTGCTTCATGTCTCATTCTTCATGACGATATGACTTCACCAGGTAAGGACAAAGAATTCATTTGGGGCAAGAAGCGGAATAAAACGTGGATCCTCATCGTTGCGATTGCCGTGCTTGCTGTTGCCGCGCTCGTTGGTGGGGTTTTGTATTTTGGGAAAAAGACAGGGAAGCCGCAGGAGAATGCCAACACGACCAACAATCTCGTGAGACGGGCTATTGACGGCGTATTGGTCGAACCAGACCAGGCGAATTTCTACCCGGTTGCCGTGATGATTGAAAATCTCGTGTCTGTTCGCCCGCAGTCAGGCCTTAGCCATGCAAATGTTGTGTACGAAGCTCTCGCGGAAGGCGGCATTACCCGCTTTATGGCCGTTTTTGCGGGCAAGTATGATATAGCGATGATTGGACCAGTCCGATCCAGCCGTTTGTACTATCTGGATTGGGCAAAGGAGTTGAACGCCCTGAACGCGCACGCTGGCGGCAGTCCCGAGGCGATATCCGCAATCAAGAAATACAGCATTATCGATTTAGATCAGTTTTACAACGCTCAATATTTCTGGCGGGATAAAGACCGTGCAGCGCCCCATAACCTGTTCACGTCCTCACAATTGCTCGCGTTCGCTTTGCGCGATAAAAAGATCGCACAAGAAGGGTCCTATGACAGGTGGCTTTTTAAAGACGATGCAGCTCTGCTTGAGCGGCCCGCAGACGCAAAAACAATAACGATTGATTTTTCCACGTTTAATTATAAGGTGGAGTACCAATACGACCGAGAACAAAATGATTATAAGCGATTCCAAGCAGGCCAGCCGCATGTTGATCGGGATGGTACGGTTATTCGCACAAAGAACGTAGTCGTTCAATATGTAAAAACGCGACTGGCCGATGAGCAGCGGTTGTCTATGGAAACGATTGGCGAAGGAGACGTGATTGTATTCCGTGATGGCAATGCCACGCTCGGGAGATGGAAAAAAACTGCGCGAGAAGAACGAACGCGCTATTATGACACAAACGGCAATGAAGTATCGCTCAATGCTGGAACTACCTGGGTGGAGGTTGTTCCCTCGGATCGGACCATACAATATAATTGACGATTCGAGGATAGAAAACCTTAGCTAAAAAAAATGGATAAAACAAAAAAACAAACAAACAATCAACCGACAAACACGGCACTCTACAAGGGGTTGACGCTCGTGATATTTCTTCTTGCAGGAACCCTTGTGTCGTGGCTTATCGTGCACGCATACACTGCCGCAGTTGGCGATGCGGTAAGTTTTTATTTTGAAGAGGGTAATGTTTCTCACGTTGCAACCGCTGAAGGTATACAAACGACGCAACCCGCTCGCTTACTCGACGGTGTGCTCGTTCCTTCTGACCAAACATCGTATTGGCCATACGCCGTGATGATCGAAAACTTGCTTTCGGTTCGCCCGCAATCCGGGTTGTCGCAAGCGTCCGTGGTGTATGAGACCCTTGCGGAAGGAGGCGCCACGCGCTTTATGGCAGTGTTCGATCCGTCGGAGGTGATGCCAGAAATTGGGCCGGTGCGCTCCAGTCGTCCCTATTACCTTGAATGGGCGTCAGAATATGCAGCGCTCTATGCGCATGCGGGTGGCAGTCCGAAGGCGCTGACGGTTATCCGCGAGAACAGCGATTTGTCTAAGCAGAACCTGGAAGCGCTCGGACGCGACGGCGTGTACTTTTGGCGCGACCACGGTATTAGCGCGCCGCATAATTTATTCACGTCGTCAGAAAAAATGAACTTCGCCCTTCGGGACAAAGGATTCGCGGACCAAACCGCATCGTTTCAGCCATGGCTCTTCAAGAACGACGCAGCTTTGGCAGATCGCGGGCAAGACGGAAAAACGGCGACGTTCAATTTTTCTTATGGGTTAACGTATAAAGTTGGTTTTCAATATAACCGTGAGCGTAATGTGTATCTGCGATTCAACGCGGACCAGCCACACACCGATAAAAACACCGGCAAGCAAATTGAAGCGAAAAACGTGATTGTACAACTTGTTGAAGAACCCCAATTGGTCGGGGAAAAAGGACGACTGGACATCTATGTCGGTGGAACCGGCAAAGCTTGGATTTTCCGCGATGGCCAAGTGATTCCTGCCACATGGAAAAAAACCGAGCGCACCGAGCGGACACGTTTCTATGACGCTGACGATAAGGAAATAGAGCTGAACAGTGGGAACACGTGGGTTCAGGTTTTATCGAAGACGCAGGACGTTACCTATGAATAATGATTCTTTGTAGCTCAACAATGCAAAAAGAAAAAAGCCATAGGGTTATTCCTATGGCTTTTTGGTATTCTCCTGAGAGATTAATCGGGTTGTGGCAGTTGACATTTGCAGACTGAGGGACGTGCGTGCAACGTAGGACCGTCGGGTCCTTCTTGCAGAACATATGCAATGCCGTCCACTGGATTTGGCCAAAACAGAATGTCGAGAAACTCACTCAGCGTGAGCTTGTCAACACGCAAGACTTTTGGTCCGTATAATGTGAAGGAAACAGACGGCTTATCCTTTTGCAAGTTGAACGACAGTTCCGTGAGCATCCCGGCATAAATCTTATCGCGGGTGTATATCCGTGTCAGAATTTGTAGTTCTGGGTCATTGGTAATAACCACTCTGCTTCGGCTGCTTACGCCCGGCTGCTTCAACAAATAGTCTGCTAACTTTTCAGCTGCCATTGATTTGGAGGTAGCAACTGATACCTCTTGCCACAAAGCGATAACCTCTTGGAAGTTTTGAAGGATCATGCTGCACCTCCTTAAGTAGGATGAGGATAGCATGCGGGGGCTTCGTATGCAAGATGTCTTTTAAAGCCACTTCAGTGCAATCAAGGCTTCATCAAGTCAATCAATGGCTCACAGGATCAATGTCGCTTAATGCAATTTTTCGTTATGTGGGTAAGAGCCCTTGACAAAATGTAACAAGTTTGCTAAAATACCGTGATTAAATAAAAAACAAACTTTATCAAGGAGGAAAAAATGTAGTTTGAAAAATCAAACACAGGAATAAGCAACCAAACCTTAAACCTTTTTTACGAGGAGGTCCCGAAATGGGCTATATTATCATTGTAATTTTGGCGGTTATCATTTTTATCATTCTCAGAAAGGTAAGTAGAAAATTGCTGAAGACAGGAGAAGATAAGGGTATCCGCGGCAAAGAGCGAGATGAGGATCATGAAGACATCCGGAAGGAACTGATTAGGACTGGTAAAATACTTCACGTAGCCGCTCCGGTATTTCTGGCTATAGTAGTTGTTTCCGCTACTCTGATCACGTCCATTCATCAAGTCCCGGCGGGCCACATTGGTGTCGTCTATGAATTTAAGGCGATTAGGGGTCAAATAACCGAGGGGTTCCAGGTGATTGCTCCCTGGCGAAAAGTGCAGATCGCCAATGTCCAGGTGCAAAGCCACAAGATTGAACTCGTGGCTTTTAGCCAGGAAACGCAGGACGTTCGTGTAAAAGCAACGTTAAACATAAGAGTATCGCCGGATGCGATTCAGAAGCTCTTCCGTGAGGTTGGGCCAAACTACTTTGAGATAGTGGTCTTACCTCGAGTGTTGCAGAATTTTAAAGATGAGACGGTAAAATATAAGAGCGTAGACATAGCGCCAAGCAGGGAGCCTATTCGTAAAACAGTGCGTACCCGTCTTGAGGGTGAATTATCCTCGGCTTATTCTATTGAGGTAGTTGACCTTCTCCTTGATGATGTTGATTTCAACCCGAAGTTCAAGGAGGCTATCGAGAAGAAGCAGATCGCGACCCAGAATGCCCTTGAGGAACAGCAAAGAGTTGCTGTAGAAAAATACAAGGCTGACCAGGCCGTGGAGAAAGCAAAAGGCCAGGGTAATTCCATTCTTGTCGTAGCTGAGAAGCAGGCGGAGGCAAACAGAAAGCTGTCAGCATCCCTAACGCTCCAGCTTATTCAATATACAGCAATCCAGAAGTTGAGCGAGAATGTTCAAGTCATTATGCTGCCCTCCGGACAAAACATAATTCTGCCACCAGAAGTCTTAAAACCGGGTCGTTAAAACGACATCCGAGTTTACTAATAGTCCCTTCAGAACTTCGATTCTGAAGGGACTTTTTATTTAGCTAATAATCGCAACGCGGTCCATACCCGCCAGGTCCTGTTTAAAGGTCACTGTTCGATCTGGCAGATGGTGCTCCACGAGGTATTCCAGTGCCTTTGTTTGTCGCGGTGAGATTTCAAGGAGGAGCACGCTTGACGGTGCGAGGACGCCGCTCGCTTGCATGAGTAGTCGCTCTATATATTCCATGCCTAGCTTGCCTCCATAGAGTGCCTCTTTGGGTTCGTGAGGAACATTCGCAAGTTCGTCCTTTGTAAGGTAGGGAAGATTTGCGACAATAATATCTGCTTTTGCCCTGGTACCGTCCGGCCGCTTCACTCGTGCTAACGGCTTGACGAGGTCGCCGTGCAGAAACAGAATTTTGCTAAGCAGCTTATGAACCCTAGCGTTCTTTTTGGCAACTGTGAGTGCGCCGGGTGAACGGTCAATCGCAATGATTCTGGCAAATGGAACATATTTGGCAAGAACAATTGCAACGCAGCCAGAACCAGTCCCAATATCGACAATGAGTGGAGGCGGTGTTCTCGACTTCATTGTTCTTGCCTGCTGAATCGTTTCATCAACCAGCAGCTCAGTTTCTGGCCGCGGGATCAGCACGCGTTTATCAACAAGAAATTCCAGACTGTAAAACTCTTTTTTCTTGATAAGATATGCGACCGGCTGGCCCTTAGCGCGCTTGGCGACCAGTATCCGAAATTTTTTAATTTGTTTTGTTGTAAGACGTTGCCCAGTATGCGCAAGAAGCGATGCTCGGCTAATACGTAGGATAGAGGACAATAAAACTTCTGCGTCAAGATGAGCAGAAGGAATCTCATTGCCCCGAAGTTTTTCAACGGCTCTTGTGAGCGCTTCCTGTATGATCATCGCTGTTTTTCTTTGTTTTTGAGCGATTCAATGATCGGTTGTAAGTCGCCGTCCATAGTTGCTTGAATATTATGAAAGCTTTCTTTAATGCGGTGATCTGTTATGCGGTCTTGGGAGAAGTTGTAGGTCCGAATTTTTTCCGACCGGTCGCCAGTGCCGATTTGGCTTTTGCGCGCCCGGGATTGCTCTTTGCGTTTTTTTTCTTCTGCTAAGGCAAGCAGCCGCGAGCGCAATACTTGCAGCGCTTTTTCCCTGTTTTGGCGTTGGGATCGTTCGTCTTGGCATTGGACGACAAGGCCCGTAGGCAGGTGCGTAATGCGAACAGCCGAGTAGGTTGTGTTGACGGATTGCCCGCCATGGCCCGACGAGGTTGTTGCCTCAATGCGTAAATCCTCGGGTTTGATTTCTATGTCCACGTCTTCCGCTTCCGGCAGCACAACAACGGTTGCCGTAGACGTGTGCACCCGGCCGCTTTTTTCCGTCTCTGGTACCCGTTGGACGCGGTGAACGCCGCTTTCATACTTAAGGACGCTATACACGTTGTTTCCATTTATTTCAAAAATAATTTCTTTCATACCTCCAATACCAGTACGGTTCGCGGCGATGAGATGCGTTGTCCAACCCTGGCGTTCCGCGAATTGCGAGTACATGCGAAACAACTGTGCCGCGAACAACGCTGCTTCATCGCCGCCGGTTCCTGCTCGAATTTCGATAATGATGTCCCGCTGGTCCAGAGGGTCGGCCGGGTGGAGGAATTCGTTTATCACGCTTTCTCGTTCTTGTTTTTTTTGCAAGAGGGAGCGCTCTTCGTCTCTCGCGATAGACGCGAGCTCATCGTCTCCATCGGTCTCCATGGTCTTTTTGGTTTCCGCAAGCGCTGCCTCGATTTTCTTGAGTTCCTCAATATCACGAAGCACCCCGCCCAGTTCGTTATAGCGTTTCATTTTTTTTTGCAGAACGTGCGGCTGCGCCAATACTTCTGGATCTTGCAGGAGGCGCTCCAGCTCTTCGCGTTCCTTTTGTAAGTTGTTGATTTCTCGCGTTTCCATGGTTTTGATGAAAGAAAAATCCCTCCATTTGCATATGCAAAAAAGAGGGACTACGTTGAGCCTTGTTACTTCGCGTCGCGCTTTGTTCGTTTCTTGGAGAGTTCCTGTTTACGCTGTACCATTCGCTGGAATCGTTCCACACGCCCCCGGTCATCGACGAGCTTTTGTTTACCGGTGTAAAACGGATGACAATTTGAGCAAATTTCGGTGTGCATTTCTGCCAACGTTGAACCGACCGTGAACGTGTTGCCGCACGCGCAGGTTACCTTTGCTTCAGAGAAATAGGTTGGATGGATTGAGTTTTTCATATTACGTACGCTCATAGTGTACCAGAATGACGCGTCTTGTCAAGATATCGTGGCCGGACAAAGACTTGTTTACCCATAAGGCACTTGCATATTTTATTCGATATGGTACTATGAGAACGCTCGAAAGAGCGATTATCTCACATACTTTCTGACGACCCCATCCTGCCCAAATCGGCACGCGGGAAGAACGACGAAAGTAGCGGCTAAAAAAGGATTCCTATGCAAGACATTACGCTTGTAGACATGCTACAACAAGGGGTTCACTTCGGACATCAAGAAAGCCGATGGCACCCCGGTATGAGGCCGTACATCCACTCTGTGCGAAACGGCATTCATATTATTGATTTAGAAAAAACAAAAGAAAAGCTGCTTGAAGCCTTGACGTTTGTGCGCGACATTGCCGCTTCAAACGGCACGATTCTGTTTGTTGGGACTAAGCGTCAAGCGCAGGCGGTTGTCGAAAAACACAGCCGCGCGGTCGCAATGCCATTTGTTACACACCGGTGGATTGGTGGAACGTTGACGAATTTTTCCGTCATTCAGCAATTGATTCGTCGTCTAAAGAATTTGAAACAGCAAGCGTCTTCGGGTGAACTGAAAAAGTACACAAAAAAAGAACAGCTTGATCTTCATCGGGAGATCGAACGGCTCGAAGAGGAGGTCGGAGGCATGCAGCAGATGGAACAGTTGCCGCAAGCGCTTTATGTGGTTGATATTAAAACAGAGAGGACCGCAGTTCGGGAAGCGCAGTCTAAGGGAATTCCGGTCGTGGCGCTCTGCGATTCAAACACAAATCCGACAATGGTAACGCACCCAATCCCCGCGAACGACGACGCGACAAAATCCATCGAGTTCATTACCAATTTGATCGCCAAAGCGATCGAAGAAGGAAAAAAACACCCGAAACAGCCGGAGCCAAAGCCAACAGAAAAGAAGAAAGAGGCATAATCTATGGCAGTGAATCAAGACATTGTTACATTACGAGAGCGCACTGGTGCCGCCATCATGGATGCAAAGAAAGCACTTGAACAAGCAGGCGGCGACCTCGAGCAGGCTATTGGAATCCTCAAGAAGAAGGGGATGAAGATTGCGCAGGAAAAAAGCGGTCGTTTGGCAAAAGAAGGCACGATTGGATCCTACGTGCACGCGAACGGCAAGGTTGCCGCTTTGGTTCTCGTTTCATGCGAAACTGACTTCGTGGCGCGCACGCCAGAGTTTCAGGAACTGGCTCATGACATTGCCATCCAGGTCGCGGCAACAAATCCGCAATACGTGGCTCCTAACGACGTGCCTTCGGTCATTGTTGAAAAGGAACGACAGCTAATCATGGAGGAATTCAAGGGTCAAAAAAAACCCGTAGCCGTGCTGGAAAAAATTGTGCAGGGCCGGCTGGAAAAATTTTTCACTGAAGTTTGTTTAGTCAAGCAGCCGTTTGTGAAGGACGACACAAAAACAATTGAAGCATTGCTGCACGAAAAGACCGCACGATTAAAAGAGCATATTGAAATTAAGGATTTCAAACGACTCGCGCTATGATTGCCGATTACATTGCGATCGGGCTTATCGTGGTGTGCTTGACGGTCATCACCATAATTGTTTCGAAAAAATTCCCGGTCCTCGCTTCGATCAACACGCGCGCACTCCCGAAGCATCGTCAAGAAACAGTTCGGAAAGAGCTGATGGAAAATAGGTTGCGCCGAAAATTCATTTCACTCAAGGATACGGCTCTCACGCAGGCAAAGCCATTGCAAGAGAAGATGCGCACAGCGTTAAAGGGTTTTTATGGAAAACTGGTGCAGCTCGAGCATGAGTATAAACTCAAGGCGAGGCAATTGGGACTGAACGAATCTGACGCGATAAAAGTCAAGGTACAGCGTCTTCTGAGTGACGCAAAAACTCTGATTGAACAGGAGGATTTGCGAGCCGCGGAGCAAAAATGCATCGAAGCAATTAGCCTTGATCCGAAAGAGGAAAAGGTCTATAAACTGCTGGGAGATGTGTATCTGCATATGAAGGATTATCAGCATGCAAAAGAAGTGTTGCATCATGTCTTGAAGCTTCATGAAAAAGATGCGGATGCCCACAGTGGCTTAGGCCTGATCGCAGCGCAAGAAGGCAACCTTGAGGAGGCACAACGAGAATACCTTGAGTCGGTCACCTTAAATAATCAAATCGCGTCTCATCACGTTAACCTTGGCGAAACCTATTTGGCGCTTGGAGATATGAAGAAAGCAATCCAGTCTTTTCAGGAAGCGGTGCGCCTTGAGCCGAATAATCCGCGCAACCTTGATGTGCTGCTTACCGTCGCATTGAAAAGTAAGAATGTAACACTCGCCAAGGAAACACTTGAACGTTTGCGTGCAGTGAATCCCGAGAACGAGAAGCTTGCAGGGTTCCAAGAGCAAATCCGGACTATGAAGTAACGCGCCGTTGTAGCTCCCCGTACAATCCTCATTTCACTCGGATTTACGGGGCAAGCAGTTGGCACCCCGCACAACGAATCGTTCCGCACGTCGTATGCAGGGCAAGGAGCAACTCCATTACATGCCGAGATAGCTCAGTTGGTAGAGCATCCCCATGGTAAGGGGAAGGTCACGAGTTCGATTCTCGTTCTCGGCTCCAGTTTCAATCTACTAAAGCATGGCGACCTTGGAATGTCATATATACTGAACGTTTTACAGCAAAAGCCGAAGCATATAAAAAAGAAAGACAGATAAAATCTTACAAGGGTGGCGAAGGGTTTAAAAAATTGTTGCGTTGAGGCTGTGGGTGGATACCGAAGCGGTCAAACGGGCCTGACTGTAAATCAGGTGGCCTCCGGCCTTCGTAGGTTCGAATCCTACTCCACCCACCATCGCGCTAGCTCAAATTTTGCCGAGGTAGCTCAGCCGGTAGAGCAACTGTTTTGTAAACAGTAGGTCGGAGGTTCGAATCCTCTCCTCGGCTCCAGGCGATCGGCAGGCGGGTAAACAGTAAGTCGTGGGTTCGAGTCCCACCTCCGGCTTTGCAAAATTTGGGCGGATAGGGCGTCGGTTTCGCCCTACGGGCGATCACCCGAAGGGTAACGAATCTTCTCCGATATTAACTCCATTAACCTACACTATGTCACAAGATAATCTCATCAAATTAGAATGCACCGTGTGCCATCGGGTGAATTACTATAACTATAGAAATAAGAAGACTGTTAAGGCACGGCTTGAGCTCAAGAAGTATTGCCAATGGGATAAGAAGCACACCCTCCATAAAGAAAGCAAGTAGCTTATGGCGTATGGCTTATAGTTAAGATGCGTCGCAATCAGTATTCCTATATGCGATAGGCTATAAGCCATAAGCTTTCTTTGGGGCTATCGTTCAATGGCAGGACACTGGTCTCCCCGCCCGCCTTCGAACGCCTTCACTGGGAGAGTAGTTTAGCGGCAGAACGCCGGTCTCCAACCCGCCCACCAACACTGGGGTCATCGTTCAACGGCAGGACGTCGGTCTCCAAAACCGATAACCGAGGTTCGAATCCTCGTGACCCCGATGTTGGTGGGCGGACGACTCCTTCCTCTCCCGCTGAAGGCGGTCGGGTGGGCAAAACCAGTAATCGGGGTTCGAATTCCTGTGGCCCCGTATCAATAAAACAATTGTTTATACGTATGAACTTAATTCGTCCTTAACATTAGCAATGAACACAATATGAAAACAGCAATCGTCGTTATCGTCATCGTCGTGGTGGTCGGCCTCGGCGCATGGTATTTTTTAAGCCAGGACAAGGGTTTGTACTCAAACTCAAACACCACGACCAACACGGTATCGGGAAACACGAACGGAGTGCAAACCACGTTTGACAAACAAATGAGCATTAATGAGTATGCATTTTCGCCCAACACAGTGACGGTCGGCCTTGGGGAGACAGTTCGTCTTCTTGTGAAAAACAATGGATCGACTGACCACAACTTTATCGTTGACGAGCTGGGTGTGAGCTCCGGCTCGATCGCCCCGGGCAAGGAAAAAGTCGTGACAATCAACGGTTCAAAGGTGGGCACGTTTAAGTTCTATTGTGGTATTGATTCGCATCGAGGGCTGGGTCTCGAGGGTACCGTCACCGTTACGGCTCAATAGATTAGACGAGAAAATTTTTGTATGACGCGAACAGTGAAGGTTCGTCAAAAAATTAACGACGAACGTATTAAATTGCAAACTGGTAAGTCGCTTGCCGAATGGTCCCGCATCTTGAATACATGGGGTGCTCCAAAAAAGGGTCATACTGCAACTGCGAAATATCTCTTCGAGAAGTATAAGATTGGACCCTGGTGGTCGCAAGCGGTAACTGTCGAATACGAGTACGCCCATGGTTTACGCAGCGAGACACATACGATTCCTGCGGATTTTCTCAAGGCGCTAAAAGCCAACCAAAAAGCGCAGAAGATTTTCGACTCGCTTCCGCCATCGCACAAGAAAGAATACATTGAGTGGATAGTCGAAGCAAAGAGGCCGGAAACTCGATTGGCGCATATCCGGAAGAGCATTAGCAGATTACTTCAATGGAAAAAAGAACCACGTTAGACAAAGCGACATTTGCCGGTGGTTGCTTCTGGTGCACAGAAGCGGTTTTCACGAGGTTAAAAGGCGTTGAAAGCGTTCTGCCTGGGTATGCTGGCGGCGACATGGAGAACCCATCATACGAAGCCGTAAGCGCCGGCCAATCAGGTCATGCAGAGGCAATACAGCTTGCGTTTGATTCTTCGGTTATCCCGTATGAGAGATTACTTGATGTTTTCTTCGCCACACATAATCCAACCACGCTGAACCGGCAGGGGAATGACATTGGCGAACAATATCGCTCCGTTATTTTTTATCATTCAGACGCGCAGCGCAAAATAGCAGAAGCAACAAAAGCGCGATTAGAGCAAGAAAAAACATTTAAGAGTAAGATCGTTACGGAAATCGTGCCTTTTACGAATTTCTATCAGGCAGAAGAGTACCACAGAGACTATTACGCAAAAAATCCTGATAAAGCTTACTGTCAAGCGATCATCAGCCCAAAGGTGGCGAAGCTGCGACAAAAATTCTCGAAATACTTGAAGGAGAATTCTTTATCAATACCAATCAGAAAGGTATGAGAAATCCCGAACGCCTCGGATCACCGATTGAAGAAGAGGTCTCATCTGACAGTGCAGAGCCTAAGGGAAGCATTGAGATTCAAAAAGGATCAGCTGAATTGCCCAGAGAACCGGAGCATGTAGAATCGACCAAGGAGAAGAAAGGTTTCCTCGAACAACTTCGTACATACCCCGCAATCCGTCCCATCGTCATTGGATTGGCACTGGAGATCGGTGCCCTCGCTTGGCACGTCAAGCAGAAATTTCAGGAGAAGGGAGAAATTGAGCAGCTTGCAACATCAGTCAAGACAGAACTATCGAATATCGAGTACCTTAAAGAGAGGGGGGAACGTTTAAGGGAACTCTTTGGAAACAATTTACCGTTCTCCTTGGACGTTGCGGGACAGCTTGAGGCGCTTCAGGGGGGCGAGGAGCAAGTTCGAACGTTGGAGAAAAGTTTTAGCTGGTTTAAGGAAAAGAGGCCGATTCTCGCAGAACCGAGCGAATTGTTAGAGCCTCCCCCTTCATCAGAAGAACGCGAACAGGCGGGTGTTAAAGTCAACGATTTCGTACTACACCCTGAATATTACGAAGTGGGTAAGGTCGAGCAACGGATCGATAGCGCGACCGTGGATCGTATCCTCGCCGAGACGTACCCGAAGGGTTGGATACGTGGGGAAGTCGCGTCGGTCGAGCAGTTGCCGGACACCCAACTGATGGGAGACAGGTATGGATTGGGAAAAGATGCAGAGTCGGTCGCTACGCACTATAAGGGGGGGGAAGGTGGGAAATCGAAAATCGTTTTCCACGGCATTTCGAAACAAGGCTACAGCGCAAATGAGATCTTCGGGATACTCGCTCACGAGCTTGGACATGCCAACGATTGGTCAGGGGACAATGAGATGAACCGGGAGGAGAAGATGGATCTCCTGCTTCACGTTGGGGATCGATTGGACGACGAGGATCGATACTACTCCAGTTACGTCGAGGCAATCCAAAATGATGACGAGCAGCGCGAACGATACCTGAAAGCGAGCGAGTATTGGGCAGAGATATGCGAGGCGTATTTTTCTGACCCCGGGAACATGAACTATACAGACTACGCACTCGTTGAAGAACACCTGAAGAAACAAGACCCGAATTTCAATCGCGACCGGGCAATGAAATTGCGATTTGAACTCCTCCAGTCATCTCTCAGTAACCCCTAAACCAATGACCACGGACATTTACCGAGGCACAACGCATTTAGGAACTCTCCAAGTTGATGAGAGTGGGTACACACTGAAGCCTATATCCGACTCCACGTTGAAGGCCCTTCTCGATCGTTCATTCAGAGAAGGAGTTCATCGTTTCCGCGACGTTCACGACGAAAATAGGCAGATCATTGTTCGCGAGCCGATCAAACCTGAACATCCCGGTTTCCCGCTCGCCCTCTTTGAGTGGCTCCGGAGTCAAGGACTCGACGTTCGAATCCGTCACCCAGAAGTTGACGAAGAGATCCGTTTACTTCTTGCGAAGTTGCCAGACAATCAACTAATCAAGGGGCAGGTTCTTCAACAGCTATCATCGATGAATTACCTCGAGAAGACATTTATTATTGAGAAACTGAAGGAAAAATTTGGTCTGCCTAAGTGAAAGGGAATAATCATGGATAAAACATCAATCGACGACATGAAGAAAAAGCTCACCCCCGAGCAGTACAACGTCTGCTTCCTCAAAGGCACGGAACCGCCGGGGAGCGGGAAATGGCTGCACAACAAAGCAAAGGGGATGTACGTTTGCGTTGCCTGCGGCCAGGAGTTGTTCAGGTCGGACACGAAGTTCGATTCCCGTACGGGCTGGCCATCGTTTTGGGACCCAGTGAACAATGCGAACGTGAAGACCGAGGAGGACTACTCGCTCGGGGCACGTCGGCTCGAGGTATTGTGCAGCAACTGTGGCAGCCACCTTGGCCACGTATTTGATGACGGGCCAGAGCCGACTGGGAAGCGCTATTGCATTAATTCGCTTGCCTTAGACTTTCAACCCAAGCAGTAAACAGCAAAAGCTCCGTTCAAATCGCGGAGCTTTTTTGATTGAGTGAGCTATTCATCGAGTGGCTCGATGGTGAACGAACTGCTTCCGACTTTTTGCAAGCCGTTCATTCTCGTCGTCAAGAAATTCCGTGTTTCAATCCACGCAGAACTCATTGCCAATACTTCTTCCGCAGTTTTTTCCTCTTCCCACTCGAATGTGAGTAGGTCAAAATACTTTCCGTCTACAACCGCATCAGACATTGCAAGTTTGAATTTACATGACATTCTCATGGTCCCTCCTTGCTGTTTTTTTCAGATTAACCTGCTGCTGAGTATTTGTCAAGGGCAAAGGCAAAAAAGCGCAAACATATCGCGAATTGACGGGGATGTTTCCCCGTGGTACAATAGCAATACTTTATGAACGTGGAGATACGAAATGCCTCAAGAACAGAGACAATCTTTTTTTTCTCGGCTCGCGTACTCTCGGCTCCTCCTGATTTTGGAAATCGTCATCCTTGTTCTTATCGGCGTTTCGTTCGGCCAAGAAACAGTCCGTAAATATCAAGTTGAGCACGAAATTAAAAAATTACAGGAACAGGTAGACACGTTGGAGCATCGGAATACGGAACTGGCGCAACTGATCGATTATTTTCAGAGCGATCAGTATAAGGAGAGGCAGGCGCGGACTAGACTTGGGCTTGTCAAAGAAGGTGAAAGTATTTTGGTTGTGCCAGGCGTCAGCGGAAGCGAGCCGGGCGGCCTTATTCAAGAGACCGCTAATTCGTCTCGAGCCGTATCTGCCTCGAATCCTCAAAAATGGTGGAATTACTTTTTCGAAAAAAAGATTGATTCATAATAAACAACATTCACTATATGCCAACGAAAAAAACTCAGGCAGAAGCGGTGAAGGCTTTATTGGAAGATCCAAAAACAACTGAGGCAAAAAAACAACCGACTCGTTTGCCCGCAAAAAGATTAGTCCTTTTTGTTTTGCTTGTTCTCGCGAGTCTTGTTGTCGGCACGCTGATCGTGTTCGCCATGGGCATTTACGATTTTCAGTGGCGCGGCAGCGTGACTCGAGCGGCCATTGGCGTTGTTCCGTATCCCGCGGCGATCGTGAACGTGAGCATCGTGCCCTACAGTACGTTTCTTGATGATGTAGACACGTTGAACTTTTTTTATGCTGCGCAGCAAACATTGAATCCCGGCGTCCAGGCACCTTCGGAACAAGAACTCCGTCAAATAGTTCTGACACGCATGATCAAGGATATTCTAATGCGCAAGAAGGCCCAAGCCTACGGTGTGAGCATTTCGCAAGCGGACGTTGATAAAGAGTTTCAATCAATTGTGAGCCAGGCCGGATCCGTTGAAGAGGTACGGCAAACGTTGACGACTCTTTATAATTGGGACGAGAAAACGTTCAAAGATAAAGTCTTGCTGCCGTTTCTCCTCAGCCGTGCCTTGGAAGAAAAACTTGCATACGATCCGCAATTGAATAAAGATGCAAAGCAAAAAGCGGAAGAGGTGCTCGCCAAGCTTCAAGCCGGCGGGGTGACCTTTGAAGATCTCGCACGTCAATACAGCGAAGACGTTACTGCAAGCTCCGACGGTGATTTAGGGTTTGTACAAAAAGGGGATTTAGTCCCGGAATTTGAGGACGCGATGCTCAAATTGAAAGAAGGCGAAACATCGGGAATTGTCCAGACACGTTACGGATTCCACATCATTAAGCTCGTGAAAATCGTGCCGGCGACCGATACGAAGCCGGAGCAATATAGCGTCAAGCATATTTTATTGAAAGCAAAAAGTCTTGACACGTGGCTCCAGGAAGAACTCGCGCGAACGAGAGTGCTCGTTGCCGTTCAGGGATACTATTGGGCAGCTTCATGCGACCAGGTTCTGTTGAAAGGTGAACAATGTCCGAGTGCGTCGGGTTAGGACGTTGTGTTATTAAAAACCCAAAAGCCACTGGCCCCGCCGATGGCGGGGCGACCTCGTACCGTGGAGCCACTGGTCGGAGTTGAACCGACAACCTCTCCCTTACGAAGGGATTGCTCTGCCAGTTGAGCTACAGTGGCGTGACTTTGGAGCGGGATACCCGCCCAAATTTTCTCCTACTGCCTTACTAATGCTAAACTATTTCTTATATGTTTCTTTACGAAATTGCGACCCCATCCTGTTTTAAAATATTTTTCTCGTTCGCGCGCATCGGATTCTGCTAGGAACGCTTCATAATAGAGAAGTTTGAACGGAGTCCGCAGTTTTGTCGAAAATACTTTACCCGCGCGGTGTTTGTTAAGACGCTTCTTCAAATCATTCGTAAATCCGGTGTATAATTTATTATCTCTGGTACTGTACAGAATGTAAACATAGTACATAAAGGAGTCCGAAAATTTGGAGCGGGATACCGGAATCCCTGCCCGCCCTCGCCTTTGCGGGTGTAGTATAGCGGCAGTACGCTTGCTTCCCAAGCAAGAAGAGGCGGTTCGACTCCGCTCATCCGCTCGGGCGAAGGCAGGCGGGGAACCGGCGCAACAACCTTGGGAAGGTTGTGTACTACCACTATACGAATCCCGCAACATTGTAACATACACTACTGTATCGAATATGCGTAAAATCGTCAACATATTTTTTTCACTCATCCTGCTCGGCACGTATTTCTTTGCGCCATTGAACGCACAGGCGTACGATGATCCGCTGCGACTCCGTTTCGCCATGGAGGCCATCCAACATGGGTACACAGCGGAATATCGCAATGCGGATTTTCGTTTGGCCGTCATGCCCAATCTAGTGAACGAAGCAATTACGCTTGAGATGAAACAGTTTGATGGTGCCGCTGAACTACCATTGCTGGACGGCAAGAAGCTGGTGAGCGACTACTTTATTTACGATATTTTAAGCCAGGCGGGTAACAACCCCATAGCTTTGAACCGCCCGCTCATTCTTGCGGTTCGTTTTCAATCCGACACGCTTTATCGAAAAGTGATCCATTACTGGGCGAGTAACAAGCAACAATGGATACCGCTTCCTTCCACCACAGACTACACCGGCCGCTATGTTCGCGCGTATTCCCATCTGCCTTTTTCTCGTATCGCGGTTTTTGAAGATCCGAATTCGTTTGAAGGCGTTGCGTCGTGGTACAGAGATTCCCGTTACCCGTATGGAGCTGCGATTGATGCGTACCCGATCGGCACCAAGCTGCGCGTCACGAGCATTGAAAATAATATATCAATTATTGTTCAGGTAACGTCTCACGGGTTGAACGC
The DNA here is from genome assembly GCA_044868145.1 of Patescibacteria group bacterium. GTDB lineage: Bacteria > Patescibacteriota > Patescibacteriia > UBA10025 > JBIOWE01 > JBIOWE01. The sequence goes on from JBIOWE010000006.1 coordinate 139,156, forward strand.
CCCTGGACGAGTCATTGATCTGACCTCGAACGGTTTCAGCAAGCTCGCGCCGCTCTCGCAAGGGTTAACGCGCGTAAAAGTTGAACCGGTTGATGGACTTGTGCTTGGCCTGCAGGCGCCTGGGCCAGCCGCGCCTGCTATAGTTTCAAAAGCCGCTATTGCTATCAATGAAAAGACGGGCGCAATTTTGTACGTGAAAAATAAGGATATGCGACTGCCCATGGCGAGTCTAACGAAAATCATGACCGCCACCGTTTTTTTGGAGATGAACATACCGTGGGATAAAGTCGTGACCTACCAGGCGCAAGATAATGCGATTGGCTCGAAGCTCTATGTCAATGTCGGCGATACGATGACCGTGAAGGATTTGTATTATACAAGCCTTGTTGGTTCAGCGAATAACGCCACGAATGCGCTCGTGCGCTCTACAGGACTTTCGCGGGCGGATTTTGTTAACCGCATGAACGCTAAGGCGAGCGCGTGGGGACTGACGAATACGCACTTTGCTGATGTAACTGGGCTGGATCCCGCAAACGTCACGACAGTCGGGGATTACGCCGTTCTCGCCACTCGCGCGTTGAAGGACTTTCGCCTTCTGCAGGGCACAACCACGCACAGTTACTCTTTTACCACAATCAATACTGGGGTGGCACATACCATTGTGAATAAAGACAAAATGGTGGACAGCTCCTGGTATATTTCTGGAACAAAAACTGGCTATCTTGACGAAGCGTTGTATTGTCTCATGACAAAAGCGCGTAAGGACAAGCTGTCCTCGCCGGACGTTATTACTGTCGTGCTCGGCAGCGGATCAGACGCTCAACGTTACGCGGAAACGAATGCGCTTATTCAGTACGCCCTAAGTAAGTAGGTCATGGCGTTTCTCGCGTTGCAGAACGTTTCTAAGGTGTATGATGTTGGCAAGCCGAATGAATACCGGGCTCTTCAGGGTGTTACCCTCGAGATTAATCGAGGCGAATTTGTCGCGGTGATGGGAGTGTCGGGATCCGGCAAATCAACGCTCATGCATATCCTTGGTTGCCTGGATAAGCCCACATCTGGCTCATTCGTCTTGGACGGTGAGAACGTGAGCGAGAAAAAAGCAAAAGACCTTGTCATGATCCGACGTAAAAAAATCGGATTTATTTTTCAAACATTTAATCTTTTGCCGAGATTATCGTCATTGGCGAACATTGAACTTCCTCTTATTTACAATCGCGTGCCGTCCACTGAGCGCAAGCAGCGAAGCTTGGCAATGTTGGACAGGGTTGGCTTAAAAGAACGCAGTCAGCACAAGCCCTCAGAACTTTCTGGCGGAGAACAGCAGCGCGTTGCAATCGCACGAGCGCTCGTGAACAACCCGTCTGTTATCCTTGCCGACGAACCAACCGGTAACCTTGACACAAAAAGCGGGGGAGAGATTATGACCATCCTTGAGAAGCTCAATCGTACAGGTACAACCATCATTGTCGTAACCCATGACCCGGCTATCGCTTCGCGCGCAAAAAGAACCATACGCATTCAGGACGGCGCTATTCTTACCTAACCCATTCTTTTATGATACTGGAAAATATAAAGCTCGCACTCCTCGCCATTTGGACGAAAAAACTTCGTTCGTTTCTGACGATGCTCGGTGTGCTCATAGGTGTTTTTTCCATCACAACCCTGCTTGGTATTGGTCAAGGCGTCAAACAATCGGTTACGCAAGAGGTGCAAGATTTCGGAACGAATCTGCTTTTTATCTTGCCGGGCCAACTCGTTGGCTCTGGCGGCGGCTTTAACCCATCGGCTTCAGTCGGCGCGTCGACCCTTACACAACAGGATATCGATACTCTTCGAACGTTGCCCGACGTCGAAGCGGTATCTCCGATTTCTCTGGCGTCCGGCCTACTGAAAGCCGACGGCAGGTCCGAGAGTGGCCTTTTGGTCTTGGGTACGACGTCGGAAAACGATGAGATTCGCAATTTGGAGGTTATACAGGGAAGATTCATCGAACCAGATGATGAAACAAAAAAGGCTCGCATTGTCGTGTTGGGCAGCGGAGCCGCCACGGCGCTTTTTCCCGATACCGCCGAACTTGCAGGAAAAACGATTACGTTCAGGAATGAAAGTTTTACCGTGATCGGGCTTCTGAAACAAACGGTTTCTAATGCCTCGTTCAGTGGCCCCAACTTTGATACAGCCGCCTACTTCCCGTTTTCAACACTCGCTGACGTTACGGGTTCTTCCCAAATATTCCGCATTGCCGCCAAGGTACGATCCGCTGATCGGGTTGAAGCCGCCAAGGAGACAGTGAAACAAACGATGTTGGCCAACCATGGAGGTGAAGAGGACTTCACAGTTTTAACGCAGGACGATCTTCTGAAAGTGTTTAATAGTATTCTTGGCGTTCTCACGGCGATGGTGTCGGCAATTGCCGGCATCTCCTTAGTTGTCGGAGGTATTGGCATTATGAATACCATTCTTGTGGCAGTGACCGAGCGAACACGGGAAATCGGACTACGCAAAGCTCTTGGTGCGTCTTCGGCAGACATTTTTGTCCAGTTTCTGACCGAAGCGGTTGTTCTCGGTATTTTTGGTGGGGTTGCCGGCATCGCGCTTGCTATTGTTGTCGGTATTGTCGTAAAGGCCCAAACGCCGCTTTCCATTGTCTTGAGTCCAACGTATATCGTCCTCGCAATCGCATTCTCCGTTGTGGTGGGTGTGCTGTTTGGCGTGCTCCCGGCCATCCGCGCGTCTCGACTGAACCCGATTGATGCGCTAAAATACGAGTAAGGGCAATGATTCAATTCAAAAACGTTTCAAAAATCTATCCTCCAGACACGTACGCGCTACGTAACGTAAGCGTTGATATCGCGTCGGGCGAATTTGTTTCCGTTGTGGGTCAGTCGGGGACCGGTAAAACGACCTTCGTTAAGCTTGTTATTGCCGAAGAACGCCCCACAAAGGGCCGCGTCGTTATTGGCGACTGGGATATTACAGATATTCAACCAAAGGAAATACCCATTCTCCGGCGACAGATCGGGGTTGTGTATCAGGATTTTAAGCTCTTGCAAAAAAAGACCGTTTACGAGAACGTGGCGTTTGCGCTTGAGGTGACGTTTGCGGACTCTGAAAAAACCAAGAACATCGTTCCCCAGGTGTTGAAAATCGTCGGTTTAGAGAATAAGGCGCAACGATTCCCGACCCAGCTGTCCGGCGGCGAGCAGCAACGCGTGTCCATTGCGCGGGCGCTCGTGCATCGGCCGAAGATTCTCGTGGCGGACGAGCCGACGGGCAACCTTGATTCCATTAATTCGCAAGAAATCGTCAATCTCCTGCGTAAAATTAATGAGTTCGGCACGACCGTTGTGCTCGTAACCCACAATCGGGAAATCGTGAATGCGCTTCGCAAGCGCGTTATTACCCTTGACCACGGCATGGTGATTTCCGACCAAGCGTCAGGTAAATACATTTTGTAACGTATGATCACGTCTTTCATTCGCACAATGAAATTCGCGCTACAAGGGTTTTGGCGCAACGTATGGCTGTCACTTGTCACTGTGGTCATCCTTGTGCTTACGCTGCTCTCGATTAGCATGGTATGGGGCATTAACGTCGTAGCGAACCAGGCGATTTCGGCGGTGCAAGACAAAGTTGACGTCTCCATTTTTTTCAAGGCAGGCGTAGCGGAAAGCGAGATCTTTAACATCCAGAACAGATTCGAGGCGCTATCACAGGTCAAGGACGTTCGGTATATTACGCCGGACCAGGCGCTTGCGCAGTTTCGTCAAAAGCACGCTAACGATCCGGATATCCTCGCTTCGTTGGATGAACTCAAAGAAAATCCATTGGGCGCGACATTGATTGTCCGCGCGAACTCGCTCGAGGACTATCCGACAATCCTTAGCGTCCTTGATGATCCGTCGTACAAAGATATTGTGCAAGATAAAAATTTTGAGGATAGTCAAACAGTCATTAACAGGCTATCCGATGCTAGCCAGCGGGTACAGCGTGTTGGTATTGTCATTAGCATAATTTTTGTAATCATTGCGGTATTACTTATCTTCAACACCATTCGAATCACGATTTACACCCACCGCGAGGAAATCGGCATTATGAAACTCGTCGGCGCGACAAACTGGTTCATCCGCTCACCGTTTTTGGTCGAAAGTATTCTTTATGGTTTGATGGCGGCAATAATAGCATTCGCCATTTTTTATCCATTTGTCAGCGTGCTCTCACCCCAGGTGTCAAACTTTTTCACCGGCTACGACTTTAACCTCACGAATTATTTCCATGCCCATTTCTGGGGGTTCTTCGGGTTCCAGTTGCTCTTTGCCGTTTTCCTTTCCGTCGTCAGCTCGCTTATCGCAATTGGAAAGTATTTGAAAGTGTAGACAATTGACCGCCCTAAGTTATTTTGTTAGGCTTGTCATAGGCAAGTCTTTTTTTAAACATTTCTCATGCAATCCTGCCGGGTCGTCTAACGGCAGGACACAGGCCTTTGAAGCCTGGCATGTAGGTTCGATTCCTACCCCGGCAGGATTGAATGGGAACCAACCTTAATCGCTCGCACAATCTCGCTCTCACGGTGTTAGTTGAAGTTTGCGAGCGTTTTTGGTATAATCCGGCCGGCCGCAAACGGCCGATTTTATGGCTGAGGAGGATATCCAATCCTGGATCCGGAGAATGAAGAATTCAGGCACGTCAGATATCCAGATTCGGCAGGAACTTGTGAAATCCGGATGGCGCAATGCAGACATCCGGAAGCTTTTGGGTAGGCATGTATTTGATCGACCAGCGCCGGAACGCGAAGAGGAGGGAGTGCCCGAGTACACACCCCGCATTTATTCTGTTGGTCGCCACATTCTGAAGAGAACATGGCAGATGTTTTTGAACCACTGGACAACGCTGCTTTTTCTTGGAATTCTTTTTCTCGCTGCCTCATACGCGGTTTTTTCCTTGCCGGTCTCGGTTCCGGCTGTTGTGCGAAACGTTGTGGTTTCGATCGGCATTGCCGTGCTCGCGTTCGTGCTCTATGCCCAGACCGCCATTATCGCCTGGCCAGGCAGTTCTTTGAGCCAGCACGTCTCCCTTGCCATGCGGTACCTTCCAAAGGCCATATACACCAATGTTCTCGCGGTTCTCGTTTGTCTCGGTGGAATGGCGTTCCTCATCTTACCCGGGCTCTTCATGTTCATTGCGTTCATTACTTTACCGTATGTTGTTATGCATGAAGGCAAGTACGGATTTCAAGCGCTCAGTCGGTGTTACGCGCTTGCAAGAAACTTTCGTGGCAATATGATCGCCAATCTCAGCAGGCCTTTTTTGATCAACATTGCGCTTTTTGTTGTCTTTTTTGTTGTGCTCATCATTGTTTTGCTTATCCTGCGATTGTTCGGCTACATTGACGTAATGGGCCAGTCGCTTCTCTCGCTCGCCGTTCGCTTTTCACCCTATGCGCTCGCGATCAGTTTTCCGATCTTCTTGCTCACAGCAAGCAAAGCGATCTACGACGATCTCGCGAGTATTCGGCCCGTGGGTTCGGACCTTTTCATTGAGAGGCGTGGATTGATGCTGGCGCGAGTTTATGTGTTCGCGGGTTTGGCAATCGGCTTTCTTTTTCTTCTGCTTCCCCTAACAAAAGAACCGGCGACAAACTCTGTTTATCTCTAAGGAAAATCTTGATATACTACCGTTGCTATGATTGTGTTGCCGCTTTTCATTCTTATTCTTTTCTTGACGGCCGCTTTGCTGCTTTTCGGAGTTTTTAATCTTGCGACAATTCTCCGCGCCGCTCCTTTCGTGACAACTCCCAGAGAAACGGTTCAAACCATGATCAAACTGGCGAAGATCCGGCCGGGTGAAAAAGCCTGCGACATTGGTTCGGGAGAGGGGAGAATCGTGATTGCCCTCGCCCGAGCAGGCGCCGAGGCTCACGGATTCGAAATTAACCCATTGCTCGTTCTGTGGTCTAAATGGAACGTTTTTAAATCGCGCCTTACCGGCAAAGCGCTCATGCATTGGAAAAGTTTTTGGAAACAGGACTTTCAAACATTCCAGGTGGTCACCATGTATGGAATAACCCACATGATGAAGAACATCGAGGGAAAACTTTTGAACGAATTGCAGCCGGGCAGCCGGGTGATTTCTCATGGGTTCGCATTCCCGAATTGGAAGCCAGCAGAAAAACAAGGCAGCGTGTATTTATACCTGCGATAATATGAGCCAGCCATTTTCATTTCGCATGCACAACAGGCCGGAGCCGCAAGAGCCAACGCCGCCGCCGATTCGCCGGGTGCACCAAGAAGCGAACAAAGGTCCTAATATCGGGCGCATTCTTTTGGGACTGGTGGTCGTCATTGTTGGTGCAGTTTTATTCGGTCAAAAGACGAACTGGTATCGTGAGAACCTTACCGACGTTCTCAACTACTGGACATTGCTTGTTGTGTTCATAGGTTTTTCTTTTGTCGTTGGCCGGCGCTTTTTCGGCGTTCTGCTTGTTGTTTTTTTGGGAACGCTTGTCTTCTTGCTACTCGGGCTCATGCTGTTCGGTAATTTTCGCGTTACATAGGGGAAGCCCAATTGCTTCATCGGTATTCGATGGCCGGGTTTCTTTCGTGTATACTATTGATTAGATTATCTCATTGAGAAACACCATGAAACAACGAATACTTTTTATCATTATTGCCTTCTTTTTGTTTATTGTCGTTAGCGTCGGGATGCTTCTTTATATTTCGCGCGTGATTCCGGGAAGTCACGCGGTCGCAACGTTTGAACAGTGCGTGGCAGCCGGCAATCCGGTGCAGGAAAGCTACCCCCGGCAGTGCAGGGCTGGAGGCAAAACGTTTGCCGAAGATATCGGCAATGAGTTGGAGAAGACCAACCTTATTCGCGTCACAACTCCCAGGCCCAATACGCAAGTAAAAAGTCCGCTCGCGATCCAGGGAGAAGCGCGTGGCACATGGTTTTTTGAAGGGTCGTTCCCCGTGACGTTGTTTGATGAAAATGGAGAAGTGCTGGCAACCGGCGTGGCGCAGACAAAAGGCGAGTGGATGACAGAGGAGTTCGTACCCTTTACCGTGGAGCTTACGTTTCCCACGCCAGTCGGAACAAAAGGCCAATTGATTCTTGCGAAGGACAATCCCTCGGGATTGGCGCAAAATGCGGATTCGCTCCGCATCCCTGTAACGTTTTAATCACATGCGGCTCAAGCAAACGGTTTATCATATTTGTACGATTGTCCTAGGGGTATTGTTAAGTTATCTTGTGCATGCGCTCATTGAAATCTGGTATCTCAATAATGCGCTTGCGACGGGGCGGCACATCACATGGTACAGGCATTTTGGCGTTGGTCTGTGCGCGCTTCCGCCAGTCGTACAATATGGCTTACTTGGCCTTGGCATAATCGGCGGATACTTCCTCGGTCGCTGGTGGTGGCGCATCGTGTACATCGAAAAACGTCATTGGCGGTTTCATAAAGAGCCGAAGCAATAAAAAAAGCCCCTTTGTGTGAAGGGGCTTCGTTTTGTGGTTGGCTAGTGGTGAATGTGCTCTGATGTATGGCATGCGCATGTACATAGATCTGATCGTTGAGAGCGTCGCACCTTTGATTACCAGGTACTGGCTTGTGTTCGGGTTCATTCCCTGGTAGGTTCGGCTTCACTCCTCGGCACTTTTTCTTGTGCGATTCCTCCTGGCCAAAGCGTATGGGTAGACCACAGTAGATGCACGGGCCACTGCAACAAGCGACTGCATGAGACTGCATGAATTACACCTCCTTTTCGATTGACAAAAGAACACGGAAACGATACACTGAAATTCAGCATACTCACAGTATCAAACTATTCAAATGAACGCAAACTCGTCTAATCAGGAGGAATCCAAGCAAACGTTTTTCAACAGTCCAACCTACGGCAGGCTTGAGTTGCCCCATGTCGTGCAACATATTTTGCGTTTTGTGAATGAAAAAGAAGGGAAGTACAAGCTCGTGCTCGGCACTGATTCGCAGGCAGGAGCCGGTTACGTTGAATTCGTTACGGCCATCGTGGTGCACCGCGTGACACGCGGCGGCATTTATTTTTGGCAGCGCCGCATCCACCGGAAGCGGTATCAATTGCGTGACCGTATGTACCAGGAAGCAATGATTTCCATCGAGGCCGCGAATGAGCTTCTGAAGATGGAACGCACGTTTGAATTGTTTCGCAAAGATTTTGAAATCCATGTTGACGTTGGCCAAGGCGGTGAAACAAAGGAAATGATTGCGGAAATTGCGGGCCTTGTGACCGGTTACGGCTATGTTGTGCGCACCAAGCCGGACGCATTCGCCGCGACAAAGGTTGCGGATCGACATAATGGCTATGTCCCTGCTTTTGCGCGAGAGCGGGCCTAAGCGGACCCGTTTTTTATGAGCGTTCATGTCGGCAAACCGGCACCAAGCTTTTCGCTCCTTGATCAAAACGGCACGCGGCACTCACTCTCCGATGAGCGCGGACATTGGGTTTTGCTGTATTTTTATCCCAAAGATAATACACCCGGTTGCACAACAGAGGCCTGCGGTTTGCGGGATGATTTTCTAAAATTTCAAAATTTAGAAGCGGTTGTCCTTGGAGTGAGCGTGGATTCCGTAGAGAGCCATCAGAAGTTCGCCAAGAAATACGATCTGCCATTCACCTTACTTTCGGATACGGAAAAAAAAGTGGTGCGGCAATACGGCGTGTGGGCTCAAAAGTCATTTTTCGGCAACACGTACTTGGGCACACGACGCAGCTCATTTCTCATTGATCCTCACGGCGTTGTGAGGAAGATCTATGAAAAAGTGACCCCTATAAAACACGCCGAAGAAGTTCTCACGGATCTTTCAATATTGGCAAAGTGATTTTTAATGGAAAACAACCAACAACCAAATCTTCATCACGAACTACGCGAGCGCACGAGCGGTTATATTGTCGCGGCACTGAGCGTCGTCGCCGGACTTGCGTGGAATGAAGCAATTCGAGGGCTTATCGATTACATTTTCCCTGTTTCCAAAGATAGCTTGCTAGTGAAGTTTGCGTACGCTATTATCATTACGGTGATCGTTGTTCTTGTAACCGTGTCTATTTTGCGCGTTCTCGGCAAAAAAACTTCATGAGCAAAATAATTTTTTTATTTTTGTCATGTACCAATTAGTCGTACTTCTCGTGAATGGCGTAATATTCGCTGTCTGGACCTAAGCTGTTCGGGATGCAGAAGAAACGCGTTGATTTGCTTCTGCAGGTTTTTTCATTTATACTGATACTGTAAATACGCTATGCAAAACAAAAAGAAGGTTTTAATGATTGACGATGATAATATTATCCGTGGGTTGTTCACGGACTATTTTCGCACGAAAAAAGAGTACGAATTCTACACGGCGATTGATCCTGAAGAAGGCTGGCAAAAAGTCATAGAATACCGTCCCGATTGCATTATTCTTGATCTCATCCTGCCGAAAAATTTGTCTACGACCGCGGATCTTGAAGAAGCGAATAAGGAATATGGATTTTCGCTGTTGGTGAAATTGCGCCAAGCGTCTGAAACGAAGAACGTCCCCGTGTTGATTTTTTCCAATTTAACTGATCCGGAAGACATAGACCGCGCTAAGAAGATTGGCGCTGACTCTTATTTGGTAAAAACCGGGGTCGTACCCAGTCAGATCTTAGCGAAAATTAAGCAGCTGCTTGGTGAATAAAGCACATGGGGCTATATAGAGTGAACGTGCTTGTTTTTTATTCATGACAAAGCGTATTCAGATCTTCCAATCGAGAATTTTTCGATGGTACCGGGCGAATCGGCGCGACTTACCATGGCGTAAAACGCGAGACCCGTATCGGATTCTCGTGTCTGAAATCATGTTGCAACAAACCCAAGTATCCCGCGTGCTGACGAAGTATAAAGAATTTTTAAAACGTTTTCCGACCATACGCAGTCTTGCCAATGCAAAAATCGCTGACGTGATTCGCGCCTGGCAGGGGATGGGGTACAACCGTCGCGCTGTTTCATTATGGAAGCTTGCGCAAATTGTCGTTGAGCAGTATGGCGGAAAAATCCCCATGGATTCTAAAACGCTTGAAAGTTTGCCGGGTATCGGTAAGTACACGGCTCGAGCCATCGCATGCTTCAGCTACGATTCGCAACAATCGTTCGTTGACACAAACATCAGACGCGTGGCCACGCGGTTTTTTCTGTGGCCTAAGAAGCCGAAGGAGCAAGCCGTTGAGAAAATGGCGGAACGTGTATTGCCTCCAAACCGCGCCTATGAGTGGCACCACGCTTTGATGGACTTTGGGGCGACGACATGTACGAGTCGACCTCATTGCGAGATTTGCCCAATCCAGCAATGGTGCAAAGCGTACCCGGCAGTGTTGACGAAGACTCGTAGCAAAAAAGATTCTGAACCGTTCCTCAACTCCAACAGGTATATGCGAGGTAGGATTATTGATTACCTGCGGCAGCATCAGCGTTCCTCGATTGCCACGCTTGCTCAGGCCCTGGGTTTTCCACTTCGTCGCATGAAGCAAACAGCGCAATCCCTGGAACGGGATGGACTGCTTGTCCGCTTGTCAAACGACAAAAACGCTGTAGTAACCTTGCCGTAGGCTTGACAAGCTCTATGTCTTTGCTGTATTCTTGCAGGTTCTTTGCTATACTATAGTTCAATAAAATCAAGGGTACAAAAAACAAAAAAGGAGGGAGTGATGCAAAGGAACTCTAAACAGATCGCCGATCCGATCAGTCGCAAGTTGGTCGACGTGGCGAAGGAATTGCTTAAGAGAGGGGAGAAAGATTTCTCTCCAATCTTGGAAGGCGCCGCGGTAACCGCCCAACGCGAGATTCAAGAAGAGCAGGAAGATGTGGTGATCGCAGCAGAGTACCTGCCTGTGGTTGACAAACGCGCCAAAACGTTGATGAAATAGCGAACGTGTTATCTGTTAACAGCAAGTTGGCGTGTGAACAGATCGTACCTTCAATTGACCACCAAGCCAAAAACTTGGTGGTTTTTTTGACGGTACACGCCAAAGCGTGGTAAGCTAATGGACTACATAAAAAACATATTGAACCTTGAAAACAAAAGGAGGTATAGATGGGTGAATATGCCCAAGCAGGTGTTGATTACTCCAAAATAGAACCATTCAAGCGGCGTATGATCGAAGCCGGGAAGAGGACCCTTACGTTTCCGAATAAGCGCGGCGTCTATATGAATGAGGCGCTACTCCATGCGCACGGCGCGGTTTTTGAATATGCCGGCGTTCTGTCGCATATGTGGTGCAACACCCATGAAGGACTCGGCAATAAGAATTGGATAGCCGAGTTGATGTATCAGCACGCAGGGACGGGGCTGACATACTACGACGGCATTGGTATTGATACAGTGCTCATGGCTGCCAACGACCTTATATGCCAAGGTGCTTTGCCGGTGGTTTATGAAGACGAAGTCGCTGTCGGGGACAGTGATTGGTTTCAAGATGAATTACGCTCTTCAGTGCTTGCCGAGAGTTTCTACAAAGGGTGCGAGATGTGCGGTATGGCACTTGCGGCAGGAGAATCTCCGGCGTTGCGATACCTCATCAAGGCAGAGTCCCCGGTCAAAAGTGCTCCATCGCTTAGCGGTACAGTCACCGGTATCATCGCGCCAAAATCGCGCCTCATACGGGGCAATGAACTCCAAAAAGGTGATATTATTATAGGAGCCACATCTTCCGGCCTTCATGCGAATGGCATTTCACTTCTTATTAAGCGTTCCATAGCATTGCCAGATCAGTTCCTTACCCCTCTCACAAATGGTAAGATGCTTGGCGAGGAAGCATTGATCCCCACAAGGTCATATGTTCAATTGGTTGAAGCATTACTCGAGGCATCAATCAATATTCACGCCCTTTTGCCTGGAACCGGAGACGGTGTGGGCAAGATTGCGTATGACTATCGACCTTTTACCTATCGGATTAAGAATTGGCCCGATGTCCCACTTCTTTTTCAGTTCATGCGCGAACTAGGTGTATCGCTTGAGGATTGTCTCAAAACCTTTAACTGGGGCATTGGCTTCTATATCTTTGTGGCAGAAAATGAGCAGGATCGGGTCTTGGAAGTTGGGAAGAACGCTGGTTATGAGTTGTACGTTCTCGGCCAGGTCGAAGAAGGTGAACGCAAGGTAATCTTCGAACCGGAGAATCTTATATTACCACCACCTGGACAATAGTTATTTCTGGGAAGGTCTGAAAAACGACCTTCCTTTTTTTGTTGACAACTTCCCCTCATGTGCTACAATGCCGTGACTCACATCAAAGAACATTGTACATTGAAAGGAGAACGTATGGAACCAGTTCGCATAGGTATCAATAACGTTGCCGTTGGCAGAGAGAAATTCGAGCTGATGCTGCGTGAGCACTTTACCGAAGCTCAAGTCAATCGGATTATGTTGGCGTATCATCTCACAAAATATGCGCATCGGGGGCAGGCGCGTGATGACGGATCGCGATATTTTGATCATCTGAAGGCTGTTGCATTGATTTTCATGGTCGAATTGAAGCTCTTTGACGAAGAACTGCTGATCATATCGCTTCTGCATGACATTCTCGAAGACAGCTTGATGTTGCGAGCTGCTGACATCGCTCACATTTTCGGCCCAACGATTGCAGGGGGCGTCGTGTCTCTCACAAAACAAAAAGGGGAAGACTATTTTGCAAAACTGCATAATGCCTCGTTCAAGTCAAAGTTAGTGAAACTGGCTGACCGGGTGCATAATTTACGTGAAGTGCTCCATAGCCCCTGGAAGAAGCGGACAAAATACGTTCATGAAACCGAAGATTTTTACTTTGATTTCTCCGACCTCGTGAGCAAAGAGTCTCCGCAAGAATTCTTGCAATCCGTTTCTTATCTTCGTCAGGAAATTCGGTTCGCCTGCGATCGCGCCAAAGCATCGCTCTAGTAATCATTTGGGCTCTCGTGAAGATCATCGCGAGAGCCTTTTGTTTTTCGGCTGTTTTTTATGGTATAATAGTCATGTTCTATGCAAAAAACCATAGCCGTCATAGGCGCCTCAGCTGATCGTCGAAAGTATGGTAATAGGGCAGTGCGTGCATATGTGTCGCAAGGGTGGAGCGTGTTTCCCGTGAATCCGCATGAAAAGAAAATTGAGGGACTGAATGTGTATAAAAGTATTCAGGACATACCCGTTTCGCTCGATCGAATAAGTGTCTATTTACCGCCGACAATCGGCATGACCGTCATTGAGGCAATAGCAGCTAAAAAGCCGAAGGAACTTTTCTTCAATCCAGGCTCAGAAAGCGCGCAACTGATTCAAAAATCGGAATCCCTTGGGCTACAGCCTATTCTCGAGTGCTCGATTACCAACATTGGTTTAGACGCTGAACGACTATGATTTATCTCGGCGCTGATTACGCTGGCTATGCACTCAAAGAAGCCATAAGGCGCTTTCTCACAAAGAAACGCCTCGGTTTCAAAGACGTTGGAACATTTTCCAATAAGAAGAAAGACGATTTTCCCGATTACGCGAAGCCGGTAGCGCAAAAGGTGGCACGTTCGACAAAAGATCTGGGCATTCTCGTGTGCGGCACGGGTATCGGCATGTGTGTGGCGGCAAATCGCTTTCGGGGAGTCCGCGCGGCTCTTGTGCACGCAGTGAAGCAAGCCAAATGGGCAAAAACGCATGATAACGTGAACATTCTCTGCCTTGCCTCCTGGGCCGTCAGTAAGTCTCTTGCCTTGAAAATCATAGACGCATGGCTCAAGACTCGATTTGAACCACTACCACGACGCGTTCGGCGCTTTAAGAAAATCGATCAATGGTAGAAATAATTCCAGCAATTCTCGAAGATCGTATTGATCTCGTTGCCCAGCGTTTGAAGCAAGTGGAACCGTTCGTGAAGCAAGTGCAGGTTGATATTGCCGACGGAAAATTCGTTCCCAATCGCACCCATTTCAGCGCACAAGATTTACTCGGCATTTCGACGTCCCTCTCTATTGAACTGCACATGATGGTGAAAGAGCCGACTGCCACATTGCCGGTATGGTGCACGCATCCCCAATTGAACAGAATTATTGTTCACGTCGAATCGTCGCGCGACGTCAGACACGCCCTTGATTTAATCCGGTCATGCGGGAAGGAAGCGTGCCTCGCACTCAACCCGGAGACTCGGGCAAGCGTCATTGAATCGTTGGCCGGAGATTTCGACAGGCTACTGGTGATGGGTGTGCACCCCGGGCATTCTGGTCAAGCGTTTCTCGACGCCGTCTTGCCCAAAATTAAGTTCATCAGAATGAAGTATTCGCGCTTGCCCATAGAAGTCGATGGGGGAATCACGCATGATAACGCAAAGTCCATTGTCGAAGCAGGCGCCAGCGCGCTTGTCACGAACACACTTATTTTTCAAAACAACGACATTGACCAAAATATTCGTAAACTTCAACAAGCGATATGAAAATATTCCTTGACTCGGCAATTATCAAAGAAATAGAATGGTGCCTTGAACACGGCATCCTCGATGGAATTACGACGAATCCTTCGCTCTTACAGCGAACGGATCGTAAGCTTATGGATGTCATTAACGATATTCTCGACCTCGTGAAGGATAAACCGGTGAGCATTGAAACGGTTACGGAAACAGCCGACGAGCTGATCGAAGAAGGCAAGCGCGTAGCCAAACTCACAAAAAACGTCGTCGTCAAGATCGTCATGACGCCGGAAGGTATGAAAGCAACGCGCGTCCTCGCGTCAAAGGGGATTAAAGTCAATGTAACCTTGATATTTAGCCCTAGCCAGGCGCTTTTGGCGGCAAAAGCAGGTGCTTCCTATGTGAGCCCGTTTGTCGGACGCTTGGACGACATCAAGAAAGACGGTATGCAGGTTGTAAGAGAAATAGTGCAGATATTCAAGAACTACCAAGTTCCGACGCAAGTACTGGCCGCGTCTATGAGAAACGTGCGACACGTTGAAGAAGCAGCGCTCGCCGGCGCGGATATTGCCACCTGCCCGTTCAACGTCATTCAGGATTTATACAAGCATGAACTCACAGATAAAGGGATTGCAAAATTTCTTGAAGATTGGAAGAAAGTACCGAAGTGAAATAAAAAATTAAATATTAAAAATAATGTCGAGACCAATTCTTAGGAACCATGTTGGCACAATATAAACAACTCATCCGTAAAGCGTTCAAAGGCCAATACGCCATTGGCGCGTTTAATACGTCGGACCTGGAAATAACGCAGGCGATTGTTGAAGCTGGGGAAGGATTGCGCGCGCCTGTGATTGTGAACACGAGCGAGAAGGCAATTGATTACGCAGGCCATAAAACATTAAGTCAAATAATTTTATTGATAGGGGAGCAAGCAGCCATTCCCGTTGTGTTGAATCTTGACCACGGACGGAGCATGTCGCTCGTGAAGTCGAGCCTGGCCCTCGGTTATACTGGTGTGATGTTCGACGGCTCGAGATGGCCTTTTTCTCGTAATGTGCTCATGACCAAAAAAGCTGTTCAATTGGCGCACCGCAAGGGCGTGCCGTGTGAAGGCGAACTGGGGAGTATCGCGGGTAAAGAGGATTATGTTCGAGGCAAAGGCGCATTGACGGATCCGAGCCTGGCGAAAGAGTTTGTGCGCAAAACCCGCGTTGATCTGCTTGCAGTCGCCGTGGGTACAGCCCATGGCTCGCTCCCGGGCGAGCATATTGATATTCCCCGGCTGCGGGAAATCCATCTCGCTATACCAACAACGCCCCTGGTGCTCCATGGCGCTTCCGGAACGCCAGCGAATCAAATACGGCAGGCGATTAAGTTCGGGGTTGTGAAAGTTAATATCGATACCGATCTTCGGCTCGCATTTTCGTCTGCGCTCTATAAAACTTTGCGCGATAAAACATTATATGACCCCCGTCAAATCTTGACCCCCAGCCGCATTGCAGTCAAAAAAGCGGTGACAAAAAAAATCCGTTTATTTGGCAGTAGCCGAAAGGCTTCTTAGCTTATGGCGTATTGCGTATAGCTTATAGTATGATGAGAGGTGTACCTATAAGCTATACGCTATTAACTATATGCCGACATTTGATGTGATTACCATCGGGAGTGCGACGCGAGACGTCTATCTGTTTAGCAAAAAATTTCACGTGATCAAGGACCGACGCATGCCGACCGGGCAGGCGGAGAGCTTCGCGTTTGGGACAAAAATCGAATTGGACCGCGTGTTGCTTGAGGTTGGCGGCGGCGCCACAAATACGGCGTTCACGCTGGCGCGTCAGGGTTTCCGCGTGGGCAGCGTCGTCAGGGTCGGTCGCGACCAGGCAGGGACGGAAATCGTCGATTTTTTAAAGCGACACCATATAACCCCGTTTGTGACGGTTGATCCGAAGCGTCCAACAGGATTTTCCGTTGTTTTTCTGACGAAATCCGGCGAACGCACAATTCTTGTGTATCGAGGAGCGAGCGACGCTATGCAGAGCGCCAACGTATCCTGGCAAGCTTTGGGCAAAACGAAATGGGTCTATATGACCTCGGTAAGCGGAAACGTTCCACTTATGAAACGGGTCGTCGGATTTTCGCGCAAGCGAGGTATCCGCGTTGCCGTCAATTTCGGGAAGCGCGAACTCGCCTTCGGCTTCAAGCGCTTATTGCCAGTTATTCAGAATGCGGACGTAACTTTTTTGAATCGTGAAGAAGCATCCAAGCTTTTTAGCGTACGCCCAAGCGACACGCGAGCACTCATTGCAAAGTTGAAAACCATGCGCTACGGCATGTTTGTTGTAACAGAAGGTAAGCGCGGTTCGATGGCGTTTGACCAATCGCGTCTTTTTACGGTTCGCGTAAAGCAAGTGAAGGTAAAAGATACCACGGGCGCTGGAGATGCGTTTGGCTCAGGATTTCTCGCAGGCTACATGCGAACCAAGAATATTCGACACGCGCTTACGTTTGGGTCCTTAAACGCTGCGGCAGACGTCCAGGCGATCGGCGCGAAGCATGGCGCGCTTGGCAGGGTGCGCGCTATTTCGAGCGATCCTTCTATCAAGATTACTATTGAAAAAATCCCAGGCACCTGATATAGTAGCCGTCATGATTCACGTAAACTGCTTATGAACACGAAGAGCAGTTTTTTAGTCTCAAAATTGAATTTTTGGTCACGTCTCTCTGACCATACAAAGTACCGGATACTCGAAATGATTCCGGGTTTGCTCGTTTGGACCACGTTTTTTTTCGCGCTTTTCTTTTCATTCATTAAGCCTCTTTGGGTAATCTATTTTATCCTCGTCTTCGATTTACTGTGGCTCATCCGCATACTCTACGTCACAATTTACATTATTGTTTCATACAAACGCTTCCGACAAGCATTGAAAGTCAATTGGCTAGAAAAGTTGCGGGCAACGCCCCGATGGGGGGAGTTTGTTCATACAATTTTTATCCCAACGTACAAAGAACCGATCGAGGTGCTCGACACAACCTTTCAGGCGCTGATACATTCGGACTACCCGCTTGAGAAATTTATCGTCATCCTCGCCGGAGAAGAGCGCGATCATGAGCAGTTCGTCAAGAATGCGCGGTTGATCCAAGAACGCTACGGATCGAAATTTGGGTATTTGATGGTTACGCTGCACCCTAAGGATATTGTCGGTCAGATTGCGGGTAAGGGGTCCAATCTGGCATTCGCAGGCAGGCAAGCGCAAGAATACATTGACAGCAAAGGAATTCCATACGAAAACGTGATCGTTTCTTCTTTTGATGCGGATACTTGCGTCCACCCGCAATATTTCAGCTACTTGACCTATAAATATTTGACCTGTGAAAATCCAACGCGGACGAGTTTCCAGCCTCTAGCACTCTTTAACAATAATATTTGGCAAGCGCCGGCGTTCAGCCGCGTCGTTTCCTACAGCACGACGTTTTGGTTGCTTTCCGAACAGGTGCGGCCTGAGCGGATGTTCACATTCTCTTCCCATAGCATGAGTTTTAAGGCGCTTGTTGAAGTCGGCTTTTGGCAGGATGACATCGTGACCGAGGACTCTCGTATTGTTATCCAGTGTTTGATTCATTACGATGGCGCGTATAAGGTTGAACCTTTATATATCCCGTTATCTATGGATACGGTGCACGGCAAGAACCTTTGGGATACGATTAAAAATCAATATCGCCAGGTGCGGCGGTGGGCGTACGGCGTGGAGAATTTTCCTTATATGGCATGGAATTTTATCGGAAACAAACGCATGCCGTTTCTGGTGAAATGGCGCTATATGTGGAATCAATTGGAAGGCGTCTATTCCTGGGCGACTGCGCCGATTCTTATTACGATTCTTGGCCGCTTGCCCGTGTGGATCGCGAACCAGCGGGAGGAAGTTGCCGCAGCTGCTCAAAACGCGCCAGAGATACTTCAGGTGATTCTGACCATTTCCATGATCGGTATTTTTATTTCCGCCATGCTCGCAACATCGCTCTTACCCCCACGGCCGCAATCATTCAAGCCCTGGAAACTCCTGTTTATGGTCGTGCAGTGGATTTTTTTGCCGGTCACGCTCATTTTTTTCGGTTCCATTCCGGCGATTGAAGCGCAAACGCGGCTCATGCTCGGCAAATATCTGGGGTTCCATGTGACGGAAAAGGTAAGGAAAAGTTAAAAAGGAAAAAGTAAAAACGATGGAAGGATTGCTTTACATTTTGATTTTTTATTCATTCCAATTTTGCCTTCCCAATTTCCGGGCGTCCCTTTAAAAAATCTGCGCTGTCCATTTCCTTTTTTCCTTCGAGTTGCAGTCGCTCGAAAATTAAACTGCCTTTGCCACAGGTGACGGCAAGCTTGTTGTCCGTCGTGAGAAATGTTTTGCCGAGCAACGTGTTATCCGCGCAGGAGATGTGAGGGTTGAGAACGCTTGCCCTGGTTATTTTCAACATGGCGTTTGTGTCATGACGATGCCATAAAGTCCACGCGCCTGGCCAGGGGGTGAACGCTCGGATCTTTCTCTCTATCTCAATCGCGGAAGTTGACCAATCGATTTTGCCGTCTTCTTTTTTTATTATTTTAGTGTACGTCGCTTTGTCCTTGTCCTGCGGCGTTGGTTTGAGCTTTCCCTCGAGATAGGGGAGAAGCGCCCGTTCCAAAAGTCTGGCACTCTTTTTGGCAAGCAAATCGTGCAGCGTGTCAAATCTCTCATTGCGGGTGACGAGCGCGGTTTCTTGCGCGATAATCGGGCCGGTGTCCATGCTCTCGTCTATTTTCATCAAGGTGACGCCGCTTACCGAGTCGCCGCTCAGAATCGTGTGCTGTATCGGCGAAGCACCGCGCCAGCGCGGTAGCAGCGAAGCGTGCAAATTTAAAAATCCATGCTCGGGTATTGCAAGGATATTCGCCGGAATAATTTTTCCGTATGCAATGACAATGGCCAGGTCGGGTCTTTCGGCTTTGACCCGTTCCTCGAATTCGTGCGTTTTGATTTTTTCCGGCAAAATAACGGGAATGCGATGTTGTTCGGCTGCGAGTTTAACCGGCGACGCCGTTATTGTTTGTTTTCTGCCGACTGGCTTATCCGGTTGAGAGACGACCAAGCGAAGGTCCAGGTAGGGGAGTGTGAGAATTTTTTCCAGTGTCGGAAGACTGAAATCAGGCGTACCAAAGAAAATTGTCCTGTACTTTTTCTGTGACTGGTTCATTGAGGAATTGTCCCCCTGGTTATTTTGTCAGCGCCATCAATGAACAGCTTGCCGTTCAGATGGTCAATCTCATGCTGAATGACGCGGGCAAATAACCCCGAAGCTTTGAGACGTTTCTTTTCGCCAGACAGCGTCGTATTTTCCACTTCAATGGAATAGCTTCGTTTCATTGTGCCAAACACGCCGGGAATGGACAAACATCCTTCTTCCATCGTCTCTTTTTTCCAGGAGCGCTGGATGATTTTCGGGTTGACCAGGACGGTGGGCTCGGGTTCAGTTCGCACAAGCGCAAGGTTCAGATCAACGCCGATTTGATTCGCCGCGATCCCAATTCCATTTTGATTGAACATTGTTTCACGCATATCGCGAATGAGCTTCTTTGTTTCTGACGAATGTAAATCGTCGAGCGTCAGCTGCCGCGTCTTTTTGCGCAATATCTCGTTAGGATGTTTAACGACTTTTTGTACGGCCATAGGGTTTAAAGCAGACGTTCAGGGTCTCTATCGATGAGTATATCAGATGGTACGTTGTGCATGAACGTCTGAAGCGCCTGACTTGATGTTGAGAATGGCAGCTTGATCACAATATAGCTACGCCATTTTTTATGGACGCGTGGAACATAGGGATCGAGCCGTTGTACACGAACGAGCGAGGAAAGATTCTGGGCAAGCGTTTTGAGGTTAGCCAGCAGGCGATCCGCACGATGTCGGCATTTCTCCGCGCTCTGATCCTGCACGATGAGCTTAATGATTTCCATGAATGGGGGATAATCAAATTGTTTTCTTTGCGTGAGCTCAGCTTCATAGAAAGATTCCGGATCATCGTGCGCGAGCGCTTGTATGGCGGTGTGTTGGCTTGCGTATGTTTGAATGACGAACGTGGCCAGGGGGGCGTAATACGGCAGGAACGCGAGTAACTGGTACGTCCGCTCGGCGGATCGAAAGTCAGGCAAGTGGAGCGTCGTGTCGGCCGAAAGTACACCAATGAGACTCACGCTCGCAGTGCGCAAGATCGGGATTGCCCGTTCCGTACCTATGAGAATATCGAACGATGTCGTCAGTCGGTCCGTATCGCTGTCAAGCCGCGCCACCTTGTGTTTTGGAAACGCTCGCCGGAGCTCGCGTTCGATTTTTTGCGTGCCAGAGCCCGTGAAGGCAAATCGAACGCCGGAGCACGAAGGACAAAATGGCGGTAGCTCGCTCTGCTTATTATCTTTTTGGCAGTAAAGAAAGGGTTTGCCCGCATCACCCTTGCCGTATTCATAGAAGGTAAGCGTGGAGTGGCAGATCTCACATTGGAGTACATGTCCGCAGTCGCGGCACCGAACCGCAGATGCGCTGCCCCGCCGATTCAGCAATAAAAATACTTTGCTTTTTTCTTTGAGCGTTTGTCTGATCTGGTCTGTCAACGTTTCGGAGATGGGAGAGTAGCTTTGCTTCTTAATTTCCTCCGCCATATCAATGAGCAAGCGGGGCGTTTTCTTTTGGGGTTGCGCGACCTCGAGCAGTTTCGATTTGCCTTCCTTGCACGCATAGTATTGTTCAATGGTTGGGCTATGCGACATAAAAATAAGCTTGGCGCCATGGAGCTCCGCGAGCTTCAGCCCGACATCTCGGGAATCAAAACGCGGGTTTTGATCAGATTGCTTATGGTTCGGTTTTTCCGATTGATAGACGACAATAGTGTCGATCGTTTGTAATGGCGCGAACAGGGCCAGTTTTGTGCCGAGAACAACATTTGCTTTACCCGTTTGTACGGCTCGCCAATTTGCATAAAAATCATTTTTCTTCATGTCGCTATGCAACCAAGCGATGATGTTTCCATGCAGAGGTAAAACGCGCTGGATCCAATCAATATCCTGAATCGTCGGCACAAGAATAAGTATTGGTTTGCCAACGTTTTTTACAATTTCGTGCAAAAAAGATTGCTCTTCCGCGACTGTTTTTGCCCAAAAAAAGTATCGTTTCGCCTTATCCTTGCCCAAGGCTTGTACCAAGCTCGTGATTTCTTGTTGTGACCGTATATTCGTCGTTGGACTTTTTTTCAATTCTTTTGCTGCCAGATTTTTTTTTGGGATTTCCGGAAGCATCATTTTTATTACCGTGCCAAGGGAAACAAAATAGTAGTCGGCGATCCAGCGGCCAAGCTCTATTTGTTGTTTTGTGATCACGGGTCGCACGTCAACAATGGCCGCGATGTCTTTGATGCGTTTGCCTTGAATTGCCTGGTCCTTCAACTGGACGACCACGCCTTCTTTTATGGATGACCTGAATGGAATGCGGACACGTTGGCCCAGCGCAATCGTCGTCTCGAGCGAAGCGGGAACTCGATAATCAAAGACCCCGAGGTGTTTCGGGAACCGTTTTGAGAGAATAACTTCTGCGAACATATCTGTTTACTGCCTTGTATCTTACCATCTGCGCCCAATACAAAAAAGACCCCTTCGGCTCTCTTGGGGCGTCTTATGGCAATTGGAATAGGGCGCTTACGTACCCGGTGCCAAACGGCGCTTCGTACGAAAGGATTTGTGGCTTTACGTTGATGCTATTCAGGATGCCGAAGAAAATCGCGAAACTGCGCAAACCGCACTCTTGCACCTCTTCGACGAACTGTGGGTCCAATTTCAGAAGTCCTTGGAAATCCTTTGCTTGAATTTTTTTGATTACATCTTGATCAAATTTCTCTGCCCACGCGGAGTAGCCTGCTGGCGATTCTTTTTTTGATCGACTTGAGAGTTCACCGGACGCAATGATGGCGATCCGTTTCGTTTCATTGACGATATCTTCTTGAAGTTTCATGCCAAACTGATAATGAGCTTCAAGAGGCAAGAGTGAGTAGGACAGCGGAATAATCTTCACGTCCTGCCCTTTGGCGTCGTGCAAGAGCATGTACAGCGGCACCGAACTGCCGTGATCGAGCGTGGGTTGATTTGTGAGGACAACCGGTATGGTGCCTTCGAATTTCTCTTTCATGTGATGCGCCAAGCCAACATCGCCGGTTAGCGTCATGGTGCTGGCAAGGTCGCCGAATTCAGCGAAGCTGATCGTATACTGCGGCGACAAATTAATGGAAAACGCGTCCGCAACCACCGAGCCGTGCGGCGAAATCAACAGTATTGTGTCCGGTTTTGTCGCGTATAACTCCTTTGCGATGAGGTCAAGCGACGCGCGGGTTTTTTCAACGAAACGGCTGTGCTCTTTGCCGATTGTCGGAATCAGGATCGGCGAATGCGGGACAATGGCGCTAAAAACTATCATATCGTGATGAATTTCTAATGCCTAATTGATCTCATGACTAATCAATACCCAGTGGCTAATGACAGAATGACCGAAATTTAGACATTAGACATTGATTAGGAATTAGATATTAGAAATTAGTCATTTTATTGTACTATATCGATTGGATCTCCTTCCGGATGCAGGAAGAGGGCAGCATCTGTTGTCCGAATCAGGTTGTCCCACTTATACCCAAGCGCGTTAAACGCTTGTATCGAGGCGATGCCGCGACGTTGGCCGTTGGAAATCACATAGACGCCACGCATGCTCGGGGAAGTTACTATTTCTCCATCCTTGAACTTTATGGGATCACCCAGCTTATATTGGTTGATAGTCGTTTGTTCGACGACAACAGGTTTTCTGTTCGGAAAGCGGGACCGTAGAATTTCTCTGGACCAAATTGACTGGCGCACCCCGTTTTCTACGTACGAAATCCCTCCGGTTTCAAGTGATTGTAGCAGGACCCCAGTGGGGTAAATACTTTGCATGTTGATGTTCGGCCCATTACTATAGACCGCAAGCTCTCCGTCGCTTGCGACGATGATTTCTTCTGGGTTAAATCCAATTTGCCGAAATACTTCTGGCGATTCAATATATCGTTTTGTGTCCCCATCAATCAGGAACACCCGACCGGTTGTATTGGAACGGACAAGTGAATAATTCGCGAATTTGATTGGCTGCCCTTCGTCGTACGCATCGATATCGCTTCGTGATACTTGAATGATGCGCGATGTGTCATATCTCGTAACAAGCGCCGTGCGAGAAAGGAAGGGTCTGCGCTTTCCATTTTGAATGAGGTACACGCCTTGTTCTCCTTGAACTTGCAGGAGCGAACCGTCAGGGTAGTTCTTCAAAAACCACGAATTCCACAGCGTCCAAAACACTTCGTTGCCGTGAATATGGGGCGTATACGTGTACAAGTTCACGGTCGCTTGGTTTTGGATCGTGACGGTGACGTCATCGATAACATACGTACCCCCGACTTTAAAGTACCACTGACCTGCTTGGTCAATGTATTGGCGATTGCGCTTCGCGGCCCAGTTCACTTGGTTGAAGAATCCTTTGTATTGTTGGATGGCCGGATCATCTTTCGAGCACGAATCGCATACGCCGTAACCCGCTGCCCAGTCGTATTGACTTTGGGTTGGCGTGGAATCAGTCACCAGGCTTTGTTCTTTTTGCAATACGACAATGAGCACCTGGGGGTTGATACGATAGTAGTTGCCAGCGTCGTAAATAACTTGCGCTGCGGTTTTTACGTTGCCCCACGGGTCAGTAATTTTATACGTCGCCAGCGTTCCTGTTTTGCCTTCAAGAAATCGCTGGATATGCGAAACCGACATGGATGCGTTATTCACCATGTCGAAGTCAGAGATGATATTGCCTGGATTAAACGTTGCCGTAGCGAAAACGGGGAAGGGGAATAGAAGCGATGCAACGAATAATGCAATGGCGATTTTCTTCATAACGTGCAGAATTGTATGATACCATATTTTGGGAGAAATTGGAAGGGCCTTCTTTTTGAACCGCCAAAAACCAAGCGCAGGCCGCTGTGCCTGCGATTGGTGAATCGCATGGTCCAGCGCACCCACAGCGGGGTGCGCTGGATGGAAATAAAAAAGCACCGTTTTGAGGCGGTGCTCCTAGATACTTTAGCCTTGAATTACTTTGTTGGTACCTCCTAGTCAGGATAAGTAATGTCTAAGATGCTTCCCGGCACGACTTTGTAAACAGATTTGAATTCAGGGTCCGCTGATATTTTTTCCGCTAGGAGTTTGTTTCGTAGTCTTTTTTCCGCTTGAGCTATGTTCAGCGAGTCTTCAAAGACAATGTAAGGTAGAGCCATTACGAAGAAACAATGAGCATGCATTTTTCCTCCTTATTTTAGGGTATTTTAGAATAGTGCATTCCTTTTGTCAAGACAGCGATGCGGATCTCAAGGATCCGCATATACCCTCGGTAGGTCAGGGCCAGGCCCTGACCTACCGGCAAGGTTTGAGTTTCTTTTGTCAAGACGGCTTTTCCACGATATACTGTACGTTGTTATGGCTACAACGATATTGGGTACACGTATTGATACGCTGTCTAAGCAGAATGTTCTCGGGCGCGTTCGCTCTTTTTTAAATAGCAAAGAGCCGCATTTTATTGTTACCGCAAATCCAGAAATCGTCATGGCCGCGAAGCACAACGATGAATATCGCGCGATTTTAAACAAGGCGGATCTAGTGGTCGCCGACGGTATCGGTTTGAAATTCGCATCGCAGTACCTCGGCTCACCAATTCCGCAACGGCTTACTGGTGTTGAGCTAGTGTATGAGATTGCCGATATTGCAGAGGAAGAGAACGCGTCCATCTATTTGCTTGGCGCTGGCCACGGGATTGCGGAGAAAGCCGCTCGCAATTTAACCGAGCGATTTCCCGGTTTGACTATCGCGGGTTTTGAAAGCGGCCATCGGTTCGGGTGGTGGCGCGTGCCTGATGAGCGCATTGTGCGTCATATCAGAAGAAGCAAGGCCAAAGTTTTGTTTGTCGCCTTTGGTCATCCCAAGCAAGAAAAGTGGATTTATTACAATCTCCCAAAATTGCCCAACATCCGCATTGCCATGGGCGTGGGCGGCGCCTTTGATTACATCGCGGGCAAGGTGAAGCGCGCCCCAGTATGGATGCAAAAAATGGGACTTGAATGGCTGTATCGCTTGATGCGTGAGCCTTCACGGGGCCCACGTATCGTCACGGCAGTTTTTCGATTCAGCTGGCACGTTTTAAAAAGTAAAAAAGCGCAAAACCAATGAGAATATACACAAAGCGGGGAGCGGGGAAGTCCCGCTACCGGTCTTCGTCGAGATTTCGCAACGCATCCTTCGCGAAACAGGTGAAAGTAAAGGCGGCCAATCAAAAGAAAAGGTGATGTTCCAATTGACGCCTTAAGAGGATTTCTGTTAAAGTTGGTAAAGCTTATTGTTCGTTAACAAATAGTCAACCGAATAAAAGGAGGTGTTGCCATGGCCGTACTGTATGAAATGGAAAAAAGGGGGCATGAACGTGTTTTTCATGTTTTCGACAAAGCATCAGGGTTACGTTGCATCATAGCCGTCCATGATACAACACTGGGACCTGCGCTTGGGGGGACTCGCATGTCTCTTTATAAGACTGAACAGGATGCATTAGTTGATGTCTTACGGCTCTCGCGAGGCATGACATACAAATCAGCGGTAGCAGACCTCTCGCTTGGTGGCGGGAAGGCCGTTATCATTGCTGACCCAGCGAAAGATAAAAGCGAGGAACTGTTCTTGGCCTACGGTAGAGCTATTGATCAGCTCGGCGGTTTGTATATAACCGCTGAAGACGTTGGCACGACCGTTGCCGACATGGAAATAGTTCGTAAGGCTACTCGATGGGTAACCGGATTGCCGGAGAATTTAGGCGGTTCAGGCGATCCGTCGCCCGTGACTGCGTTCGGCGTCTATCGGGGCATGCAAGCTGCCATGGAAATCGTGTTTGGATCTGGCGATTTTCGAAGGCGTTCCATCGCGATTCCTGGCTTAGGTAAAGTGGGTTATCCGCTTGCGGTGATGATGGCAAAAGACGGAGCGCAACTTTTTGTGGCTGACGTTAACCAAGTTGTTGCGCAGCAAGTGCAACGAGAGCTTGGTGCAACAATTGTGCATCCTGACGAAATTGCCACATTGAGTGTCGATATCTTGGCGCCTTGCGCACGCGGCGCAATTATCAACAACAGGAATGTGTATACTATCAAAGCCAAGATAATCGCCGGAGCAGCGAACAATCAGCTGGAAGATGACAGCAAGCAAGGCCCGGTTCTTTTCTCAAAAGGGATTACCTATGTCGTCGACTTCGTGATCAACGCTGGCGGCGTCATAAACGTCTATAGCGAACTTGATCCCGCGGGTTTCAGCAGGGAAAAAGCTCTAGGACGCGCATCGTCAATTTACGATCGCGTAAAAGAATTGCTCACCATTTCCCGCTCGGAGAATATACCGACTACAGATGCAGCCATGATGATGGTTGAACGCCGGCTTGAGGCAGCTCGCAAAAAGTAAAAATAATACATGAAGAGGTGCAAGCAAACGCACCTCTTTTTTATTGATTTGTCGGTTCGTTTTTGATACACTAAAGCTATGAAACGACTTTGGCTGACATGTATCCTTAGCCTCGTCGTCTTTTTTATCCCGTCGCATGCATACTCTCAATCAGAGAAGGTGCTTTCATTTGATGCGACCATCACCCTAGTTTCCGACAGCACTTTCGTTGTCGAGGAGCATATCCTGTATGATTTTGGGAATCTCGAACGCCACGGTATCTATCGCGATATTCCATATCAATACGAACGCAACGGCCTTACTTATAAGACACGTTTGGAGGTGCTTGACGTATCACCAGGACCCTACGAAACAAGCAAAAACGCCGGGATGCTGCACGTAAAAATTGGCGATCCGGATGTTCTTGTGACTGGTACGCAAGAATATGTCATTCGATATTCAGTCGAGCGTGCCATTAATTATTTCAGTGATCATGATGAACTCTACTGGGATGTCACAGGCAACGGCTGGATAGTACCGATTGATGAAGCGTCTGCTACGGTAATGCTGCCGTCGGATCTGGATCCCAGCCAGGTTCAACTTGAATGTTTCACAGGTTCGGCTGGTTCGACTGATGCACAATGTACAAAACGATTGGAAGATCCTCGCAAGGTCGCTTTCGCGAGCAAGGCGCCGCTTGGGATAGGGGAGGGGCTGACGATTGTTGTTGGTCTGCCAAAAGGGGTTGTGCAACAGCCAAGCGCCTGGCAAAATATTCTTTGGATCATTCGCGATAACTGGCCGTTTGCCCTGCCAATTGTTGCGTTACTGGTCATGTTGTATTTGTGGTGGACGCGCGGTCGAGATCCAAAGGACACGTTAGCAATCATTCCGGAATATGAACCGCCGACAAACCTTCGTCCAGCAGAGGTCGGAGTCGTCTTTGATCAGAGAGCCGACCTAAAAGATATCTCGTCAACGCTTATCGACCTTGCGATTCGCGGCTATCTGCGTATTATCCAGGGAGAAGAAAAGAAGTTGTTAAGCACGACAAAGGATTATACATTTACAAAATTGAAAGAACTGGGAGAAGACGCAAAGCTGTTTGAAAAGGAAACTTTTGACGGATTATTCAACGGTGGTACGACGAAGCAACTCTCTGATTTGAAAAACAACTTCTATAAGCGTCTGGCTGATATCAAAACGGCTCTTTACAAAGGATTGGTTGAGCAAGGCATGTTCCCGACGAATCCGGAGCGGGTTCGCCACCTCTATTCGGGTATTGGCGTCGGTTTAGTTGTTGCAGGCTTTTTTCTGTTAAGTGGACTTTTAGGAGGCATCCTCATTGCATCAGGGGTGATTGTACTCCTGTTTTCATTGATTATGCCGCGCAGGACAAAAAAGGGCGTAGAAACCTATCGCGCGATTAAGGGATTCCGTTGGTTTCTGTCCGTTACGGAGAAAGACCGTTTAAAGTTTCACAACGCGCCAGAAAAGAAGCCGGAGCTTTTTGAAAAATTTCTGCCATATGCCATGGTGCTGAATGTGGAAAAAGAATGGGCAAAGCAGTTTGAAGGGATCTACCAACAGCAGCCGAACTGGTATCAAGGCGCGGCAAACGTGTATACTGCATTCATACTCTCTGATCTCATAAATAGTATGTCGCGCGACATGAACCATACCTTTGTTTCTCGTCCTGGCGGAGGGGGTGGCGCTTCTGGTTTTGGCGGAGGGGGTTTCTCGGGTGGTGGGTTTGGCGGGGGTGGCGGTGGAAGTTGGTGATTCTTTCGCTCCAAAGTAATAATAACTCTATATGCATAGTATATGAAAAAAATAATATTTTCCTCTTTGGTTATGGCTGTGCTCGCAACGATTTTTACAAGTTTTGTTATAAAGATTGATTCAAAAGAATATCCGACTACCCTTACGCAGCCTGCTTATGTCGACGATTTCTACGGATTCCCGCTCCCGTTTCGCGTACAAGAATGGCAGCCATCATGTAATGCATATCCCTCGGAATCGGGAGGAAGCGGGAAGTGTATTCTTGGTGAACAAAAATTTAGTTTTAAAGCCGGTGAACAGTTAAAGAATATTTTATTGGACTTCGCAATTTATTTTCTCATTTCATATGTCGCGATTATGTTTATCAGGAAGATCATAAGTGTTAAAAAGAATATAAACACAAGTTCAAAGCCGCCTGGTGATTTTAAAAAGATATGAAAAGGATCGTCTGGATTATTATTTTTATTGTTCTCGCCGGTCTTTTGTATTACGGCTGGCGGAATCGTTCAGCTTTGCCAGTTATCGGCACAAACACGGACGTCAATGCGAAGAAAAGCCGAAACTTGGATTATTATTGCAATTTGCCGAATATTCCCAGTGATTATCAAAAGGATTGCGATAATTTCAAAAACGGATTTAACAGCGGACTTATACGATGAAAGTTTATACCGTCTCTGAATTCAATAGCGCCTTGAAGTCCTACCTGGAAGAGGGGATGGCCAGCGTAGCAATTCAGGGCGAAGTCACTAGTTATCGAAAAGCCAAAGAAAAGCTTATCTATTTTGAGCTGAAGGATGACAAGGCGCGCGTGCTTTGTTTTATGCTCACGTGGGAGCTCAAAACGATTCTCGAGGATGGCATGGAAATCCGCGTGCACGGAAAGCCATCAATCTTCGTCGGCACAGGCGGTTTTCACGTCCGCGTGAAAGAAATCGAGCTGGTTGGCGCCGGCGCGCTACGAAAAGCGCTTGAACAACTTAAGCAAAAGCTTGAAAAAGAAGGGTTGTTCGCTCCAGAGCGCAAGCGTCCTTTGCCCCGTTTTCCATCGCATATTGGTTTGATCACCTCGCCGGACGCCGCCGCGTATACGGACGTCCTACGCATATTGAAAAATCGTTGGGCAGGCGTGACCGTGCACTTCTACCCGGTTTCTGTGCAAGGGTTCGGCGCCATCAAGGACATCATAGGCGCATTCAAATACTTCAATCGTACGCACGAGGTAGAAGTGATTATTCTTACGCGCGGCGGCGGCAGTCTGGAAGATTTGCAAGCGTTCAACGCGGAAGACGTGGCCCGCGCTGTATTCGCGTCAACAATTCCCGTGGTATCCGGCGTTGGCCATGAACGCGACGTAACGATTGCCGACCTTGTTGCTGACCAGCGCGCTTCGACCCCTTCCAACGCTGCGGAACGCGTTGTGCCGGATAAACATGAGGTACAAGCCGAACTCAGCTACATGGCTGAACGCCTGGAAGAACTTCTGCGACAGGAACTAGAAAGTAAGAACTTATTTATTTCCACATTCGTTAGCAGATTTGAAGACTTGATACGACACAAACACACAGCTATAATAGAGAAAATTCTTCGCCTCAAGCAATCAGGCACGTATCTCATTCAGACGTGGCAAAATCGCATTCAAGAACATGAGCGTTTGCTCAAAACCCTTTCCCCGCAAGCAACGCTCGATCGGGGCTATAGCATTACGCGTAGGATAGGGGATAAGAAGATTATCGCTAGCCCAACAGAGGTAAAGCCCGGCGAACGTATTCGAACGCGCTTGAAAAAAGGTGAGATTGAATCGAAGGTACAATAACTATGGCCACAAAACAAAAGAAGAGCTTTGCAGAATCATTCGCAGAATTGGAAAAAATAACGGAGAAATTCGAGTCCGGCAATATTGACCTAGACCAAAGCTTGCAGGATTTTGAGCGCGGCTTGGCGTTAGCCAGTGAATTAAAGAAGCGTTTACAAGACGTGGAGAATAAAATCCGTACCATCAAAGATAAATTTGATGATTTAGAGGACAAAGAGCCAGAAACCGAAGAATAGCCGTACCCCACACCATTTTTACAGTTTATGTTTCCTAACCCGTAACAGTTTACCACTTTTACTATTTTGTTGTTTGAATGTCCTCTAAAAATGGTGTGGGGTTGACAGCAGTATTGTTATAGTATATACTAGGTATATATTAAGTATGAATGAAGTATATACTAAGTATTAACGTTTTCTCCTATGTACGACAATCGTTTGCGCAGAAAGGTGTTCCCGATCGGAAAGTACAGTTATGCGCTTACTGTGCCTAAGGATTTATTGAAATTACTGGGTTGGCAGCCGGGGGAAGCGCTCGAAGTGGTGCCGGATTTGGGGAAAAAGCGAATTATTGTAAAGCGGTATAAGTTTTAGGAGACCCTGAATCAAGTTCAGGGTGACAATTAAAGACGGAATGCTCTTTTGCTGTCATGCTGAACCCTGTCCTGACGAATGTCAGGATTGTTTCAGCATCTCTATAGGTGAGGTCCCTCGCTCCGTCGCGTTTATATACGCGACTTCGCTCGGGACGAAGGTCAAGTTTTCTTCATAAAGACTTGACCTTCGGTTTTTCTTCGGCTATACTAAAGAAGTATGGAAGCCGAGGTTGTGGATATATTCGCTTCGTTTACGAAAGAAGGGCCAAGGCCTCAATTGATACGGCATAAGGGGCATAGTTATCGTATTAACCGCGTGAATTTGCATTATACGGCCAGGGAAGGGGGCAGGGTGGTCCATTATTTCGCGTGTTCCGACGATGCCAATTATTTCCAGTTGCGATTCGATCCGGTGGAATTACGCTGGCAATTGATGCAAATCGAGGATTACACGGAGCCAACTTCATGAACCGTGTCGTTCTCCACCTGGACATGAACTCCTATTTTGCCTCAGTAGAACAGCAGGCAAATCCGTTTTTGCGGGGCAAGCCGGTTGGGGTCTGCGCGACTATGACAAAAAACGGCTGTATTATCGCGTCGTCGAAAGAGGCAAAAGCCGTTGGTATTAAGACGGGTTGTCGCGTGCAGGACGCGCTTTTTTTATATCCAAATGTCGCGCTTGTGCCGGTTGATCCGCCGAAATATCGTTCCACAACGCAAAAGATTTTTTCCATTATTGCGGAGTACACCGAAGACGTCGAGCATTATTCCATTGATGAAGCGTTTTTGAATCTCACGGGTTTCGTTGAGACGCTTGCGGAAGCAAAGGAGAAGGCTATGGAAATCCAACGGCGCGTCAAAGAGGAGGTGGGCGATTGGCTCACGTGTTCCATGGGTATAGCGCCGACGCGCTGGCTTGCGAAGTTCGGGTCCGACACCGCGCCCAAAGGTGGAATTGTTGTGCTCAACCGTCAAAACCTTCTGGCGTATCTCAAGGGACGTGAATTGACCGAGGCGTGGGGGATTGCGCATGGTTTGGAACGCCGGTTGCACGTGCTCGGGATTTGGACGCTTGACGAGCTGGCGCAATATCCGGTCGCGAATCTGATGCGCGTATTTGGTATTCGTGGATATGAGATGTGGGCCAACGTGAACGGTATTGAGTTCTCGCGGGTTGAGGAGCGACGCATCCCAAAGTCCATCGGCCATTCCCATGTGTTGCGTCGGCGCGTCCGTGACATTCAATTTCATCGCGCGGTGTTCATGCGCCTGTGCGAACGGACAGGTCGGCGCTTGCGCAACATGGGCCTGGAAGCCGGTGGCGTATTCGTACAGGTTGGCAGCGACATGGGCGGCGATGGCGGCGATAAGAAGTTAGCCGAGACTATTACCGGTAGCGATGAGATTTTCCATCATACTTGGCAGATGATCGAGCGAACGGTTAGTATAGTTGTGCCGACGTTTTTTGCGGTGGGCGTGTTCCGTTTGCAGCCGATTTCCCAACAGCAGCGACTCTGGCGCAAGCCAAAGCGCCTTCATGTGTATAAAGCGCTGGATGAGATTAACGATAAGTTTGGCGAGGAAACAATTGTGTGGGGTTCGCTTCTTGGTCTAGAAAAGCATCATGCTCCGGATAGAATCGGGTTTCGGAAGACAGTAGGCTTGGATTGGCCATTGACATAATGTGTATCACGTTTACCTTCAGTTGTCATTTCGAACCTCGACCCTGAGTTTATCGAAGGGGCGGGGTGAGAAATCTCCAAGCTATGAGGTACTGGCCAGGAGATTTCTCGTCCCTCGACAAGCTCGGGACTCGAAATGACAGCCAGGTTGACCTGCTACCAGACGCTTGGTATACTGGGCGTAAGAATTTTTTATGTCTATCAAATCTGATCGGTGGATTCGCGAGATGTCATTGAAGCACGGCATGATCAAGCCGTTTGCGAAGCGTCAAGTGCGCAAGGGGGTCGTCTCGTACGGTCTTTCTTCGTATGGATACGATATCCGCGTGGCGGACGAATTCATGATTTTTACCAACGTGAATTCCGCGATCGTTGATCCAAAGCAAATCAATCATGAAAAGTTGCTCGTGCGGGTGAAAGCGCCTTTCATCATGATTCCGCCAAATTCGTTTGCGCTTGCGCGTACTTTGGAATATTTCAAAATTCCGCGCAACGTCCTGGCTATTTGTCTCGGAAAGTCCACCTACGCGCGATGCGGAATCATCGTGAATGTGACGCCTTTTGAACCGGAATGGGAGGGATTCGTGACTGTTGAAATTTCCAATACCACGCCGCTGCCAGCGAAAATTTATGCGAATGAGGGAATCGCGCAGGTTCTGTTTCTCGAGTCAGACGAAGTGTGCGAAGTGTCGTATAAAGATCGCAAAGGGAAATACCAAAGCCAGAAGAAAATAACCTTGCCGAAAATTTAGGTCCTTCACGAACAAAAAAACCCAGAGCAGGCGGCTCTGCCCCGTATAAAATTTTACGGGGCTCTGCCTGCGATAGGTTTTCCTGGTTCACGCCCATCGCACCCACGGCGGGGCGCGCTGGGTCTTCATTGCAATCATGCAATTTTTTCGCTACAATGAAGTCATGAAAAAGCTTTTTTTGGATATTGAAACACTGCCCGCGGATCGGCTAGTCTGGGAGAAAGTTCGCGTTGGCATAAGCGATCGTTCTTCGTATGGAAAAAAATCTTACAGCGAAGACGAGCTGTACCGACGCACAGCCCTTGATGGAAATTTTGGTCGTTTGCTTTGCATTGGCTATGCGAAAGAACCGCCAGCCGGCAGCAAGTCCCAGATTATCATCGGCGACGAGGTGAAAATTTTGAAAAAGTTTTGGGACGTGGCCAAGGATGTTGACGTGTTTATCGGCCATAATATCATGGATTTTGATTTACGCTTTATTTATAAACGTTCCGTCGTAAACAACGTGAAGCCGACGAAGTTTTTGAGCTTTGCACGGTATCGGAACAACCCTATCTTCGACACGTTGTACGAGTGGGATAAGTGGGTCGTGCGCAATACAGAGCACACGTCGCTTGATAAGCTGGCGAAAGCGCTTGATATTCCGTCATCGAAAGGAGAGCTCGACGGCTCAAAGGTATATGATTACTACCAGAACGGCAAATTGAAAGAGATTTACGATTATTGCAAAGCGGACGTTGAAGTGACCCGTCAGGTATACAAACGCATGACGTTTGAACCCTAATATGGCAACAACGTACGTCATTATTGGAGGGGGTGTGGCGGGCACCACCGCAGCAGAAACAATTCGCAGCCGCGACCCGAACGGTCGCATTTTGATTATCTCCGAAGAACCGTTTCGGTTCTATTCGCGCGTGATGCTTTCGAAGCCAGAATATTTTTTGGAAAAAATACCGTTTGAAGATATTTTTTTACGAACAACAGCATGGTACGAAAAGCAGCGGATTGAATTTTTGCCGGGCCGGATTGTGACGCAAATCCACGTTGAGAAAAAAACCGTCGAAATTGATGACGGCTCCGAGGTCGCATACGATAAATTGTTGATCGCCACAGGCACATGCGCCAACGAACTGCAAATACCTGGGGCTGACCTGCAGGGGATTTATTATTTGCGTACGCTCGATGACGCTCGTGCTATCATCGCCGCTATGAAAAAAGCGAAATCCGCCGTTGTGATCGGCGGCGGTTTTATTGGATTTGAGTTGTGTGATTTGTTCCGCCAGAAAAAGATGAATGTAACACTCGTGATCCGTGAAAAAACATATTGGGACCCTTTACTTGATCCCGTGTCCGGCCAGCTGATTGAGGCCGCTTTAACAAAGGGAGGGGTTCGCTTGGAAAAAGAGCAATACGTGACGGAATTTCGAGGAAGAGAAAGTGTGACGCATGTTGTGACGGATAGTGGAAAACAATTGTCGTCCCATATGGTCGCGGTCGGCGTTGGCGCGTTTTGTGATATGACCTTTCTCCGCGGTAGCGGGATTGCGACGAAACGCGGTATTCTGACGAGTGAATATATGGAAACGAACGTCAAGGATATTTGGGCGGCCGGGGATGCCGCTGAATATAAAGATCTCACGTTGGATGAATATGTAATGATGGGCAACTGGGTGAATGCGCAGATGCAAGGCCGTAGCGCAGCGATGAACATGGTAGGCCAGCGTGCACCTTTTAAGTTTGTTTCGTTTTACACCACGCAGGGACTGGGGACCACGCTGGCATTCGTGGGGGACGTTCGGCCAGATTCTCGAGAAACGATTGTGCGACATGAAGACCATACTTGGCGCACACGGATTCTCGTGGAGAAAGATGAAATCGTCGGCGCGACCATGATTAACCGCACGAGCGAGTTGCATTCTATCGGCAAGCTCATTCAGATGAATGTGAAAGTATCCACAATACGGGATCAATTGGCAGATCCTAAGGTCGTGCTGAAAGAATTGGTTGCTTCTTTGTTGAAGAAGCCAGCATGAAAAAATCCTTTGTAAGATTTTATCCTGGCGCGCAACAAGCGCGCTTTTTTGACAATCTAAATCAGATTCAGTAAGATAAAGGAAATCAAAGGAGGATCCGTGAACAGCTCTTTGAAATTCTGGTTGAAGGTTACACGGTTGTATCAATGCGTCATCGCTGGTTTGGCAAGTTGGATAACCGCTGTTCTTTGTGAAGGATCAACGTGGATTACTCAACAGAACGTTGTCGCCTTCGGGGTATCAACTTTTGGTTGTCTTGGTGCATTTCTGATGCATTACGCTATTCGTCATGATACATATAAGAGCAAGTGGAAGGATGTTCACCATCAATATCGCCCGGCTTTGTTTTTGCATCTTGGTGCATATACATTTGCATTCTCAATGACCGTTGCTGCGCTATTCTTACCACTTGTCTGCCTATTCATCGTCACAATCAATTTCGCTGCTCTCTATATTTATGCCACTGTTATTCGTCATTGGTCATGGAAGAATCTCATTGCGTCTTTTCTTTGCATAACGCCGATTCTTATTGGTTGGTTTGCCGTTCAACATACAAATCCAGTGATACCATTTCTTCTCGTCAGTGCTTTTTGTATGTACATGGCTCGAGAAATCCTCAAAGATATGGAGGATCTCGATGTTGATCGGGGTAAACGATTCACGATGGTTATGCGCTTTGGTCCTATTGCCACCATGCGGGTAGCTTCTTCTTTTCTCTTTGTCGCAGTCCTTTTCTACGGGCTAGCCGCCGTAACGATCCCACACCATTCAATGTCGGTTATTATTCCTTTCGTGATTGGGGCCATTCTTTTCTTCCAATTTGCCCTTCGCTTGTTGCTTGCCAGGGAATACACCTCTCAAGACTATAGAACCATTGATGCTGGTGTGGTAATGCTGATGCTAGCATTGTTGGCTGCCCGGGCAGGATTCTGAATAAGAGCATGTTAAAACGCATGCTCTTTTTATTTGATTTTTTGGAGCTTTTGGTTGATAATGAGAAATGGAAATGAAACATTCCTCGCCGAAACCAGTCAGAATTCTCAAACGGAACGTCTTACCGCACGAAATCGCAAACCAGTATCTCTATCATGAGTTTCTGAAAATTTTTTGGGACGTGAAAGATAAATCTTTCCGGCGGAAAATAAAGCAGTCACTCTTTCGGATGCGCAAACGTGATGGGAAACATACGTACTGGCTACTTGTGGCCGGAATAGGGGAGGGCTGGCGCGTGAAGTGGGTGTATCGCTTGTTGACGAACCCTGGTTACGTTTGGAACCTGGAGGAACGAAAGATTAGTGATTTAACAATGACCGGATTTAATCCCCAGATTGTTGACCGGATCATTATGCGTAGTGGTCGAAATTTTTATCGATTCGCCGAGTACTATCATAAGCACCGGGTATTTTTCAAAAAATATATGCCCAATCTCAAATCACAGCCGGAGCGTGACAATCAGCCGGTGCTGATTTTTTACGACCATAAAGAGGGGACTATGCGATTATTTGATGGTATGCGCAGAACCGTACTTGCTGCCATAGCAAACAAAAAAACGATCAAGGCCTATGTCGGATACCCTCTTCGAAAAGGCAAAGCCATGGTGAATCTTGATAAAATTCAGTATCTTCGACTGCTTTTTCTTGACGCTCGAAAAGATAGGGAAACATATCGTTCGTTCGTGCATATCGGTAGGGAAATGGTTCGGCAATCTCAAAATGCTGCTCAAGCGTTTCGAAACAGTATTAAGCCATGGACTCACAGCCGTGAAAGAAATTTTATTTTGGACATTTTGAAGTAGTATGAAAAAAATTCTTTGGGTCCTCATCAATTGTAATACCGTTAAAGAAGCCGACAAAATCGGTACAGCACTTTTAAAGAGGCGGCTTAGTGCATGCTATGATATTGTGCCTCGCTTGAAAACTGCGTATTTCTGGCCGCCAAAGTCTGGGAAGATCGCAAGCGCAAAAGGGGCTATCCTTATTGCAGAAACGCTACCTGGCTATTTTCAGAAAATATATAAAGTGGCAAAAGGGTTGCACAGCGATAAGATGCCATTTGTTGGGTCACTTGTTATTGAAGTGCGGAATGAGTATTACCAGTGGGTGAGGGGAGAAGTTCACTAGTAGCCTATTCGCATAGGTGACAAATTGATTTATCACCGGGTTGGTACCTACCAAGAAACGACTTTGACTTGTTTTTTTGCAGTGCTCAATGTTCTCTAGTATACTGTATCAGCGAGTTTATCAGTGACATATATTACATATGAAGAAATCAATCATATTCATTATTGTTGGTCTTGTGGTAGTGGTTATTGTAGTGCTCGTGGTCATCAATAAGCCTGGTTATCAAAGCAGCAACACCGTAAATACCATTAACACAAATACCGCATCGGGCACCAGTACACAAGCGACCAATCCCGCGCAAACATTCAGATTCAGTGATCCAAAGAAAAGCGCGCACTACGAAAGCAACACGCCGGCACACGGCTCGATTCTTCCAGCGCCGCCGGTGAACGTCGTGCTTGATTTCAACTTTGACCTAGCGACAGTCTCAACGATTTCGATCACGAAGGATGGAAAAGAGTATAGCACTGGCTCGACGACTATTGATGCGAACAAGCTCGCCATGCGCCGCACGATGGATATGAACGCACCGGACGGACTCTATACCGTCAGCTACAACGCGTGTTGGCCGGACGGCAGTTGCCACGACGGCAATTTCCAATTCGCCATCGATCAAACACGGGCAGCAAGCTTCGAAGACATGCGCGGGCAAACCGCAGTCACGATACACATGAAGGCCATTGCGTTTGAGCCGCGGAATATTCGCATCAGCAAAGGTACCACTGTTACCTGGGTGAACGATGAATCGGACATCCATTACGTCAACACCGACGCCCACCCGAGTCACACGTATTACACGGCACAGAATTCTAACGCGCTAAGCAAGGGTGACACGTTCGCATTGACTTTTGATAAGCCCGGCGCGTATCCCTCTCATTGCAGCGCACACGCGGACCGAATGACAGCGATGATTTTAGTAGAATAATCAAGAAATCAAAAAGGCCCTTCAACAAAGAGGAGCCTTTTTGGTAAACGCGATTTAGAGAATCGAGTCTTTTGCCTGCTTGGCAACGCGGAACTTGACGACCGTCTTCGCGGGAATCTGGATCGTCGCGCCTGTTGCCGGGTTGCGACCTTGTCGCGCCTCTCGGTGCTTCTTTACAAGCTTCCCGACGCCCGGAAGGGTGAATTCACCCCTGCTCTTAACTTCGCTGTACGCTGTTTGCGCCAGCATCTCCATAAAATTGCCGACATCCTTCTTGGACATGCCGGTTTTTTCGGCCATGTGACCAAGGAGTTCGGACTTGCTCATGCCTTTGCCTGCCATACGCGTTTAGACCTTTCGCTTAATTGTTAATAAATCCACAAGGTAGTATAGCAGGAACGCAGGGAAACGCCAATGTTTACAAGGGTTTTTTCTAATACGAGGCTTCGGACAGTTTCCCCGCGGTTCCTTTTTTGGCTAACGAAAGGTCTTTTTACGCAAGGTAAAACCATAGTTCTTGTGGTATACTAGAAGCAATCTCCATGCGAGTATTAACACACCGTTTGCGTTATCTCTACGCGCTGTCTATCCTTATCGGCACCATAGTTGGCGTCGGTTTTTTTGGCTTGCCCTACGCCGCTCTGCAAGCCGGCTACGGCACACTGCTTTTGTATTTTGTTTTATTGGGCGCCGTTGTTCTTTTGACGCATTTGTTCTACGCGGAATTTTCTTTGCATACAAAGGGTCACCACCGGCTGGTCGGATACGCGAGTTTGTACTTAGGTCGGTTCGGAAAATGGCTGACGTTTCACGTTAAGATGTTTGGCATCTTCGGTGCGCTGCTTGCCTATTTGTTGATCGGCGGCAGATTCCTTGCTAGTTTGTTTGGCGGTTCAGTTATTTTATATACGTTTCTCTTTTTTCTGGCCGGCGCCTGGCTTGTGTGGCGTGGCTCACGATCTATTGGACCGGTTGAATTGGTCCTCTTGGGTATCTTCGTTCTCCTGGTCGTCATAGTCTTCATTGCCGGCATTCCTTCGCTCCGTTTAGAGAACATCACAGGATTCAGCTCCGCGGCATTCTTCTTGCCCTATGGGATCGTGTTGTTTTCCCTGTGGGGTATTGACGCGATTCCCGAATTACGCGATCTTTTATGGCACGACGCGAAGCACATGCGCCGTGCGATTACCTACGGCGTTTTGATCTCGATATGTATTTACATTGTGTTTACTTTTTTTGTTCTCGGCATCTCGGGCACGACAACAACAAAGGACGCTTTGTCCGGTTTAGCGCCGCATTTCGGGCAGACCATTATGTTCTTCGGATATCTCCTTGGAGTGATTACCTCGTTTACTTCCTTTATTACATTCGGTCTTGCGTTAAGGAAGACTTTTACGTATGATTTGCGTTTTCCAAAATTTATCGCATGGACCATAACATGTTTTGTGCCGCTCTTCCTTTTCGTCATCGGCATTCAAAATTTCTTAACAGTCATAAGTGTAACCGGCGCCCTGTTCATCGGTATTGAAGCGATTATCGTGTTTCTTATTTATATTCGGTTTAAAACGGTGCAAAAGCGTACGACCCTGCCACGACTTCGCTTTTTGAAAGTTGTTTCATTTGCCATGGTCGTTGTCCTGCTCACCGGCGTATGGTTTGAAATTCTCGCATTATTGGGAGCGG
The DNA here is from genome assembly GCA_044868145.1 of Patescibacteria group bacterium. Lineage (GTDB taxonomy): Bacteria > Patescibacteriota > Patescibacteriia > UBA10025 > JBIOWE01 > JBIOWE01. The sequence continues at coordinate 179,496 of JBIOWE010000006.1, forward strand.
TATGAAAACATCTCCTACAATACGTGTACGCTTTGCGCCTTCGCCAACGGGGTTTCTCCATATTGGCGGGCTTCGGACAGCTTTGTATAACTGGCTTTTTGCCAGGAAACACAAGGGGGAATTTATCCTGCGTATTGAAGATACGGATCGTGAACGCATTGTCCCTGGAGCGCTTGAGAATATTCAAGAAGCGCTTAGGTGGTACGGTTTGAAGTGGAATGAAGGACCGGTGATGCAATCCGAACGGTTGGAAAAATACAAAGCCCATGCCGCGACGCTCGTAAAACAGGAAGGTGCATATGATTGTTTTTGTACGAAAGAACGGCTGGAGCGGGTGCGCAAAGCGCAGGAATTGGCAAAGCAGCCGCCGCGTTATGATGGCCATTGTCGTAACCTTTCAAAGGACGAAGTCACGAAAAGATTGCAAGCTGGCGAGCCGCACGTCATTCGCTTGAAAATCCCGGACGAGGGATCCACCGTTTTCCAAGATATTATTCACGGCAGCGTGTCGTTCGAAAATAAAAATCTCGACGACCAGGTGTTGCTGAAGTCTGACGGCTTTCCGACGTACCACCTCGCCAACGTGGTAGACGATCACGATATGGGAATCTCGCACGTGATTCGCGGGGACGAGTGGCTGCCTTCCACACCCAAGCACGTGTTGCTGTATGAAGCGTTCGGTTGGCGACTGCCGGAATTCGCGCACCTGCCCATTATTCTCGGCAAGGACCGGTCCAAGCTTTCGAAGCGCCATGGCGCAAAGCCGGCCTTGGAGTACCGCGACGCGGGCTATCTGCCCCAGGCGGTATTGAATTTTATTTCGCTGCTTGGCTGGAATCCGGGTACGGAGCAGGAAATCTTCCATGCAGGCGAACTCATTGAAGCGTTCGATCTTGCCAAGGTGAACAAAGCTGGCGCGGTGTTCGATTCCGATAAACTCGATTGGATGAACGGCATGTACATTCGAACAATGAAACCGAAAGAGCTTGCCAAAGCGCTTATGCCATTCGTTAAAGATCTCCACGCCACAGAGAAAGATCTGGAACGCATCGCACCGCTCTTTCAGGAAAGATTAAAAACGCTTGCGGAATTTAAGAACTACGCGATATTCTTTTTTCTAGACTCGCTCGATTATGATCCAAAGCTACTCATTCCCAAGAAAGGCACGCAACAGGAAACAGTGCGCGTTCTTTCCGACGTCAAAGAATTTTTGCCCACGCTGCCGAAGTCCGTATTCCGTCACAATCAACTTAAACAAAAGTTTGAACATTTTGTTCAGGAAAAGCAGTATACGAACATGGCCGTGCTCTGGCCGCTGCGGGTGGCGCTTACGGGTTTGGCCGCGTCGCCCGGCGTGTTTGAAGTTATGGAAGCGCTCGGCCCGGAGCGATCCATGAAAAGGGTAGGGGAGGCGATCCAAAAGCTGTAGAACTTGTCGTAGGCCCTGAATTGTGTTATAATGGCCAAACGATGCTAAGAAAAGCGCAAAACAAAAGCACTGGCATTGTAAACAAAAACAAAACCCGAACTATCGCATTCGCAGCTGGGGCATGCTTGCTTGTTGCCTCATTTTTTGTTTTGCCCAGGTTAATTTCGTTCGCGCAAGAGAGCACGCCGGACAGCCAATCCATCATTTCTCTTGACCAGCAAATTCAGGATAAACAGCAACAGCTGGAGGACATTCAGAAACGCATTACGACCTATCAAGAAAGTGTCAAGATAAAGCAGCAAGAAGCGTTATCGCTGCAAAACCAGCTTTCAATGCTCGACGACCAAATTGCGACGACGCAGGCGGACATCGAACGCATCAACATTGAGCTTCAGCAAATAGAATTGGAAATTAACAAGCTCGTGTTGCAAATCGCGGAGAAGGAGAATGAACTCGAAGCCAAACGGGAATCGCTCTCTCGGTACATCCAAGTATTATACCAATACGATCAAAAGACAGTTATTGAACTGTTCGTTGCGCATGATTCGTTCTCGGATTTTTATAATCAAATCCAGTACTCGGAGCAGTTGCAACAGAACGTGAAAGACGGTTTGGACGAGGTAAAATCGCTGAAAGATGAGTTGGAAACCAAGCGCCAGGACCAGGACGCGAAAAAGAACGAACTCGACGACTTGCATAGTTCGCTGGAAACGACTGCCGTAACGCTTGGTCAACAGAAAACATACAAGGAAGATTTGCTTGGACAAACAAAAACGAACGAGACAAAATTCGCGAGCTTGCTTGATCAGGCGAATCTTGAGCAGCAGCAAGCGTCGGCAGATATCTCGAATTTGGAGCGCCAGGCCCGCAATGAGCTTGAAGGGGAGGGGATAGACCTCAATCAGGAAATTGCCACGCTCATGTGGCCCGTGTCGCCCACCAAGGGTATTTCCGCGTACTTCCACGATCCGACCTATATTTTTCGCAGATACTTCGAGCACCCAGCCATCGACATCCCCGCGTCGCAAGGCACGCCTATTCGCGCTGCGGCGAGCGGCTACGTCGCCCGCGCCAAAGACGCGGGGTTCGGCTACAGCTACATTATGCTTGTGCACAACGAAGAACTTTCCACCGTGTATGGCCACGTGAGTCGCATTGACGTGCGCGAGGATTCCTATGTTGTCCGCGGACAGCAAATCGGCCTCGTTGGCGGCACTCCCGGCACCCCAGGCGCCGGTAACCTCACCACCGGCCCGCACTTGCACTTCGAAGTGCGTTCCAATGGCATTCCAGTGAATCCGCTGGACTACCTGCCATAAGACTTTCAATCTTGTCTCAATTCAAGAAGCGGCCAAAAAGCCGCTTCTTTGGTTACACTTTTCGATCAGCCGTGCCCTTTTTTCCTTATACCCCACAGGGTAAAATCAATTTTCACAATCATTCTTTATCGAGTGACGCACGAGGCAGGGGACAGCTTGGGCTAGTTAGCGTAACACTTTTATCGCGAGTTGATTTTTCAAAGCCTCTACTTTATTCTCAAGACTCGATAAACCAATCGCTAAGTTTTGGAGGCCAGCGTATAAATTGTACTTCTCGGGTTCAGTTTCCGGGTTTCCAAAAAGACGCAGGTTCTCATTAAATTGCTTAGCTGCATTTATCAAATGCATATGTGCACCTCCTTTCTATTCTACTGAAGTTTTTCTTTAACCGTTAAATAGTGAAAAATTACCTTTGGTTTGTTAAGCGCGCTCGGATCGATTAAGCCGGCGCCAAAACGTGCTTTATCGTTGAAGCTCCCGTTGACCGAAAAATTCCAAACAATTTCTTGACCACCGTTCAAGTCAAATAATTTTCCGTTTTGGTCGTAAAATTTTATGTTTAATGTCACCGATCGTGTACTGCCATTTTCGATTTTAGCGTTTACATCAATAGTTGCCTTCACTGGCTGATCGACTGGGAAGCTTTCTGTTAAATAGCATCTCAGTTCGCTAGTCACTTTACAATTCTCGGGAAATTCAGGATTCCAATTTGGGTTGTCGACATCAAACGATTTAAGGCTGATTGCACGTCTATCACCATCGCCGATGATGATTTGGAAAGCATTTTCTACGATGATGTAAAAATCCGATGCTTCTGTTAGCGGCGTGAATTTGACTTCAATTACTGCGTGTTCAAAAATCGCTTTTGTTGAGAGATAATACGCGAACCCTTTTTTTGTATATCCTAGTGACAAAACACCTTCTTTGTTGAACCTAATGTCTCCAATTTTATCAAAACCTTCGAAATTTGTTGTTTCAATGCTATCAAGGGCACTTTCGCTCAATACTTTCTGTCTCCCTACCTCTTGTTCCGCAATCTGTTTTTTTTCTGCGGGAGTTGAAAAAAAGAAGTTGTAAATTTGTGTAACTTCAGCGCTAAATTCAACGCTAATAAGAGCAAACGCAAAAACTACCGACCCTAATTTTACAACTTTTTTTCGCCACCATTTACTTGATTTTTTTGCAGCATCCTTCATTTTGGACTATTTTTTTCATAAAAATATAGGCGAATTCGGCTTTCAAAGAAGTGTAAAGCCGGGGCTCACCATTCCCCCTGACACAATATGTTGTACTCCCACAAGGTATTATACTACTAAATGTGGGAAAGTCAATGAATTTTTTGCTTTTATTTCAATGGATGATACTTCTTATGCGTCTTTTCTGCGTATTTGTCAGAGGCGTGGACGTAGCGCGTGGTTGTGTCTAGCGATTCGTGGCCGAGGAGTATCTGTATAGCCGCAGGATTGGCGCCTTGTTCGGCCATGTAGGTCGCAAAGCCGTGGCGGAGGGAGTGGGCGCTCGTTGGGACATTGATACGCAAGCGATCCCTGTATTTTTTTATTTTCATTTGAATATAGTTTGTTGAGATGCGCGAAGTCGTTTTTTTGATATTGCTGCCACGGTAGGGGATAAAGAGGGCGAGGGCACTGTCTTTGCGAGCTCGCAAGTATTGTTCAACATGATGGTGTGCGCGATCCGTGAGATACACGAATCGCTGTTTTTTGCCTTTGCCTAAAATGAATATTTTGCCGGTCTGGTCTATTTGGTTTCTATTCAAGCTCACAAGCTCGGAAATGCGCATCCCGGTTGAAAACAGAACCTCGAGTATAGCGCGATTACGAAGCGCTACCACTTTTACTTTTTTTTCGAATTCAGTAGGGGATTCAATCAAGCGTACTAAGTCAGGGAATTCTGCCACTTGCGGGTGCTTCTTGATCGTTTTGGTCAATTTCACCATCTCTGGCGAGACAGATGTCGGGTAGTCATTATCAATCAGGTACTTGAGAAAGGACCGAAGGCTCGAAAGCATCCGGTTCACGGAAAATCCGCCTAGACGCTTCTTGCCTGCCTCGTCCTCGGCCGTTTTACGGTCCCGGGAGGCAAGGTATGCCTTGTACTGTTCTATATCGCGTTTCTTGAGCTTTGGGAAGGGGAGATTCGCCTCTTTAACCAAATACGTCTCAAACACTTTTAAATCGCGCTCGTAGTTGTATATGGTCTCCTCAGAGTAGTTATTTGTTTGGAGATTGAGGAGAAAGTCATCTAAATGGGGTAACATAGGAGTATAGCTCTTTATGTCTTTATTGGTGAGTGTAAGGGATATTATACACAGTAACAACTTTATTATATATAGGGCTTTATTTGTTGTAAAGCCCTGTTCCCTAGCTCTTTGAGGGTAGCCTCGATCCTCAGATCGAGGCGGTGCGGATCTGAGGATCCGCACCTACCCGAATGGTGGTGATTGCCTAAAGCGCTTTCAGGACGAATAAGAGGATCGCAATATACATTATTTGTGTCGTTAGGCCCAGCGTCCACCCAACGCGCACCTGAATCGCGGCGTGGAAGGCTAGGAAGCGCCCGAGTCCCCTTCTGACAGCGGGAAAGATGCCGAAGATGGATATAACGTCCGGTAGGATGGCGAACGTAACGCCGATGAGCAGGTTTACCCAGTGCTCGGGGTACGAATAAAGCAATGCAAAGAATACGGCAATGCTTGAAAGCAGGTCCGGCCACATGTTCAGGAATTCCTTTGGCTCGGCTTTTTTCGGCGCGTCAAAGTCCTTATGCGGTACCAGGTCAAGCAAAAAGTGCGACGCTAGAGAAACGACGGCGACCAACGCAGGGTTTCCGATTTTGACACCGGCTACGGCGCCGGTCAACATGTGGGCAAGTAAAATCATTCCAAAATTAAAGATTAAAAATTAAATATAAAAAATAAAGTAAAGGAATTTTCCGCATTTTTTATTTTTGATCTTTTATTTTTACTTTTATATTATGAGCCACCAAAGGATTATAAGAATAAAAAACACTTGCACCGCAATACCCGGCACGATATGGATTTCATGCTGTACGCGTTCGTGCAAATTGTAAAACCATTTGAACGTGGTTTTTGCCAGTTTGGTATTATCGAGCAGCGATAATAAGTCCGGCAGGATCGCAGAGAATACGCCGAGCGTGATGAGTTTCCATTGATTCGCAAAGACGAGGAGAAAAACTGCATAGATCAATGTTGATGCTATGAGATCTGGCCAGATTCGAAAGAATTCATTAAAATGGATTTTACGCGGCCTGGCAAAATTCCAATGCGGGATAAAGTCCAATATAAAATGAGACAAAAAGCCCGTCAAGGCAATGGCTATGGGGCTTTCGACTTTTACACCGATCACGGCGCCAGCCAGTACATGCGAGAGTAACATCATGTCAGTAAATTAAAGATTAAAAATTAAATATAAAAATTTGGAAGAATCACTTCAATATTTTTTATTTTTACCTTTTTATATAGTCACTTATAAAATACTTTACCGGGGATTCTTACGTCTATGTATTGTAACTTTGACCGCTGATCGGCCAGGGTCGTATTAAGCGCCTGTATAAGCGTTTCCATTTGCGCCTGCAGACTTTCGCGTCGATCAAAGTAGATAGTGAATCCTTCGTCAGACTTGATGTGCAGTTCAGAGCTGCCGCCTGCCAGAAGCGTGTTCATGAGGGCGTGCACCGTTGTTTTGTTCTTGAGATCGTCTCGGAGCGTAAGGATAAAGGATATTGTATCTTCTGATAAAATGCGTTTGCCAACCGCGACCTCACCGCTCCCCTCTTGCTGGACGATGGTAGCGTCGCTGGCGACGTTCTCCGTTTGTTCTTGACGCACAACAATGCCGTTCACGTCAACAGAGTAATACAATTCCCCGGTTTTCCACAGCAGCGCGGGCGGTTGCTCTTTGATAGTAATGATAATCGCGTTTGGTAATTTCTTCTTGATGGAAAGATCCTCGATACGATATTTCTTTTCGATGTTTTCTTTCAGCCATGATTTACTGAACAGGAATATGTTGCTTTGCGGATAGATTGCGGCGCGGCGTTGGTGCAATTGCCAATCCACAAGATTCATTTTTACGAATTCTGTATTGATGATTCCGTTTGTTTGTACTGCAACTGTCGTAATGGCGAATACCGGCGAATAAAATAATAGGTAGACCAGTCCGAACATGAGCAGCAAAGCAAGAAGGACAAAAAAGGAAAAGCGTTCAACGACAAACTGCTGCCATGTTCTTTTCTGAAACAGCGGGTTGCGATAGAGAGGCTCTTTTGCGTCTACGATATTGAGTTGTTTACGTTTAAAATTCCAACGCATGTAAGCTACAGTAAAAATGTGAGGTATAGCCCTTTACTTGACATGTTTTATAGCGTATGTTATGTTTGTTTTGAAAGAAATCCTCTGCACTTTCTTGCTTGTGCTCCGATTCCAGGATGAGGTTTCTTTTCACAGTCCCCGCGACCATTATATGGGAGCGGGGTTTTTATTGGTAGTTATGGAAAATGGTTGACGTCTTTTTCGCAGTCTGGTACATTGAGTTTGTCCGGAGCTTACCACTCCGCGTCATGCTCTTTCTCAATTCAGGTACTCTCATTTATTCTTTTTATCAAGTCCCTTTGATAGACCCCGCGACCATTTTACCATTATGGAAGCGGGGTTTTTATTGCTAGTTTGGAAGTCATGAAATTCTGCATGAAAATGTTTGACACCTTTTTTGCAGTTTGTTACCTTTAGTTTGCCCGGAGCTTAGGCTCTAGACGGCATGTTCTTTCTAAGAGGATCCATTAGAGGATTCTTTATCTGCGAGATCCATGATTATCTGGGTCTTCGCCTAGTTTGCCAATATCCCCGCAACCATATCTACCATCGTGGAGGCGGGGATTTTTTAGTTATCCACAATGAGCACTTTGACAAATTTTTCGTTTGATTTATAGTATATTCAGCTAGAAGTTAGAGAAGCTCTAAGTCTTTTCTACAGCGTTAGCCGTAAACAACCAAAACGGTTGCCGCGAACACCCTCATTCTTTAAAGAGTGAGGGTATTTTTTATCCCCACACCAACTTTAGGAGACTTCTACCCACCTTCAGGTGAGGGTTTCTGACCTTTAGGTCAGGAAGACCGGGCTAAAGCCCTGAACACCCTCGGCTCAAGCCGGGTAGAAAAGAAGAAAAGTCGGGATTTATTTTGTAATGATCCTAGGAAGGGAAGGATTGATACGGGAAACGATTTCGTAGTGAATTGTTTTTGCTTGATGAGCGAGTTCATTCGCGGTCATTTCTTCCGGGCCATCGTGACCAAGCAATACTACTTTGTCCCCTACTCTGACTTTGGGGATGTGTGTAACGTCAACCATCGTGAGGTTCATGCAGATGCGCCCGCGTACCGGGGCGCGCTTGCCCTGGACCAGCACGTCGGCATTGTTCGACAGACTCCTATCGTACCCTTCATAGTAGCCGACTGGTAATACGGCGATCCTGGCAGGTCGTTTTGCCCGATATATGCGACCATAGCCAACGGTTGTGCCTCGTGACACGGTTTTGACTTGAATAATGCGGGTATACCACGAAAGCCCTGGTTTCAGTGATATGCGGTTTTTGAAGCCGTTCTGAACTGACGATAATCCGTATAAAGAAATGCCGAGCCGCACCATGCTCAAGCGTGTATGTGGGTTCATAATTGTGGATGCGCTGCATGCGGCATGGCGCATCGGTATGTGCATTCCTTGCTGTTCAAGGTGCTTTATGGTTTGTTGGAATGCGGTAAGTTGCTTATTGGTAAATGCTTGGTTGATATTTTCGGAGTCAGCAAAATGGGTAAAAATCCCTTCCAGCGTTAAGCCCGGGAGTTTTTGTATCGCTTGGACGAATCGAACTGTGCCATTCGGTAGTACACCAAGCCGTGTTGTGCCGGTATCTATTTTGACATGGATCATCGCGCGTTTGTTCAGACGGCGGCTCATGGCCGAAAGGTAGTGCGCCTGCTCAAGCGTGTACATGGGGAATCGGACTTTTGCCGTAATACCTTGGCGAACCTGGTCGTTGTCCTGGTTGAAGTAGCTTAATACCATGATAGGCGCCTTGAGCCGCGCATGAATAAGGTTCAACGCCTCGTCAAGGTTCGCGACGCCGAGCCAGTCTGCACCGGCGCTTTTGAAAACCTTGGCGCATTCAACCATGCCATGCCCGTAAGCATTGGATTTGACGACGGCCATGATGCTTGTTCTATGTCCAACCAGTTTTCGAAACTGTTTGACATTATGAACGAAGCTTGAACGTGAAATTTCAAGCCACGTCAGTCCTTCCATAATGTAAAATGTAAAAATAAAAAATCAAAATGACAGATTAAAATTTATAAATATTCTTCTTTTTGAACCGCCCTTACGAAGCAATCGTCAAGAACTGCGGAGCGAAGAGGAGCGATCCCCCACCTCGAGCTTTGTCGATAGGTGGGGGATTTGATCCCGCTGTGTGAGGCCGAACTTGTCGAGGCCGAGTTCGGGTCAAAAGCGACGATGAGCCTGCAGTTCTCGATTGCGGAGTCGGGCGGCGACTTTTTTCCGTCGCTTTTTTGGTCGTTCAAAAAAGCGACGAAACATCAGATTTTGTTTTTGGGACTAATCTTCTTGATTCCTACGAATTTTTTTAGCGCCTTTGGAATGACTACGGAACCATCCATTTGTTGGTGGTTCTCGAGTATGGCAATAAGCGTGCGTCCGATCGCGTAGGCCGTTCCATTAAGCGTGTGTACAAAGGCCAACCCTTTTGGCGTTTTGAAGCGAATATGGAGCCGACGGCTTTGGAAATCCGTGCACGTGGAAATGGATTGGAGTTCGCGATAGCGGTTCTCTGACGGTATCCATGCCTCGATGTCGTACGTGCGGGCTGACGGAAACGACAGGTCGCCTGTGCATAAGCTCACAATGCGATACGGAATTTCGACTTTTTTCATAAGTTCTTCTGCTGCACCAAGCAGGAGTTGGAATTCACTTTCGGCTTGCTCCGGAGGTGAAAACGACACCATTTCAACTTTATCGAATTGATGCACACGGAAAATGCCACGCGTATCTTTGCCGTAGGAGCCGGCCTCGCGGCGAAAACAGGTGGAGAATCCCGCGTATCGGATCGGTAAATCTTTTGCCTCCAGCGTCTGTTCCGCATGCATGGGAATCAACGCGTGTTCTGCAGTGCCGATGAAATAGAGTTTGTCTTTGTCCAAATGGTAGCGTTCGTCCCTCCCCTGCCCTTCGAGGTAGCCTAGTCCTTCCATGTTTTCATCTTTCACAAGTTGTGGCGGAATGACGGGTGTAAACCCTTTTTTGAGGAGGGTGTCAAAGGCGAGTTGGACAAGGCCGAATTCGAGAAGCGCAGCTTCGTTTTTCAGATATCCAAAGCGCGTACCTGATACGTGAGCAGCTGTTTTCGTGTCAATCAGGTCGAGCGCTTTGCCCAATTCGTCGTGTGACTTTGGTTTGAACGAAAAGCGCGTGGTTGCACCGACTTCTCGCAGCACCTTATTCTCCGACGCGTCTTTACCAATGGGTACGTCCGACAGCGCCAGATTCGGCAGCTGTCGCAGCATGGCATTGCGTTCCGCTTCCAGCTTACGCACTTCTTGTTTGAGGTCGTCGGCCTTCTTATCGATTTGCTTCATGCTCGCGATGATGTCTTTTCTGTCGCCGCCTTTGTTCATTTCGCGATTCGCTTTGTTTTTCTCTGCTTGGTAGGCTTCAAGTTTGGCCATGGCGCTCCGTAACGCCTCGTCAACCTTCAGCAGGCGGTCAATATCAATTCGCGAACCTTTTTGCAGGAGTTTTTCCTTCAGTTCGTTGGGGTGTGTTCGAATGTATGCGAGGTCGAGCATAGGTAGTTTTTAGAGACCGAGCGTTGGTGCGATGGTTTGCAACGCCGTGAGCACGTGCTGAATGTGTTCATCCAAGGAAAGTTTCAGCTCCGCGGCACCTTCTCGTATTTCTTCTCGGTTCACTTGTTTGGCGAAACTTTTTTCCTTCATTTTTTTCTTTACGGCTTCTACGTCCACTTCGGCAAGCTTTTTGTTCGGCCGGACTAATGCTACAGCGATAATAAATCCGGAAAGTTCATCGACCGAGAAAATCGCCTTATCCATGGTGTTTTCTCGCGGTGTACCAGTGTGCGGCGCGTGCGCCAGAACCGCGTGCAATAGCGCCTCTGGCCATCCATGCGTTCGCAGAATTTCTACACCTTTGAATGGATGGTCTTTGAGATCCGGATATTGTTCGTAGTCAAAATCGTGAATAAGACCCACAATACCCCAGGTTTCTTCATCCTTCCCAAAGTGCTTCGCGTAATGCCGCATGGCTGCTTCAACGGCAAGCGCATGCTTCACGAGATTTGGATTTTTTGTGTGCTCCGTCAGCAAGGCGTATGCCGTTTCGCGCGTGATCATTCCTGATGCTTCGGTTTTAAGGTGGGGAAAAGAATCACTTCTTTGATATTGTGGGAGTTGGTCAGCAATGCGGTCAGTCGATCAATGCCCATGCCGAATCCGGCAGCAGGCGGCATCCCATACGAAAGCGCCTCGAGAAAATCCTCGTCCATACGCTCGGTCTCTTCGTCACCAGCCTTGTGAAGTTTTTCCTGCTCGAGAAAACGTTCGCGTTGGTCTATCGGGTCGTTTAGTTCGGAGAACGCGTTCACGAGTTCGGTTTTGCCGACCAGCAATTGGAATCGCGCCGCGAGTTTTGGATCGTCCATCTTTCGCTTTGCGAGCGGCGAGAGTTCGATTGGATAATCAACGATAAAGGTAGGCTGGATAATAAAGGGCCGGATAAGCTCTTTGTAGATTTCGTCCAGAATTTTGGCATACCCGAACTTTTTTTCAATCGTCAATCCGCGTTTCCTCGCCTCGCTTGCCAGCGATTCCGTGGTCGAGTGATGGTCTATATCTATTTTTGCGAATTCTTTGAATGCGTCGTGGAAGGTCATTCGCTTATATGGAGCAGAGAAATCGATTGATATACCTTCGTATTCGACTTTCAGCGAGCCGGTACTTTTGTGCACCACGTCCTCGAGCAGTCGTTCGGTAAGCGACATGAGTTTTTCGTAGTCCATATACGCCGCGTAAAACTCTATTTGCGTGAATTCTGGATTGTGACTATGGTCAATTCCCTCGTTGCGGAAACATCGGCCAATTTCGTACACGCGTTCGTAACCCCCGACAAGCAGGCGTTTCAGGTACAGTTCCGGTGCGACCCGCAGGAACAGCGGAATATTTAACGCTTCGTGATGCGTTTTGAATGGCCGGGCAAGGGCGCCGCCGGGGATCGGCTGGAGAATGGGCGTTTCGACCTCCAGAAAGGATTCCCCATCCAAGAACTCGCGAATCGCTTTTATGACCATGCCCCGTTTTCGGAATATCGCCCGTACCTCGGGATTTGCAATGAGATCAAGGTATCGCTGGCGATATCGGATCTCCACATCAGATAAGCCGTGCCATTTTTCCGGGAGTGGAGCCAGTGCTTTCGCGATCAAGCGATATTGCTCAACAAGCAGTGTTTGTTCGCCTTTTTTTGTGCGAAATAGTTTTCCGGTCGCTTCGAGGAAATCGCCGATATCGAGCTGGTCCATCGAGGCTGCGTACGCAGTCTCTCCAACCGTATCTTTTTTGAGGTAGATTTGTATCCTGTCCGTCCCATCTTCTATATGCATGAACGTCGAGCCCCCATGGAGGCGAATCGTTCGGATGCGTCCTACGATGGTGAGCAACCCCTTGCCTTCGAGATCGTTAAATTTCAATTTCGCTTCATGGATTGTGTGCGTTCGGTTGGTTCGCGCTGGATACGGCTCTCTCCCCTTTTCGCGGATGGCGCGGAGTTTTTTTAAACGAATCTCATGTTGATCAGACGTTTTCATGTACTGTATCATACCAAAATTCGCTCTTGAGGGCAAACAAAAAACCACGTTGAAATGCGTGGTTTTCTCTTGTACTTATGGTTAATGAATTGTAACGATTTCGAATTTTTTGGTGCCGCTTGGTACAGTGATCAGAACGGTATCGCCTGGCTTTTTTCCAAGAAAGGCATGGCCAATCGGCGATTCGTTAGATATTTTTCCGATGCTGGGGTCGGCTTCGTTCGAACCGACGATCAGGTATTCATGTGTCTTTTTTTCGTCGCGTACTGTAATTTTTGATCCAATTCTGACGGTCCCCGATTTTCGTTTCGTATCCTTGATCACTGTCGCGTGCTTGAGCAGCGTTTCAATTTCAAGAATTCTGCCTTCAATAAAGGCTTGTTCATTTTTCGCCTCGACATATTCAGCGTTTTCAGAAAGGTCGCCCAGTTCTTTCGCCTCTTGGATGCGTTCGGCGATTTGGCGACGTTTTACGGTCTTGAGTTCTTCAAGCTCCGCTTGTAATTTTTCCAATCCATGTTGGGTAAGGAATGTGTTTTGTTCGCTCATAGAGTTTAATCTTGAAAAAAATTCAACCCCCGGTCGTGGTCAGAGAGGCCCCCGGAGTTTTTTGCGCATTTCATTTTCCCTTGCTCTATAGGCAGGATACGCTGCTTTTTCTTTCTCGTCAAGTCCTTCAGTGATCCTGTCTGACCTCATCGCGAGAACCATTCCTGGAGTGCTTTAAGGGCCACAGGAAGCGCGGTTTGGTGTCCCTCACCGCCGGATTCGACCATTACCGTAATGGCGATCTCGGGGTGTTCGTACGGTGCGAATGCCGTGAACCAAGCATGCGTCGGCTTATCGCTGGCCCATTGCGCGGTTCCGGTTTTTCCGGCTGAAGAGACGGAGAGGCTTTGCATTGCCTTGCTCGAACCGCTTATTACCCCTTGGCGCATGGCAGATTGGATGATCCCGATATTCTTTGCGCTTGCAACGTTTGCAGCAATGGCTTCCCGCGCAATGTCTTTGATTGGTTTACCGGCTTCGTCCGTGATGCGTTTCACAATATGCGGTTGATAAATGGTGCCGCCGTTTGCGATCATCGCCGTGTAGTTTGCAACTTGAAGAGGAGTAACGAGCAAATCACCTTGGCCTATGGCAAGGTGGTACGTGTCGCCGATGTACCATTGCTCCTTTTTGGTTTGTTCTTTCCATTCCATCGAAGGCAAAAAGCCAGTTGCTTCGCCCGCGAGGTCAATGCCAAGCAAGCGGTTCAATCCATAACGTTGAAGGTACGTGCGAATTTTTTCAACACCGAGCCCTGTGAATGTCTCATCTCCGCCACCAATTTCATAAAAAAACGTATTCACCGATTCTGCGATTGCTTTGCGAACGTCAGTCACGCCGTGTCCGCCCGCTTTCCAGTCCGGGAAAAACCACTTATCAATCTGAATACCGCCCGTGCTCAAGAATGTTGTTCGTTCGGTAATAACACCATCTTCCAAGGCCGCGAGCGCGATAAGAGGTTTGATGGTAGAGCCAGATGGGTATTCGCCCGATACGGCTCGATAGAAAAGCGGATTCCTGGGGTCTTGTGTAAGCTTCTCGTAGTCCGTCGGGGACAGCCCTTGCACAAAAGCGTTATTGTCGAAAGAGGGAGCAGACACGATGGCGAGCACTTCGCCATTGCGCGGATCAATGGCTACTGCGGATGCGCCGGTGATTGTTCGGGAATTAGCGACGATCCGCATAATCTCATGCGCAAGTGTTGTCTGGAGCTTTTCATCAATAGTTGTCTCAAGGTTTTCTCCGGGCCTGCTGTCCGCTTCCGCTGTTACTTTTTTTTCCTTGCCAAGCGAGTCCACTTCAACTTGTTTTTTTCCGTGTACACCCTTAACTTCTTGTTCATAATAGGATTCCAACCCGGTTTTGCCTACGAGGTCATTTGTTTCGTATGTGGTATCTCCTTTGGCGCGGATTGCATTCAGTTCTTCTTTTGAAATTTTCCCAACATAGCCCAAAAGGTGAGCAAACGCTTCCGGATCTTTATAGAGCCGACTGCTGGTCAGTTCAACGTCAACGCCTGGCAGACTCGCGCTCGCAATTTCAAGCTTCAATGCTTGTTCATAGGGCAGCTTCTCTTTCACAATAGCAGGTTCAAAGGAATGCTGTGGTAGCGCTGCGATAAAGGTTTGCAATTCTTCTTCACTCATCATAATAAGGGGTGCAAGCGTTTTGACGAGCGATGCACGGCCATCGCCTTTCGGGATGTCGGCAGGCGTGATGGTCACGACAAAGTTTGGCACATTGCTGACGAGCGGCGTTCCGTTCCGATCGAAGATAATGCCGCGCGGAGCAGGCAGAATTTTGTTGCGGATACGATTTTCTTCGGCCGCAACTTTGTATTCTTCGCCTTTCGCAACTTGGAGGGTGATAACGCGAGCAAACAGTGCGCCAAGGAGCACGAGAAAAAGCCCAAAAATGATTCTGGTTGTTGCCAAGTTTACGTGCAGGGAGACTGCCTGGCCCGAGGAGACTGCATCATCTCGAAATGAATCGCCTTGCCACTTACGCTTGGCGTAATTTTTTATTCGGCTGTTTTGGGTATCAGGTTGTAGAGAAAAAGGATTTTTTTTCATCTCTTTACGTACGACGATTGAGCAGGAAACGAGTACTTAACCGTGTTTTCACGATCCTCGTTCCATGGATGAGCAACAGAACAATTCCAGTATTCAAAACCAATTGAAGCCCCATATCCCCTACTATTGTTCTGGAAAAAGGAAATGGATAGCGCGAGAGACCAAGGAGGTACGCGCCGTGACTTACGAGAATGAGTGCGATTAAAAAGTTGAGAGTCGCAAGCGCGGAGAGCGCGATAAAAGAAAGAGTGGATCGGTTTGTAAAAACGTTTTTCGCAAGGAGAAATGTTACGAGGACTGGTAGCGTCCACGCAATCAGATACGTGCCGTTGATCGAAACGGAATAGATGTCATATAAAATCCCCAGGATGATCCCAGCGGCAATGCCTTGTCGAAACCCCCGATACATGGTGAGGAGAAACAGGGCGACGAGCGGCAGATTGATCGCAAGCCCAAATGCGTCGCCGGAAGTGAATACGGCGAGATGAAAGATTCCAAGGAAAAGAATCAAGAGTAAAAGTGCAATTGTTTTGATCATATGGTAATAACGACGCTTACAATTTGGGGGAGTTGAGCGTTCACCGTTTGGGAAATCGAAGCTTTCTTGAACAGTTCGCCGGGATTTGACGAAATGGTTTCAACTTGACCGATGACGAGGCCGCGTGGGATATACGTTTCTTGGCCAGAGGTGATTACCCAATCTCCTGCTTCTAGTTTTTTTTCTTGGGGGATCAACTCCATCGTTAGGGAAAGCCCAAAGGAACCAGTTACCACGCCCTCCGGATTGTCCTCATTTTGCACGACGGCTGCCACACGACTTTGGTTATGTTGAAGCAAAAGCGCCAGAGAAGTATTGGCCTGCGTTTGTATGATTGTGCCTATAAACGTTCCTGGTCCAGCGATAAGAGGCATGCCAACCCGTATCCCCTGTCCCTCACCTTTATTGATAATGAGCACGTTTGGGTTGTCCGGCGAGTGGCCGATGATTTTTCCCGTAACGAGCCGTAAATTAAATTCCCGTGCGAAGGCCAGTTCCTGTGTGAGAATTACGTTATCGTTCATCAACTCTCGCAAATTCGTTACTTCGTATTCAAGTTGGCGTGCGCGTTCGGCGAGCTGGTCGCGTTCGTCCGTCAGTTTCTGTTTGTCGGTGAAATACGTTTGAATATTCTGCAAACCGTTTTCGACACTTCCAAAGAACTCTTGCACTGGATTGAAAGCCGTCGCAAGGCCTCCTTGCAGGCCGCTATAGACACGTGTTGAGGTAAAGAAAAGAGTAGTACCAATAAGGAGAATAATTAATGGAATAAGAAGAAAGCTGCGTTGTGGTAAGCGTGCCATGAAAAACGATTTATTTAAGAATACTTTCGCCGCTGGAGAGTACGAGAACTCGCTTTAAGTTTTCCAAGTCTTCTAAAACGATGCCCGTACCGCGAACAACAGCCGTCAACGGGTCATCCGTGATGTGGACAGGAATTTGGGTTTCATGGTGGATGAGCTGGTCGAGCCCGCGCAGAAGTGCGCCGCCTCCCGCAAGAACAATGCCGCGTTCATAGATATCCGCGACGAGTTCAGGGGGCGTTCGTTCAAGAGTTGACTTGATGTTTTCAACCATTGTATTAAGCGATCGCGCGATTGCTTCCCGTACATGGCTGCTCGTGACCGCGACTTCTTTCGGAAGACCAGTGATAAGATCCCGACCTCGCATTTTTGTCTCGTGTGGGTGTTCTTCTTCAATTGCAGACCCAATTTTGATTTTTATTTCTTCTGCCGTTCGTTCGCCAAGCAGCAGGTTGAATCGCTCACGGGCATACTGAATGATATTGCGATCAAGCTCGTCGCCCGCTACGGTCAGTGATTTCCAGGTGACAACCCCGCCGAGGGAGATAACGGCAATTTCGGTTGTTCCCCCACCGATATCAACAACCATATTGCCGGACGCGTCCTGGATAGGCAGTCGGGAGCCGATCGCTGCGGCAACTGGCTCTTCGATCAGGTATGCTTCTCGAGCGCCGGCGTGCACGGTCGCGTCTTCCACGGCTTTCCGTTCCACTTCGGTAACGCCGAGCGGGATGCCAATGACAATGCGCGGCCTCGGCAGAATGGTAAACCCCTCGCGATGGACTTTATTGATGAAATACTTCAACATTTTTTCCGTGACTTCGAAGTCAGAAATAACGCCGTTCACGAGTGGCCGGACCGCGACAATATGGGATGGAGTTTTCCCGACCATACGGCGCGCTTCCTCTCCGACTGCGAGAATTTGGTCTGTGCGCGTGTTGATCGCCACAACCGACGGCTCATTAATGACGATGCCGCGGTCTTTTACATACACAAGCGTGTTGGCCGTTCCCAGGTCAATGCCCATGTCGCGCGAAAATTTTCCGAGTAACGATTTGAACATTGGCTAGATTGCGTAGAATGCCTGAAGTTTTTTTATGACCGGTTCAAGCGTTTCGACTTTTGATTTCTGCTCGTTCCGGAAACGCATCTCTATATTTTCTCCGGTTTTTTCGCTTGTAATAAGGCGCACGGGCATGCCAAGAAGATCCGCGTCCTTAAGCTTTGCGCCGGCAGCGATCGGGCGATCGTCATAGAGTACAGTATATTCTTTACGAAGCGCGTCATAGATTTTGAGAGTCTTTTGCTTGCCCGATTCCTGGGGATGCAAATCGATCAAGTGTACCTGGAATGGCGTGACAGTCTTTGGCCAGAGAATCCCCTGCTCGTCGTGATGGGTCTCCACGATCGTTCCCATGAGTCTGCCTAGGCCGATTCCGTAGGACGCCATGACGATGGGTTTCATTTCGCCGGACGCATCAACATAGTTCGCGTCGAGCGCATCAGCGTATTTTGTGCCTAGTTTGAAAATATTGCCCACCTCGATACTGCTCGCTTCTTTCAGAGTTTGTCCGCATTGAGGGCACGATGCTCCCGCTTTGTGTTCGGCAATTTCTTTGTTTTGGGCATAATCCTTAGTCGGACAGAAGACGATCGTATCTTCGCCGTTTGGGGCCAGTACTTGAAACTCGTGGGAACGCTCTTTCGAAAAAGAGCCTCCGGACGCTTCCGTAAGAATTGTTTCAAGGTCGCAGAGAGCAAAGATGGCGTGATAGGCTTTGATGACTCGCTGATAATACGTATCGAGATCCTGTTCGTTTGCGTGAAAGCTATACAGGTCTTTCATGGGAAATTCCCTGCCCCGCAGAAGTCCGGACTTTGCTCGGGCTTCATCCCGGAATTTCGTTTGGATTTGGAACAGCGCAAGCGGCAGGTCTTTATACGATTGAATGTGCCTACGGATAATGTCAGTCAGCACTTCTTCATGCGTTGCCGCCAGGCCGACTGGCCGTTTTGAGCGATCTGTGAACTGGTACATAATGCCAGCGAGTGACTGCCATCGACCGGTTTTATCCCAAAGCTCTTTTGGTTGCAGGGACGGCATAAAGAGCTGTTGTCCACCGATCGACGTCATTTCTTTGACCACAATTCTCTCGATGTTTTTGAGCACCGCGTAGCCGAGCGGCAAATACGAATATACGCCGGCCATCAATTTTTCGACGAAGCCGCCGCGCGTCAGGAGCACGGCGTTAGGGCTCTCTTCGTCTTTTGGTGTCGTTTTTTGGGTTCGCGGGAACAGTTGTGATTGCAACATAGCTGTTTAGAAGATCGTATGAAAAAAGTTTTTAATTTGTTCGCTAAAACGAGAAACATCGCGGAACGTCACAAGAATCACGAGGCCGATAAGTACAAAAAATCCGACGTTATGAACCGTTGCTTCGATTTTTCGGTTAATTGCTTTTCCGCGAATTTTTTCAATGATAAGAAAAAGTACGCGGCCGCCGTCCAGCGCTGGGATTGGTAAAAAGTTAATAACGGCAAGATTCAATGATAAAAGGGCGGTAAACTGCAGAATGTAAATGAATCCGAGTTTCGCGACTTGTCCAGTAAGTACCGCGATGCCGATGGGCCCGGCAATGTCCGCGCCAACCGGCACACCAATAATCAAGTTTCGCAGCACCGTGTAGAATGCCTCAATAATCCGCCAAAGCAACATGCCGGTGGTTTTGAGACCTTCCCAAATTGCGAGGTGCGGCGCATAGCTGATCAGTCCCGATTCAACGAGTCCAATGCCGACCACAGCATGATCCGACCCCTCAAGTATTGTGGGCGTGACAGTGACTATGCGTTCCTCGCCGCCCCGCTTCACGAGTAGCGTCATGGGTTGAGCGTTTTTCTCTTTGGTATAATTTTGGAAAACGGTAATCGTGGTAACGGGCTGGTCATCTACTCTCAGAATCGTGTCGCCAACCGCAAGGCCTGCTTGCGCTGCGGGCGACTGATCCTGCACTTCCACTATTTGGATTTTTAGATCACGCACGTTTGCTCCGGCAACGCCGTCCTGGTCAACCACCGACGGCAAACCAATCATAAACCCAATAGAAATCAGCACAAATGCGAGGACAATATTCATACCCACGCCAGCAGAAAGAATAAGAAAGCGCTGCCACACCTTTTTTGAGGTAAAGCTGTCCTGGTCCGTTGGGTGGTCCCCTTGCTCGCCTTTAATTTTGACGAACCCGCCAAGCGGTATCCAGTTTATTGAGTAGGTTGTGTCGCCTCGCCGAACGCCGAACATGCGAGGTGGAAAACCAAAGCCAAATTCTTCTACCTTCACACCCATGCGCCGCGCCATAAGAAAATGGCCCAGCTCATGGACAAAGATGAGGAGGCCGAGTACGACAACAAAGATGATGACGGTTAACCCCATGGTCTTTAGAACGCTATGATGTCTTTCTCTTTTTTCTCGACAATTTCACGGATCTTTTCGTTATATTCGTCAACAATTCTTTGCATATCTTTCTGCGATCGGAACTGCTCATCCTCTGAAATCTTTCCTGTTTGCTCGTCGAGTTTGAGTTGTTTCCAAGCTTCCTCTCTGGCCGTGCGGATACTGACTCGGGCACTCTCCCCTTTTTCGTGCAGAACTTTTATTAGCTCCTTGCGACGTTCTTCCGTGAGCGGCGGAATGACAAGCCGCAGTAGATTTCCTTCGTTAATGGGGTGCAAACCGAGGCTCGATGCCGCGATTGATTTCTCGATTTCTTTACTTGCCTGTTTATCCCACGGCTGAATGACGATTGTTTTAGCGTCTTGCACTACAATACTCGCAAGTTGCCCCAGCGGAGTTTTGACACCGTAATAATCTATCAAAATGTTTTCTACAAGGCTGGCATGCGCGACACCTGTGCGGAGTCCGCCAAGTTCGTTTTTGAGGTGCTGTATTGTTTCGTCAAATTTCTTTTGTAGTTGTGGGAATCGTTCCATAGTGATTATTTTTTCACGAACTGCGTGCCCGCATAGAGAATGGACGGATCGTCCGGATTCATGAGCAGAAAATTTATTTTTCGGTTCGTTTGCATGCTCCTGAGGGTTTTCCACGTTGTCCCACCATCGACAGATTTATAGAGTACATTATTAATCGTGAAAAAGATTTGTTTTGGGTTCTGTGGGTTTACGATTGCCGCTTGGATGGGTAGAGTATGAAATGGCACGATCGTTTGAATCGGCTGCCAACTTTGCCCGCCGTCCGTGGTCCCGACAATACCGTAGTCTGTAGCCAGATAGATGTGTTCCGTTGCCGGGTGAAAATCGATGAAGTGTATCGACAGTGCTCCAGCGAATTGTCCAAGAGCCGCGGTGGTTGTTGCCCATGTTTCTCCTCCATTGGTTGATTTGTCAATACCTTTCTGCTGCGTGAGTAAATAGATTGTGCGGTTATTTTTTTCGGAAATGAGCAGTTTTTGCGCGCCGGATCCTTTCCACGGGAGCGCCTTCCACGTATTCCCGAAATCATGGCTCATAATAACGCTGGACGGCGTGGACGCGTACACGATGCTCGAGTCAAAAGTATCAATGGCGAGCGAGGTTATTGGTTCATTTGGCCTTGCTTCGACGTACACAACATGCCAGGTCTGCATATTGTCTGAAGTTTTGAGAATCGTATTTCCCTTAGCCGCATACGCGAGTATCTTATTTTTTTGGTCAATTTCCAGGCTTGTATACGACCCGCTGTTGAGAGTGGTTTTTTCCCATACTTCAGTCTCATTTTCGGTTTTGTATACCCCATTTTGTTTGGAAACGAAATACAGCGTTGTCGGCGTTGACGGATCAAACAGTATCAGTGCCGTATCTTCGCGCGCGATCGTCACGGTCGTGTTCTTATTTTGGCCGATGAATACCCGTTGTTCCCATGTTTCACCACTGTCGGCGGAACGGAACACGCCACCATCCGGTGTGCCGCTCGTCGTGGTATTGATGATGCATCCGGAGAGAATGAAGGCCATCGCTGGCATGGCGAGAAAAAAGAGAATAGGACGTTTCATACTGCGAGAAGAAAATTTTCAAAAGCTAAGCGTGGGTTGATGAATTGTTCAAGCAATCGTTTTGTTCTTTCTGTATGTTCGATCAGCTCTCGGAGTTTTGTGACAGGGAATCGTTTTGCAGCATCTTCGAGGGGTTTTCTGAGAAACTGCGATACAACAAAGTGGCCGTTGCCTGATTTGATCAATATGAGATCTCGACAAATGGTACGAAAATGATCAAGGTACAATGCGTATTGTTCTTTTTCGCTCATTTCCGTTTCGGAATCGTCGAACGGCGAGAAGCGATCGATCAGCGTTTTCTCGTTTATAGCGTTGAGTACTGTGCGTGCATCTCGCTCGTAGAGGTCTATTGCTGCTGGTGTTTCCATATATGTTTTTGCCAGCCCCGGCCGGCCTGCGGCGAGTCTCACTGCAGCTTTTCGGCGGCCTTCGTCCCCCTTATGGGTCGCGGCAAGCCACGTATCGATCTCACGCTCGGGTACTAAGTGAAATTGAAGAATTTGACATCGAGAAAGCACGGTCAAGGGGAAACGCTCTATGGAGTCCGTGATGAATAAAAGCACCGATTGAGGCGGTGGATCCTCCAGCGTTTTTAAGAAAGCGTTGTGAGCTTCTTGCGTCATACGTTCTGCGCCATTGACGATGACAATTTTGTCTCTACGCAAGAACGAGCGCATCCCGAGGCTGTGTTGGACGCTCCGCGCCTGGTCGATGCCGACTTGTTTGTTGTCTTCGGGTTCAATGAGCTGTACGTCAGGATGGATGTTTCGTTCAAATTCTTTGCAGGCATTGCACGTGTCGCATGGAACGTGGCCACCGGTATTGGTTCTTTCGCAGAGCAATGTTTTTGCAAATAATCGAGCTATCGTCCGCTTCCCGGTTGATGGCGGGCCGACAAATATGGAGGTCCTAAGGATGCGATGACTGGCGATTGTTTTTTGCAGGTATTTCACGATTGTGGCATGGCCGCACACCTGCCAACGAAACATCGTCCTCGCGTTTGCTTTGGCGGGAACCTTACTTTTCATAGCTTCATTATTCTAACAGGAATGCCCCTTTTTGGCAAGTGCATTCCACGACGAATTTTTACGCAAAAAGCTGGAGTGTTTGTTCGGCACACTTCCGCCAGCTGAACAACTGAATTCTTTGGAAGCCTTTTTCACGATATGCCGCGCGGAGCGCACTGTCTTCTGCCAATGTTTGCATTGCGTGGGCGATTGCGTCTGGCCGCTTGGGGTCTACGAGGATTGCGGCGTTCCCTGCCACCTCTGGCATGGATGCGACGTTTGACGTAATCACTGGCGTGCCGCAGGCCATGGCTTCGATAATAGGTATGCCAAACCCTTCATAGAGCGATGGCAGCAGAAAGCATGTCGCCGCGTTGAGAAGGTATGGGAGTTCTTCTTGCGCTACCCAACCGATCTCGTGTACGTCATGCGCAATGTCGTTTCGTCTCATTGTTTCCTCTACCTCCGAATAGTTGTACCCGGGATTGCCGACAAGAACGAGCTGGTGTTTGTCATGATCCTTGGCGATCCGTTTGAACGTTGCAAATGCCTCGATTATACCTTTTGTATTTTTCTTTTCCTCAAGTCTGCCAATCGTAAGAAAAAAGGGCCTATTTAAGCCATATTTTTGCAGTACTGAAGTTATTTTTGCCGTATCGTCTATGACATGGTATACGTTTTTGTCGTATCCATTATGGATAACCGTCAAATCCGCATGAATGTCGGAATATGTTTTTTCAATCTCGTGTTTCGTAAATTCCGAAACTGCAATAACGGTCTGAGCATGTTTCAATGCAAAGCGAGCGGAGAATCGATGATAATCAAGTTCACTCGCACCATATTTACCCAACGAAGAAATTCGAATCAAAGCATCCAGAATGTATTTGAGAAAACCACGCGTTCCAATTTTTTTCTTTGAGTATAGTATGGGAAATTTTTCGAATCCGATATCGTGGAGCGTTGTTATTGTTCGTCGGGGACGGATGAATGGTATTGTATGAGCAGGCACGAATAAAACGTCCGGAGGGTGGATGAGCATTTCCCAGGACAGACGAAGCTGGGTCCAAAGCAACTTTGGCGGCCAGCGTAGTACCCTTGAGCGGAAGCCTTTCGGCAGTTGGGCGAGGTCGGAACGCAGTGGCGTTTTTGAATATAAAACAAACTCCACGTCGTTTGGAGCCATTGTTTTCAACTCATTGATCATGTGGAACGCATACCACTCGGTTCCGCTTCTCTCCCGTTCGTTGGCGCGTGATGCATCAATGCCAACAATCATTTATTTTGCCGCTAAGATACTTTTTTTGTAT
The DNA here is from genome assembly GCA_044868145.1 of Patescibacteria group bacterium. GTDB lineage: Bacteria > Patescibacteriota > Patescibacteriia > UBA10025 > JBIOWE01 > JBIOWE01. The sequence continues at coordinate 203,489 of JBIOWE010000006.1, forward strand.
GATTCAAGGTTATCGAGCGCCACGCCAGTCCCCTTGACGACACACAGCTGCGATTCATCCGCGACATAGGCAGGCACCCCCGTTGATTGGGTAAGGAGTAAGTCCATGTTGCGCAGTTGGGCAGTTCCACCGGAGAGCACCATCCCTTTGTCCATGACGTCGGCGGAAAGTTCCGGCGGCGTTTCTTGCAACACAGATTTTACCGCTTGAATAATTTGCGCGAGTTCGTCTTGAATCGCTTCCGTCACGTCGTCGCTTTCAACAGTGACGACCTTCGGCAATCCCTGAATGGAATCACGTCCTCGCACTTCCATCGTGAGCTTTTCTTCCATAGGCAGCGCAGAGCCGATTTGAATTTTGATCTCCTCTGCCGTTTGATCACCAATCACCAGCGTGTGTTTTTTTCGGACGTACTCTTGTATGGCAGCGTCCAGCTTATTGCCGCCGACGCGTACTGACGTGTTTGCGACAATGCCGCCAAGGGAAATAACGGCGACTTCCGTAGTTCCACCGCCGATGTCCACGATCATATGGCCGGAAGCCGAACCAATGGGAATATTAGCGCCGATGGCGGCTGCGATAGGTTCTTTGATAATGTATGCGGCTTTGGCGCCAGCTTGCAGCGTTGCGTCAATCACTGCACGACGCTCGGTGGATGTGATGCCCGCCGGCACAGCAATCATTACTTCCGGTCGGAACAAGCGGACACCCCCGACTGCTTTGTTGATAAAATATCTGATCATGGCTTCCGTTGTTTTGTAGTCCGCAATCACGCCGTCTTTCAACGGGCGCGACGCGACAATGGTGTCGGGTGTTCGGCCTAACATCTCTTTTGCTTCATTGCCAACGGCCATGACCTTTTTATCGATCAGGGAAATTGCCACAACGGAAGGTTCATTGAGCACAATGCCCCTTCCGGGAATGTAGACAAGCGAGTAGGTTGTGCCGAGGTCAATGCCGATTTTTTTAGAAAACATGGGTTAAAATTCAATAGTGAACTGTCGGTCGGTTTGCAAATCAGTTTGGAAAACCACCTTATTTTGTCCCTTTTCCACCACTTTGTCAAATGGGGTGATCCACGACCAGGGCGTGTCGAATTCCAGCGTAATGTTCAGGCCGTGTCCAGGTGTGCCTGCCTGCTTTTGCACGAATAGTTTATATGGTTGTTCTGATGCCACGATTGATTCCGGAAGCGAGTAGCGCAGCACGAGATCTCGCTGCTCGTCGGGTTCTATGCAGACAAACGTTCCGAAGACGGTCCTGCCCTCCTCTTCCGATGTCTCCACCATACCTTCGTCACTTTTTTTGCAATCAACCATGGCGCCTTCATGACTGATTAGCTTCGCGCCTTGAGGCACATACACCCGTGTATATGTCCTATATCGAGTTGTTTTCCAGGTAATCGTACCAGTATGATGGTAGGTGATCCGTACTTCCGCTTCACCCTTCCCTTGCCTCGTTATGAGTGTATAGCGAATGGATCGTTCTACCGCAGGGTCACTTTTCAAACTTGCGAGATTTGCGTCAATGACCATAAGGTAATCCCCTGCTGTTTGTTTGATTTCTCCACCCCAGCCCGCCTGGACAACAAGATCTTCGAGGTCCGCATCGTTTGTGTAGAGTAAGATGTGCCGTTCGGATAAGTCGTTTTCAATGGCGCCGAAGAAGGCCGGCCAGTCTTTCTTGGGAAGATTGAGAATCCTTTCGATCAAGATCCCCGCAAGGTCACCAATAATTTCTTTCCGTTCCTTTTGCTCGATCCCCTGCCGTAAGAAACCCTGCTCTACTTGGTACTGTAACGTGTCAACAAAGTTATCCTTGGTAAAGAGAATGCCGTTGACCCGGATATCGCCGGTGATGGCTATGAGCGATTGAATGAGTGAAGGTGTTATGGCAATAACCCCGTCGATTTTTTTCTCCGGCCCGCGTTCAAGGCGGTAAAACTCAAGCGCCTTTTTTGCAGAGGTAGGGAAATCGGGCGACCAGTTTGCGTCGCGCAGAAACCATCTGTGTACATTGTTGTAACGCGTGAGCTGCGATGGGGGGTCGACAAATAAATAGTCTTCCGCTTGGCTATCGAGGTTATAGACATTATCCGTATTGAACGAAACAATCTCACCATCTTTGAGTTTCACGATTCCGTATGTGCCAATGAATCCGCCGGTGGGCCTCATTTCCGTGTTGTTTTGGAGCAAAAATAAATAGGTTTTTTGATTCGGATAGCCAACCACGAGCGGGACGATTTGCGAGGCGGTTACGGCCTGATCAAAGGTTGTTTGCAAAGAAGGTATTTTTTCTTTGATTGGCCCAGTCGTCTCTTTGATTTTTCCCAACAGGCCTTTATCGGGAATGTCATTAATGTATTCGGCAGCTTTATCAACTCGCGCTTTTACTGCTAGTAAATCGGGTTTTGATTTGTAAATTTTTTCCAAAATAACGCGCTTGTCGCCTTGACTTAAACTTGAGAACGTAAACGTATCGTCGTGCTTAAACGGTTCAATAATGGATTCTGCGAGCGTGACCACGTCTTGCATGCCCTTGCCCGCCTCAACACCAGCCAGCAAGAGCTTTTCTACCGCGCTTATCTGGGTATTAACCAAAGGCACAAAGCGCAGGATTGTCATTTTTCGCAATGCATCACGCGAGTGCTCAAAGGCGTTGGTCGCGTTCGTGAGCGAGGTCGATGCGCGCTCAAATTCCTGCTGCGTAATTTCGTCTTGCGCTTCGAGGAATGCGTCCCTGCCTTTCAGCGCTTGCCTGTAAGCTTCCAGGCCGTAAGGTTTGTAAATGAAAAAAATCGTTGTGCATGCCGCAAGCAGAATGACAAGAATGAGCACGACAACAATCCACACGGTGCGGCGTTTTTTGCGGGATTGTTGGGAATCGATTTCTGAAAGCAGGTTTCGTTTTTTTTGTTTAGGCATGCTCGGTTTTTTGCGGACTGCGTGCACCGAAGTATTTGGCAAAATATTTAAGCCACGATGCCGTATGAATTCTCGTCGGGTAGCTGAATAATCCTTTCAGCCCAGGATTCGCGGCAGACTCACGTTTATGATAATGAACCAATTCAATATGCGCAATGTAATAGACATCAAAGCCGGCTTCCCAGAATCTTCTGCACCAATCAACGTCTTCAAAGTACAGGAAGAATCGTTCATCCATTGGACCGACTTTTTCAAACGCGCTGCGCCGAACAATCATACAGGCGCCAACGAACCAATCAACTGGTCGGTCTATCGCGTGGTCAAAGTCGAGCATCAGGTATTGTTGGAGCCGTCGCTTCGCAAAGGGCAGCTTTCCGATGGGCGTCCGTCGCAACAATGGGATGAAAAATGTGGGGAAACGGTAACAGGACAGCTGCACGCTACCGTCCGGATTCAGGAGTTTTGGCCCAGCAATCCCGACTGACTGATGCTGTTCCATAAACGTGTGGAGTCTCGCAATAGCATTGTCAAGAATGGCAATATCCGTGTTCAAGAGCAAGAAATAATTGCCTTGGGCTTTACGTATGCCAAGGTTCATCCCACCGGCGAATCCCCTGTTTGTTTCCGATTTAATGAACGTCACATCGGGGAATTCCTGTTGCATCATGGTTTCTGTGCCATCGTTTGAATGGTTGTCTACGACAATAATTTCGAATTTGAATGGTAGATGAAACAACCCAATGCCCTTTAAACATTGTTTCAGGAGCCCGCGGGTTTTGTAGTTAAGAATGATAATGGAAAGATCCATGCTCTATGCATTGACAAATGACGAATGTCGAATGATCCGCCCGACTCGCTGCAGACGCAGCTGCGTCGAAGCGGGCGGGCTAATGCCTAAACAATAGTTGAGCGCTTCAATGATTAATCAATGAATGATCGTAGGTCGCCTTCTGATGTTTTTCGCATTTTCATAATCTGCGCACGTTTTTTCATCATTTTTGGTAGCAAAAAGAGAAATTGTAGGAAACCGAGGAATGTCGTTTGTTCCAAGAGAAAGACGTACAGAAATTTTCTGAGCTCGTACCAAATGATGAACGGTAGATCTCGAAGAAAGTTGCTTGGTAACTCATTTTTTGCGATCATGAGCAACTGATTGCGATAGGACAAACGATTGATGAGCTTCCGGTCCTTGCGGGGTTGTAACGAGCGGATACGCCTGCTATGAAACGCGATTGCCGAAGGAACATACAGCGCTTTCCAGCCGGCGAGCTGTAATCGCCATGCCAGATCAACGTCTTCTTTGTAAGCAAAGAAATCTTCGTCGAAATATTCTTGTCCGAACTTGATTTGCTCAAGCGCTGCGCGACGCAAGAGAACCGCCGAACCGGAAAAGCCGAAGACGAATTCTTCCGCGTCATATTGCTTTTTGTCTGCTTCCCCTTCCCCCCGGTTGATTACCTTGCGTGATCGAAAGATTTGCAGGCTAGCAACGTCTATTCTAACAGAATATTGGCCATTTTTCAATGACGTGTTCGGCCGAAGTAGTTTGCCGGATGCGCTTCCGAGTGTTGTATCCCCTTCTATTTTGCTTATGAGAATTTCCAGGAATCTGGGTGAAAGCGTCACGTCCGGATTCAAGCAAAGAACGTAGGGCGTAATTGACGCGTTTATTGCCTGATTATGTGCCTTACAGTAGCCAGTGTTTCTGTCGTTACGTATGACTCGGATGTGAGGGGCTTTCTGGATATGTTCGAGCGTTCCGTCTTGCGATGCGTTATCGACGATAACGATTTCAAATGCGCGAAATGTCTGCGCTTGAATCGATGCAAGGCAGAGAGGCAAATCGTTTTTACTATTCCATGTAACGAGTGAAATTGTTAGTTTTGGATTTGACATTGTGCGTGTTTCACGCTATTTTAGAATTAAAGAAGAGGAGGGAGGAGCCATGAAGGCACTAATAAAAATTATCGAATTCCTTCTGACCGTTATTGGATTCTTGGTTGCACTTGGGATGCTTCTCTACATTCTGGCCTTTCACAAGGACCGATCGGAGACAGTACAGAGCTAGCTTTCGATCTTTTGCTCACCCCCATTGGGTGAGCTTTTGATTTGCATTATGATACTCGCGAATACGACAATGAACATAATGCCGAGCGGGTGGTTAAGGTATGGAGTCGTAAAATGGGTAATGATTAATGCAAGGAATGCAAACAGGAGTCCCAAGGTGAGCGCACGGCCTTCATCCGGCCTGGTCTGTATCAACATTAGTCCTTGGCGGGCGATGACCCAAAGGAAGTACACATATGCCGCCAGTCCCAGAAAACCCATTTTAAGCGCGATATCTAGATACCCCCATTCAAAGGCGTATGAGGTATAGTTTCCGCCATTCAGTTCTTTCGTTCGCGGATCGAGCGTTTGATACGTTACTGTGGTTCCAAATCCCGATCCAAAGATCGGGTGTTCAAGCGCTTTGCTCACAAGAGGCTTGAATAATTGGAATCGGCTGCCGAGTGCGGGCTCCTCCGTTGTGGTAATGCGCTGGCGAATCAAACTCGCGGCCGAGGATCCGCTCCTCCCCCCAGGCAGTTGAACATTAATAAGGAACGTGATAAACGCCACTTCGAGAACCGCTAGCCCGACCATTATCCCGATGACCCTGCCAAAACGTTGCCAGCCGATTTTCTCTTTGGCTAGCCAGTAGATAAAAAGCACCACGAGCGAGATTGCCAGGGCGAGCCAGAAGCTTCTTGAGAAACTGATAGTGAGCGTAAGGCTTGAAAGAATCGCCACAAGCCACACAACACGCCAATCTTCCTTGCGCCATGCATGCCTTTTTCTGCCAACCAGAAAAACAATTGCGATGAGAAACGCGAACAAAGCCCAGATATGGCTCTGGAAAAAGATGCGAAAGAAGTTTTCCGTGATTTGGGCAATTTCGCCGACCCCGGTATTGCGCACCCACCTATACATTAGTCGAATGAGCGTTTCATCGGTTTGATGGGAGAAGTAATACAGCAAAAAAAGCGTTTTTATCCCAATGACCGACACGCTTGCGAACATCGTTTGTAGGGTTTGTGAAATGCGCTTCCAATTATTGATGACCGTGAAACCTACAAACAGTAATCCAAAATACAGATATCCATTGACGTCAAAAAAGATATTTTTTGGATCATTATGATATAAGACCCCCATGACCACGCCAAGGATAAGGAATGCTAGTAAGATTAAAAAAGGTAAAAAAAACGGTGAACGTTTCAATGTAATTTTTCGCGCTCGGATGACATGAAAAAGCCAGCCGAGGAATACGGCGAGAAAAATGCCGAGCCGTATGGATACAGTGAATTCGCCCATGTCAAAAGAAAAGAGATACCCCTTTGATCCAACGATCAGCTCCGCGAGCGCGATCCAGAAACCATATTCAATTTTCCAAAATGACAAAACAAGCGCTGCGCCTAGCGTAAGAAAAAAAACTACATGGTTGATCGGTCCAACAAAGTATCCAAGAAACGATGCTATCTCAAAAATAATAAGCAGCCAAAATGTTATTTTAAAATGCTGGCCGTAGAGTTTTATCTGGTTCATTTATGTACTGTACCGATTATGTTCCAATGCCAAGCCAATTGATTCACAAAAGGAATACGCTCAATCAATGAGTCCATATTTTGGTACAATCGCTGCATCTGTTTGGACGGATGTGCGTTTCCCTTGCTCATGCGTTCTTTGAGCCGAACGTACGAATCATAGAGTTCGAGCGTGTATTTCACGGGACGCATTTCGTTCAGTTCAATGCCGGTATCGGCAAACAACCGTTCGATCTGCTGTTTGCTAAATCCTTCGGATGAGTCGTCGGCTACGGAGTCTACGCTGCGGTCACGGCGCTTTCGTATGAGCCGTTTTACCGGCGCCAAGAGCGGATAAATGAGTTTATAGGGCCAGCGATTTGGTTCAACCCCGAAGACGACTACCCCGCCGTTTTTGGTCACGCGCTTTATTTCCAAAAGTCCTTTCCCGGGGTTTTCGAGGTGGTGGAACGCGGCAGCCATCAACACACCATCAAAGCTGTTGTCGGCGAATGGTATATGTTCCGCGTCCGCGAGGATGAACGCGACGCGATCTTGGACGCCAATGTCGTTCGCGAGCTGTCGGGCGAGTTCCAGCGCCTTCAATGACACATCTGTCTCGATCACGTTTTGCCCTGCTTGCGCGATTTCAAAACCGTCGGCTCGGTTACCGCAACCCAGCTCCAAGATAAGCGAGTTGCGCGGCAGATCAACCAACGGTTTTCGAAAATGTTCGTGGAATGGTGCTGACCGGTTGTCGAGCTTGCGTTTGCCTTCTTGTTCGTAAGTCAAATCCCAAAATCGCTCCTCGGTTGTGCGAAAGAGGTTGTGGTCAGGTGGTAGAAGGTTGAGTATCCCGTTTTTTTCTTGAAACACTGTATGGCAGCCTTTATGGGAGTATCCATTATCTTTTTTTTCGAGCGGTGCGCCGTGAATGGGACAATGGACGATCTGCGCGTAGTCAATCATGGCTTTTTGTTAGGTCAACAATGAGCGCTAATACAATGCTGATTGGATAGAGCGCGAGAAGCGCGAGTGCGGAGGCCGGGGTGTCGTGCTTGATGAAATATCGAATCGCGCTGTCATTAAACCAAATTTGTTTTCTTACTGCTGATTGTTGGACGAAGCTTTTGGCTTTGTGATGGACGATTGTTGCCCTCGGGGTGTAGTATACTTGCCAGTTTTTGTTTTTTGCTCGTTTGCAAAAATCCACCTCCTCGAACCAAATGTAATAATCTTTATCGAGTAATCCGATTGCATCGAACACCTTTTTTCTGACCATAAAAAAAGCGCCCATCACTTGGTCGACGGTCTGTTCTTGTTCATAATCAAAATCCTTGGCGAAATATTTTTTGAGGGCGGGATGGTTCGGCGCAACATGATGCATTTTTAGGAAAATGAATGCCATCGCGGCGAGCGTTGGAAATCTCCTGACTGAAGGTTGTAGCGTTTTATCTGTGTTCAAGAGTTTGCATCCGGCAATGCCGCATTGAGGTTTTTCTTTCATGAATCGTATTGTGGTGGTCAGCGCACCCTCCATGATCTCCGTATCTGGGTTGAGCAAGAGCACAAACTCCCCTTGGGCCTTTTGTATTGCTTGATCATTCGCTTCGGCAAACCCAATAGTGCGATCAAGAGCAATAAGGTTCACGGACGGGAACTGTTTCCGCACCATGTCCGCGCTTCCGTCGCTTGAACCATTATCAATAACAAAAACCTCGTGAGAGAGGTTTTTGGTCGTTCGTTCGATTGATGCAAGACACTTCTTTAATAATTCCTGGACGTTCCAATTGACGATTATCACGGATAAATCCATACGACATATTGTACAATTTTTTGGGGATTTTTGCAATGAGTTGAATATTCCTGATTGTTGTTGTACAATTAAATAAACTCTCCCCAATTCAAGGGGATTTTTTTATAGCTATTACCGCCCCTCTGGAACCGTTAGTACATATACAAAGCACGTATGATATCCCCTCCTTACCAAGGAGGGGATGAACGGACGACGTAGACTCGCCCCGCATGGTTTCTCGAGGGGAGGTCCGAGGGGCATTCAAAAACCAAATGACAATTCTTTTTAATAGAAAATCTTTAACGTCGAGGCGTAAAATTTTGAGACTCACGATGCCGAAAGCAGAGGTGATTCTTTGGCAATACTTAAAGGATAGGCAAATAGTCGGATATAAGTTCCGTAGGCAATATAGCATTAGTAAATATGTTGTTGATTTTTATTGTCCGAGGAAGAAGTTGGCAATCGAAGTGGATGGACCAACACATTTTTCCCTGCAAGCGATGGAATATGATATCAAGCGCCAAGCATTGATTGAATCTTTTGGGATTAGGGTGATACGCGTAACGAATACAGATGTATATGAAAATATTCGAGGTGTAATAAATGAAATACAGAAGCATTTGGTATGAAAGCACTTAATAATCGACTAATTTCTCGATGCGGGATTGATTCCGTTTGCCAAAAACGATAAAATGTGGTACAATTGACGTAATAAAATATATAAATCCTTTGAGAAGGAATATTATTCCTTATTTTGTGTTTGCTCATGGCTGTACGTCGTCGAAACAGAATAAATAAGAAAAGAAAAAAGACCAACGCAATGAAGGGGCGATTTCGCCTTCTTTTTGTTTTATCTATTGTTTGCATTGGTTTATTTTCCATGGGTATGGTCTTGGCTGCTGGGAATACTACCAACGTTACGGCTCAACCGACGTCGTGCACCGGCTGGCAAAACGCTAGCAAAGCGGAAGCAATTGATTTGCTTGGCTCGTCAGATCTTGGTAGTTTTTCCGGCCAAAACTCTTCGTTTTTCTATAACTCCCCCACTCCTGCTGATGCGCTAAGCGCGCCCTCGAATATTCTTGATTGCGCATCTTTTACAGTAACCGATTCTTTGCCAGCACGGTCAACGATCACGCGGGCAGCCGTTTCTTTTTCCTTTGCAGCGAAGTCGTACCCGGAGAATGAGGATGTGGTGAGCTTTGCGTATTCATTGGATGGAACAAATTGGACGACGCTCGACTCATTTGCACTCACTGGTGATACAAGTAATGCCATCCACGAAGGTTATCGGGAATATCCCGTGACCGGCATCAGACCTGAAACGCTAGCGCAGCTTCGCGTGCGTGTGACCTATTTCGCGACGGAACCGACGCATGAGTCCGTAAGCTTTCTTGATAGCGTTCAATTACAGGTATCCTATGAAACGGCAAAAGGTCAGAAGCCTTTGGCATTACCCAATGACGTAGCTGTATTTACAAAAAAAGATTTCAAGCAGTCCGAGCAGCCATCTTTGGACGTTGAAGTTGAGCACCGTTCTCTGTTTGGATTTCTTGGCGTTGACCCGACTGTTCGCGCCGTGCACTCGATCCGTGTGGTCGATCCACATGGTGTTGAACGGGAAGGTATCGTGACCGAGCAACGGCATGATGAAGGCAGGAAAACTTTTGAGCAATATTCCCTCGATCCCGCAAACTTCACTTCACCAGGAAAGTACGAAGTGATTATTTCCATTGAGCAAGATGGACAAACCGAGCAGGTGCAAAAGGAATTCTCTTGGGGCGTGCTTGTCATGAACACGATGAAGTCGGTGTACCGTCCGGGCGAGACGGCGCATTTCGGCATGGGCGTGCTCGATCCGTCAGGCCACACCATCTGCGATGCGCAGTTAGAATTGCGTATTACTGATCCAAAGGGTCGTACAGCTCATCTCACAACGGCGAAAAGCCAAATTCGCTACTCGCAAGAATGCGGTCCCGATAACGTTACGAATTTGCCTGATTATTCAGCCGAATACGGGGTGGAGGGCGCTGGGGATTATGCGCTTGTGCTAACCGCGACCACAGGCAGCGGCACGTATACGATTACTGACACGCTCTTTGTACGAGAGAGCATCCCTTTCGATATTATAAGAATTGGGCCGACGCGTATTTTTCCAAAAGCGAACTACGAAATGTTCCTTGAGATTGTACCGACGTATGATTACAAGGGAACAGTCGAAGAATTCGTACCTTCATCGCTCAGTCTGATTCGCATCGACCAAGCAGGGACGAGTTTTGAAGTTGATAAAAACACGACAGGCATTCGCTGGAATGTGGATTGGAAAGCCGGACTAGCATACACGTTGTCATACCAATTTGACCCTCCTGACGTGAGTCCGGATTTGCACGTCCTTGGTCCGGCAAAGGTCGGATCATTTCAAGAATATCGCCAGTGGCAAATCGCCTCGGACTCAACTGGTTCTGGGGCGCCGACCCGGCAATGGATGACGGGTTTTGAAAACAATACGACGACAGCTGATATCGAGTACACCGCCAACGTCGGTTCGCCGACTGTACAAACCACGACCGTTCGTTCTGGAACGTACGCCATGCAAACGAACGTTTCGGCCACGACCGCCGGATTCAGCAACGACTTTGAGTCAGCTGACGCCGCGACTGGGCACTATTTCCGGGAGTACGTTCGGTTCACCACCTTGCCAAACGCCAACACCTTGATCATGGCTATCCGCGATTCCGGCGCCACCAACCAAGCCAGCATCCGGTATGACAACACGAATGCTAAGTTTGAGCTGTGGAACGAGGAGGACTCGGCGCAAATCGGTTCGGATTCGACCGGAACCATTACCACCGGTACCTGGTACAGGCTGGAAATGTATGTTGACTTCGGAACGGCGGCAACCGGCGATACAATTGTGAAGGCACGTCTTAATGGCACAGAGTTTGCTGCGGCTACGAACGTCAACTGGGCCAACGGCGTTATGACCATGCAAGGCGGTATTATTACCACCAACGCCACCGCCAATGCGTTTATCGACGACGTGGCGATTAACCTCGACTCAACAACCTCGGTCGCCGGCGAAGGCTACCCCGGCGAGGGGAAAATCATTTACCTGCGGCCGAACGGCAACGGGACGAACACGGCCTGGACCGGAGATTCCACCGCGGTTGACGAAGTGACGCCGAACGACGGTACCGATGTCATTAGTTGTTCCGCGAGCGCCCAAGCTGAGGATTATACCTTAACCGATGCTACTGCCAACGGGGTCAATGCTCTTGATACCATCAAAGTTCTTCAGACGTATGTACGCGTAGGCAACTCATCATCCGGTTCGTCCCACAACTATAGTATTGTCCTGAACCTGAGTGGGACGGCCGATACGGTATCGAACGTAACAATTGCTACTGCTACGACGTGGTTTACTATTGACGATACAAAACCGCGAAATCCGACGACCACGATTGCGGCCACGGGCAACGTTTCTCAAGGGCAAGTATCGTATGATAAGCCTGGTACGACGACTGATCCCTGGACGCCGGCGGACGTTGATAGCGCCCAGGTCAACATCAACACGGGCGACTGTGCGCCGGTGACCAACATCAGCACCGTTTGGGTTGAAGTCGAGTACGTGGCCGCCGAGGGTGGCCGACTATACTCTTCGGGTTTCGAATTGCAAAGCACGACCGCTGACATGGAATACACCGCTAATGTCGGTTCGCCAACTATCAGCACCAGCACGGTCCGTTCTGGCGCGGCCTCGCTACGAGCCAACCCCTCCGCAACGACGGCCGGCATGAGCTACGATTTTCGCTCGGCCGACGATGCTACTGCAACGTTTTTCCGGGCTTATGTCCGGTTTACCACCTTCCCGAACGCCAACACGTTGATCATGGCCATTCGTGATAATGCGGCCACGAATCAAGCAAGTATTCGTTTTGACAATGTGAACAGTAAATTCGAACTTTGGAATGAGGAGGATTCCGCCCAAATTGGCTCGGATTCAGCAGCCATAAGCACTGGTGAGTGGTATCGGATAGAAATGAAAGTTGATTTTGGCACGGCCGCCACAGGCGATACCGTTGTTGAGGCCCAACTGGATGGAACACAAATAGCGACTTCCTCAACCGTGAACTGGGCCAATGGCATTAAAACTCTCCAGCTCGGCATTATCACCACTAGCGCGACAGCCGACGAGTTTATCGATGACGTCGCCATAAACCAAAATGCCGGCTCGGTTCAAAACGGATATCCCGGAGCGGGCCAGATTGTCCACCTCCGGCCGGACGCGAACGGCGACAACACGGCCTGGGCCGTGAACGTCAACGGCTGTGCCGCTACCGACTACACCTGCGTGGACGAGGTGACCCCGAACGATGCAACGGATGTGGTCGGGAGCACGACCCTGAACCAGGTTGAAGAGTATAACCTTGACGCAACCGCAACCCCTGGTATCCCGTCTAATGCGCCGATCACCCTCGCCTCCGTCGGCATCCGCTTCAACAATTCGGCGGCAACGCTCTCCGCCGTCAAAGTGCGATTGAAGGATGCGGCGAACGCGCTGCCGATAGAAAGTTACTACATCGACAACACGACCAATGCCACGTATTTCACGAATAACGAAACTGCGCCGCGCATCTACGGGCTGACCGCGTACGACCGACCAAACCTAACGACGGCTTGGACGACGACCGAACTTGACTCGGCCCAGATCGGCGTGCGGCTCGGCGTTGATGGCGGGGCGAACAACTTTGGCGTTTCCGCGATGTGGTTGCTTGTTGAGTACGTGCCGACGATTACCATTACTGGAACCGTGAGAGATGGTGGCGAAGTGAACGGTACCGACTGCAGTGCTTTAAATCATGGCATGGGTGTCACCACGAATGCGGGCTCCACGCGCACTGGTTCATGTACCGCAGCTGATGGTACGTTCACTATTGCTGCTGATGCGCCGCGACATGCGGGTGATCCTATCGCTTTATTCCTTACTTCAGTAGGCGCCGCCACGACGGTGACACTTGCTGCGGACACCACATCCAATATCGCCAACTTGGATTTATTCTACAGTCGGGTCGCCGTTCGCTACGAGAACGCCGGGCCCATGACGAACGCGAAGCTCGCCTCGGCGGACAACGGAAACGCCAACATTTTGTACAGCGTTTCAGGCAGTGCGCTCACGGTTGATTCCGGTTATGAGTTACACATCTGGAACGGGAAGACGTACACCCCCGGTGGCACGGTCACAACACAAGGCAGCGGCGGTGACCTGCACGTGGACGATAGCGGCACAGCAACCCTCGATACGGCCACGAATACGATTGCGGGCGATATTAAGGTTGATGCGAGCGCGACGATGAACATCAATGCCTCGACGAACGTCCAAGGTGGAGACATTGCCACCTCTGGCAGTGGCGTCACGGTGACCTACAGCGGCACGCCGACCGTCACCATTACGGGAACCGGGAACATTGGCGGCGGGACAACGCCCACGCTGAATTTCTATAACCTCACCATTGGCACGGCGACTGCCGCCGCGAGTACGGTGAAGAACAACATGACCGTGAACAACGTACTGAACGTCGATACGAGCGATTCAATGTCCATTGATTCCGGGATGACGGTCACGCTCGCGAAGACGAGCGGAAGCTCACTGACCCTAAATGGGACTGTGTCCGGCGCCGGCCGGCTCACCTATAACACGACAACCACCTTCCCGACGGCAGGCACGATTTCCTCGATTCTTCGGTTTGATATTACGACGAACACTGTCGCCACGATGAGCGCACGCACCTACGGAGGAGACGTGGAGGCATACAGCAACGGCGTGGCCTGCGACATTACCTGCAATGTCACGATGGGCACGGCTGGTGGCCAAACTATTACCATTTCTGGCAATATTATTGCTATTTCAGCAAGCGCTAATGACCCGACGTTTTTCACCGCAGCAACGAACGATCCTACGGTTAATGTGACCGGGAATGTTTCGTTTGATAATTCTGGCGGAGGTGGACCATCGATCCGATCTGGCGCTGGAACGTGGACAGTGAGCGGGAACTTCGACTGCACGAACGGATCGTTCATCACGGAAACGAGTAGTACGTTAAAAATGGATGGTGTATCAAAATCCATTGTGGGGTGCTCACTGAACTCACTTTATAATTTCACGGTTGACCCCACATCTGCTTCGACGATTACTGCGAATACCAGCAATTTTACCGTTAGTAATACGTTAACCGTCGCAGCTGGTGACACCCTCTCAATCAGTTCAGGCGTCACGGTGACCCACACTGGCGCCACGCTCACTTGGGGCGACAGCACAAGCACAATCAGTGGCGCTGGAACGCTCCGCTTTACCAACGTGTCTGGTGGACCGGGATCAGGCGGGACCTTGAGCTCAATTGTTCGGTACGACGCGACGGCTGGAAACGTCGCGTCCACGACGTTTGACGCGCGAACGTACGGCGGAAAGGTGGAAATCTATTCGAATAGCACCACCGCGCGGACAGTTACTTTCGCTACGGGCACATACACCACGTCAGGCGCAAGCTCCCACCTCTATGTCATATCCGACGGCGCTTCACCCGGCGATCTGACGCTTGACGGCGCCACAAACAGTCCAACGGTGACCATCGGCGGCGACCTCGACTACACCGGCGGCGGCACGAGCTCCGAGATTGTGTCTTCCGGCACAAACACCTGGACGGTCTCGGGCAACGTCGATTTTACCGGAGGAACGTTCACTGCGACCGCCGGCAACACGCTTGTTATGAATGGCACGTCAAAAACCCTAACGAGTGCCGCCCAAACACTCCAGAATCTTACCCTTTCTGGAACCATTACTCTTGCAAACGCAACACATACGGTGAACGGCAATCTCGACATGGCGGGCGGAACGATCACCGCAGGAAGCTCAACAGTGACCATGACTGGAACAGGTGGAAAAACGATCACCGGCGGTGGGAACACCCTCGCTAACCTCGCGATTGATCCATCCTCGGCCGACACTATAACGTTACAAACATCTGACTTGTCTGCTTCCGCTGCACTCACCGTCGCCGCAAGCGACACGCTGTCGATCAATGCTAGCAGAACAATGACTGTAACGTCTGCGGGCTCGCTGTCGTTGAGCGGCACGATCTCTGGTTCCGGCAAGTTAACGTATAAGCCGAGCGCGTCGTTCCCAACCGGCGGCACGATTTCTTCCATTCTCCGCTTTGATTCGACTGACAATGACCAGACGATGGGCGCGCGGACCTACGGCGGCGCGGTGGAGGTTTTCAACACTAGTGGTTCGAGTCGAACCGTGACCGCTGCTGCTGGGACGCTCGCATTCTCCTCGACCCTCGACATCTCCAAAACCGGCGGTGGCGGTGAGACCCTCGAGCTGAACACGAACGACCCCACGACAACGATTAGCGGCGCAGTCACGATTGGTTCCGGCACAACGTTTTCCGCGAACAGCGCGAACGCCTTGAACATCAACGGCAACTATACGAATAGTGGTACGTTCACGGATAATTCAGGCACAGTTACTGTTGCCGGCTCGGCCCAACAAACCTTCAACGCGACGATGACCGGCAGTTCAGACTTCAATAACCTGACCATCACCAATAACTCGGGTTCGGATCCGGTTACCAGCCCGTCGGTCATTTTCTCCGCTAGCGCCACGACCGCGGGGACGTTTACCGCCACAACGGCGAATGTCAAACTCCGCTTCTTTGCTGGCGGGACGTACACGTTCCAGAACATCAGTTTTAACGGTCAAGCTACGACGTCTCGCGTCGCCTTGCGAAGCTCATCGGCTGGGACGGACTGGAACTTGAACGTGGCGGGCACGCGTTCCGTGCTGAATACCGACGCGAAGGATTCGGATGCGTGCGGCCAAGCCCCGAACATTGATGCAACGGATATTTCCACGCTCGATTCAACGGGCAACACCTGTTGGGATTTCAGCGCGACCCAGTTTAGCATCTCGGACACGACGATTGGGTTTGGCGCGATTACCGCGAGCACAGGTCGCTGGGCGACTGGTGATACGAACGGTACGGACGCCTCCGCCACGACCCCGACCGCGGCACACACGATCAGCATACGGACGAGCGCAGGGAACGGCTACGCCCTGACGTATTTTGGCGCGACGCTTACAAGTAGCGGGAACACGATCTGCCAAACCCCCCTCACAGACTGCGTGGACGCGACTGACGACTCGGATGGCGCACCTGGGACCGAGCAATTCGGGATTTCCGTGAGCACCGACGGGAATGCAACTATTGCTGCCGGGTACCTCCGCGACAGCGCCGCCTCATTCAATTTCATTCCTTCAACGACCACGACGATCGTTTCGGAAACTGGCGCGACCGCCACAGAAACGATCACCGCGAGCTACCTCGCGAACATCGCCGCCCTGACGGAACCGGGTGCCTACTTGACTAACATTACGTATATCTTGACGGCGACGTTTTGATCCATTTTTTGCATAGGTGGCAAATCTTTTTGCCACCGGAACGGCTCACAAACAAGATTTTTGAGCTATGCGTTGAGAATAAATATTTAACGTTTTCGCGTAGATGCCAAATCTTGTTTGGCATCGAAAGGTTAAATGATTATGGCTCGAACACGTTTGTCATTAGATGGTCAATTCCGTTACTTTGTCACCGTCTCAACGTCAGATCGCAAAAAGATTTTTCAAAATAATACGATTAAGGATTTATGGATACAGAGTCTTGGTTATTGCCATAAAAAATTACATTTCTTTCTTTACGGATACGTACTACTACTCGATCATTTTCATTTAATGTTAATGACAAAGGGTCATCGAAAAATTGAGGATGTGATGCGTCACGTGAACGGAGTTTTTGCGCAGCGTTACAATAAGCTAGCTAACGAATATGGACAGGTGATCCAACGACGATTCTGGGACCACGCCATTCGGAATGAAAAAGATTTTATCGAGAAGCTCGATTATATGCACAAAAATCCTTTAAATCACGGTTTGGTAGATGATGTTGAGGATTGGCCGTATTCGAGTTGGCATAATTATAATTGTAAGCATAAACCATTAATCGAAATAGATGCTATTGATCTCTAGGTCTTAATAGATGCTTGCGCTGATAAACAAGATTTATCAGCTACGCGACAGGAGGCATATTCTGTTTCATTTAAAACTCCTGCCCAAAAACAAGATTTGCCTGCCTGTCGACAGGTAGGTGAGCTACGCGGAGGCGGAGTTGAAAATTGATACAAATCGTTGACTGATTGGCAAAATCGTGCTATACTATATGCGTAACCTAACTAAAAAGGTCGGGCTGTGTATATCTGAAAAAATGCACAGCAAAACAAAAACAAACAATCATTAAAAGCTCAATAATTATCCATGAAAATTCATAAGATATTCTTCATAGTAATGGTTCTCATTACGGTTTTTGGGATTAGCTTCCCGATCCAGAACGCAAAGGCAGCTGCTTTAACAAGCGTGAAAGATGTGATGAATACGATTGCCGCGACCGCGAACGCGAACCATACGATATCGTTCGTTGCTCCGTCTGCGGTCTCGAACGGTTCTACCATCACCTTGACCTTTCCCGCAGGTTTTAGCTTAACCGGTCTTGTCGAGGACGACATTGACATTGCGGGTACGACAGAAGGAGAACTAACCACAGCCGCTGATTGCACGGGCAGCGAAAAAGCGAGCTTTAGCTTCTCTGGCCAAGTCATTACGTTCACGCTTTGTGCTGGTGACGGCGGTGACTTCACGGGATCGGAAACAATCACCATCGAGATTGGCAATCACGCAAGTGCATCCGGAACAGGTTCCAACCAAATTGATAACCCTTCAGCCGGCGACTATCGTATCACCATCGGTGGTACCATGACGGACTCCGGCGCGTTTGGTGTCTCAATCATTTCGGATGACAGCGTCAACGTGACCGCGCAGGTGAACGAGTCCATCACCTTCACGATTTCCGACACGACAATCGGGTTTGGTACAATTACATCGAGTACAGGTCGCTGGGCGACTAGTGACACGACCGGTACTGATGCCTCGGCAACGACGCCGACATCCGCCCATAGCATGACCATCGCGACGAACGCCACAGGCGGTTACACGATCACGTACAACGGCGCGACGCTCACAAGCGGCGCGAACACCATTTGTCAAACACCGCTCACAGACTGCGCGGACGTGACCGATGACTCGGATGGCAACCCCGGCACGGAGCAGTTTGGAATTTCCGTGAGCACGAGTGGGGACGCCACTATTCCTGCCGCGTATCTGCGAGATAGTGCCGCTTCCTTTGAATTCAAGCCTTCAACAACCACGACGATCGTCTCGGAGACTGGTCCCACAGCAACGGAGACAATCAGCACGTCCTATCTTGGCAATATCACCGGAACAACCGAAGCCGGCGCCTACTCGACGAACATCACGTACATCGCGACCGGCACGTTTTAAGCCAGTCCGTAAGCCGACAGCCAAACATCCTGACAGCCATCAGCCATTCAGCCTTTAAAGCTGAAAAGCGTTGCAGAATCTTCGTTTATGGATTTTAAAACAAAAAAATGCCGACAATAATGAGGAAATTAGGTGTTCTTACTGTCCTCACGATCGGCATTTTTTTTGTTGTCCAAAACGCCCAAGCTATCACCATTATCCCCCCCTCGTTCGAGTTTCAGGTAAAACCTGGCGAAACGATCAAGACAAAAATAAAGTTATTCAACGAGGAACAGCAGGCAAAACAACTTTATTCAGACGTTACGAATTTTACGGCCCAAGGGGAAACGGGAAATCCGCAGTTCGACCTGAAAGCTCAAAGAGTGGACTTAAGCGCTTGGATAGATGTTGGGCCCGGCCCATATCCGATGCAAGCCGGAGACAGGATTGAGGTGCCGATTACGATTAATGTGCCTAAAGATGCGGAACCGGGTGGGCATTATGCGGCTGTGTTCTTTACGACAAAACCACCAGACACGGAAGAAAGCGGTTCTATTGGCATTGCATCAGCGATTGGGTCACTTTTCCTCGTGCGCGTTGAAGGCGAAATACGCGAACAAGGTTCTTTAATTGAATTTTCCGTGGCAGAAGGCAAAACGTTGTTTTCCCGTGCCCCGATCGACTTTTTTGTTCGCTTCAGTAACACCGGCAATGTCCATTTACGGCCGACCGGCACACTTACAATTAAAAACATGTTTGGGGGAACAAGCGATACCATTGATGTGAACCCGGGCAAAGGGGCCACTTTACCAGGTCAAATTCGTAAATATGAAGTCAAATGGGAGCGCGGGCAGGTTCAAGCCGGAACAGGTAGCGCATGGTCTGATTTTTGGAAAGAATTCAGCAATGAATGGAATAACTTTGCCATTGGCAAATACACAGCTTCCTTGGCTCTAACGTATGGAATCACTCCTGCGGGTAACGCTTCGGGAGAATTGGACTTCTGGGTCTTACCGTGGCATGTATTGTTGGTCTCTCTCTTCACCCTAGCGATTGTCGTGGTTTTGTTGATCTTCTTCATCAAGCGATATAACGCTTGGATAATTCGTAAAGCAAAGCAGTAATTGATTGAGACATTGTGCGACTGATATCTCTTCGAGTTTACTTGATTTTAGTTCCCATGGTCATCGCAGGTATGGTCATGGGAAGTTCTTTAATTAGTGCGATTGACGTTTCTATTTCCGCGGTTGTGTCTGGGACACCGCCTGAAGAGCCGGATACCGTTGTCGTTTTTAAAGGATATGCTTCGCCTGGTGCTTTAGTAACCATTCGGGAAGACGGCACCGTGCTCGCGACAGTCACGGCGGGGCCGGATGCGCGGTTTGAAGTTTCAAAAATCATTAATCCGGGAATTTACACGTTCACCCTGTTTGCCACCGACATCCGAGGAGTCGTTAGTTCGACATTCAGCATAACGTTGAGCTTAAGCCAAGGAACGACAACCACCATTAGTGGCATCTTTCTTGGTTCTACAATTTCAACGGACAGATCTTCTTACAGCGTCGGAGATATCGTGTCCATTCTTGGCTCGACAGTTCCCCTCTCCACTGTGAGCGTTATTGTGCATTCACACCTTACACAGCAATTTAATGTGAATGCCGGTTCCGATGGTGTCTGGTTGAAACAGGTCTCTGCGGATGGACAATCCATCGAAGTCGGAAGCCATTCAACGTACTCGCAAGCCGTCGCGCCAGATAACTCCATTTCCGAATTAAGTAAGACCGTAAGCTTTGCCGTCGGCGCGGGAGGGTCGTGCGCAGGATACCTTGCCGCGGATATTAATTGCGATGGGTTTGTTAACCTTATTGATTTCAGCATTATGCTGTTCTACTGGAATTCAAGGAACCCAGCGAATCCGCGTGCGGACATTAACGGCGATGGACTCGTGTATATAGTTGACTTCAGTATTATGCTTTTCCATTGGACGGGGTAGTGTAGCGACGGATGTCCTTGACACAGGGAGATGCTGAAACAAGTTCAGCATGACATGACTCTAGCCATCAAGTAGTCATTCTGAACTTGTTTCAGAATCCCCTTCAGATACTACGTAATCAAACCATAATCCATGCTTCATCGCACCACAACAATAAAAATACTGCTATACTTTTTCTTTACGATCGTTGGTGGAATAGTATCAGCCGCATCTCCCGCAGACGCTGCTATTTTGTACGTTAATCCTGCGGAACAGACTGTTGCATTGCGCGAAAGTTTTGTTGTTGATATTTTGCTGAACAGTGAAGGAGAAACTATTAATACGGTTCAGACGAGTATCAATTACTCGCCTGATCTTCTTGAGATTCTTGACGTGTCGAAGGGAGGATCGTTCTTAACGCTTTGGCCGGAGGAGCCGCTTGTTAGTGCACCAACAGGAGTTGTCTCGTTGGTCGGAGGCATCCCGAACGGTAGCCTTGTGGTAGACGGACGCGTTGTACGTCTTTTTTTTCGGGCAAAGGCGCTCGGAACCTCTTCCATTCGTTTTGATGAAGACAACTCAGCTATTTACTTGAACGACGGAAAAGGCACGAAGACTGCTCTTTCCAGTCGTCAAGCATCGTATAAAGTAACAAACCCTTCCCCTTTTCTCGTGGAGATTACTTCTTCGACGCACCCGGACGAAAATATCTGGTATAATAAAGTGTCAGCCACGCTCACATGGCAGGTAAAAGAAGGCGCGCTGTATAGTTATGCACTTGCCGAGAGCCCGCTTGATACTCCAGATGAAAAAATTGAGGACCAGGTGGGGAAAGTGACGTTTGATGATCTTGAAGATGGTATCCATTATTTTATTTTGCGAGAAAAATTAGACGGCGATGAGTGGGGGCCTGTTTCCATGCGACGTATCATGGTTGACCGATCACCCCCGATCCAGTTTGAATATGCATTTTCGAAAGATGATGCAGGAAAGTCCATTTTGATATTTTCCGCGAACGATAAATTCTCCGGCATTGACCGATACCAAATTACCGAAGGACGGAAAGGGTTAGCTACTGCTCAAAGCCCCTATACTCTCCTGGATCAATCGCGCAAGTCGGCCATTACGCTTCAAGCAGTTGATAGCGCTGGTAACATAAGCGAAATTTCCATACCCGGCCTTGGCCGTTCGGAAACGAAGAAAGGTGTGGATCCCCTCGTATGGGTTGCGGTCTCGCTGGTCGCAATTGTCTCGTTCGTATCTTTATTTCTTGTATCAAAAAGACGAAAGATCACTTAATATGTGGATGACAAGAACGAAAATATTCTACTCTCTTGCCTTTGCTTTTCTACTGGTCGTCGTTGGGATACCGCACGTTGTGCACGCGGCCGGTTCTTTTTTCCTTAGTCCGAACGTCGGATCGTATACGGTCGGTTCTACGATTACCGTTCGTCTTGTTGTCGGCACAGGAGGTCAAGCGATCAATTCTGGACAGGCTACAATCACTTTTCCGACAAGCACCCTCGAGGCGCAAAGCGTTTCAAAATCAGGGTCTATTTTTACGCTCTGGCCAGAAGACCCACGTATTGTTGGCGACACAGTAACATTCGCTGGCGGATTACCAACCCCTGGCTACAACGGAAGCGGCGGCTTGATTATTACCGCGACGTTTCGCGCGACGGCGACTGGTACTGCTACTGTACGTGTTACTTCAGGCCGATTGTTGTTGAACGATGGTTCAGGCACAAATATTCTCACTGGATTTGGTTCGGCAACCTATACCATTACGCCGGCCCCGCCAGCAAAAAACACGCCAGCAGCTCCAACCGTTTCTTCGAGTTCGCATTCAGATCAAAACCTCTGGTATGCAAACTCAAACCCGACATTCGATTGGACGCACGGCGACGGTGTAACGGGATTCAGCTATTCCTTTGACGACCAGGAAGGCGCAATTCCCGATGAGGTACAAGACAGCACCTTGCCGCAAGCATCCTATGCTGGGACAAAAGATGGATTCTGGTATTTCCATGTTCGAGCAAGAAATGACGACGGATGGGGAGCCACTGGCCACTTTACCGTTCGCATTGATACAACGGCGCCGCTTCCGTTCGAGATATTTGCTCTTCTGGATGAGGAACAATCTCAAGATGCCACTCGTCAGATAGCGTTTAAAACAACAGATGCCGTGTCTGGGCTGGACCATTATGATGTGTATGTGGACGGTTTACACATTGAGCAATTACAGCCGGCTGAAACAGTGCTCTATACGTTGCCGGACTTGCCGCAGGGAACACATACCATTCTCGTGCGAGCAGTTGACCGCGCCGGCAACAGAACCGACGCCTCAGTAAACGTTGGTGCTGCACGTTCTTGCCCAAGGACAGGTTTCCAGATAGGTTCATTGTCCACGTGGTGTACCTGGATAGTGGTTTTTCAATGGCTTATAATTCTGCTGCTTATTTTGTTTATCCTCGCATTACTCAATCGGCGAAACAAGCAGGCTCCAACCACTCAAAATCGCAAGCATCAGCATCAGTCATCCAAATAAGACGTGTTTTTGAAAACGGGCTTTGATCAAACCCGTTTTATGATATGCGATGTTTTATTATGATACGTTGGACCGCATCTTCCGGCGGCTTGCTGCCTTGTTGACTAATTCCGCCCGAGCGGAGAGGAGTGGAAAATAGATACCCGGGATACCAAATGCCTGTGTGTCCATGCTCAAGCATCGTCAGCCAGAGGTCCCAATCCTGCAGACGTTTGAGGGACGGATCAAATCCTGGGAAATGTTCTTTTCGAATCAGTGACATAGTGCTGATATAGTTTTCGCGACGCAAACGATCAGGGTCGAATTCAAAAAGCGAAAACGTGCGCCATCCGAAACGAAAGTTAGCGTAACAATATGAGGCGTCCGCATGGGTTTCGAGCGTTTTGACCATTGTGTCGATGGCGCGCGGATGCAGCACAACGTCCGCATCGCAAAAGAACAGATATTTCCCTTTTGCCGTCGCTGCACCCGCGTTGCGCGCGGCTGAAGAGCCGGCATTGCTTTGCTGTATCACCGTGAGGTTTGAAAATGATCGTAGGATGTCAATTGTCCGGTCGGTTGAACCGTCGTTTACAGCTATAATATCGATATGCGAGTACGATTGTGCTTGAATTGATTGTAAGGTCCTTCGAATAGTAGATTCGGCTTGGTAGCACGGAATGATAACAGACACTAGAGGTTTTTTAGCAAGCCCCAGCGCAGCGAGCATCGGTTGAGAGGTTACATCCCAGGAAAATTTCTTCACGCGTTCTCGACCCTGCTCACCAAGCCGATGGGCGTACCTTTCATCTGACAACAGCGATACGATTTTTTTTGCTATATCGTGCTCATCCTCCGGATTCACAAGCAGACCAGATTCGCCATCGCTAATGGCTTCCGGTATCCCCCCACTGCGCCCGCCGATCACCGGTTTCGCAAACGTATTTGCATCCAGGAATACGATGCCGAACCCTTCAAAGTCCTTGATTGTTCCATTGCTGATTGTGCGCGATGGAATAATGAATGCATCGCTTATTTCGTACAGAGGCCCGAGATCCTCAGACGACACATAGTCCAAGAATTCAACACGTTCACTTATCCGCAGTTCATTGACGATGCGTAGTAAGGGGCCGCGTTCTGGACCGCGTCCAACAATGAGATACAAAAGATTTGGTATTTTTGTAATAACAAGTGGAAGGGCGCGCAATACCATATCATGGCCCTTTCGTTTTTCAAGCCGAGAAACCGAGAGGAGTACTCTCTTTCCAAGCGCGCCGTATTGTTTCCTCGCTTCATCAACTTTGGCTTGGAGGACATCAGTCTGTAATTTGGAAGGTCCTGGATATACCACGATCGTTTTGGCCTGAGCAATCCCCCATTGTTGCACTTCTGTCGCTGTGTAGTTGCTTGCGCAAAATATCCAGTCCGCATTGTGGAGTATCCGGCGCATCAGCCAAGCTTTTCTACCGGAGCTTCGCGGCAGTGTTACATCCGTGCCATACGCAAAAACGCTATATGGAATACCAAAAAATAGTTTCAATGCGTAGGCAATCGTTCCGACTGGCATGGTTTGACCCGCCAATATATATGTGGTTCCGAGTTGACGCACAAGCCGTGCGGACGTAAAAAAGCCCACGAGCCATTTCGGCCAAATCGGGAAGTTTGACTTGATTAAGGCACGATGGTAAACGTTTTGCGCGTCGGGATTGCTGGTTTGATGGTTCTGTTGCCGTTCAGTTACCACATGAACCGTAGATGTTTTCCTTAATTGCTCGACAGTTCGCTCAAGAAATTGAGCAACTCCGCCCACCTGCGGCGGGTAGTCTAGCGTGATGAGCAAAATATGTTCAGCCGAGTTTACACCCATTTTTTACGCAGGACAGCAACGAGAAGCGATCGTACGTCTTCTTTTGTAAAACCGCGAATCGCGTATAATGTCACGAAATAGAAGATTACGCCGATGCCAATAAGAAGCGCTACATGGAAGCTGTTTCTTAAAAGAAAAAGTCCGATTGCCATAACTGCGCTGACGCCGACAGTTTTTCCAAGCGTAATAAAAAGCGTTTTCCTATTATACGGTGCGATTTTGCCGATCCAGCGTAGCCCAAGGAAAAAAAGCAAAACGCCGCTTACCAGCGCAGCGATTGCCGCGCCCGTAAACGTGTAGCGAGGGATAAGAAGAAAGTTCAGGGTAATATTTACCAGTACGGTAATGCCAATATTTATCGTATTAATAACTTGACGGTTTGTTGCATACAGCATTGTCCCGACCGGAAAATTCAAAAAAATTACCGTTAATCCCGCAATAAGAATCCGTAACGGAATGATTGATGTGCTAAAGTCTGGTCCGTAGAGTGTAAGAATAATGGAATCCGCAAGTGCGAATATTCCAAAGGAGATGGGAACCGCGATGATCATTAAGTAGTACATCGCACGTTCAAACGTTTTGCCCAGTGCTTGTTTATTCGTGACAAAAAACGCGCTCATCGCTGGATAGAGTGCTGCGGCAAACGCAGAAGGGATAAACTCAAGGGCATAGGTTAATTTGTGCGCTGTAACGTACCAGCCGACGTACCGTTGGCCGGCAAGAGCTAAAAGCGTGAACCGATCGGTGAAGGTATAAATTTTAGTAAAAATAGCTGCGATGGCAAACGGGATTGCATATCGAAGGAACGTTTTAATGGTCTGCTTGTTCCATGAGAGACCGGGTACAATGTGTAATTTCAGCCGCAGCATCGTAATCGAATAGATGAAATTAAAGATGCTGCCGCACACAATGGCGAGGAATAGCGCGCGGAGGCCAAAGTGCAGAGTGAGCGCGCCGATGCCCGCGATCATCGTAATGAGCATGTTGATAATCATTCCAATCGCTTCGTACTTCAGATTCTGTAGGCCGCGGAAAACTGCATAAAAAGTTAAGGAAAAAGTATCAAGTGCCACGACGAGCCCCGCAGTGTAGATGATGGATTTTGCCACGTTGGTGTACCCTGAGAAGTTCGTGAAAATTCCTAGAGCGGTGAGAATGATGAGAGTGAAAATTATCTTTACTCCGAGAACGTTGTTTAAATATTCCGAAGTACGGGTTGGTGAACGGGCAATTTCGCGTACCAGTACCGCGCTCAAGCTAAAATCAATGAGAATGAGCAGTATGGGGATTATTGATTTAACGGGGTCATAGAGCCCAAGGTCTGTTGGCCCAATTGTACGGGCAACAACGATAAAATAAAAAAAGGAGAGAATTTTTTGCACGACAAAAGCTACCGTGAGGTAGCTTGTATTGCGCAGGATGCGCTCCTGACCGTTTGGTTCTGATTGTTGCTGAGGTTGATCCATCAGAAAGCGTTTTACCGCTTTTGCCATTGTGGAGCGCGACGTGCTCCCTTTAGTCCATATTTTTTTCGTTCTTTCATGCGAGCGTCGCGCGTCAAATATCCAGACTGCCTGAGAATCGGGCGAAGCGCAGGATTGATAGTAATAAGGGCGCGCGCGATACCGTGCCTCGTGCTCTCCGCTTGCCCGCGTACCCCTCCCCCTTCAACGCGTATAGTAAACCGGCCTGTCCCCGCGAGGTTGGTCACTTCCAAAGGCGAGCGGACGATGGTCTGAAATTCCTCTTGAGGGAAATACTGCCGGTAGTCTTTTTCATTCACGATAATCTCGCCTTTACCCTCTTCGTAAAAGCGAACCCGCGCTCGAGAGGTCTTACGCTTGCCAATGCCATAGATGAACTCGCCGGTCTTCGCATGAGCTGTCTTTTTTTCAACGACAGGAGTTGGAATCTCAATAGGTGCCGGTTGTTTGGGCAGTTTTTCCTTTTTTTCAATGCGTTTCCTTTGGGAGCTTGTTTTCTTTTGGATCTTTTTCGGCATATATTTTATTCGCGAATTTCCAGTTGTCGAATCATTTCCTTTCGGAGTTTATTTTTGGGCAACATGCCCATAACGGCTTTGTGAAGCGCAGCCGTAGGCTTCACGCGGAGTAATTCTCCTAACGTGATCGATTTGAGGCCGCCTGGATGATGCGTATGGTGCCTATACACTTTTTGTTGCGGCTTTTTTCCGGTAATACGTATTTGCCTAGCGTTCGTTACGACTATTTTTTTTGCATCAAGTCGCCAGGGGCGGTAGCTTGGCGAATTTTTTCCGCGTAAAAGAAAGGCAACACGTGAGGCAATCCTGCCCAATGAAATGCCGCGGGCGTCAAGTACTACCGGTTCAACAATTGGTTTACTTGTTTTCTTTGGTTTTTGGTTCTGCATATGGCATAAGCTCGAGGAGCGCGAGCGATGAACCGTCGGAGCGCGTTTGACCGAGACGAATGAGACGCGTGTATCCGCCTTTTCGATCTTTATAGTGATGGGCAAGGTCACGCACTATTTTGTTAGCTATATCTCGGTTCTTGAGGCGTTGGGTAACAAGTCGCCTCGAGGCTTCCGTGTTCGTTTTGCTCCGGTGGATTAGTTGTTCGATAAGAGGTTTAACCGTTTTTGCTTTGGCGAGCGTGGTTTTGACGTGTCCATGTTGAAAAAACGAAATTGCCAGGTTAAGGAGCAACGCATTTCGATGCGCGCGATCACGATCGAGTATTTTCTTATTTTTTCGGTGTCTCATCTTTTTCTTGCGACTTCTTTTCTTTCGTTTCCTTCTTCTTTGGTTTCTCTTCCGCCTTTTTCCCTTCTTTTTCTTTTTGTTCGGTTTTCTGTTCGGCAATGAACCTGAACTGTTCAACGAGTAAGCCAGCTGCGATTCGTATCGCTTCCGCTGGGGCGATTGATCCATCCGTTGTGAGGTTCATCTTGAGGCGATCATAGTTCGTCATTTTTCCGACACGCACGTTTTCTACTTCATAGTTGACGTTACGAACTGGCGTAAATATAGCATCGATGCCGATAGTGCCCAATTCAAGCTGGCCGCGCTCCATACTCTCTACAGGTCGATATCCCCTGCCATACTCCAGGAACAGTTCCATGGAGAGTTCTGCAGTTTTGTCGGTTAATACAGCAATGGGCGCTTCCGGGTTAACTATCTCGACTTCGCTAGTAAGTTTAATGTCCTTGCCCGTGATATTTTTCTCACCTTTCGCTTTTAGGTGTACTTGCGCCTGTTCAACGCCATGTAGTTTGAACCGTAGTTGTTTCACGTTTAATATAATATCCACAACATCTTCTTTGACGTGTGGTACGGTCGTGAATTCGTGTGTTGCTCCTCTGATTTTGATAGCTGTTACAGCTGTGCCAGGTAAAGAAGAAAGGAGGATCCGACGAAGTGCATTGCCAATTGTTGTGCCATACCCCGGGAAGCACGGCTCTAAAGTGATGATTGCTTGATTCTCACCAACTGATTGAAGTTCGAATTTAGTGGGGAGCAATATATCTTCCATATACTTTATCAAATATTAATCGTAAAATGTTAGACTCGTCGAATTTTTCGCGGGCGCGGGCCGTTGTGCGGTATTGGTGTTAGATCTTTGATCGCCAAAATGTTCATGCCATTTGCATGGAGGGCTCGCACCGCCGATTCTCGGCCAGATCCCACCCCTTTCACAAAGACATCAACGCTACGCAGGCCGGTTTCGCGTGTCCGGTCCAACGCATCCCGGACGATCACACTGGCGGCGTATGGTGTTGATTTCTTCGGTCCTTTAAAGCCAACCTTGCCCGCAGACGACCAGCCAAGCACATTACCCGACTGGTCCGTAATGGTTACAATGGTGTTATTATATGATGCCTGAATATACACGCGGCCTTGAGTGACCGTCGCTTTCTTTTTCTTTTTGATTGGTTTCGCGTCCATATGTGTTAGGTTTTCTCTGCAGTTGGCTTACGACCTGAGCCCATTGTTTTTCTCACATTGCCCCGGACCGTTCGCGAGTTCGTTTTTGTTCGTTGACCTCGGACCGGAAGGTTCTTCGCATGGCGAGAACCTCGATACGCGCCGATTTCTTGAAGGCGTCGAATATTTATAAGGCGGTTTCGCTTCAGCTCGCCCTCGACTTTGTAATTTTTTTCAATGATAGTTCTCAGTTTTCCAACCTCGTCTTCTTTCAGGTCACCTGTTTTTTTCCTTGCATCAATGCCAGCCTCTTCAAGAATTTTTACCGCAAGCGGGCGACCAATGCCATAGATTAATGGTAAGGCGTATCCGATTTGTTTTTTTTGTGGGAGTGTGACTCCTGCAATACGTGCTAGCATGGATGTTATCCTTGTCGTTGCTTATGCTTTGGATTCGTGCAAATAATAAATAAACGTCGTTTGCGCCGAACAACTTTGCAATTTTTGCAGATTCGTTTTACCGATGAACGAACTTTCATTGACGTTAATGTCGAAAAATAATCCTGCCTTTTGTAAGGTCATACGTGGACATTTCAAGAGTCACTTTGTCCCCTGGCAAAATACGAATTTTGTTCACTCTCATTCTACCGGACAAATATGCGAGAACCTCAAGGTTATTTTCAAGCTTTACTTTAAACATCGCGGATGGCAATAATTCTTCAACGGTGCCAACCAGTTGCAAAAATTCTTTTTTGCTTGTTGGAGCAGTGCGTTCTCGCTTCTCTCGATTTGTCGAGTTTTTTCTTCTCATGCACGGCTAAATAAAAAATTCTTGTATAGGCAAGAATTTTGTTTATTATTAGCCAAGTTCTTGCCCAAAGTCGTGTGGAACCGTAGTGAATAGTTGTTTTCGAACGGATTATACCAGCCAGCTTTTTCAACGTCAAGCTATACTTATTCCACGACCGCTTTTATTCTTCGAATCCCGCTTCCCGATGATGATTCGGAAACGATCTTCAAAACACCGATTTCGCCAGTTCGCTTCACGTGCGGCCCGCCGCAAATTTCTTTTGAATAGTTACCAACCGAATAGACAGTGACCGTTTCCGGGTACTTTTCCTTGAAAAACGCGAGTGCACCCTTTCGCATAGCATCATCATAGCTCATCTGTTCCGAGCGTACTTCAAGGTTCTCGCGGATTTTTTGATTCACGATGTTCTCAATCTTGCGTTTTTGATCATCAGTGAGCTTAGCGTTATGGCGGAAATCAAAGCGCAATCGTTCAGGTGTGATATCTGACCCTTCTTGGCGAACGATCGGTCCGAGCATATCGCGGAGCGCTTGTTGCAGTAAATGAGTTGCGGTATGCAACTTCGTCACCTGCACCCGGTCTTTCTCGGGTAACGTCGAATCCAGGAGCCCGTGGCCGCCAAATTTCTTTTCGGACCCAACGCGGGAAATTTGTTTATGTTTTTCAATGAGTTTATTAAATTCATATTCATCAAACTCAAACCCTTCGCGCTTTAGCTTATCAGATGATATTCCATAGGACGTGTATAATTGAAAAGCTTCAGACGCAGAGAGAGTTCTACCCGAAGGTTCGGGTGCGGAGATAGTCGAATCCTTTTTTTCCTTTCGGAGTTTTCGTAGGGCATCGACAACAGAAGTCTTTAAGACTTTTTGGTAGTTTTCCAGTTCCTGATCAAAAAGCTCCTTAATCCTGGGAGATCGTTCTTTTAAGTATGGCACGAACGGAGCGTACACAGTCGCGATAATGTCGACAAGATTATCAAATCTCAGATGTGGTAAGGAATACTGGTCGGCAGCACGACGAAAGAGCCTGCGTAAGATATAGCCCTGGTCTTTGTTACTAAAAAAGGCCCCGTCAAAAGCTAGAAATATACAGGCTTTTATGTGATCCGCCACAATTCGACTCCGTACAATATCTTCGGGCCCGCCGGTCAGACCGAACGACTTGTCGACTTGTATGGCTTTAATGATCGGTGCGAAAAGATCGGTTTGGTAGACATTCGATTTCTTTTGCACGATAAGGGCTAATCGTTCAAGCCCCATCCCTGTGTCAATATTTTTTGCAGGCAGGAGTTTTAATTTTCCCGATTCGGTCATGTGGTACTGCGTAAAAACTAAATTCCACACCTCAAGAAATCGTTTGCATGAGCAATTCGGTATGCACTGATCGCCTTTTTCGCATGGAGTTCCACGCATATCATAATGAATCTCCGAGCAAGGCCCGCAGGGTCCACTTTTACCAACAGGTCCCCACCAATTATCCAATTTTCCGAAACCATACAGTCTTTCTTTGGGCAAAAAACGAAGCCATAGAGATTTTGCTTCTTCATCCTGGGGGATTTCCTTGTCCCCTTTGAAATACGTAGCAAAGAGGTGACGCTTATCAATTTTCATTTTTTTCGTAACGAATTCCCATGCCCATTCGATTGCCTCTCTCTTGAAATAATCGCCGAATGAAAACGAACCGAGCATTTCAAAGAAGGTGTTATGGGATTCGTCGCCGACTTGATCAATGTCGGAGGTTCGGATACATCGCTGAATCGATACGACCCGGCGTGAATGGAAAACCTCCATAGGGTTTTTTTCTCCGGAAAAATATTGTTTAAATTGTTGCATGCCCGCAGTCGTAAAGAGTACAGACGGGTCGTCGGACGGCAACAGCGAAGCGGATTCAACATAAACATGCTTTTTCTTTTGGAAAAAGCCAATGAACTCGTTCCTCATTTTTCCTGATGTCATCACAGAGCTTGGGTAATTGTTCCTCCGCCGAGCACCTCGTCGTTTTGGTAAAATACAATGGCTTGCCCCGGCGTAATTGCGCGTTGTGGATCACGGAAATGCACCAACATGGGCTGATGGCTAACTTGATTCAGAGTTGCCTCCATAAGCTTTTGTCGATAGCGAATTCTTGTTTGGCAGCGAAACGGCAGTCTTGGAGCTTGGTTAACCCAGTGAACGTTTGCAACAGTTAGACCCTTATGATAGAGTTGCTTGTTTGCAGGCCCGAGAGCGACGGTGAGAGTGTTTGTGGCCATATTCTTTTCAACGACGTAGTAAGGCCTTCCCGCAGCAATGCCAATGCCTTGGCGTTGCCCGATGGTGTAGAATGCGAGCCCTTGGTGCGTCCCAATCGTCTCGCCCTCCGTTGTTATAACAGGGCCTTTGAATTCTTCAATACGTTCCGAAAGAAATTTCCTTAGCTTAACCTTGCCGATGAAGCAGATACCCTGGCTATCTTTTTTATCAGCAACGTGTAGCTGCGCTTCTTTTGCGATGCGGCGAACTTCGGATTTTTGCAATGAACCTACGGGAAACAGGATGTGCTGCAATTGTTGCTGCGACAGCGCATAGAGAAAGTACGACTGATCTTTTTCAGGGTCCGTTCCAGCGAGTAAATGATACGACAAGCCATTATGTTCGTCCTTTGCTTTGGTTATGCAAGCATAATGACCCGTCGCAATATACGATATGCCCATTTGATGGGCGCGCTCCAGGAATTTTTTGAATTTTATTTCTTTATTGCAAAGAATATCTGGGTTTGGGGTTTCGCCTGATGCGTAACCTTGAAAAAATGGTTCCAAAACACTTTTTTCATATTCGCGTTCAAAGTTAAAAGTAAAGGCCGGAATACCTATTCGTTTGCATACGCGACGCATATCTCGCAACTCTTGTTCGACATTACAATCCTCCATATACGGGTCAGACCAGTTGATCATAAAGGCACCAGCGACTTTATAGCCCTGGCGTTTAAGCAAATACGCGGCAACTGCAGAGTCAACTCCTCCGCTCATTGCGACGAGCACATTTAGATCTTCAATGCTTTCGGCCATATAGATACTGTATTGTAACGCATTATTTGTAAATCAAAAAGAGCCATCCTGCTACGCGGTGTCGCCTATAATTTGGCTATTTGCCCGGGTCTTAATGGCTGGAAATGGTTAGCGGGTGTTGGCGTCTGAGGTTTTTGGACAGGACCGCGGGGTTTATTTTCGAGAGTCCGCTGCTCCACCCGTTGGAGATTCGGACGTGCTTTTTTAAACGGCAGCGGTTCTCGTGCTAATGCGTCTTTTAGAGAAATGCTTTGTTCCTGAGATTCGATGATGACCGGCTCGGTGTTTTTTGGAGGTGAAAACGGTATCTCTGGTTTGTTTATTTTCTTCACGTCTTGGCTGCGCCGTCGAGTCTTCCCTTCTGGGGTGTAGGCAGATTCGCTTGGTCGATATGCCGTGTTTTCTTCATCCGCAGCTCCGGCGTACATTTCTGTTACGCCGCTCCATCGGAGAATTCTTTCTTCAACGATTGTGCGCGGTGTTCCGTAGCGCTCTTGGGATGCGCGAATAACTTTTTCTCGATTGTTTGTTTTTCCCTCTAATGGAGGTAGGGTTGTTGCCGAAAACGGTTCGGATGCGACGCCATCAATCATAAGTTTCATGGCAACTTCATATTTCGCAAGGTTAAGTAAATCCTCTTCGGCGAAAATCGGAAAAAATTCTTTCGCAAGAAATTCGGCGTCAGCTGCACCGATACGAAAACACGTGATTGTACCGACATTGCCGAAGACGGCAGCCTGAACTTCTTCCTCGAGTTGCTCGATGTATTGATGAGCAATAATAAGATTGAGCCGGTATTTTCGAGCTTCGGAAAGAATACTGGCAAAACTTTCTGTCGCAAAGTTTTGAAACTCGTCTACGTAAAGATAGAAATCTTTTCGTTCAGATTCCGGAATGTTCACTCGGCTCATGGCAGCAAGCTGCAGTTTTGTAACAAGCATTGCCCCAAGGAGAGCGGAATTATCTTCACCAATGCGCCCCTTTGAAAGATTGATGAGTAAGATTTTTTGATTATCCATTGCTTCGCGGAGATTAACCGCGCTTTTCGGCTGTCCGACGATATTACGAATGATAGCGCCTGAAAGGAATTGCCCAACTTTATTTTGTATTGGCGCGATTGCCTCGTTACGGAATTTTTCATTGTATGACGAAAATTCGTGCAACCAAAATCCTTTGACGATCGGGTCGCTGATTTTTTCGACAACTTTTTTTCGAAACGCTTTGTCAACGAGGATACGAGCAATGCCCAACATTGTTGAACCCGGATATTCCAACAAGGCGAGAATGCAATTGTTCAAAATATATTCCATACGAGCACTCCACACCCCGGCCCAAATTTTTGTAAAAACGCCCATCAATCCTGAAGCAACCAGATGTCGCTCGTTTGGGTTGACGTTTTCAAGCACATTGAATCCGATGGGGTATTCGGTATCTGCCGGATTAAACACGATAACGTCATTGATTCGATATGAAGGGATAAAGTCGATAACTTTTTCAATGAGGTCTCCGTGAGGATCTACGACGGTAACGCCATTGCCCGCACGGATATCGGAAATAATCATATTTTCCAGAACGGTCGTCTTGCCCATTCCAGTTTTTCCGATCAGGTACGTATGGCGACGGCGGTCGTCCCGCTTAATACCAAACTTTGTCCGCAAATTGCGGAAATTTGTTTCTGCAAAAAATGTAATTTCTCCGGGATCGGTTCGTATCTCCATCTTATTTTATCGGTAAGTTAAAAGGTTTAGGCGCGGTGCGCGCTGCATATACCGGTGAGGTTGGCGCAATTTGCTGGCCAGTTGGCAAGCGAATAGGTGGGCGTGCCTTCTTTGTTTCCGTACGCTGCACTGCGGGCACTTTAACCGTTTCGACGGGGAAGTGCCAGAGACTTGCTAGTTCTTCCACGTTCAGGATCATGGTAGTTCTTCCGCGTCTGAGTGCGCGCGATCGATAGCCCCAGAGGATTCTGCGTTGACGCGTAAGGATACGTTGCTTGATGAAGAAATAATCGGCGGTCGACATCGTCTTTTTATGCGGGATAATGCTGTTTAAGTCCTGTGTGTTGAACTGGTTCATTGCACCGGATAAGGCGTTCGCTGCCTTTACCTTGTCGTAAACGTCTCTACGCGCGAAGTACACGAGTCGAATCTTAGTTTTAAATGCTAATCTGCCAATTTTGTATCCGATTGCTTCGACGATATTACGTTCTGACGGCGGCATGTGCTGCATAAGAGACGGCAGCTTTTGGTCTGTTTTTCGCGTTTGCTCGAACTCGGAAGGGGCTATGATAGAGGCGGTCAGCGATTCGGTAATGCCCTGCGTAACTTGCCGAGGAATGTATGTCCAATCTTCGGACTGCGACGACTTTGCGCCTATCAGTTTTTTAATCAAAGTAACGCCTTTTCGTGCCCAGTCCGCAGCGAGCGGAGCGACAATGATTTGAAACCATACTTGTTCCGTAGGACCCAGCCGGCTTATCATTTCGAGAAACGACGCCATAGGATCCATGAAGGTTTGAGTCAGTGAATGCTCGAACATCGGGTATGTACGAATGGGATACGGATCGGATTTTGTGAAACGGTATTCCGTCCCCCAAAGGTCATAGTCCTTGTGCGGCAATTCAAGGGGTCTTGGCATCATGTCGACATAATCTTCGATTTCCGTGATTTCGGCATCAGGGTATTGTGCGTAGATGGATGCTTCCACCAGGTCCCGGAATTTTACAGGTGTGCGAATGGCAAATTGGATATACCCGGCGATTCCGATAATCTCGAAACTAATTGCGTTCGCGTCTTGGGTGTAACCTTTCCCATAGCGATCCCAGATTGTGCCCTTCCGGATGGTGCCGTAAATATGTTCAAACAAATGCTCTACGGCTTTTGGGCTTTGTTCGTTCAATTTAGGTATGTCAAGAGCAAGGATTGTGTGCTCGATAGAAAATTCATATTTATTGCGAATGTATGTCTTCCATCCGTCCCAGATTCCAAGGAGTATCGTAATAAGAATTAAAATCCATCCCCCGCTTTGGATAAGAAGCCAGGTGATGACAAATGGGTTTTGAGCAAGCTGGAATGCAGTTAGATCGAGTTCGATCATGATGTTTTTTGTTCCGGTATTTTTTTTGTTTTAACGGTGTATTTTCCGTCTTGGAGACGCGCAAACCGGTCTTTATTGGTAAGGGCAAGAACAATCGTATTTTCTTTCACAACCCGGCGCTCAAGCACTTTTTTGACCAAATCGTTTCGTGTCAGTGGCTGTTCGGCTTCAAGGAGTATCTGCTCAATCACTTCAGCCACAACGCCAGGTTTATATCCCCATTCCTTGAGAGCATACATACCTCGGCCAACGAGAACATACTGGCCATTGAGAATAAGTTCATTATGAACGGTTGGCGGGTGAGCTCTACGTTTGTCGAAGTGTATCTCATTAATTCTTTTTGTGATTTCCGTAAAGTGCATGGGGCGCCCGGTTTTCTTTAGGATCAGGTATATCTTATCGTTCATGCGCTTCGGTTTAATGGTCCCCCATTCCGCAAGACCATAGTCGCCAAAGGGGTTCTTCGCGATATGTTGACTTATTGCGAGATATGAATCAATAACATCGTCGGTAAAAAGTGATACGTGCGTCTTGTAAAGGTCGGATTCACGAAACGCTTTCACGAGAGCATCAAAGGCAATGGTCTTACCGTATTTCTTAATAATATCTTCGAGTATTGCTACGGATTGCTCAAACACACGTAAAGGTGCCGTTTGCACATGCCAGAAACGATGATATTGCTTGTCTGCCGGTTTTTGCTTGAAAACCTCCTGGAGAATTTCACTTAGGAGGAAGAGTGTATTATTTTTATTCGCGTCATTGATTCCCGTGACTTCGAGCAGCTTTGAGAGAAGAAGTTCCTCCGCCATGATTCTGCCGTGCTGTTCTAATATTTGGCTTATAGTAAGTTCGACTGGACGAACGATTTGCTGAAACATTTTTTGTCCTTTGATTTTCGTCGTGCCAGTTTTTTCAATCTGACGGATCCGTTCGCGCGTCACAGAATAGGTCGCTCCGATTTGTTCAAGTGTTTCTTCTGGTTTGCCAGTAAGTCCGAAACGTCGACGCAAAACGTCCTCTTCACGGGGCAGAAGAGGTTTCAGTAATTGGTTGACTACCTCAACAGGATTGAATTGTTCAATGTTGCTTACCTGTTGGCTCTGTATTATTTTTTCGAGGATTGAATTTTTTTCTTCCATAAAATATGCAACGAAAACGTCATTTTTATTTTCGAACTTAGTATAGCATACTTTTGACATTGTGTCAAGAGTTAAGTAGAAAATATAAAAGACCTTGTTCTGAACATAACAAGGTTTAGCTTAAGTTACTTTCGCCGCCAACTATTCCAAACGACGAGCAGAGGTGAAGCGACGAAGATCGAAGAATAGGTGCCTGCCGTAATTCCGATAATGAGTGCTAGGATGAAATGTCGAGTAGTATCGCCGCCGAACGCCAAAAGTGCAAGGAGAACAAGCAGCGTGGTGAACGATGTGCTGAGCGATCGCACGAGGGTTTGGTTCACGCTTCGATTCACGATTTCTTCGAAAGGTTCTCCATGCGAGGTCAACAATTGTTCACGGATACGGTCGAAGACAACGATAGTGTCGTGTACCGAGAAACCGAGAACGGTCAGAAGGGCAGAAACGAACAGACTATCGACCTGCACGTGAAAAAATCTTCCTAAGAGCGAGAATACACCAATAACAATAAAAACGTCGTGAACTAGCGCGACAACAGCGCACGCCCCATAGACCCATGAGGGTACCGGTCCAGCAGAAACTTTACGGAACGCGAAGGAGATATATAAAACGATGAATATAAGTACCAGGATGATAGCGATGACCGCGCGATGTTGTAATTCCTTGCCAAGCGTTGGGCCAATTGATTCAAAGCTTTTTTCTTGGACGTTGCCAAATTGTTCGGTTAGCTTGCTGAGGATTTCGTCTTTTGTCGCGTTGTCAATATTCTTCATACGAATGGTCATCTCGTTTTGTCCGAGTGGCTGAATGACGGTTGTACCAAGATCCATGTCCTTAACAGTGTTTTCTACGGATTGGCTATCTGGTCTTGTTGCAGCGAACTCAACGCGCAGTAATGTGCCTCCCGTAAAGTCTATCCCGAGCGGTAAGCCCCAGATAAATAAAGAAATAAGGCCGGGGACGAGTAATAACCCCGAGAGAATGAAGAAGAAATTTCTTTTTTGGATAATCCGATACATATTAGTGGGTGTTTTTCTGAGTTTCACGCAGCCCAAATAATTTACCTTTTTTTTGCAGATGTTCTGTTAAAAGAAGGCGCATGAATGTCCTGGTAATTGTTATTGCAGAGAACATGCTGACGAGAATCCCGATAGCAAGTGTTATGGCAAATCCCTTAATGACTGATGTACCAAACCACGCGAGAATGAGGCATGAAAGAAGACTCGAGGCATTTGAGTCGCGTATGGACGGCCAAGCTCGCTTGAACCCCTCTTCTATAGCCTGCGCCAGTGTTCTTCCCGCTCGTAATTCCTCGCGCGTCCGCTCGAAGATCAAAATATTCGCGTCAACGGCCATGCCTATCGACAGTATAAATCCTGCCACCCCGGCCAAGGACAGTGTAATGGATAGAAGTTTGAACAACATGAGCGCAATGAGCGCGTAGAGCGTTAGGGCGACAACCGATAACAACCCGGGTAGTCGATAGTACACAATCATGAACACGGAGACGAACAGTAGCCCGAGAATGCCAGCGAGAAAACTGCGTTCAACCGATATTTTTCCAAGAGTCGGGCCAACGTTGTTTTGGCTCGCCAAGCTAATGGGCACTGGGAGCGCACCCGCGTTTAACCGTTGGGCCAATTGCTTTGCTTCATCAAGCGTAAACTTGCCGGTGATGACTGCCTGACCACCACTGATTTTTTCATTCACGCGAGGAAGAGATATAGGGCTCCCGTCAAGAAAGATGCCTACTACTTTTCCGACGTTGCGCTGCGTAATTTCCTCAAATAGCTTCGAACCCTCGCTGTCGAATTGCAATGAAACTTGAGGCTCCCCAGTGTTTTGATCGAACTGCACGGTGGCCGATTTGAGTTGTTTGCCTGTCAGTTGTGTCGGAGAAAAATCTGAAGCCTGATCAGGGTTTAGTGACTTTTTTATAAATAAAATATGGCTCGAGCGAACTTCGCGCACGCCGTTGTTATTGCGTTCGTCAGTTTTTTTGATGATGTGGTATCCGAACTGACTTTCTACGACTTCCGTGTAGACCTTTCCCGTCTCAAGCTTATCGAAGATGATGTCCTCAAATTCCGGAACGAGTTGGCCGCGCTGCGTAAAATCAAGGTCTCCGCCTTTTTTCGAGCCATCCTGCGTACTGGTATTACCCGGATCTTCAGAAAACTCGTCGGCGAGTTTCGCAAAGTCTTCACCTGCAAGCGCGCGTTTGAGAACGTCCTCCGCTTTTTTCTTCTGGCTAGCATTGAACGTTTCTCTGCTTGCTTTTTCTTCATCCGAAAGTGGGGCTACTTCTTTTTGCTCTTTGAATTCAAGGAGAGGAGTTTCCCCGATAAGGAGTATCGCTTCATTGACGTCTTGGATACCTGGTAATTCAACGATAACCCGCCAGTTATCGCCTACTTTTGTGGTTTGAACAACTGGTTCGGAAACGCCAAACGCATTGACTCGACGTTCGATGACATCTCGCACGCCGTCAAGCGCTCCTTGTCGGTCCGACGCAGGAATATTGGATACATCTGCATCGTACACAAGGCGCGTTCCTCCGAGCAGATCAAGGCCGAGCTTTACTTTCAGCTCTTTGGTGAATGAACCGATTTTTATGTTCGGACCTTTTGGCCAGTCGACAGTGCCCGCGAGAATAGCAATGACGACTATGATGCCGAACGTCAGCCAAACTCGTTTACGGAGAGTCATAATCAATAAAAAAAGACAAGGTTAGTCGAAATTTTTCCTTGCCTTACTATAGCAGTTTTTTTCTTCTCGCGCTAGTCATGCACAATGACGGTTGTGCCGACGCTTGCCCATTCATACAGTTTTTTTGAGTCGGCAAGCGATTGTCGCACGCACCCGTGCGAAACGCGAACGCCAAGGTGGTTTTCTCCCTCGTAGATCCTGCCGCCGGCAATTTTCCAATATGGCAGGGAGTGGATGCCATAGGCGCCATTACCGGCAAACGCCATCCAATAGTCCATGTATAAGCTGTACGGTTTTGAATACGCGACAAGAATTTTATTGGTTGTTTTGAATGTCCCAAGCGGGGTGGGCATGCTCCACTTGCCAGTTGAAATACGGTGCTCGCCGATTTTCTGTCCATTTTCATAGTAGCGCAACATCTGCTCGGAAATATCAATATCAATGTATTTGGCTAGATCTTGTCTCCCTTCGGCAATTCGGCGTGTCGGTCCGACGATTAAGGTGTTATCGCCCGTACCAAAATCAGCTTCGGCTATGGAAACACCGCCGCGGAACTCTCTTTCATAAGCGAAAAAGTTCATTGCGAGAGGTGTACCGTCAATTTCAAAGCTCCGTACGTGCGGCGCGCCTGTTTGACCCGCGGCCGCGACAATTTCGTCAAAGCCATCATTGTCCACGTCGGCGCCAGTAACGGTTGCGCCTCCTGTAAATTGAGTTGGAAAGGCAGTAAACTGTCCGAGTACCTGGTTGGTTGAGAGTTTTATGACTTTGATCCACGCGCTATCATAGCGGGCAACGGAGAAAATAAGTTCATCGTCGGGTCCGCCGTCAACATTTGCCGCGGCAAGGTTCACGCCGCCCTTGAAATCTTGATGGAATACGTAAAAGTCTTTGTTGAGGGATTGGCCAAAACGGTTAAAAACGCGAATATGCGGACCACCGCCTGCACCTGGCGCGGTAATAATTTCTGGCAGGCCTGACCCATCAATGTCCGCAACGGCGACGTTGACGCCACCGCGAAATGTCGTGTCATACGCGAAAAATCCTGGGGTAAACACTGGTGTACCGTATCGGTCAAAAATGCGCACCTGCGGTGCAGCCCCAAACTTTGTGCCGGTCACAATTTCCGCTTGTCCGTCTCCGTCCAGATCGCCGCAAGCAACAGTAACGCCGG
Source organism: Patescibacteria group bacterium (assembly GCA_044868145.1). Lineage (GTDB taxonomy): Bacteria > Patescibacteriota > Patescibacteriia > UBA10025 > JBIOWE01 > JBIOWE01. The sequence continues at coordinate 244,444 of JBIOWE010000006.1, forward strand.
CCCGCATCTTTTGGTCATATGCAAAAAAACCTGGGGTGAACACGGTTGCACCATCATGATTGAATATCCTAACCTGTGGACCGCCGCCCGGACCAGCTCCCGTAATAATCTCGTCTATACCATCGCCGTCTAAATCGCAGGCCGTAACTGATGCACCGCCTCGGAAGATTTCCGGGTACGCAAGAAACGCGTGCTCCACAGTTCCACTAGTTGCGTCAATGATCTTTACCTCCGGCTCGCGCGTGTCCCCTGCGAGCGCCATTTTTGGTAACAAAAAAAGTATTGCGCTTACAAAAGCCAATACTCCTAATGCTTCGAATACTTCCCTTTTGCTCATGTTTTTATTTGTATTTTGCGAATTCTACCTTTATTCTAGCATATTTTTTTGTTTTTTGCAATATCGTTAGTTCTTTTTTACCAGCCCGTCAAATGCAATTTTCTCGTAATCCAACTCATTTATGCCGCTCAATTCGTATACCTGAAATGTCGAGAAGATTTTTTTATCATTCGGATTAAGTCCGAGCAGTGCAATGCCTTGGTCGACGTCAGGCCATGAATGGGCTTCGATTTCCAAATAGGGTTGCAGCGCAGGCCAGGTATCAATGTCAAACGTAATAGTATCCTTTACCCAGCGCGAACGACGATTTTCCTCGTAGAATTTTTCTATTAAACCAATGCTCTTGAGTAGAGTCCTTGTTTTTTCAAAGTCATTAACCTCTATTTCCATTTCCTTCATTCCTTTGTCGTTTCCCCCATGGGAACTCCGACCAAGCCGTTCTTTGTATCCCAAAGTTATGCGTGTACCTTCGTCCCGCAGGCGAATCCATGCTCCCTTGGCGTTCAGCCGTAAATCGGGGTAGTCAAAAACATAGCGTTTATAGAAAAAATCCCCTACTTTCTTTGCGCCAAGGGATAAGAGCTTTTTCTCAAGAGATAACTTGTCTATATTGAGGAATTTTACTTCAATTTCCTCCATTTATTTATCAAAATAGTTGCGTCCGGTTTTATATGCTTCTATGTATGAGGGAATTGCCATGAACAAGGGTTTTGGCAAATTGTCTATGTTGTACCAAGCCCACGATTCGATTCTATCCGGTTCAACTACCTGCGGCTCGCCGTTTTTCCATTCGGCGACAAAGCCAAGGTCAACATAGTGCTTAGGCGCATAGTCTTTAAAATTGAGTAGTCGCAGAAATCGAATATTATCAATTTTAATGCCCGTTTCTTCCTTCACTTCTCGTCGAACGCATTCCTCAAAGGATTCCATGTATTCCATGTGCCCGCCCGGCCAGGCATACTCGCCTTCTCCGTGCGAACCTTTGCGCTTGCCGAGAAGCACTTTCCCGTCTTTTAGGATCATTACGCCTACGCCGACTCTGGGGTATTGTTGTTCCATACGTGCTTACTTGAGCTGCGTTATTCTTTGACGATGCTCATCAGTGTTTAGCAGGCCGCACTTCTTGTACTTCTTGCCGCTGCCGCACGGGCAAGGGTCGTTACGTCCGATTTTCTTTCCTTCTGACGTTTTGAGATTGCCGGCGATTGTTTGCGACGTGCCTTTTGGCGTAGGTTGCTGCGTTTGGAGAGGCGACGACACGTTTGTTGCTGTTTTTTCCGGCGCGATGAGCGTAACGCCCTGACGCGCTAAGGGTGTCTGGATGGAGGTTTGCGCCAGCGTTATTTTGAAAATCGAATACGCAATCTGTTTTTGGATGTTGGACATGAGTTCGTTGAATAACCTGTATGCCTCTTTTTTATATTCGACAAGCGGATCGCGCTGACCGTAGCCGCGCAAGCCAATCCCCTGTCGCAAATGATCCATGATGGTTAAATGTTCGATCCAGAGCGTGTCTATGGTGCGAAGGTACAGTGCATGTTCTATTTGGCGTATACGATTCGCATCCCCGATCGATTTTTCCAGCTGGTCATAGGATAATTGAGCAAGTTGCGTGAAGTACTTCAGTAAGGCGTCGCGCGCATGCATGTCGGAGGTTTTATCTCCGGCTTTTTCACGAATTTTCTCCATGGCAATGCGCTGCTTTAAATCAATGGGAAATATCGTATCTACCGATTCATAGATTTCATCGATATTCCACGTTGCCGCATTATCGGCTGACGTGTGGAAGGAAACGATATGGTCAATTTCATCGTTGATATGGCCCAGAATAATTTGTCGGATTGTCGCGTCTTTTCTTTGCCCAGCGGAAATTTCCAAGATTTCTCTTCTCCGTTTGTACACAACCGTTCGGTGCTTGTTCATGACGTCATCGTATTCGACCAAGTGCTTGCGAATGTCAAAATTATGGCCTTCCACTTTTTTCTGCGCCGCCTCGATTGAACGGCTCACTAACTTATTCTCGATCGGCATGTCATCAGGAATGCCCAGTCTTGTCATGAGCGTTTTCATTCGGTCCGAGGCAAAGATGCGCATTAAGTCGTCTTCAAGTGAGACGTAGAATTGGGACGATCCTTGATCACCTTGCCTGCCTGATCTACCGCGTAATTGGTTATCAATACGCCGGGCCTCGTGACGTTCTGTACCAAGAACGTGTAATCCCCCTAGCTCCTTTACTTTTTGCTGCTCCGCAGGGTCTTGTGGGTTGCCGCCGAGAATGATGTCAACGCCGCGGCCAGCGATGTTGGTTGCAATCGTAACGCCGCCTAGTTTCCCGGCCTGTGCGATGGTCGCGGCCTCGCGTTCGTGCTGTTTCGCATTTAAGACGTTATGCGGTATGCCTTGTTGCGTCAAAAGTGCGCTCAAGACTTCATTTCTCTCGATGGAGATAGTGCCTACGAGAACCGGTTGGCCGAGTTCATGCCGCATTTTAATTTCACGGACGATCGCCTGGAATTTTCCTTCCTCGGTTTTATACACGCGGTCAGGGTCGTCCTGGCGAATCATTGGTTTATGGGTTGGGACGACAATTACCTCGAGGTTGTAAATTTTGGCGAATTCTTCAGCCTCTGTCGCCGCGGTTCCCGTCATGCCCGCTAGTTTGCCGTACAAGCGAAAGTAGTTTTGGAACGTAATGGTCGCCAGCGTTTGGCTTTCTTGCTTGATTGAGACATTTTCTTTCGCTTCAATTGCTTGGTGCAGTCCATCGGAATACCGACGGCCCTGCATTAGCCTGCCCGTAAATTCATCGACGATAATTACTTCCCCGTCCTTCACGACATAATCTCGATCTCGTTTGAACAATGCTTTTGCGCGCAGCGCTTGTTCGATATGATGAAGCGTTTCGATGCCGCCGGCCTCATAAATATTTTTCATTCCAAGGAATTCTTCCATCCTAGTTATGCCCTGGTCCGTCAGTGTGGATGCGCGCATTTTTTCGTCAACGTTGTAATCCTGGCCTTCTTGCAGGCGCTCCACAAGCTTCGCGAATCGGTAATATTGCTCTGTTGATTCTTCCGCGGGCGCGGAAATAATAAGCGGCGTCCGCGCTTCGTCGATCAAAATGCTGTCTACCTCGTCGACGATGGCGAATACTAATTCGCGCTGCACCATGTATTCGAGGGTTGGGGCCATGTTGTCTCTCAGGTAGTCGAATCCGAACTCGTTATTGGTTCCATAAAGCACGTCGGAGGCATACGCCTCTTTACGGCTGACCGGGCGAAGATTTTGCATCTCTTGTTTTTCGGTTTGGAAGGTCGGATCAAAGATAAATGCTTGTTCGTGCTGGATGCACCCAACGCTAATGCCCAGGGTATGATAGACCGGACCCATCCACTGTGTGTCTCGTTTTGCGAGATAGTCGTTTACGGTAATGATGTGAACACATTTTCCCTGCAAGGTGTTCAGATATGCGGGTAGTGTCGCGACAAGTGTTTTTCCCTCACCCGTTTTCATTTCGGCAATTTTACCATGGTGCAGAACCATACCCCCCATGAGTTGCACGTCAAAATGTCTCATTTTAATTGATCGTTTTGCTGCCTCTCGGACGCTGGCGAACGCCTCGGGCAGAATTACGTCAAGCCCTTCCTTCTTGTTGACTCTTTTTCGAAATTCGTCTGTTTTTTGTTTTAATTGTTCTAACGTAAAACTCTCGAACGTATGTTCGAGTTTATTGATGCTATCGACGAGAGGCTGGAGTTTCTGGGCCTCTCGTTTATTTTGATCTCCAAATAATTTAGCAAAAACTGCCATGGCTGTCCGTCAATGCATTGTAGCAAATGACAGCGTTTTGGCAAGACGGAGGAGTCGAATCAGCCTGCTGGACGGGAGTTATCCACAGCGAGTTTCATGAAATTGTAGACAAGTTTTGCCGCAAGAAAATTCGGAGCTTCAAGGCCCGGAATTGGCTTGAGCTCAACGGCGTCCGCGCCGACTATGTTGACAGAACGAAAAACTTTTTCTACGAAATTGAGCACCTCGTACCACCCTAATCCTCCAGGTTCAGGCGTGCCGACGGATGGCATGATCGATGGGTCGAAGCAATCAAAATCAAAGGTTATGTACACATTTCTCGTTAAACCCTTTAGCACCGTTTTGAGTGGCGGAATGTTAGGAGCATAATACACGGTCCTGATGCGGTGTTTTCTTATGTACTGTTCTGATTCAGCATTGATATTTCTGATTCCAATGGAAACGGTGGGGACATTGAGTTCTCTGATCCTCCGCATCACGCAAGCATGGCTCCACTTTGTTCCTTCAAACGAATTGAGGAAATCCGTGTGGGCATCAAAGTGGAGCACGGAGATGTCTTTGATTTTTTGCTTGACCGCCTTTACGGCGCCGTAGGTAATCGAATGCTCCCCGCCGAGTGTTATCGGAAATTTTCCCTCTCTCACTGCTTTGTCCGTGATAACCTGCTGCACACCATCAAGCGCTTTTGCGGGAGAGTCTTTTGAAACGACGATTTCATCAAGGGTGAAAACATCAGTGGACGCGAGCCCCACAAGTTTATCTTTTTCGGCTGCGTCGAGCATTTCATCAAGATACCGGGAATTTTCGATAATTGAATAGGGCCCCGCGTTTGTACCGGAAGAAAAAGAAACCGTTCCTTCATACGGTATGGGAAAAATGACAACCTTCGCTTTCTGAAAATCTTGTTTGTGAACCGCGCCAAAATTAAACGGCCACAACTCGTAGGTTTTAGTCATTCCATGAGAAAGACTGCCGCGGCGACAACAGATGTCCAAAGTCCATTTTTGTCACCGATCGCAGACTGTGTAATGTTCATGGTATTGACGATTTCGTTGGATATCTTCCAGAGTTCCTTCCGCTCATCATAGGAGACGTTGGGATCGAACTCTACGCCGAGCGTAGTTGCTAGCATCTGCGCTGCGAGATCCTCTGCATAGTCCCCGGCTTTTTCTTCGGTTTCACCAAATGGATGGTGTTCCGAAAGATACCCATACTGGCTTTGGTCAGCAGGAATGGCGACGCCAATCGAAGCCGCTATCAGTCTATTGGATTCGTACGTTTCGTTCCGTGCCATTACGCAGAAGGTTACCTGACCAGGCATCAATTGCCGCAATCCGTCGTCTTTGTAAATACGCTTGCACCCGGGAGGTAAAATGGAAGAAACTGTAACCAAGTTGCATTTTTCAATGCCCGCGTCTCGCAAGGCGAGCTCAAACGAAGAAAGACGTTCCTTATGCCGGCCGACGCCTCGCGTGAAAAAAACTTTTTTTGGGACAAAGGGTGAATGCGAACTTGCTTTTTCTGCGCTTCCTTCTTCTATTTTTTTACTCGATTCATGCTCCTTCTGTTGGTTGTTGCTCATTGTCTGTGTTCTTACAATTTCGTGGGTGCAGATTTTATTTCTCAATTGCGTTACTGACCGTGCTCCCACGTGGTGCGTTGTGGATAACTTTCTTCTGTATCTATTTTACAGTCTTTTTTTTCGCAATACAATAGATTTTTAGAAACCTACATATCGAATTTCTTCCTGAAGTTGGATTCCTTTTGCATCGCGAACTTGTTGCTTAATGAAACTGATCAGCATAACAATTTGTTCTGCCGTCGCACCGCCGAGGTTAACAATAAAATTTGCATGATCTTCGGATACCTGGGCGCGGCCAATTGTTTTTCCTTTAAGACCAATTTCTTGGATAAGTTTCCCAGAGGACATTCCAGGCGGGTTTTTAAAAATGCAACCGGCGCACGCGTCGCCCGTGGGTTGCTTGTTTCTTTTTTTGATATAACTGGACATTGTATCGAGTATTTCTTTCTTGGAGGACTTTGAGAGTTCAAACGTTGCAGACAAAATTACTTCCTTTTCGTTGTGTTTGAACCTTGATATACGATATCCGAATGCGCAGTCTTGGTTTGGAATTTTCATCATCCTCCGCGTGTTCGTGTCGAAGACCTGTGCAGAAGTAATTTTTTCGCCAATGAATTCCTTCATGGTGCCCGCGTTGCCTGCGACTGCACCGCCGAGTTGAGCTGGAATGCCCACCATATACTCAAGTCCCGATAATTCATTTTTTGCAAGTTCAACCAAAAAACGCGAGAGCGGAAAGCCCGCTTCGACCGTGACGCTTGTGTCGTCAATCTGTATTTTCTTATTCGCAGTTTTAATAACAAGCCCGGGGAATCCTTGATCCGATACGAGAACATTACTGCCGGCGCCAAGTAGATAATATGGTATTCCATCGTCAAGCGCTGCCTCAAGTGCTTGAACAATCGCATCGCTTGTTTCGGCAATAAGAAAGTATCTTGCCGGTCCACCCACTTTAAAGGTCGTATATGGGGCAAGCGGTTCGTTTTTTTTCACTCCCAGCAAGTTCACTACGGAGTTTTTCATTTCATTGACATTTTACCACGTTTTGATAGTGTTTGGGTAGAAACGTTCTTTACCAAAAAAAAGGAGGTGATTGTTGTGACTGACCCAGAACGTTGGGTGCGAAGTTTTCTTGAAACATTGTCCAACCCACAAGGGAGGCGGAATGCAATTCTTGCTGCTATTGTTGGTGCTGCTATAGCAGCGTTCCTGCATATTGGCAGAAGGGCTTTCCGATATTTCCTTAACCCCGAACGTCAAATGAACCGACTTGCCAATGCCATGGACTCTGCGATTCGACAGTTTCATTCTGTGCAAGCAGTCACAGTTACGCTGCGAAGTTTTTTCGGTAAGAAAATTACTGTGACAGTGACCGCCCAAACTCTTGCGCAACGTATTAAGGAACAAACAAATAAGCTCTTAAGTCTGAAAGAGCAACAAAAGCTGCGTAATAAAGCATTTAGGGAGCTGCAGAAGGCCACTGATAAGAGTAAGTACGTTCGGGTCTACAGTGAGTCTGAAGGAAAGCTAACACTTTGGCAGACAAACTGGACAGATGTTCTGAATGTAAAATCAGATCGGCCTCGTATTATAGAGCCCGGCGATAACATCTCGGAAGGCCAGATCATTGCTAAAGTACACACTGATGATAATCACGTGGTGAACATCACGAGTCCAGTCAATGGGTGGGTGATGCTGCTCAGGCGGTTAAAAAAAGTCAAGAAAGGCGATGAGATTGCCGTAATCTCGCGCAGTGAGGAGCAAACTGAACAGCGAGCTACTTCTCCAAGTGAGGTCAAGACATAAAACCCCGCGCAATGTATTCAAGAGCGGGGTTTTTCTTTTGACAAAAGTTTCAATAAATCATCGCTGATTCGCGTGATCGTTCCGGCGCCCATAGTTATGACGACGTCTTGCGGTTCGAGCCTTGATAGAAGCGCTTTTGGTATTGCGTGGAGGTTCTTAATGAATTCTGCGTTTTGACCCGATCTTTGCTTTATTGGCGCAACAAGTTTTTTTGCTGAGATACGTCGCTCATTTTCACGGCCTGCGACGTCGTATACTTCCGTGAGTATTAGTTTATCCGCGTCTCGAAAGGCGCCCACAAATCCGTCAAATAAGCGTATCGTACGATTATGGCTGTGGGGTTGGTAAATGCACCAAATACGCCGGTTTGGGAACCGTTGTTTTACCGCAGCCAGCGTTGCTTGTATCTCTGTCGGATGATGCGCATAGTCATCTATTACAGTTATACCGCGTTTCGTCCCCTTTATTTCGAATCTACGCCAGGCGCCAGCATAGCTTTTAAGCGATTTTCGAATAATATCCTTTGGAATGCCGAGCGCCATGCTCATGATCGCCGCGGCGGCTGCGTTGGCAATGTTATGTCGACCGGGCACTTGAAGGGTCAGGTTCACTGCGTATTTCCCTTTTAACTCGAACGTGCTGTGCGAAGGTCTCGTTCTTACAAAACGTATCCCAACATCAGCCTTCCCCATGCCAAAAGTTATGACGCGACAAGACGCTTGCCCGAGAATGCTTCGCACATGAGGGTCGTCGTTATTCGCCACCAGGATCCCCTCCTCCGGTAATCGGCGAATGTATGTAGCGAACGTTTGTTTGATATGTTGCACGTTTCTATAGAAGTCCAAATGGTCCGTCTCGATATTCGTTAGAATAATTGCAGCAGGACGATATGACAAAAAAGCGGCTTTGTATTCATCGCCCTCGACAATCATATATTTTCCTTTGCCATACCGCGCATTCCGATCGAGCAAAAGCTTGAGCTTACTTCCTACAATGACCGTTGGATCAAGATACGCCTGAATGAAGATGGTCGCGAGCATGGCCGTGGTAGTCGTTTTGCCGTGCGTACCGGAGACCGCAATACCGTACTTCCCGTCCATGACTTCTCCGATTGCTTCCGGGTACGTTAGCACTGGGATGTTTTTATGACGAGCTTTCTGGATGACTGTGCTTTTTTCCGGGACCGCGGTGGAATAAATCAAAGCCTGCGTCGCGGTCGGTAGATAGGTAAGCGATTTTTTTTCGAGTGTAATATGGTAGCCTAGTTTTTGAAAACGTTCTGTGATTTCAGAGCTAACAATGTCAGCGCCTGTAATCGTTTTTCCCTGCTTGATCAGAATATGTGCGAGCCCAGAAAGGCCGATTCCGCCAACCCCAACAAGGTGGATTTTTTTGACTTTTCGTAAGGCATTCATGAAGTAATTTGTACAATTTTATTTACTATTTGGGTTGTAGCGTCCTGAGGAAAGAGGGCGCGGATGTTTTTTCCTAGATTCTGTCTCGCGTTTATATCATCAAGTAGCGTAAGGACTGCCTTTTTCAGGGCGTCCGGACCGCTTTGTTCATGGACTATAATCGCAGCTTTTTTTCTATGCAAGTAGTCAGCATTCACTTCCTGATGGGTATGTGGCAACGGCACGAGAATAGCCGGCTTGCTAAGAGCTGCAAATTCTCCAATTGCGCTCATCCCGGCGCGGGAAATAATTACATCTGCAACTGATAGCACATGTTTCATCTGATCGAGCAATAAGGGGTACGTGCGGTAATGCGGGTGCTGGAAGGTTGGTCCTGTCTTCTCCGGGCCCAGTATATGGATTACTTGAGCACGTTGAACGAGCGCAGGAGCAATTTTACCAACAGAATTGTTAAGCGTTTGTGCTCCGGTTCCTCCTCCTAAGATTAAGAGGGTCGGTAAAGACTTATCTAATTGAAAATAGTTGATTGCTGCCTGTCGGGATCCTTCCAAAATGTCCTGCCGGACAGGATTGCCAGTCGCAATTGTTTTTTTTGGCGGAAAGAATCTTGCCGTTTCTTCAACGGTAACAGTTATTACGTTGGCAAAGAGGGCCGTAAGAATGTTTGAAAGTGAAGGACGGACGTCTTGCTGATGGATAAGAATTTTTTTTCTCAGCACCCACGCTGCCCAGATTACTGGCACAGAAACAAATCCGCCAGCGCCAATCACAATGTCTGGACGGAATCGGCCGACGTATACGAGCGCCTGCACAAAGCCCAGAAGCAGTTCGAACGGAGCGATAATGGTCCGTACGTCAAGATACCGACGAAGTTTTGCACTGTGAATCCCGACAAACGGAAGATTGTATGACTGGGCAATGGCCCGCTCTGGCATGGCCCGTTTCGTGCCAATGAAGAGAAAATTCGTATCGGGTTTCTGCTTCCGAAGTGCAACGGCAATGGCAACAAGCGGCATAACAGAGCCCGCAGTACCGCCGCCCGATAAAATGACTTTCATGTTTTTCTTTGTCTTGAAATATTTAGGATGATGCCAACAGCGGCAAGGGAAGCAATGAGCGCGGAGCTGCCATAACTGATAAATGGTAACGGAATCCCAGTAAGTGGAAGTAATCCGACCATGGCGCCTATATTCACAAACGCCTGGAGGACGAACCAGACGATAACGCCGACAGTAAGGAGTTTCGCAAACGTGTCCGGCGCTGACCTGGCTATACGCAGGCCGCGGTACATGATGGCAACAAAGAGAATAATAAGACCCGCGGATAAGATTAATCCTAACTCCTCGGCGATGATAGCAAATATGGAATCCCCCGTTACTTCAGGTAAATAGAGGAATTTTTGTCTTGAGTGGCCAAGTCCCAGCCCGAAAATTCCGCCACTGCCAATTGCTAGCAGCGCTTGATTGACATGATAACCAATGCCCTGGGGATCGAGAGCGGGATTCAAGAAAACGGTTAGGCGTTCAACGCGATAAGGCGCAATGTGTATTAATAATGCGAAAACGCCGACTGCCCCAGTAATGATTACCGCGAGCAGCCGAAATGGCGCGCCGGCCGTGAAGTAGATAGCGAGCGCTATAAGACTTATGGTAAACATTGTTCCCATGTCGGGTTGAAACATAATCAGAACGATGATAATGCCAACCATCATAAGGAACGGTAAGAACCCATAGCCAGTTTCTTTTTTGTGCGCCTGCGACTTTTCGAAAAAAGCCGCCAAATAAATAATAAGGGTAAGTTTCAAGAATTCCGACGGTTGGAAAATAACCGAACCGACTTGAATCCAACGCCGTGCCCCGCCGTATTCGTAGCCAATTCCAGGGAGCAACACGGCGATCAGCAGTAAGATGTTGAACGCCAGTAGCAGGAAGGCCCACTTTCGCCATATGCGGTAATCAATTTTGCTCAGAACGAAGAGTAAAAGGCCGCCTATGAGTACGCCATTAAGGATTTGATGCTGCAGGAAATAGTTGCTATTTTGGAATTTTTCAAAACCAATGACGGAGGAAGCGGAGGCGAGCATAAGTAATCCGATAAGCACAAGGATCACGATGAGTACAAGAAAAATATAGTCGGGTTTTTTACTTGACCTTGTCATGGGGAAAGTTTTTTTAACGCGGAACGGAATGCATTGCCTCGATCAAATTCGTTTAAGAAAAGGTTGAAGCTGGCGGCTCCGGGAGAAAGAAGAACCGTATCCCCTTCTTCCGCGTTGCGCCACGCCATTCGTACGGCCTTTTCCATGGAGTTTGCTTCAGTAAGGTTTTTTTTGAAGCTGATGGGGAGCTGTGACGTTAATTTCTTGGAAGCTGAGCCAGGCAGCAAAATGATCCTCTTGACGTGAGTTTGTAGTATACGCGCAAGTGGTTTGAAGTCTAGTTTTTTATCAACTCCGCCCGCAATGAGAATGACTTTTTTTGGAATAGATTCAAGCGCGGCGATAGTCGCGTCCGGAGTTGTGGACGCCGTGTCATTAATAAACTCAACACCGCGCACCGCTTTAAGACGCTCTAGCCTGCCCTCGATTCCCCGAAACGTCTTTATACCGGAACGTATTGTGGAGAGAGGTACGTTCATTATCATAGCGGCGGTAACTGCAGCAAGCGTATTTTCCAGGTTGTGCCTTCCTGCCAGTTGAACGTCCTTTTTCTCCAGAATAGTATGTTCGTTGCCGTTGCGTCGGAAAACGATTTTATCCCCATGGACGAATGTTCCATTTTGTTCGGGAAAGTACTGCTTTGAAAACCATAAACGATGAGACGGGACACGGGTTCCCATCTTCTTTATTTTGGCATTGTCTCGGTTGAGAACGGTGAAATCATTTTGACGTTGATGTTGAAAAATGATTTCCTTTGCGTTTTCATATTCTCTGAGCGATTTGTATCTGTTGAGGTGATCCCTCATGATGTTTGTGATAATTGCGATGTGTGGGCTTCGATTGAGGTGTCGCATGTCTTCTAATTGCCAGGATGATAATTCAAGGACAACGGACGTTTTTTTCTTAATGCGTCCAAGAAACTGTAATGGTGAAATGCGAATATTACCCGCTAGTACGGTATCACTCTTCCATTTCTTTAGTATTGCATGCAAAAGAGAGGCAGTCGTTGATTTGCCTTTTGTTCCTGTAATGGCAACGATTGGAGCAGGACAGAGACGAAAAAAAAGACTCACATCAGTTTCTATCGGAACACCCGCAGTCCTTGCCGCAAGCAGATATTTTGATTCCTTCGGGACGCCAGGATTTTTTATAATGAGGTTCGCGTTGCGGAAATCTTGTACTCGATGTTTACCAAGAACATAGCGAATACCCAATCCTTTCAGTTTCCGAATCGAAGGAGAGAGAATTTTTTTCGAACGTAAGTCAGTGACAACTATCTGGGCACCTTGTTGGGCGAACCACTTTGCGACGCCAACGCCTCCCCCCTGTAGACCAAGGCCCATCACCGTTACTCGAACATTGTCAAACCGAGCGCTCATGAATGTATTGTATCACAATCGCAGTGTTGTATGAGATCTCGATACGAGCTCTTATGCTCATGTCTATGTGCGATCGAGCAAAAAAAGGATGATCCCCAGGAATGCGGTAACCGCGGAAATAATCCAAAATCGCATCACGATTTTTGGTTCAGACCATCCTTTTGCTTCAAGATGATGATGTATAGGTGTCGAAATGAAAATCTTTTTACCGAGGAACCGTTTGGAAAAAAGTTGGAGTATGACGGAGAATGATTCTATCACGAGTAGCAGGCAAATAATTGGCAGAATGAGGGCGGCGTTTGTCATCATTGCGACAATGCCAAGAGTGATGCCCAATGACATTGCGCCTGTGTCCCCCATAAAAAAGCGCGCTGGGTTAATGTTGAACCAGAGGAAAGCAAGTAATGCGCCAGCCACCACCCCGCAAAACGCGGCGAGATCGTAGCGTCCCTGGAGAAAAGCGATCACACCGAATGCGCCAAATGCCGTTAAGAGCGTACCGCCTGCTAAGCCGTCGAGTCCATCGGCTTCGTTCACTGAAAAAGCAGTGGCGACGATGACAAAAAGGAAAATGGGAATGTACCAAATCCCGATGTCGAAATTTCCGAAGAAAGGGACGTGGATTGTTGTCCAATCAAGTTTGAAATAAAACCAATATGCACCCAATAGTGCGATCATGGTGTAAAGCAGCAGTTTGTGTTTCACTCGTAGTCCTCCGCCTTTCGCGCCGATACCTTTAATGTTCAGTATGTCGTCAAAGAGTCCTACGAATGCAGCGATCACTAGTGCGGCTAACGGAAGAAAGGTTTGTGGGCGCGATAAAAAGTTGTATTCGGTTAGGGTATCTAAGATGGGTATCTTTGGTAAGACAAAAAAGAGAAGGGCAAGGAAAAGCGTCGTGAACCAAATGAGAATACCACCCATGGTTGGTGTGCCTGATTTTGGCTCGTGCATTTTTGAATACACGGGCGCGTTCGGATCGATTCTGATTTTTTTCCCTAGTTTGTATTTGTACAGGAAATGTGTAAGGATCGGCGTGAGAATGATAGCAATGACAAAGGACAATGTCGTAAGAAAAAATATTTTGATAATTTGTTGGCTATTGAGAATATCCATATTAGGAAAAAATAAGAAGGAGGACGAGTGAGGCGAGCAATATTATCTCTAGTATCGTCGTAATATAGAAATAAGAGCGACGGATGACGTTCGATGGCTTGCCGAGAAAATGTGCGGCAACAACATTAGCGAGGAGGAGAATTGTTCCGATACCCGGTATCAAAAATATCTGGTACCAATTGCCGATTAAGTCGATTCCAAAGTAAATGTTATAATGGAGTGGAATAAGGTCGTTTGATGGCCGGGCATGGATAACGGCAAGAGCCCATGTAACAGCGTTGATCGTTACACTCGCTATAATGTTCCAAACGATATTCTTGTCTAAAAATAACGCGCGTAACCCTTCAAAAAAATGTTTCATTTCAGGCGATTAATTGAGCAGCATTGGAAAATCGTTGTTGCTGGCATACTTATAATAATGTTTGTGCTTGAATTGACGACTGCGGTTGGCGAATCGCAAACGGTAGACGAAGGCGTCCATCTATCTGCGGGGTACAGTTATTTCAAGACTCGCGATTTCAGGATGAACCCCGAGCACCCCCCGTTCGCCAAGTTGGTCGCAGCTTTACCGTTGTTGTTTTTGGATTTGAAGGACGTCCGTTCTTTTTCTGGCTGGCAAGAGGTAGATGAATGGAAGTTCGCTCACCAATTTCTTTATGGAAACACTGAAAGGGCAGATACAATATTACTCCTAGGACGGCTATCGGGAATGGTCATGAGTCTGATTCTGGGGCTTGTTTTGTTTCTTTGGGCTAAGGAAATATTTGGTGTACTCGTGGCTTTCTTTGCGTTGTTCCTCTATGCTTTTGACCCGAACATGATTGCCCATAGTCGATATGTGACCACGGATGCGCCGCTTGCACTTTTTTTTGTTTTAACAATGTACTTATTCATGCGGTTCATTCGGAATCCGAGCGCAACAGGGTTTCTTGCATTTGCGCTTTCTTTTGCGCTCGCGCAAGCAACGAAGTTTTCTGCACTCATTCTCGTGCCCACTCTTATTATTCTCTTTCTTGTACTGTCACTTCGGTACCCAAAGCTGCGTTCATTGAAACAGTTTACCATACATTTCGCGATTCTTGCCGCTATAACGTTTTTGGTACTTTTTGGATTATACAGTTTTGAGGTGAAGCAACCAATAACTGACTACCGCGTGCAAGAGCTTCTCATAAAGCGGGAATTGATTGTGCAAAGTGGTGCTGAAGCATCGTACTCCGCGTCGCTCCAGAATGTTATTCGTCTGTCAGATCCAGGAACAAGCTCGGGCCGAAGATTTTTATCTTCGCTGCAATGGCATATTCCTTCGTACTCATACATTCGCGGTTTTATTCAGCTGGCAAGCCATAACGCAGGTGGCCACACTTCATATCTTTTTGGGCATTCATCAGATTTCGGTTGGTGGTACTATTTCCCTTTGGCAATGCTGGTCAAAACTCCGGTGAGTTTTTTACTGTTTCTTTTGGTTTCAGCCGTCGCTCTATTCATGTCAACGGTAAAAAAACATTTTGAGGTTCTTTGGATCCTTGCGCCATTCATCATTGGGTCAGGAGTTTATCTTCTTGTCAGCATGACCTCGCATCTTAACCTGGGAGTCCGGCACGTCTTACCAATATATCCATTACTTTACATCATTGCGGCGCATGTAACTGTTTCGTTTGTCCAGAAAAGGCCGCTACCCGTGTTCCGGATTTCCATTGCTGCGTTGCTTCTTTTCTACCTTTTCTCCTCACTTAGTATTTTTCCTCACTATCTTGCCTACTTTAATGAAATTGCAGGCGGGCCAGCGGGTGGTACTCGTTATTTACTCGATTCAAACATAGATTGGGGGCAAGACGTGAAAAAACTTCACGCCTACTTGCAAAAACATTCAATTCCCTTCGTTTGCATGGCCTATTTTGGTCAAGCATCGCTTGACTATTACGGTATTGATTACCGATACATTCCAAAAAATGCTGAAGTTGTTTCTAATGATCTCAACTGCGTCTACGTGGTAAGTGCTACGCTGCTTTTTCCTCATGACAGTGATTACGCATGGCTCCGTCAATATACCCCAACAGAGAAAATCGGATACTCTTTATACCTCTATGATTTTCGAAAGAACGCACTAGACTAAGTATAGCGTTTCTGGAGGTTTGCTTCAATGCATTGAGTTGACGAATCAAATTTTCTGTGCTATAATATAGTCCATGGAAGACCCAAAAAAGCTCAAACAGGTGATCAAGGACGCTAAGTTAGTCGCCGCCGATCAGCTGGACAAAGTTTTTCTCGACTCTCAAAAACAAAAACAAGACTTCATTACATATCTGTTTGCGAAAAATCTCATTCCAGAAGTTTCTCTCTATGAGACACTTGCCAATTATTACCACGTACCCTTTATAGATCTGAGAGGTCAAACGATACGAAAGGATATCTTAACGTTAATCCCCGAGCCCATAGTACAAACGCAACAAGTCGTCGCATTTGACCGCGATGAACGTGAGCTCAAAGTTGGAGTGTTGGATCCACACAACCTCCAACTTTTTGATTTTGTTAAAAAGAAAACCGGCGTACCCTTGAAGGTCTACCTCACAACACCCTCGAGTATTAAGGAAGTCATCACGCAATATCACAAGGGTATGTCTGCGGAGTTTAAGAAAATTACCGAAGAAAAAGTCGGCCAGGCTGTGATGGATGAAAAAGATTTAAAAGAGTTGGCACAGGATCTGCCTATCGTAAGGATCGTCGATTCAATCCTTGAGTATGCAATTTTCGAAAATGCTTCTGACATTCATATCGAGCCAACAGACAAGGATTTATTAGTTCGCTATCGTATTGACGGCGTTTTACGCGATGTCATGGATTTACCTAAGTCAACGCAACCCGGGCTCACTGCGCGCATTAAGATCCTTGCACACCTGAAGATAGATGAGCATCGCATTCCCCAGGATGGACGTATTAAAATAACAACCTCCGATTACAAAATTTCCTTTCGGGTGTCGACAATCCCTGTGTATGACGGTGAAAAGATTGTTTTGCGCCTACTCAACGAATCTGCGAAACCATTGACGCTGGAACAAGTTGGTTTACAGCTCGGGGCTCTTACGCGCGTTGAGCGGAGCATTAAAAAACCACAAGGAATCATTTTTATTACTGGGCCAACAGGATCAGGCAAAACCACTACCCTCTACACCGTCCTGAACATATTGAATGTCCCGGAGGTAAACATTGTAACGATAGAAGACCCCATTGAATATCGAATGCCGCGGGTGAATCAGAGTCAGGTCAATCCACGCATTGGGTATACTTTTGCGAATGGACTGCGCTCGTTGCTACGACAAGATCCAAACATTATTATGGTCGGAGAGATCCGGGATAATGAAACAGCAGAAATCGCCATTCACTCCGCCATGACAGGACATTTAGTTTTGACGTCACTGCACACCAATGATGCCGTGACAACCCTTCCTCGATTAGAGGAAATGGGCATTCCTCCTTTTTTGATCGTTGCGACGACGAATGTGGTAGCCGCCCAGCGTCTCGTGCGAAAGATATGCTTGCATTGCATTCAAAGCTACACATTAACAAAAAAAGCCATTGATGACTTACGTAAGGAATTTGACCTTGATTCCATTTTGTCTGTTTTGGAAAAACAAGGCGTCATTCTTTCCGCAAAAACACCGCTGGAATCACTATTGTTTTACAGGGGCAAAGGTTGTAAACAGTGCAGTAACAGCGGCTACAAGGGTCGAATCGGGATCTTTGAGGTATTGGAGATAACAAAATCAATGGCTCAACTCATTCTTGAGAGAGCCAGCGCAGCGCAAATGAAAGAGCTTGCGGTGAAGGAAGGAATGCTCACGATGCTCCAGGATGGCTTTATTAAAGCAAAAAATGGGATAACAACCATCGAAGAGGTGTTACGCGTGACGAAAGAATAAGAATTGTATGCCTGAATTTTTTTACACCGCGAGAACAGCGGAAGGTAAATTGAAGAGGGATCGTATAAACATGAAGGATGAGCAGTCTTTGGCGAACTATTTACGGACCCAGGGCTACATTTTGACTTCGGCAAAACCAGCCGCAGAAGCACAAGAAGGGTTCCTGAAAAAATTTCTTGGAGGTCTGAGTGGCGTTTCGGTAGTCGAAAAAATATTTTTCACGCAAAATCTCGAGGTTATGTTGCGTACGGGTTTCTCTCTGGCTGCCGCGCTCAAGACAATCGGCGACCAAACGGAAAACAAGCGCATGAAGCAAGTGATTATCAACCTTCAACAAGACGTTGAAAATGGAATAGCATTCTCAACAGCCCTCGGACGACACCCGCGCATTTTTGGAGAATTGTTTGTCAATATGGTTGCTGCGGGAGAAGCTAGCGGAAAACTTGATGAAGTGTTAAAGAGACTGACTGACCAGATGCGGAAAGATCATGCTCTTATCGCGAAAGTTCGTTCCGCTCTTACATACCCCGCCATCGTTATTTTCGCAATGATTGTCATTGGGATAGTCATGATGACATTCGTCATTCCGAAGCTTTTGGAAATTTTTGCTGATGCGCAGGTGCAGCTCCCGCTTCCCACACGAATCCTCATTTGGATGACACATGTGTTAACAAGCTACGGTATTTTTCTTCTTTTCGGTGTACTGGTCATTGCCTTCGTTTTGTACCGCTTTAAAAAAACATACCGCGGAAAACGCTTCTTTCACCTGGTAATGCTAAAAATGCCGATCGCCTCAAAGATTATCAAAAACATCAACATAGCTCGTTTTACAAGAACATTAAGCTCGCTCTTAAAAACGGATATTCCAATCGTACAAACCTTTCAGATTATTTCAAAAACATTAGGCAACGTATATTATTCGGCGGCGGTTATGGAGACCTCCGAGCAAGTAAAAAAAGGAATAAGCATCATGAAATCGCTTGAGACAAAAAGAGAGCTTTTCCCCCCAATTGTCACACAGATGATTTCCGTTGGAGAAGAAAGCGGCAGTCTTGATACAATCTCAGAGGAAATCGCAAAATTTTACGAAGAAGCTGTTGACCAAACAATGCAGAACCTGTCAACAATCATCGAACCCGTCCTTGTTCTTTTCCTTGGCGCTGCTGTAGCTGGTTTGGCGCTTGCGGTTATCCTGCCAATCTATTCCCTCTCGGAAGCAATATGATCAAGCGCAGCAAAAAAACTCACGCTTTTGGCCTTTTTGAATCTGTTATTGCCATTGGCATTGTCGGTCTTTTTATAGTCCTTTTTGGTTCAAGCTTTACCTTTATATCCTTTGAACAGTATATTCGCGATCGCGCCCGGGCAATGGAGCTTGCGCAGCAGGAAGTAGAAGCGATCCGCAATAGTTCCTTTTCGAAACTATCAACGTGGACAGATACACATTTCCTTGGTGTCGCATTTAACAAAGGCTTATGGGCTGTACAAAACTCTGGAAGCGCGGTAAGCAGCCCAAACGTTTATACCCTTGGGAAGCCGTCCCCTGTTGCTTCTGGGGTAACAGGTATTGCCATAGTGCCTGGAGGAGACTATACGAATTTTACCTTTGAAACGTCCATAAAGGCGCTCGCTGATTCACAGGCAGGTTTTGGCACGGGGGTCGTTTTTCGTTATATTGACCATCGCAATTATTACAAGGCGTGGTTCACGGCTTCTACGCTCGTCTTCAGCAAGGTCGTCGATGGCGTTGAAGCAGTGCTCTATACGGAGAATCCACGAACGTTTAATACTGATCAATGGTATAAACTGAAAGTGGTGACGAACGGCTCTTCGATCGAGCTGTGGGTTGATGATGTTCAAAGGACCACCCAAGTGGACTTGAGTTTTGCAAAGGGAAAATTAGCCCTGCTTGGCCTTGATTCAGCGCATCCTCAGTTTGACAACGTAACCGTTACTACTACATCTTCGACAACGTGGAACTTAGACGCAGACACAGTTAACATTGTGGCAAACGGGTGGGAGCGGTTTGGCATACAAGATTTGCCAGGCGGTAACGACGTTCTGATCGTGCAAGACGCTGTAGGAGGTTTCACCGACTTAAAAAAAGTTACCGCTCGCGTTGAGTGGCAACAACGCAGTCAAACGCGGTCGATTGAATTGATTACCTACGTACATGAACATAATGTACAGTAATCAAAAAGGTCTTTCGCTCACGAATTTGCTTGTCACCATAGCGATACTAGGGATCTTATCTGCCATTCTCTTCGAATCTTACCTAGCGTATAATCAGCTTCTGACAAATCAACTGACACGGGGCGATCTTGAGATTCAAACCACGGTTGCTTTAAAGAAAATGGCTGAGCAAATACGCAATGGAACTCAAATCATCGGTTCGCGGACCATCAACAGTGTCAGTTATACAACAGACAAGGAGACAATTATCGTTGAACTTCCTGCCATTGATGCTAATAAGGAAGTAATTCTGACAAAGTTTGATTATCTCGTTTATTACCTTAATCCTTCCGACAAAACATTCTTACGATCTTCGCTACAGCCCGATGCAACATCCTCTCGCCAAGGATTTTCGGATCAATTCATGCTCAGGGATATTTCAATACTTCGGATTTCTTACGATACGCAAGATCCTTCACAAGCCTCGCGCGTATCCATTTTTCTTAAAACGGAAAAAATTGTGAAAAACACCCCTCAGACGGCCACATTACAAACAGACCTTACGCTACGAAATAAATAATATGCGAATTTTTCGTTTATCCTCACATCAACAACCAGGTCAGGTTCTGCTTCTCTCAATCGTTTTTATTATTTTAATCTTACTCTTGGTCACAGCATTTATCACTTTTGTTTTTAATAAGAATGCTGTAGTAACGCGATTGTACCGAGAAACGCAGGCTTTTGAACTCGCCGAGGCGGGCATTGATAAAGCCACGTGGTGTTTGAACCATAGTTCGGAGTGCTCGAACCCATATGGTGGAGAAACCGCAACCCTTGGCGTTGGCGAGTACACAACGGTCGTGACCGCCGCAGGGCTTGAGTATGAAATCGTTTCGACAGGAACCGTAGCGAATATTACGAAAGTCATTAAAGTAACTTTGACGGAAGAATCGGTTGTTGCGGGCGCTTCGTTTTTTTATGGCGTGCAGGTCGGCGCCGGCGGCCTTACATTACTAAATAATAGCTTTGTCGTGGGTAACGTTTATTCGAACGGCTCTATTACGGGTGGGAATGGGACATATGCAACTGGCGACGTATATGTTGCCGGTGGTACTTCACTTACGGCTGACCAGCAGCAAACACTGCAAACATCTGATTATTCTTTTGGCGATATCAGCACACGTGAAGATATCGCACAAAGTTTTAAACCCGGCGTCGATGCGCCAATCAACTACATTCGTTTATATATTAAGAAGGTTGGGTCACCTTCAAACGCAACAGTACGTATAACGGAAGACAACAACGGCAAGCCAAAAACCTCCTCTCTGACGAGTGGCACTATGCAAGCTACTCAAGTAACCTCGTCTTATGGGTGGGTTACAGTCTCATTCAGTTCCAACCCCGTGCTCACAAAAAATCAAATTTACTGGATTGTTGTTGATATGAACTCGTCCAATGCAAGTAAATACTACGTTTTAGGAATGCATGACAACGCAGGATACGGAAACGGACAAGGGATGTACAGTGCGAGCTGGAGTTCAGGCAATTGGACTGGCGCGGGAGGCGACTTTACGTTTGAGACATGGATGGGCGGTGTTGATACGTTTATTGACGGACTAGAAGTTGGCGATACGGATCACACATGTGACAATGCCCATTATGCAACGCACCATGGAGACGCGCATGCGCATAAAATTTTGAACAGCGATGTTGAATGTGATGCATTTTACACGACCGATCCTGCAGACATTCAAGGCACAGCAGTTGGTAGAACAAAACATCCAAACAGCACAGATCCTCCTCCCGAAGCAATGCCAATATCCGATGGTCAAATTATTGACTGGAAGAATGGCGCTGTAGCTGGATCAACAATTAATGGCGATTATATTCTTGATGATGCCTCCGCCTCTCTTGGCCCAGTCAAAATTACCGGCAATATGACGATAAAAAATAACGCGAATTTGACCATTACGGGAAACGTATGGGTTGTTGGCAATGTTCTTTTTGACAACAACTGTTCGATTAACATAGACACAGGGTATTCGACAAATAGCGGATTACTCATTGCGGATGGAAAAATAACCGTGCAAAATAATTGCACATTCTCGGGATCCGGTAGCGCAGGTAGCTACATACTCATCCTGTCCACAAATACCTCTCTTGATGGGGCTTCTCCCGCTATCGACATATCTAACAACGCCCAAACAGTTATTTTTTACGCGAGTAAAGGGCTGATCAACGTATCAAACAATGCCCAATTAAAAGAGGTGACGGGGTACATGCTCAAGCTTGATAACAACGCGTCGGTTACCTATGAATCCGGTCTCGCAAGTGCGCAATTCGCAGACGGACCTGGTGGTGTGTGGACGATCAAGCGACAAACTTGGAATTTGGTAAAATAGTCATGTTTGCACTCAAACCATTCCAACATTCATTTGGGTTGGACGTTTCCGATTTGAAGCTTCGGCTGGTACAGCTGAAAAAAAACGGAAGAAAAGTTTCGGTTTCTGGCTTTGGTGAAATAGTTATACCGGAAGGGAGTATTATCGGCGGAGACATAAAGATGCCAGAGCTTGTTCAAAATTCAATTGTCCAGTTAGTGAAGAACACTCACGGAAACATCAAAGGTCAATACGTTATTGCGTCTTTGCCTGAAAGAAAAACATTTATTAAAGTTATCACTATTCCATCAGTGCCGAGTGATGAATTGGCTGGGGCCATTAAATGGCAAACGCAGCAGCACGTTCCTATTTCGATGGATGAATCGTATATTGATTGGCAGATACTTGATTCCTTCAAGGATCAAGGGGGTGTTAAACAACGCGTTCTTGTCGGCGTTGCTCCAAAGGTAATTGTTGATCAATACACGGACGTTTTTAAAAGAAGCGGTCTCACCCCGATTGCCCTTGAGACGGAGTCTGCGTGTATAGTGCGGGCGCTTATGCCAATCGACCAAAAAAACGATGAAAGTGTGTTAATTGTCGATATGGGTGCGAGCAGGACAAGCTTAATCATCTATGCAGAGAATGCGCTGCAATTTACGACAACACACACCGTAAGTGGATTTATGATGTCACAATCAATCGCGCGTAGCCTCAAATTAACCCTTGACGAGGCTGAAAAAGCAAAAGTCATTTGCGGTTTTGATCCCACAAAAGCAAAAGGGGCTATACGAGCCATCCTTATACCAGTTGTCCGTGAATTGTTAATGCGTATTCAAGAAACGATTGAATATTCACCCACCTCCGTTTCAGGAAAAAAAATAGAAAAAGTCGTGCTTTGTGGCGGCGCATCACAGTTGGTAGGTTTGAAGGAATACTTTCAAGAAGCTCTGCACCTGCCGATAGTATTCGGTGATCCGCTTATGAATATTACAAATCATAAGCGCGTTATTATTCCAGCAGGCAAGCGTCTTTCCTATACAACCGCGCTTGGAGCTGCACTGCGCGGCTTATCCCCTAGCAACATCCTCTCATGATATCACTCAACTTGCTGAGTCCTCAGGAAAAATCTTCCCTTCGTACGGATCGCATGTTTGCCATGGCACGCACGTTAGGCGTAATGATCCTTGTCGTCTTAGCGGTTTTGACCGTTATTTTCTATTTTGAAAAAAATGTTTTACAAAATAACTATTCTATTCTACAAAGCGAAGGCCGCGGTTATGAATCCATCGTTTTGACCTCTCACGGCGCAACCCTTGAAGCTAGCATTGTCGCCCTGAACGAGGATATGGCCAAAGTGCAGCAAATCCAAAAAGGATTTATTACATGGTCAAAATTCTTTCAATACTTGAGCGATAGAAGGCAAAACACAATCCAAATCACTTCAATAGTGCTAGATCAAGCAGACTCATCTTTCTTATTGGAAGGTCGCGCAAAAACTCGCTCGGATATTTTGTCATTCCAAGATTTTCTCAATGCCTCGCCATTATTTGATGACGTTTCTGCCCCGATTTCGAATCTCACAGAGCGCGAGAACGTTGATTTTTCATTTAGCGGAAAATTAAACCTAGCAACGCTCGCATCATTACCATGAAAAATGATTTGCTAAAAAATGCCGGCATTATTGGCGGAATCACCTTGCTTTTCATTGGTGACATTGTATTTTTTTTGTTGCCGCAACACAAGACGGTCGCATCATTGGCTGATAAGATTTACGATGAGCGCGTGCATGTGGAGTTAGTAAAGCGCCAAGCCTCCTCTCTCGTTGAAACGCAAGCGGGCTTTCATGCGATTGAAAGCGACGCAAAGCAACTCGAGGTTGCCTTTATTCCAAAAACTGAAACAATTCAGTTTATTTCTTCATTAGAATCTCTGGCTTCGGACCGTGGTATTACGCAAAAGATATCTCTTGAAGGACTTACCTTACCTTCTAAGACAAGTAAAACCCAGGCAGAGGTTCAGGAAGTTCCTCTTGAGTTATCATTGTCTGGTTCCCCATCGTTGGTTATTTCATATATCCGAGACCTTGAGCTTTTGCCGCATTATATTAATATAAACAAAATAGAGATGTCTGGCGCTGATGAAAGCATTACGGCAAGAGTATCAGCCAAAACTTTCTGGCGATGATGCATATGCGCAAAATATTAAGCAGGCTAAAAAAAGTTAATATCGGAAGTTTTCTCATCATGCATACGGGAATCGTTTTTGCCGTGCTTATTGCTTGCGCTGTTCTTTTTGTCGGTATTGTTACGTATCAAAAAGTCTATCTCACTGTTATTGCTCCAAAATCAATACCGCAGGAAGACTTACTCGAGAGGCAAGAGAAGGTTAATACGAATCTGTTTAAACAGATCTCGCATGACCTTGATATCAAACGTTCTCAAAAGCAGTTACAGCCGGGGCAACTAAAGAATATTTTTTCCCACTATTAATGATTCTTGACATTTTTTGAGACTGCGCTACAATCATAAAACAAAGAAATCGCTATGGCACATGTTAAAGGCACAAGCACAACTTCGCTCGGCCGTGACAGTCACGGTCAACGATTAGGCATTAAACTATTTGCTGGTGAATACGCAAAGTCAGGCAGTATTATTGTGCGTCAACGTGGTACAAAATTCTTTCCGGGGAGAAACGTCTTGCGGGGTAAAGATGATACTCTTTTCGCCGTGAAAGCAGGAACCGTCAAATTTCTTGAGGTAAAAAAGCTGGATCACTCAGGAAAACCGACCTATAAAAAATACGTTCACGTGATACCGGCGTAGACGCTTTTCTCCTGCTTTGAGCGCAATCAATCACTTGCGCTTTATTTTTGGTTTATACACACATCAATGAAGTCTCGGAAAAGCGGGTGGGGTCGCAACGGTCGAGACTGGAATTCAGGGTGAAACTGTACGCCAACAAACCACGGGTGCTGTTGAATTTCAATAATTTCACCAAGTCGACCGTCCGGGGTCGTGCCAGACAGAATCATGCCGGCATCCTCAAATTGCTTTCGGTATTGATTATTAAACTCATATCGATGGCGATGCCGCTCCTGTATGAGTTCTTTATCGTATGCTTTCCGAGCTCGAGAGTGTTTGGTAAGTTTACATTGCCAACTTCCAAGCCTCATCGTGCCGCCGTAATCATGCTCGAGCAGTTTTTTTTCTTGGTCTGGCATAATGTGGATTACGGGGTGTTGCGCTTGTTCATCGAATTCTTGGCTCGTTGCATTTTGGATTTGCAGAACATTGCGCGCGAATTCGATGGTAGCGATTTGCATGCCCAGGCAAAGCCCGAAGAATGGGATGTTGTGTTCTCGCGCGTATCGCGCCGCCGCAATTTTTCCTTCTATGCCACGCGATCCGAAGCCACCAGGGATAACAATGCCATTCGCGGACTTCAGGCGGCTCCACTCTTTTGCATCATTTTTTTCGAGCTTCTCAGCGTCAATCCATTCAACGTTTAATTTTGCGTTATGGTAGTAGGCCGCTGACTTAAGAGCTTCCATGATGCTTAAATACGCGTCGCCATGTTCTGTATACTTGCCTACGATAGCGATTGATGCAGTTTTTGTGCCGTCTTTTGCGCGTTTTACAAGCTCCTTCCACTCTTTCAAATTCGGTTTACGCCTGTGCATCCCGAACTTGTCGAAAATGATGTCTGTAATATGAAATTTTTCGAAATTAAGAGGTACCTCATACAGAATTTTGATCGTGGGGGCAGGTATGACCGCTTCCGGGGGTACGTCGCTGAAGAGCGCAATCTTTTCTAAGAGCTCCTGTTTGATCGTCGGAAAATCTGTTCTGCAAATGATAATATCCGGTTGGATTCCTATTCGCCGCAGCTCACGAATGGAACCTTGCACAGGTTTTGTTTTTAATTCACGTGACGTTTTGAGATATGGCAATAACGCGACATGAACAAAGAGAACATTCTCATCGCCGAACTCGCGGTGGAGCTGGCGTACGGCTTCCAAAAATGGTTCACCTTCAATGTCTCCAACCGTTCCGCCGATTTCCATAATAAGAAAATCCGCGTCGCTTTGTCGCGCAGCTTCCTGAATATGCGCCTTAATGGCGTCCGTAATATGCGGAATAATTTGAATGGTTTTGCCAAGAAAACCACCCTTGCGCTCGTGGGTCAAAAGGCGGTCATACACTTGTCCGGCCGTGAGATTGCTAAGCCGGCTTAACTCAACATCAAGAAAGCGCTCGTAGTGCCCAAGGTCGAGGTCTGTTTCCGTGCCGTCGTTTAAAACGTACACCTCGCCATGCTGATACGGGTTCATCGTGCCGGGATCTACGTTGAGATACGGGTCAAACTTCAAACTAAACACGCGATATTTACAAGCCTTGAGTAATGCTCCAATTGAAGCCGCAGAAATACCTTTGCCGAGGCCCGAGCAAACACCGCCGGTGACTATGATGTAGCGACATTTTTGTTTCATTTGGCTCTTGGTTGAATAATGCATGTTATCGTTGCGCGCAATTCCTTGCCGGACTCAATCTCTACGGGATACGTCCCTATGCGTTTCAATGGATGATCAAGCTTAATATATTTTGGATCAATGGATAAACCTGTTGACCGAGCCAATTGCTGCGCGATGATTTGAGCCTTGATTCCGCGAAACAACGTTCCGTCAGAAGATGCAGGTTCATCTAGCTTGATCTCAGCTCCATCCAGTCGAGCAAACATATGTTGGGTATTCTTTTGTTCCTTTTCTTCTTGCTTCTTGTGACGAATGGTTTGTTGCTCGTTCTTTTTCAGTGTTTCTGCAGTGGCGATGGTTGCGAAGTGGTGCGGGCCAAGAAAATTACGAAAAAATCCCTCAGACACGTTTCTTACCTCGCCCTTCTTTCCGGTGCCACGCATATCTTGCAATAGTATAACACGCATACGTTTTTTATGAATAATCTATAAAAAATGATTAATAAGCGTCGCCAGGATTCACCCACTGCGTTTCAACATTTTCTATATGACTCGCACCAGGGCTGCTTTTTATCCATGCGATGAGTTCCTTAACGTTTTGTTGCTCGCCTTCAGCAACGACCTCAACAGACCCGTCTGGGCTGTTCTTCACATAGCCTACTATACTGAGATTCGCCGCGCGCTGCTTTATCGCCGTACGGAGGTTCACGCCTTGGACAATCCCGGTCAGCCGCAATAGCGCGTGTGCTCGCATACACTCATTACTTCGCGAGAATGAATTCAACTGCTTTATCAAGCTGCGGGTCACGTCCTGCATCTGCATCTTCCTGCGTAAGGCTCACTTGCACGTCTGGATTTATGCCGTGGTCAGTTATAGACGTTCCGTTCGGGGTCAGCCATTTTGCAACAGTCAATTTAAGTGAAGATCCATCCGGAAAATCTTCCAGCTCTTGCACTGACCCCTTGCCAAATGTGCGCTCACCAATAATGATGGACGCTTTATGGTCTTGGAGTGCTCCGGCAACAATCTCTGACCCGGACGCGCTTCCCCCATTGACCAATACTGCGCTTGGAATGTTCTTGAGCGGCGTGTCTTCGTCGCCATAGTGCAGTTGCGGCGCTTCCCCTTTGTTGAATTGTTCTTGCACCACGACAACGTGACCGAGAAATTCGTCTGCCACTCTAATTGCGGCATCAAGGTACCCGCCCGGATTATTGCGTAAGTCGAGAATCAACCCAGAAGGGCTTTTGAGCATAACTTCCCTTACTGCCGCCACAAAATCATCAGCCGTATGATCATCAAATTGACTTATTTTTATGTACGCGACATTATTACTTTTCATCGTCCAGCTAACGCTATCAACTTTAATCGAGTCACGAGTTATTTCGACCACTTGTTCTTTTTGGTCCGGCGGTCTTACAATCGTCAGACTCACCTTGGTACCTTTTTTCCCTCGTATCAATGCAACAGCCGCGTCAATGCTCAAGTTTGCTGTTTCATGTTCGTCAATTTTGATGATTTGATCACCCGGCTTGAGCCCCGCTTTTTCAGCTGGCGTATTGGGCAGCGGTGCAATAACAGATAGTTGCTTACTCTTAATACCGATTTCAGCTCCAATCCCCTCGAATTGTCCGCTTAGTTCGTGAGAGAACTCTTCAGTCATTTGCGGATCAAGAAATACAGAGTAAGGATCACCCAGGCTGTTGACGAGCCCGCTAATAGCGCCGTAAAATAAATGAGTTTCATCTACCGGAGTATTTACGTAACGTTCCTGAATAGTCTGCCACACATTGCTGAAAAGATTTTTCGAAGATGGGTTTTTGTCGTATAGTGTACCGACGACGCTTAAAATTTCACCAACGGTATGTGCTGAAAGTTGTTTTTTTGATGAAACGGCAACGAGAAAGCCAGCACTAAAGCTGACTGCCATGAAAAACAAGATAAATGCTGCAATAAAAAATCTTTTCATACGCTTATGGAATGCGTTCGATTGATGCACCGATTGCCTTGAGTCGTACGTCAAGGGCTTCGTATCCTCTATCCGCTTGTTCGGCGTTCGAGATTGTACTTTTGCCTCGCGCGATCAACGCCGCAATGATCAGCGTTGCGCCTGCCCGGAGATCAAAGCTTGTAATGTCCGTTGCGGTCAAAGGCGTCGGCCCAACAATCAGGGCACGATGAGGATCACAGATTGTCGCGTTTACGCCCATTTTTATCAGTTCGTCTATATATTTCAGTCTGCCCTCATACATCCAATCGTGAATGAGTGTGGTTCCGTCTGCTTGTGTCATAAAAACCGAAAATGGAGGGATTAAATCCGTTGCAAAGCCTGGATACATCATAGAGTGCACTTTTTTTATCGCGTGCAATTTTAGCGACGGTTGCACGTTGATGGTTGCTTGTTGGTATCGTCTATGCAAAGTATTTTCTTGCTCTATCGTGAACCGCAGTCCGGCCTCTTGAAATTTCAAAAGCGGAAGCTCGAGAAACTCTGGCGCGGTGTTTTTTAACTGAAGTTTTGATCGTGATGCGCCCGCTAAGGCAAGAAACGTCCCTGTCTCAATAGGATCTGGCATGATATTGTATCCGTCGGTACCCGTAAGTTCGCTCTGCCCTTGAATGTGCAACTCATACGTTCCGATTCCGTCGATCGTGACGCCAACTGATTGCAGAAACCAGCAAAGATCTTGCACCGACGGATCCGCAGCTGCTCCCCGTAACACTGTTTTGCGGGGAATAGTGCTAGCAATGATAATGGCATTTTCGGTTGCCGTAACGCTCATTTCTGGTAAAAAAAATGCTGCGGCTTTTTTCTTTGTCGCATCGACCGTGTACCCGTTTGATGATTGTCCGACGATTATACCGAATTCCTGCAATACGCGTAAATGAGTATCAATCGGTCTTGCACCAATCTGGCAGCCACCAGGGTCGGGAAAGGTGAAGCGCATGCCTCTTCCCGAGAGCGCACCAAAAAATAATACGGATGATCGCAATGTGCCCACTAAATCCTCTCGAACTTTTTCTGGCGCAATGTCTCGCGCGTCGATGGTAACTTCATGGTCACCCGTCCACTTAATGTCCACCCCTATGCTTTTCATAATCTCCATCATATTCATTACATCGGCTATGCGAGGCAGGTTACGAACAACGCACGTTTTTTTTGTCAACATCGCAGCTGCTAAAATAGGCGTTGCGGCATTCTTGGACCCGCGAACGACAATTTCGCCACGCAGGTTTTTTTGACCTTCAATGACAAACTTTGACATATAATTATTCTTCAATTATACGGAAGTTAGGGAAAAACGCAACGCATACGCGTCTGGACACGAAGCATATCGAGCATTATACTACATCACGACGAAAAATAATGAATATAAAAGCAAGACGCATCATCTTCTCGAGTTTCCTGTTTCTCTTCCTGATCATAGCGCCAATCATTATCGCGTATTCTTTTGGCATACGCTTTGATTTTAATAAAAAGCACATTGTGCAAGCGGGCGTCATCACTGTTGATTCAATCCCCCATTCCGCTACAATACGGTTGAATGGCGAGGTGCAAAAGCAAAAGACTCCAGCGAAATTTACGCGTCTAGCGCCCGGCCAGTACACGCTGAAGGTATCCAAACTGGGCTATTATGATTGGCAATCAGAAACCGCAGTCCAAAAGGGCGAAGCATCAATCTTTGACAACGTGTATTTAATCAAAAATACCGAGTCGCAATTATTGGTTGCTGGCACAATCACAAGCATCGAACAACTGACTGATGGTGGGTTCTTAATTATCCAGAAGTCATCTGAAAATGTTTACGCTCTCTCAAGGTTTACATTTGGACGAAGTTTTGAAAATGTCACATCCCAAGAATCAATCTCGCCCCCGCAGATGTTTTGCGCAACTGACTCGCAACAATGCATTATGAGTTACGAGACAGCTCTGGGGCAGTCACTGCTGTTGATAAATCTTTCTGGACAGTTTACGACTTCCAATTTCAGCAATAATCACGGGGAACCAATCACCCATATCGCCTACTCTTCTCAGGCTAAAGCATGGATTGGGTTACGGGGAAATGCCATAGTTCAACTAGATTTTATTAAACAACTGATTTTACCCTATGTAACGTCGTCGGATCCGGTACAGGATTATCTGTTGCAGAATGACGAAGTTGTTGTTCTTACCGAGCAATCGATTTTCGTCCGAAGCACGAAAAACCTTGGCATGGATATGTACCAGATCAAGCTTAATCACAAGTATAAACTTCTCAAGTCGTCTAACGGAAACATTTTCTTACTGAACGGCAACGGAAATGCCATAGGCATATACCGGGTTGGTAACCAATCAGTGAGCGAGATAGATATCCGTGGTTCAGATGCGCTCTACGCGGAAAGAGCCCGAGCTTTTGTTATCGCGAACACGAACGAAATTTGGCTCATGGATAATAACCTGGCGTCCGCGCCAAGGCTCATCTGGCGTTCTAGCGGCACCTTAACAAAGAGTTCGGTTAATTCGCATGCGCCTTACCTTATGCATCTTCATAATAATGTCCTGACGTTTCTCGAATTGCTCCGTAAAAACCCTTATTCACTGGCACTATCCAGCTCACCCGTGTATGACTTCGCCTTTGCAAATAATGGAAAAACCCTCCTCTTTGTTACTGACGAGGGTCTTTTTACTCAAGAGATTTTTTAAACCATTACGGTTTCCGTGAACCAGCGACGAGCATGGAAGCGCGCAGGAGGGAACGGAACGACTCGCCGCCGTCGCCCCACCAGCCTTTAAGCACTTCAAAGGTCATTTGTCCTCTTCGGATGTAATAATTGTTGACGTCCGTTATCTCAAGCTCGCCCCGTCTTGATGGTTTGAGTTTTTTGACTACCTGAAACACCGTCGGATCGTACATGTATAAACCAACCACTGCCAGGTCTGATGGCGGGTCTTTTGGCTTTTCCACGATACGCTTAATTTTTTTCTTTTCGATTTCAACAACGCCGTATGATTTTGGATTATCCACTTTTTTCAAAAAGACTCTTGCTCCTTTTTTTTGGCGTTGGAACGACACAATGCTTTTTTTGATGCTGTCTTTCAGTATATTATCGCCGAGCATCACAACGATTTTTTCACCGTCAGCGAAATTCTTTGCTAACCCAAGCGCCTGCGCGATACCGCCTGGCTCTTCCTGGACTTCATAGGACAAATCCACTCCCAGTTCTCTTCCTGAACCGAGTAATTCTAGGAAATGTCCTGCGTGGCCCTTGCCGGATACGATGAGAATTTCAACGATACCCGCGTTCCGCAAGGTTTGTATGGGGTAGTAAATCATCGGTCGGTCAAAAACCGGCAAAAGATGTTTATTTGTTACTTTTGTGAGCGGAAATAAGCGTGAACCTGTGCCACCCGCAAGAATGATACCCTTCATAGGAAAGTGAAAAATAAAAACTAAAAAGGAAAAATGAGCAGATTAGTGTGTATTTGTGATGAGAAATTCGTGGAGGGCTGCTTGCCACGGACGCATCGGCGGAAGCTTAGTATTCAGCAACATGGAGTACATTGGACGTTTTGCAAGTCGCTGAAAATGCGAACCAGGCACAGCCCTTAGTGTAGCACGGATTTTCAGAGTCTGAAATATCTCTTGGCTGAATTGAAACCACGTGCAGCCGCCAGTATTGGTTATGTGGTAAACCCCAAACGGCATAGTACTTTCTATTACTTCCCGCGTGCGAGTTGCAAGGTCAAGTACGTACGTCGGCGAAGAAACTTCCTCATCAATAACTTCAAGGATACTCTGTTTTTTCGACAAGTCTATCATTTTCGATACGAAACTTTTTTTCGCTAGTGGGCTTGTTGCTTCTGGGCCAAAAAGTCGTGAGGTTCGAATGAGGTAGTAACGTTTCGCGTTGGTTTGAACCGCTTGCTCGCCTTTTAATTTTGAAACACCGTATGCACTGATGGGCTCGGGTCTGTCCGTTTCCGCATATCCTTCTTTTTTATCGCCGAAAAAAACGTAGTCAGTGCTGTAGTGAATAAGGAGGGCGCCAACGTTCTGTGCGGCATTCGCGAGAAACTCAACGGCAGTGGCGTTGAGAAGCGTCGCTTTCTCCGGCTCTCGTTCTGCGCCGTCAACGTCGTTATACGCTGCGGCATTGATGACAATATCTGGTTTTGTTTGGGAAATCGATCGGTCTATGTCTTCTTTGCTTGTTACGTCAAGTTCATTTCGATCGTATTCTATCAGCGTGTAATCTCGCAAGACGTGCTTTAACGCTTGCCCTAGCATGCCTTTCACACCGAGAATCACAATTCGCATATATTATGTTTTCCCATACTGCTTTTTGTAATACTCAAGGTATGCGCCAGATTTGATTCTTTTCCACCATCGCTCGTTTTGAATGTACCAGTCTACTGTTTGCTTCAGGCCTTGGTCGAAAGAATAGCTTGGTGACCACCCGAGCTTTTGCAGTTTTGATGAGTCAAGGGCGTAGCGGAAGTCGTGCCCTGGACGATCAGACACGCTTTCGATTGATGATGCATCCTTGGCCAAAAGGTCTAAAAGTTTTTTTGTTAATTCCAGATTCGATATCTCATGTCCAGACGAAATATTATACGTTTCTCCGGGCGATCCTTTTTTGATAATCGTGTTGAGGCCGCTGCAGTAGTCTTCCATGTAAATCCATTCTCGACGATTTGAGCCATCGCCATAAAGAGGAACTTTCTTACCTTCGAGAAGGTTGGTGATAAATAAAGGGATGACTTTCTCGGGGTATTGGTACGGGCCGTAGAAGTTCACGCTATGCGTTATAATGATGGGCATTTTATATGTTACTGTGTAGGCGCGGCATAAGTGATCTCCTGCAGCTTTGGAGGCCGCATATGGACTATTTGGCTCAAAAGGGCTTTGTTCTGTGAATTTGCCGTTTAGGAGGCTTCCGTACACCTCATCCGTGGAAACCTGCACGTAGAGGCCAACCTTATGCGTTTTAGAGGCCTCCAGCAGGGTGTAAGTACCTACGACGTCTGTTTGGATAAACGTTTTCGGATCCAAGATAGACCTGTCCACGTGTGTTTCAGCGGCAAAGTTTACGACGAGATTTTTTCCTCTCATCACGTCGTTAACAAATCGGTCGTCAGCAATGTCGCCTTTTACAAACTCGTATCGCGGGTTCTTTTGTATGTCTTGCAGGTTGTCGAGGTTGCCGGCGTATGTGAGCTTATCGAAATTCGTTATATACCAGTCTGGATGTTCCTTAAGCGCATAGCGAATGAAATTCGACCCCATAAATCCTGCTCCGCCGGTAATTAATACTTTCATATGGCTTCCCAATTAAATCCAATGTTCGGATCATTATAAGGAATACGCTGCTCGTCTGGGTTTTTTGCGTCATACGTTTCAGTCGTGTGATAAAATAAAAGCACTGGTTCTTCGCTTAAAACTTTGTACCCGTGTGCCACGCCTGAAGGTATGACAACAAGTTTGTAATCCCCCTCTCCCGCGTAGAGTGTTTGAGTTTCGCCTTTTGTCGCCGAATCATCACGGAGATCATGCAAGACAATAAGAGCTTTACCAGTCGCCACAAACCAAAGGTCATCCTGTTTTTTATGCCAATGAAAAGCCTTTATCGTATCTTTGTAAGTAACGGTGAAGGTGGATTGTCCGAATTTTTTAAGAAGGCCCTCACCTGCACGAAGAATCTCTGCGAGAAATCCAGGTTTGTATACCTGTTCGCCTGGGTCCACGACGTCTTGAAACACTTTTAGTTTTTTTATTATTACGTCGTGTATCATTGTTTTGTTACTGACTCGTCGATTTTTTCCTCATGTAACAACAAAAGCGAGAGGAAAAAGGTTACTACACCCGATAAGAAAGCAATAGCAAATGCCAATGTCCCGAGCTGCTTCATCTTAAAATACAGCACTAGAGCAACAATGACTGATAAGGAAGCGATAAGTAGATAATGACGCATCGAAACGTCTGTATGCGTTGACTTGCCCGGTTCTGACTTTGCTATCAACGCGTGAACGACCCCGGCTACGATTGTTGTATAGAGCAAGATATTCAGATCAACGTAGTCGCTGATAAATGTCGGCCATAATTCTTCAATGGTATAGAAAAGAAGGTACGATACGAGACTTACTTTAAAAAGTTCAAAAACGATATTTTGCAGCATACGCATTCCTGGATTTTCTTTTTGAATAAACGTGGGTCTCATGGTTATTGTAGTACGCGCTTGATCAAGTTCATGAGCCGCGGAAATGCGTTCTGAAACGTTATCGGTTTTTTCTCGAAAAGAATAGACACTTCTTTCACGTGTAAGGTTTTGTTCTGCTCGGACATTTCCGGAAGGGCAATAATAAATGAAACGGTGTGGTTGTTTGTGAACAGGTACGGCACGCTTACGCTAGCTTGCGCCACGAAGTCGCCATTGGATATGCTCGCTGGTTTATATTTCGATATAATGTAGTCGTAATCGTCGATATGAGCCACTGTTGCGACGCTCGGAATACCAATGTCGTTTGGGTTGAAAAGTTGATTTTGGGAAAAGGCAAAAAAGCCATTACCCTGTATAACGACATCATTCTCGGGGGAAGTTATCGCTGTAATACTTTTTAGATTTTTTACGGTGAAAGGGGTATTGATCGTTTCCACCTTCACAATGTTCGAACCGACCAACACGTCTTGCAGACCCGCTATATGGGACGTACTTATTTCCAAGGAAGTGCTGGTCGTGTACACGGCCGTTGGCGTTACTGCCTTTTCACCCAGTATGTCCTTATACTCAAGGCTATCAGTTAAATAAATCTTCCCGGAGAACATCAGAAGTTGTTGAAACGTGGTTATTTGTTTTATAAAAATATCGTCCGGGGTTTCGATGGTGAGTCGGTACAGTCCAAACGGTAAGTCGTCTTGAACAATAGTAAGCGTCATTTCCTGGGACGGTTTACCGGTAGCGCCGTCTACCCCATCGTCATCGACCTGGTAACTCTTTATTTTTTCATTCTCGTGATTATAAAGTGTAACGGAGAAAACGTCCTTCCCTTGGTGTCGGTTAATATCTTGAATCTGGAACGTATAGGAAAGCGACTCGTCTTTACCAATGTAAGTGTATATTTGGTGGGAGCCGCGTATGCTTTTTGTTATGACAAGAGGTACCGTGCTTTTTCGATAACCAGGTAACTGATAGTAATCGGATAATTCATAATTGTACTGTAGAAGCTTGTTCTGCGGCGGTAAACTCTGAAAGAACTCCTGTATAGACGCGTAGCGGACCGGCGGCCGTTCGATTGTCACCAGGGTAGACTGCAAGGTATCTAATTGATTGTCGCGATCCCTTTCCAGAATAAGTTTCCTTTTTTCATATTCATCCGCGCTCACTTCTCCCTTTTCATTCATTGCGACAAGTTCGTTCAGCGATTTATTGTACTGGGCAAGGACTTTCCCTTTGTTTTGTTCGTATTCCGCCTTTTGTTTTTTTTGGTTTTCAACCAGCACGGCGTTGCGTTGCCATAAATAAACGTTATTTTCTTGAATTTTTTCCCAATAATCGGGAAGATTTTCCAAAGCAATCGGATGGCGCGCCAATTCTTCGTAATAATAGTTATTGTTCTCACCAGGTTGCTTTACGCCAAGTCGAAGAATCTCTTGCTTGTCGGGGTTGTCATAGCGTAACGTTACCGTTGCCTTTTGAAACGGGCGCGGCACCTTCACGTCGAAATATAACGGTGAAACGGTTATAAGTTGGAAATAGTCAGTTGCTTTTTGAGTATTACTTGTGCCGATGACACGATCCGGCTCTTTTGAAGCAAAATTCAAAACGCGATCGGATTCCTCCGGAATGGTATATCGAATCGTCAGTTTGCCAAAGGGAACGATGTGTTGATAAACGATCCAAAAAAGCAAAATAAGAGGCAGTGTCCAGATAAATACTTTGACGACGCGTTGTTGTTTGTCTGACGTTTTTTCCATTGAATATAACGCAAGGATAGCTATTTTTTTAAAATAATTCAAGACGCAAGTTTAAGTAAACGTTCGTTATTGGGAAACGATATAATTTCTTTAAACGTTACCCCGATGCCTCCCAATAGTTGTTGCAAAGATGCAAAGTCCGGATCAGTTGGCGCGTAGTAATAATACACAAGAGTTTTTGCAAGGAGCGACTGTATCAGTCTCACTTTTTCTGTGTCGGCAGCTGGTAGCGATACAATGACCTGCCGTTCCGGAAAGAACACCTTGTCGCTGGCGCCGGCGATGATGACTGAATCCTTGGGTGTGCGCTCTACAACGGCTTCGGCCTTTTGCTTGTTCTGATTTGCATATTCGCGAAGGGCAAAAATTCCCTGCAACGGGTCAAGCAGAACGATATGGAAAGAAGTAAAGACAAAAGCGCTAAGCACAATGCTAATAGCGAATACGCGCCAACGAAATGATCGTAGGTAACTTACTACTTTCAGAATACCGATCGCGCAAAACGGTAAGCTAAACAAAGACACAGGTAACCAGTATCGAATGTAGGAAGAGCCAAGAATGATTTTCGTCCGATCGATGTATTCATAAAATTCCCACGAGCCGTAGTACAGAAACAACCATATGCCCATAAAAAAGAATAAAAAAGTATACAGAAACTCCAAACGCCAGCGGCGTTCAGCAACGAATTTTTTTATGGTAAGAAAAAGACCAAAACCAAAGAAAATGGAAAATAAGGGGAAGATCCTTATGAAGTAATCGAGAACCCTTTCGGATGCGCCCGCGAAGTGTACGCCAAAGGGAAATAAGATCTTCCCAACCTGCGTTAGAAAAGAGTTCCCGGCCCCCGAGGTAGAAATCGAGAGTGAATCGTCGAAATATGATTGATACGGCATGCCGCCG
This sequence comes from Patescibacteria group bacterium, assembly GCA_044868145.1. Taxonomy (GTDB): domain Bacteria; phylum Patescibacteriota; class Patescibacteriia; order UBA10025; family JBIOWE01; genus JBIOWE01. The sequence continues at coordinate 281,844 of JBIOWE010000006.1, forward strand.
AACAAATTCCAAAGAATGAACAAATATGGAATCAACACTATTGCGGCGCCTCCGGCGAAATACAGAACATTTTGCCAAAACCCTTTTTTACCTGCGACAATCAGAATGATGAGGATAATCACGCTCGTCCAAAAAAATTCGACAGTTCGTATACTCAGTGAAACGCCAAATACAATGCCGGACAATGCGAGAATGAGATTATTCTTTTTCTCGAACGCACGCAATATGAGGTAAAGACTTAGTAGAAAAAAAACGAGAAACGCTACGTTATGGAACATGCCTCTCGTGGCATAGTACCAGTATCCAGGATGGAGCAACAAAAGGATTGCGGTAAGGAATGCAACTGATGTATGGAAAACTCTTTTTAGCAATAAAAATATAATAATCGCGGCAAGAACAGCAAGCGCGGGCGTTAAAAACAAAATAACGAATGAACCGAAAACCTTTGCGATAGCCCCGTAGAGCATAATCATTCCGATAAAGCTCGCGGGTATCAAAAAACCGCCTTGAACAATTGTGCTGCGCGGATGGGTGATTCCTTCACCCAGCCCATACAATTGGTTATAAAATCTCAGTGAAAGGCTGTCTTGAAACTGAGTTATGAAGAAATAATTGGCGGTTTCGTCCGGTGACGTAAATTTGGGCTGTGCTTGATAGAGAGGCGCACTGTATATGAAAAAAAACACAATCCCTATGAGTATAAGGACTATGATTGCATTTTTCTCGTTCCCCATCGGTTGTCCCTTTCGAAAAATCACTATAATAGTATATCATTTTAACATTACTTTACAATGTGACGACTTTCTGTTATTATAAATTCTGAATTTCATGAGCAGACCTGTCATAATCGTTTCATTCTTTCTTTCTTATGTGGCTTTGTTAGCCGCACTGTATTTTTTTTCGGAAAGCGCACGCTTTCTCAAAACTCCTTTGGTTATCGTCTGGGCTCTTTATGTTTTTTTCCTGCCCGGATACGTGTGGGGACTAGTTGTATGGAAAGGTCATGAGATAGACTTTATTGAGAGGATTGCCCTGTCCATTGCCTTATCACTTGGGGCAATTCCCATCCTCCTTGCGTTATTAAACCTTTTGTCAATGAAAATAACTCCGCTTTCGACTTTTCTTCTCACGACATTTCTTATCATTACGGGATCGACCATTTTTTTTATCAAAAGGAAAAGGTATGCCCGAATCACCTAAAAAGAATTTTGCTCTTATTGGTGCTGCGGGCTACATAGCCCCTCGACATTTGAAAGCCATAAAGGAAACCGGTCATAGGCTGGTCGCAGCGCTCGATCCGCATGACTCGGTGGGGATTCTCGATAGCTACTTTCCTGAAGCAGCATTTTTCACGGAATTTGAACGATTTGATCGTCATGTTGAGAAATTACGTCGAGAAGATAAAGGGAAGCAAGTACATTACGTCTCAATTTGCTCGCCAAACTATTTACATGACGCGCACATACGTTTTGCTTTACGGATTGGCGCTCACGCGATTTGTGAGAAACCGCTTGTGTTGAACCCTTGGAACATTGAAGCGTTAAAACAACTTGAGAAGGAATATGGGAAAAAGGTTTATACGATACTTCAATTAAGAGTACACCCTGCATTACAAGAACTAAAACGAAAAATTTCCCGGGAACGCAAGAAGGGAAAACACGAAGTACTACTCACCTATATCACCTCGCGCGGTAATTGGTATCATCACTCCTGGAAAGGCCGGTTTGAACATTCCGGAGGTGTTACGACCAATATTGGTATACATTTTTTCGATTTACTTCTTTGGTTTTTCGGCGATGTAAAAAAAAATCAAGTGTTCTTTCGCAATGAGGAAAAGTCTCACGGCTTTTTACAGTTAAAAAACGCGAGCGTACGATGGTTTTTGTCGATTGATCAAAACGATTTACCAAAGAATGTAAAGAAAAAACATCAAAGAACATATAGGTCTCTTACCATAGACGGAAAAGAAGTAGAATTTTCAGACGGATTCACGGACCTGCATACTGAGGTTTATAGGCAAACGTTACGCGGTAATGGTTTCGGGTTGAATGACGCGCAACCATCCATTTCGCTTGCACACGCGATTAGGGAAGCAAAAATAGTAAAACAAAGCCGCGATGTTCATCCTTTGGCTCGAAAAACTCATTAATATATGAACGTTTGCATATTCGAAGACGAAAAAACTAAGAATTTTTATCCCCTAACCCTTTCAAGACCTATATACGATCTCTTGGTTGGATGTGAATCGATTGAAGAAAGGATACGGCGACGCTTTCCGGATGCAACTGTTTTCTATCATACTCGAAACTACCTCACCCCTTTTTTACGAGAAGCAAAGAAACAAGTATTTACGACCGAACAAAAGCTTGGTCAGTGTTTGTTTATTAATGGAAGATCTTTGTTAAACCCAAATGACACAAAAAAGATGAGCAAGTTGTTGAATACGGCGTTTTTCAATAATGACGGATCGCTCATTGCAATTCATCTTGACCAAACTAAGGTAAAAGAAGTCGAGATCCATGAACAGCAACTTGTTTTTCCACTTGATGGAGCGCAAAAGCTAAACGTCTCGACGACTGCACTAAACTATTTGTGGGATATTATTCACCACAACCCTGAATACATAACTGAATCAGCCAAAGAAAAGTTTCAATTGGGGAACGTAGATACCAATGCGTACCCTGGGGTGCACTTCATCTCCCCAAAAGACACCCATGTAGGGAAAAATGTTATTATAAAACCTAGTGCGGTGCTTGATGCGGAAAAAGGCCCTATCGTTCTTGAAGATGGAGTCGAAGTAATGCACCAAGCCACACTCATCGGTCCATTGTACATAGGTAAAAAAACAAAAGTAAAGATTGGGGCAAAGTTGTATGGTGGATCCTCGATTGGTCCGGTTTGCAAAATTGGCGGTGAAGTCGAGGAATCGATTATACAAGATTACACGAATAAGCAGCATGAGGGCTTTCTCGGACACGCGTATATTGGTTCGTGGTGCAACTTGGGCGCTGACACGAACAACAGTGACCTAAAAAATAACTACGGAACAGTCGACGTAATGATGAACGGTGAGAAAATTGATACAGGCCAAACCTTTGTCGGCCTTTTCATGGGTGATCATTCAAAAACCGGTATTAATACGATGTTTAATACTGGAACGGTAGTTGGTTTTTCTTGCAACGTCTTTGGAGCTGGATATTTACCAAAATATATCCCTTCCTTTTCGTGGTTTGACGCGCAGGCGGGCAGCCATACCTATAAACTTGATAAAGCATGTGAAGTCGCAGGGCGAGTTATGGCGCGTCGCGATATCCCTTTTACAGCTTCGCAAAAAAAGTTATTTGACACGATTTACAAACTAACAGAGAAGGAGCGATGAACGGTATGAACATCATTATTGTCAAAGATTACGACGAGGTAAGTCGTAAAGCAGCAGACCTTATAATCGAACAGATTAAACAAAAACCATCTTCCGTTCTCGGTCTCGCGACCGGCTCAACACCAGTGGGCACGTATAAAACCCTTACCAACGCGTTAAAGAAAAAGGAAGTCGACTTTAGCGATATTACTACGTTCAATCTTGATGAGTACTACCCTATTGACCGTGAACACGACCAAAGTTACTGGTATTTTATGCATACGAACTTGTTTCATCATATAAATATCCGTGAAGGCAGAAAGAACATTCTTAACGGAAAAGCGGAAGATGTTGATCAAGAATGCAAAGATTACGAGGCAGCAATTAAAAAAATTGGCGGTATTGATCTACAATTGCTTGGTATTGGGAATAATGGACATATCGCCTTTAATGAACCCGGCTCTTCCTTTACCTCAAGGACACGACTCGTTGATCTTGATGAAAGTACCATCCAAGCGAATAGCAGGTTCTTCAGCTCAAAAGACAAAGTTCCTGGCAAAGCGCTTTCAATGGGCCTTGGGACAATCATGGAAGCAAAAAAAATAATACTGCTTGCCACGAGTGAAAAAAAAGCAAAGGCGGTACGGCTATCTATTGAAGGCCCTCAGTCTGAAGATGTTCCTGCCTCTGTGTTGCAAAAACATACGAACTGTACATTCATAATTGATCAAGCAGCGGCATCTTTATTAAAAAAATAGGCTATGCCTGGAAAAAAATATTTCGTGCACGAATCAAGCTTTGTTGATGAACCATGCGAAATTGGTGAAGGAACCAAAATATGGCATTTTTGTCATATTATGAAAGGTGCGAAAATTGGAAAAAACTGCTCACTTGGTCAGAATGTCAATGTTGGAGGCGGTGCTATTATTGGTAATAATGTTAAAATACAGAACAATGTTTCAATATACGACGGCGTTACTCTTGAAGATTATGTTTTTTGTGGACCATCGATGGTTTTTACGAATGACCCCAAACCTCGATCTAAATACCCACTCGGACGTGAAAATTACTTACCAACACTCGTTAAGGAGGGCACAAGTATAGGAGCAAATACTACAGTTGTTTGCGGCAATACAATTGGTAAGCACGCCTTCATAGGATCGGGATCGGTAATAACAAAAAATGTGCCGGATTATGCATTAGCATATGGCGTACCTGCAAAAGTATGTGGCTGGGTATGTGAATGTGGCCAAAAACTAGAGTTCAATAATCAAACGGCGCAGTGTGTAAAGTGTTCGCGTAAGTACAGAAAAGAAGGTGAATCAGTAACCTTGGCCAGCCAATAAAATGAAATTTGTTGATCTTTACAAACAATATCTTTTAATAAAACCTGATATTGATAAAGCGATTGAAGGCGTAATCAAACGCAGTTCATTTATCTTAGGTGAAGATATTACCGAGCTTGAACAAAGAATCGCCAAGTATTGCGGTGTAAAATACGCAGTTGGGCTCAATTCTGGCACGGATGCCTTAATTTATTCACTCCGTGCATTAAAAATTCACGAAGGTGATGAAGTTATAACGTCCCCCTTTTCATTTTTTGCGACAGCTGAAGCTATAATGCTTGAGAATGCAAAACCTGTTTTTGTAGATATTGATCCGCAAACATTTAATATCAACCCACACTTAATAGAAAAAAAAATAACAAAAAGAACTAAGGCAATTATTCCGGTACACCTTTTCGGACAACCAGCTGATATGGACCCAATTATGAAGATCGCACGACGCTATAATCTTTTCGTTATCGAGGACGCAGCACAAGCTATAGGCGCTCAATACAAGAACAAAAGGGTTGGTTCGATGGGTCATGTTGGTTGTTTATCTTTTTTTCCTGCAAAAAACCTTGGTTGCTATGGTGACGGAGGAATGATTGTTACAAATCAAAAAATTATTGCCGATATGATTAGAAAAATGATTAACCATGGATCTATAAAACGATATTATCACGAATTCGTTGGCGATTCTTCGAGATTAGACAATCTGCAAGCAGCGATTCTGAATGTGAAGATTCGTTTTATTGACCGCTGGAACTTATACAGAAGGAAAATAGCAAAGTTATATGAGACATTGCTTGATCCGCAATTCATCAAAGCACCAGTTACGCTGCCAAAAACGAAATCAGTTTATCAACAGTATACGGTTCGAATAAAAAACAGAGATAAGATACAACAAGACCTCTCTAAGGCTGGTATACCAACGGCTATACATTACCCAATGGCTATCCATCTGCAGCCGGCTTGTAAAAACTTGGGATATAAGAAAGGTATGTTTCCGATCTCTGAACAAGCTGCCAACGAAGTTCTCTCACTGCCAATTTATCCAGAATTGTCAAACATCGAAATAAGAAAAATTGCGAATAATGTTAACAAACTAGCTAGAAAATATGCAGGAAAACAAAATTAATGTAGCGGTTATCGGTACCGGGAATATGGGTAGACACCATATTAGAAACTATTTCGAGATTGAGGAATCGAACCTAGTAGCAATATGCGACATTGACCCTAAAAAACAAAAATTGTCAAAAAAATTTAAATGTAAATTTTACAAAAATTACAAGCGAATGCTATTGAAAGAAAAAATTGACGCTCTTTCTATTGCCGTTCCGACAAACGCACATGAAAAAATCGCCCTTTACGTGCTAAAAAGGGGAATACACGTTTTAGTTGAGAAACCTATCGCGTCAACTGAAACTGGTGCAAAAAAAATGATTACTCTAGCGAAGCGATCAAATAGTCTTTTGGCTGTTGGCCATATCGAGCGTTTCAATCCAGGAGTAAAAAAAATGCAGGAACTAATAAAAAAAGGCGCTTTAGGAAAAATAATCTCAATCATTGCGAAAAGAGTAGGACCGTTTGCGCCAAGAATTAAGGAGGCTGGCGTATTAATTGATTTAGCAGTTCATGACATAGACATAATTAGCTATTTATTCGGTCAAAAACCATCACACGTTTATGTCAACGGGGGCAATGCCATAAACAGAAAGATCGAAGACTATGCAGAAATGTTTTTGAAGTTCGGTAGCAGCTCTGGGTATATTCAAGTAAATTGGATTACGCCGGTAATCATTCGTGAATTACATGTAACTGGCACCGGGGGGTACGCGCGTTTAAACTATATTACCCAAGAATTAGATTTTTATAAGTCACATTATAAAGAAGACTTCGATGATTACGGCGATTTCGTCATTCAATTCGGCATTTCTAAAAAAAAGTCGGTCCCAATAAAAACTGAGGAGCCACTCCGTCTTGAACTAAAATCTTTTCTTTCAAACGTTCAAAATAAAACTAAACCTGAAGTGACGGGCGAACAAGGGCTGCAAGCTTTGAGTGTTGCTCTGAAAGCCTTAAAAAATGTAAAATATGCGAAAGCTGGACAATAAGGCTGTCCTCGTGACAGGTGGCGCCGGTTTTATCGGAAGCCATCTTGTTGATGCCCTAACTCATGAAAACGTTAAAGAAATTATCATTGTGGACAACTTTTTTCTAGGGAAGCGCAGAAACCTTCTCGAGGCAAAGCAAAGTTTTAAAAAGTTGGAAATAATAAAACACGATGCCACAGATTATACTTTCATGAGAGAATTAATCAGTCGTAAAAAAGTTGACGTTATATTCAGTTTGGCTACAAAAGCGCTCCCCTACTCTTTTACTGACGCTGATGACGCCTACTTTGTGAATGTAAACCTTGCTAATGTTCTCTTACGACTACTACGTGACCGACTGTTTAAAACGTTAATACATTTTTCATCATCAGAAGCTTATGGATCATCAGAAACGACAAGAATGTCAGAGAGCCATCCTTTACAGCCTACAACTCCCTATGCAGCTGGTAAGGCCTCTGCCGACCTGCAGCTTTTGGCGTGGCAGAAATTTTTCGATTTAGATATCTCTATCGTTAGGCCATTTAATACCTATGGCCCCCGTCAGAATGAGGGATTATACGCCGGAGTTATACCCATCACTATCAAACGCATATTAAACAATCAGAAAACCATTTTGCAGGGCGACGGTAAACAAACTCGCGATTTTACCTACGTAACGGATATTGTAAAAGCTGCTGTGAGTATTTACAAAAAAACCTCGACAAAAGGTAAGGTCGTCAATATCGCCAGCGGCAAAGAAATTTCGATACGTACTATCCTCAGATATATTATGGAACATTTGCACTATCGTAGGGGGATCATCAGAAAGCCGCAAAGAAGATCTGACGTGCGTCGGCATCGAGCTGACATCCAACTTGCGCGTTCTTTAATTAAATACAAACCATTAGTCGATTTACGTACTGGCCTTAAGAAAACAATCAACTGGTATAAAGAAAATATACAATGATTCGACTCATTATACCGGATATAAAATTTAGTGACGTTGCAAAGAATTTTCAAAAAATCCTCAATTCTGGCAGATTGACGCAAGGAGAATACGTCAAGAAATTTGAAAAAGCAGTAGCTGAATTTGTCGGAACTAAATATGCTTTTGCAACTACTTCGGCAACTACAGCCTTACACTTGTCTCTTGTGGCATTGGGGATTAAAAAAGGGGACGAAGTGTTAGTTTCCGATTTCACTTTTCCCGCAACTGCTAATGTTGTTGTACAGGTAGGCGCTCGACCTGTTTTGGTTGACATACGTCTCGATAGTTTTAACATTGATTTAAACGACCTAAAAAAAAAGATCACGAAAAAAACGAAAGCTATCATTCCGGTTGATGCTTTTGGCCGTCCGGTAGACATGCCCTCAATAATGAGTATTGCGAAAAAACATAAACTTTTTGTTATTGAAGATGCTGCGTGCGCCATTGGCGCTTCATTCGACAGAAAAAAAACTGGTAGCCTTGGCACTGTTGGATGCTTCAGTTTTCACCCGCGAAAGTCAATTACTACGGGTGAGGGAGGCATGATAACAACCAATGATGAAAAAGTTGCAAAAAATATTCTTATCTTAAGGAACCATGGGGGAATTTTACAAAAGTCAAAAAGGTATTATCAGTATGTTATGGCGGGCTTCAATTATCGAATGTCAGAAATTCAAGCAGCGATGGGCTTGCAACAAATGAAAAAAATCAATAATTTGATATCTCAACGAATTAAAATAGCGAGTCGAATGACTCAAAAAATTCAACAAATATCTAATTTACGCCCACCCCTAGAATTATTGAATGAGAAGAATGTTTTTCAATCATATGTTACGCTTGTATCAGAGGATATCAATAGAGATCTTGTAATAAAGAAAATGCGAAAAAAAGGTATAGAAACGACGCTCGGGACCTACGCGTTACATGCTCAACCGTTTTTTATCAAGCATTATCATTATAAACCTGGACAATTGAAAAATTCTTACAAAGCTTTTCTGAAAACACTGACTTTGCCGTTGTATAATACAATGACAGCTCAACAAATTAAGTATATCACTAACAACTTGAGAGAGATTCTAACAATAAAGTAATAATATGGTGCAACCTATCATTCGAAAATCACATGGATCGGGAAAATTTAATAAAAAAGACTTTTCTCATGTAGGAGAGAATGTAATTATCGAACCCGGCGTTTTCGTATTTCATCCAGAGAATATAGTAATTGGCGACCATGTTTATATTGGACATTATACAATTCTCAAGGGTTACTATAAAGGTAAAATGGTTATCGGTTCTGGAACATGGATAGGCCAACAATGTTTTTTCCATAGCGCGGGTGATATAGAAATTGGCGAGAATGTCGGCATAGGACCAGGAGTAAAAATTCTTACTTCAACCCATTCAATCAACGAACCTGACAAACCGATTATACACGCCCAAGAAATGCTTTATAAAAAAGTAATCATTAAACCAGATGCTGACATTGGTGTAAACGCAATTATTTTACCCGGCGTAACAATTGGACGTGCTGCGCAAATAGGTGCAGGAGCCGTAGTAACCAAAGACGTCCCAGATTATGAAATTTGGGCTGGCGTACCAGCTAAATTCTTAGGCTCAAGGAAGCAAACGTCGTTATGATGTGCGTTCGATGCATCTACCATGATAAGATCCCGGGAATTTCTTTTGATTCCGAACGTATTTGCAACTATTGTCGAACTTCTGAACAAATGGTAAAAGAGTATCCTGATGGGAAAGAAGGAGAAAAAATATTTTCTCAAATTGTTGAGCAGGTCAAAAAAGATGGTAAAAATCGAAAATACGATTGCGTAATTGGAGTAAGCGGAGGCTGCGATTCTTCATATTTGGTTTACATGGCTAAAAAGTTTGGCTTGCGTCCCCTGGCAGCACATTTTGATAATACCTGGAATTCTTCCATATCTGCTGACAATATAAAAAAAGTTCTTAAAAAACTTAATGTAGATTTATTTACCCATGTGGTGGACAACGAGGAATTCAATGATATGGCTCGTGCTTTCTTAGAGGCGTCAGTTCCTGAAATTGATGCTCTTTCAGATGTTGCACTTGCCACTGTTCTTTACATGGCTGCCGCGAAGTATAAAGTAAAATATATCTTCGACGGTCATAATTTCCGCACGGAAGGAATGACACCCCTCGGTTGGTTCTACTTCGATGGCAAATACGTTTCTGATATATATAAAAAATTTGGTAAAGGCAAAATAGTCTCCTACCCAAATTTGTGGTTATCAAAATGGTTGAAGTGGCTGATTATAGACCGGCCCAAAAGAATACGTCCTCTCTACTATTTAGATTATAATAAAGAAGAAGTGAAAAAATTTCTTACTAGGGAATTTGGCTGGCAATGGTATGGCGGGCACCACATGGAAAATAAGTATACTATCTTTTGCGATAACTATGTAATGCCAAAAAAGTTCAATATAGATTTACGATATGTTGAATTTTCAGCGATGATACGTTCCGGTCAGATGACGAAGGAGCAGGCTCTTAATGAAATTCAGATACCCCCTGAATGCAAAGATGAGTTAATTCAAGAAGTAAAAAAGCGTTTAGGATATTCTGACGAGGAATTCAATCGTCTCATGGATAAACCATTGAAATCTGCAAAAGATTATAAAACGTATCATAATATTTTTAGGGCGATGAAGCCAATTTTTTGGTTTATGCTGCGAGCGGACTTAATTCCAAAAAGTTTCTACATTAAGTACACCAATTAGAACTGTTTTAACAGATAAAATCATAATCAGAATTTATTTTTTATTTTCTATTAGAAAAAGCGCATGATTGTTATTGTCGATTACCACATGGGTAATGTTGGATCGATAAAAAATATGATAAAAAAACTGGGCAGTGACTCGGTTATATCATCAGATCCAACAACAATTAGAAACGCTGGCAAGCTAATTCTTCCTGGAGTTGGAGCGTTCGATAATGGCATGGAAAATATCAATAAACTAAATCTTCTCGACATATTAAATGAAAAAGTTTTACAAAAAAGAACGCCGATCTTAGGGATTTGCTTAGGAATGGAGTTAATAACCAAATCAAGTGAAGAAGGAATACGAGAAGGGTTAGGTTGGATCGACGCAAGCACAGTGAAATTTAAGTTTTTGGACAATGTCGAGAATCTAAAGGTACCGCATATGGGATGGAACACAATACAGATAAAGAAACAAAGCCGTATTCTTCTCAATATGCGCGAAAATCCAAGGTTTTACTTTGTCCACTCGTATCATCCCGTTTGTAACAACGTAAAAGATGTCGTAGCAGAAACGACATATGGATATCCGTTTACTTCTATTTTCGCACATAAAAATATTGTTGGCGTACAATTTCACCCAGAAAAAAGTCATAAATATGGCATGAAGCTTCTTCAGAATTTTATTGAAATGTAAATATGCTCTCTGCGCGCGTTATTCCTTGTCTTCTAAATAAAGATTCGTCCTTAGTAAAAACGATTAAATTTAATGAAGTTAACTACATAGGTGATCCTGTAAATACGATCCAGATTTTTAATAATTTTGAGGTTGATGAATTGGTCCTGCTAGATATTGCTGCAACAAATGCACAAAGACCCCCAAAACTTGAATTAATACGTAACGTTGCCAATGAGTGTTTTATGCCGCTCGCTTATGGTGGGGGCATCCGTGATATTGAAACAATCAGCAAGATTTTCGGTCTCGGTTCAGAAAAAGCAATCATTTGTTCTTATGCGGCTGAAAATCCAGAATTTGTCCGACTTGCTTCAAGGAAATTCGGCAATCAAAGTATTATTGTTGCCATTGATGTAAAGAAAAACTTTTTCGGAAAATATGAAGTCTTTACACACTCAGGAAAGAAAAATACAAAAAAAGACCCTATAGAATTTGCACGATTAATGCAGGAAATGGGTGCGGGGGAAATTTTTCTTAATTCTATTGACTTAGACGGCACCATGGCGGGTTATGACTTAGGTCTTGTGAACGACATGACCCACGCTATTACTATCCCATTAATTGCTTGTGGCGGTGCGGGTTCTCACGAAGATCTAAAAAAAGCAATAAAAGCGGGTGCATCGGCAGCAGCTGCTGGCAGTCTTTTTGTTTATCAAGGTAAAGACCTTGGCGTCTTGATTAATTTCCCCTCGCAAAAAGAGTTAGAAGAAATTCGTTCGATATGAAGATCCTTCACGCACCATTTAACATAGCTGGCCAGGCATCAATTATTTCCAGAGCTCAAAGGAAATTAGGAATTCAGAGCGACGTAATGGTTTTTAGTCAAACCTATCTTGAGTACGAAAACGACATTATTTTAAACATTAATACGAAGCCTTTAGCCTCAAAGTTTGGGGTCGTGTTAAAAAACTTTCTCTATTGCATAAGGACGTATGACATTTTCCATTTTCACTTCGGTTCAAGCCTTTTGCCGTTTCTCATAGATATGCATATTCTTAAATTGCTTGGGAAACCAATGCTCATGCACTATTGGGGGTCGGACGTTATACAAATTGACATTGCAAAGAAGTACACACTGCTCAGCGAGGAAGAATTGAAAGAAATCTTCAAAAGTATTCATAGCAGAAGGCGTAGAAAAAAAATTCGTAGAATCGAAAGCCTGGCTAACATGACAATAGTTGGCGATTACTCTCTTCAGCGATATTCCCCAAAGAGTATTGTCATCCGCCAGGCAATTGATTTGTCTGCATTACAATTCGTAGGAGTCCCGACAAAAGAAAATAATATCAACGTTGTTCATGCTCCAACCAACCGTAAAATAAAAGGTACGCATCATGTTATAAGCGTAATAGATGATCTCAAGAGACAAGGTTATAATATGAATTTACAAATAGTGGAAAACATGCCCAATAAAGAAGCGTTAGAGATATATAAAAAGGCCGACATCGTGATTGATGACGTGCTGCAAGGTCCTTACGGTATTTTTGCGATTGAAAGCATGGCTTTGGGAAAACCAGTGCTCGGTTATGTAAGAAACACCGAGCAATATCCAGGATTACCAATAATGAACACCAGCCCGAGCTCACTCAAAAACAATATCTTATCTCTTTTTAACAACCGCCCATTACGTATAACCCTCGGCAAGCAAGGTAGAGCCTACGTCGAACGTCATCATGATAGCTTAAAGATCGCCCAGCAACTAATAGATATCTACAAAACACTATCGTAACGGGAATGTGACTTTATTATGAAGTCGTGCCCGTTTTTTTATTATTAAATAGTAGACTCTTCATAAATCGGATTTCTTCTACGGAAAATATTCTAAAAATGAAACAAGTGCCAACGTACAAACATCCACCTACAACACCGGCAATGAGTAGATCAAAAAGCGAGCTAGGTTTCAACAGAGCAATCATAAGGACAATGATCATGCTTGAAATTAAACTCTTTCCAACGATTACAAAATCAAACTTAATTATTAGGTATTTTTTTGCAAAATAAGTCACAAGGAAAAAAACAAAAAGATAAGCAATCAATGTGGTAAGTCCCGCCGCAATAATGCCTAACCGTGGAACTAGTACAATATTTAACACAACGTTTAATATCCCAGCCAAAATCCACGTCAGAGCTATTATTTTCGTTTTTTTTACCAGAAAAATTATTTCGCCAATAATTACAAGGAGTCCATAAAATAAAAAAGATAGTGCGACAGCAGGAGTCACTAAATACGCACTGGTAGCGATTTCACGAGTCGACAAAATCTCTAGAATTGGACGCGATAAAAAAGATACTGCAGTTACAGCAGGGATCGCAAGCACAAGAAAATACTTTAAAGAATAATATATATATTTCTGGACTTCGTCGGTCCTTCTGTTATCGTAAAGATCAGACAAATAAGGGGTTAGGACAAACGAAAAAGGTTCTACAAGCAATAAAATCATAGCGCCTAATGCATACGCTGGCGAATAATAACCCACCGCGGTAACACCGACGAAATACGCAATAACATAGCGGTCACTTAACTGTACAAACCAGCCCGCAACGTTTGATGGTAAAGAGGGTAAACTATAATGTAAATAATTTTTTACATTCTGAAATTTTGGCAAGCAGAAACCGATTTGTTTGTAAACAGATAGAGATAAGTAAATAAACAAAAGAGCCTTAAACACGATAACAGTCCATATTACGGCGGCGATGTGATAGCCTGAAAATACAATCAAAAAAATTATTAATAAACTAGCGTAATTTTCCAATAGTACAAAAAACGAATATTTCCCTATTTGCTTGAAGGTTCGAAAATAAGCTAGAAGTATTGTATTTGCCGACTGGAAAATGATGATCAGCGTAACAAGCTTTAACAGATCTGCACGATTGTCAAAAAACTTTGCGGCAATAGGACCCGATGCCAAAAAAATAATACAACTGAAAATAATACTCAATACAACAACAATGGTAAACACGGAATAAAAACCCTCTTGGATTCTTTTTTTATCAACTTCTGCGGCCAAAAACCGAACTAACGCTCCGTGCAAACCGAGCGAAATTAATGGCAAAAAAAACTCAGCTGTGGCAATGATTTGTGACCATAATCCAAATTCATATGGCCCTAGAATTTTGGTCAAAAGAGGAATGAGGAAAAAGGATCGCAGTTGTATTAAACCTTGAGTAATTCCAATTAAGCCCAAGTGACGGCCGAAGCTAAAAATATTAACCATATTGACCCATTAGCTTTTTATTGGTGGTAGACCTTGCAATTATATTGAGCCTCCAAGTAAACTTCTTGATATCTCCGAGATATACTCTGAGGAGTTAGGTTTTTTTTACCAAATTCTACATTGTGAGAAATCAATTTATCACGTAATTTATTATCGCGTGCCAAATGAACCAACTGAGTACTATAATCTTGAATGTCCAAGGGCGTAAACCCAATACCGCACCCAAAATCCAAGAAATGACTTTGACTCGGATGACGAGAAATCAGCAACGGGACACCGCAGGCTATTGCCTGTGAAATACTAATAGTCGGAAATAACGCCCAAGTAGCAATATCCGAGGCGTTGAAAAGCGATGCGAGCTCTTGCTCTTTAACAAATCCTTTTTGAATAACATAGGGCCTAATTCCTAATTCATCAATAAGGTCATTCAACTGATTTGCATAATTATATTCACCATCTCCAACGATCAAGAGACGTAAACGTTGCTCATGTTTTATTGAAAACGCAAACGCCTTCAGAAGAACATCGTGTCGTTTAAATGCATGCAAACTCCCTGTTGTAATAATTAAGACATGATCATCAGAAATATCGAGCACATTTCTAGTTCTCTTCCTTATTTCTTCGTTACGGGAAAAAAATTCTGTATCTGCTCCAAGCGGAATTAGATGCACTCGTCCCCTATCAATTTTGTATTCTTTTTTTAAAAAATCGATACCACCTTTTGTGACGGAAACAATTGAATCTGCCCAGAAATATGCTCGATTAACGATACGTTTTCTAACAAATTCATATTCTAACTCTACTAATTTTCTATTGTCAAACGAGCGTGTATATTGATGTTGATCAATGACAATTGGCGCTTTATGACGGACTATGTTTGCTACCTGCACTGGTAACCCGTGGGATGGTTCATGGAGGTGCCAAATGTCAGCACGAAGATTTTTTACTATGCTCGCTACGCCCCGACAAAAGTACAAATCTGAGTAATGAAATAATGTTGGTAAAGTAATGATCTTGTTTGCGACACTGTTTTTTTCACTATTGCGGGTGCCCTCCGCATTCGGGATTTCATTCCTTTTCAAAACTTCTTTCCAGCTTTTGTGGCCAGCCTTTGTTGTAACAAAAATCACGTCGTGTCCTAACTTTAGCTGGGCCTTCGCTAATAAAGCTTCTTTTTGGCTTACGCCCGATGATACAAGTGTTTTAGTTACATGTACGATTCTCATTTGTCGCTTATTTTGACACTACAATTTCAATGGTATCACCAACATGAAGAAAATTCATGAAATACCTAAATGGTAATAACAAAAAATTAATAATGATATTAAATAACATAAGCTGATCGTTATAAAGTTTCTTGTTGATTGAAAGTTGACGCTTTTTCCTAAGGGACGCATCGGTAAGGACATTTAAAAAAGATCCTAAAAAACGAAAAGGGTCGGAGTTATAGTTTAGTTTTGTCACGATGAGCCCCGTTTTATACGCATATAATTTAAGTGTCTTAGGCGAATAATGATATAAATGACGAGGTATTTCCAAATTAACCCAAAACTGTTTGAATAATTTAAAAGGCAGTGAACTTACATTTGGAACCGTAACGATTATTGATCCACCGGGCTTTAAAATACGTTTTAGTTCTTGTAAAAGCAATGTAGGACTCGGGACATGTTCGAAAACATGGTTTAAGGTTATTACATCAAAATAATCTTCTGGAAACTTTGCTGAAAATAAATCTCCTGGAAAGATGTTCAAACCATTTTTTTTGGCAAATTCTTTATCAAAACTCCCAGGCTCGACGCCATAAACGTTCATTCTGAGGGAGCGCGCCCTTAATAAAAACTCCCCCGAGCCGCTTCCCACATCTAAGAAATTTCCTTTGGGCACAACCAAGACTGTTCGTAATAATGGTCGTATCGGCGCAAATAATACACGAAAAAAGAAGTTTTTCCGATGACTAAAATATAATTTATATATATAATTATTAATCTTCCCTAAAAATGATTTTTTCGTTGGTTGAGTCAGGGAATAGTAAGCTTGTTTAGGATAAGCAATATCTAATTCACTTAATTCTATTTGCGGATTTTGCATAATTAAAGAGCACTGCGAACATTGAACAATATCAAAAGATTGTGCATTGTCAAATATACGGTCATGGCCAGAAAATAAAAAAATTAAATCGTGGCTTCCACAAAGATCACATTCTGAAATTTGTTTCATAGATAAAATATATTGATATGCTTGTTGATCGTTGGATTGATTGTATTTAATACGACCAAAATATATTTCGAGTCACGAGAAGTTAATTACTTTTCGAATCAAATAATATAACATATACCAGAAAAGAATGTTTAATGGGACGCCGATGATAAGTGTAAATAGCACTAATAAATCAAGGGGCATTTGCAAAGAGAAAGAAATCATTTCTACGACTTTAATCGGAAAAAGTATAACCCAACTTACCCATGGAGTCTTTTGAAATATTGCCTGGTTGAAACCAATGAAAATTCCGACTACAAGAACCATCAGTAGTAATACTTTCTTTTGATCACTGAACTTCATAGACTATAGTTCCCTCGTTTTCGTAAACTTTTTCGAAGTATGGATTGATAAAGGCAAAATTTGAAAATCCCTCATACCCGAGTACCTTGAAATTTTGTTCCTCAAAAATAGCTCCCCAAAAAACGTATCGAATATCGTACTTCTTAGACAAACGCGACCGCACGCCGGGGTCTTTATTTGTGAAGATACCGACTTTTTCTCCTTCCGGAAACTCGATAAGATTTTCAGTTACAATCGGTAAGAAGTAGCCAAATTGCTGCGCGCCGGTGAAGACGGTACCAGGAGGTATGTTTTCTCGAATCCACTTATATGCTGCGATATCGCTTTCCGGAATCTGTGTTGGGTGAAGACCGGGGCAACTGCGCACATAACATTTCTTATAATCTTGCTGTTGAGCCAGTACGAAGGGAAGCAACAGAATAACTAAGAATGCAATGGCCACAAACCGTACCCTACTTTTTCTAATCTGATCCATCAAAAAACACACGCCATACCCGACGATGAACATTATTGGTGCGACGAGAAAAGGCGCAAACCTGTTCGGAAAAAAGGGAGACCCGATCAGGTTTGACTGAGTGAGAAAATATGTTGCAAGAAACCAAAGGCCTAGAACGGTATTTTTTTTAAGAAGAACAAAATAAACGCCTACAAGAAAAAACAAGATGAGCAACGGGTTTCCGAGTGTAGTATTGAACATATCGGAGAAAGAAAATCCATAATTATCGATGGAAAAACGAGGAAGTATATTCAAACTGCTCGGGGTGAACAAAAAGTAGAAAAGCGTCAGACCGAGGAATACGCTTGATAACACTATGACTTTTTTACGCATATTTCTTTTTCGAATGTAAAAAAGAAATATATATGTAAGCGTTATCAATAGGGCAAGGAAAAAGGTCAATACGTGAACAAAAAAAATGATGGCGAGAACCGAATACGCGTACATTAGGTTTGTCCTTCTTTCGGTCTCCTGATGTTTTACGAGAAAATAGAGTAACAGAGGCAGGAAAAACATCCCTAAAAGTTCCGCAACGTGACCAAGCCAATACATGCTACCGAAATAGAACGAAAAGAAAAGTAGAACAGTTATTAGAACGCTACCGATAAAATTCTTGTAAACATAATAGCTTAATAGAAAGTAGCTTAAGACAGCTAATGCTAATAGGCTCACGAAAAATATTTTACCGAATTCGAGACTACCAATGAGGGATGGATCTATGAGATACAAGACGGCAAGCACAATATGGACAGGAAATTCGGTCGAAATAAATGAACCATAGAGGGTTCGTGTTGACGATGGATTGTATGGTAACTGTGCATCCAACGCGCCATGGGTTGCTATGAGTTTTGACTTCATCAGTGTAATTGCTGTATCACAACACGGGGCGTACGCATGGTCGCCGCTATAATAAAGAAAAACTAAGGCACTTAAACCGACAACACAGCTTGCCAGAATAACGACTCGCATGAATTTATATCGTGAAGCAGGTAAAGGTGTCATGTTCTTTGGTTTTTCCTTAAATACATAAGGTTGTTACGAGAAAACACCCGGTTTACTGCCTCAAAAGAAATTACTTTCCGTTCTTGTATTGCCTTCCTTTTCACAAGAAATAATTTCATTTTTTTTAAGCTCTCGAAACGTGCGCTAAGGAGAACGAATACGACACCCTTGAATGTGTAATAGGTGAAAGAAATGACTTGATAAAAAATAATCGATGGGAGGTTCCGTAATAATAAACCTCCGGAGTAATTTTTTATAATGAACCAAAAATAGTTTCTCTGATTATTAAATAAGGCGAAGTGCGATCCTCTTTTCTTCGTGGAGATAGCATGGTGGTGCATAACAGGTGCTTCATAAAAACTCACATTATGCCAACCACGCAGTACGGCGCGGAATCCCAAATCAAGGTCTTCGGAGTAAAATTTGAAATCGCGATCAAAGAGTTCTCCGGATACCTGTAGGAGGTCGCGAAGCATTGCACAAGAATACACTGCGGCGCCTCCGGACGGGCAAAGAATCTGCTCCTGCACACTTTTTGCATTAAAACCAGCACCAGAGCGATGTAACGTAATGCCAAGCGTGTCAATCCTCGAGTCGTCAAGCCGAATCATTTTCAAAGCAATCATCCCAGTTCTTTCCGATACCTTACGTAAGAATGACAGAAGCTTTACAAAAAAATCTGCTGTAATGAGTGTATCGTTGTTCAACAGTAATACAAACTCATACCTATTAATTAAGCGTTCGAGACCTTTGTTGTAGCCTTCCGCGAAACCAAAATTCTTTTCCAGCGGAATGACAAAAACTGGCGGAAACGAGCCCTTTACCATCTCGATCGAATTATCCGTTGACCCATTGTCAATAACATACACATCGCTGGCCGGATTCGTCTGATAAATACTGGATAGACATTCGCGAAGAAGACCCATACCATTCCAGTTGAGAATAGCAACGGCTAATGTCTTCATACAGACGTTCCTTTCCCTCGAAAAAAATTAGTTTCATAAGATCTCGAATCTAGAATGGAATGGAAGACTCCATGTTTATTTGTCCGCTCTACTAAGAAAAAGATTGTTACAGAAAGCCCGCGAAATATCCGACTCAGCGCCTTACTCAAAATAGGCGGAAAAGGATACAAATTAGATCCTCGTGTTTCTAAAACTCGAAAGTAATTATCGGCCTGAATAAATCTTTTGAATCCAGGGATGGTGTATCCGCGCACATGTGCACTTAGTATTTCGAGGGAGGTTGGCTGCTCTCCAAATAACAAGAGTAGTCGATTATGGAACGCTGCGAGATTTGGCATTCCTGCGATGAAAATTCCACCAGACATCAACGCCCTTGAAATCTCCGAACAAATCCAAAAGATTTCCTTCGTGTGTTCCAAAATTTGATTCGCAATAACAATGTCAAAAAACATATCCTCAACCGGAATGCGGTCCCGTTCTAAATCGAGAGTGTACACCGTAATTCCTTTTTCTTTTGATTCTTGAATCGAGCGAGGCACGTATTCAATGCCATACAATTCCACCGTAATAGCAGCGTTCATCGAACGGATCCCTTCTTTGATATTCGCCAAATCGTATCCTTTTCCACACCCAATATCTAAAATACGAATTGTTTTGCCCGGACGTTGAATAGCGTATGCCTTTGCCCATTTGGCAATAATTTTTCTTCCATAGTTTAAATATGTCCACTTTCCTACTAATTTTTCCATTGGCTGTATGACCGTGCGTAATGACATATATTATCCAAGTACTTTCTTCACTAATCGTAAAATGCTTTCCGGCTGCACCCCTCTCATACACTCAAGTTCCGATAAACCTGCGGGAAATTTGCCCTCATCGTCAGTAAGTGCTCCGGGCAAATCTGGCTTCCATACGTACGTGTGTCGTAACCCAATTGGTGCCTTTCGCTCTGGATGTACGGGTCCGAAAATAGAGATTACTGGGATGCCCGCAGCGGCTGCCATGTGCATTGGTCCGGAATCGTGAGTAACAAACACACGACAGTGTTTCATAAGTGCTATAGATTGTTTGATTGATGCTTTTCCAGCCACGTTTTTAACAAAGTTTTCATCTGTTGATTCAATGATTCCTTTATTGATTTTTTTGTCTCCAAGTCCCCCGAACATTAGAATCCTAATCTTAGGAAAGCTTTTTAGAAGTAGGCGTGTCAACTCGATAAAGTGATCTGTCGGCCAGCGACGAATGAGCATTGATTGGCCAGGATTAACCGCACCGCCTGCCATCAATCCGACCACCGCTGCGTTTTGCAAGTTGTGTTCACGTACAAAATCATTGGCAAAGTGTTTATCCGATTCCGCAAGAAACACTTTCATTCCTTCATACGCTGCCGGCTTACCCAGGGCTCGTAAAAGATCAAGGCTGTATTCAATTTCATGTCTTATCGGTCCGTAGATAACATTCAAATTATTAGCAAACCCCTCCCCTTTCCTATCGAACCCTATCCTGAACCGAATCCCGCACAAAAATCCAAACAATGATGCAAAATAATGACGATCAAGAATGAAACCAATATCTATCTTTTCTCTTCTTACCTCCTTAGCCAAGTTCCAAATTTTTAAGTAGTGGCGATCCCATATAATTTGATCGTCGAATGGAACGAGCGAATCAATGGCTGGGTTTCCCTCAAGCACTGCCTTTGACCAATTGCCTACCACATAGATAATGCGTGCGCTTGGATATGCCTTTCGAACATTTTCAAGCAGTGGCGTTGACATCAACACATCACCAATCGCACCAATCTTAATGATGGCAATCGTCTTTGGATTACTCGGTATGTTTTTGTTTTTGAACAAAAAAGTTAGTTTACCAATTGGTATAACAAGCAATTTCATATTCGCGAGCGATAGATTTTCAATATTCTATTGATAATATCAGTTGTCGAAAGTAATCTTTTTTGTTTTTTGATAAGAACAAGCTTTCCACCGTATTTTCGAACAGTTGGGGCTTCGACACAGTTTTTCCCATACTCACTGCTATTTACATGGATATTTGGCCGGACAGTCTCAAGAAAACGTGTTGGATTCGTTTCGGAAAAAACGTACAAATAATCGATGCATCGAAGCGACGCAAGTAATTTTACTCGCGATGCTTGAGGAATAATAGGTCGATCCTTGCCTTTATACTTTTTAATTGAACTATCACTATTTACTCCAACGATAAGCACATCACCGAGTTTTTTGGCACGTTCCAACATGAACACGTGCCCATCATGTAAGATGTCAAAGCTCCCGTTTGTCGTTACGATACGCCTGCGTAATCGCTTCAAGTCCCTCACTCGTCTCTTTAATTGCTGCTTTGTTAAAATTTTAGCCATGCTGTTTTATCCAAAGACTCGCATCGTAAAGATTTGTTGCTCGATAATCTGGGCTCACCTCGTATTGATTGTCCTTTCCCGCTTTACCAGTTTTGACAAGAATCGTCCTGCACCCAAGTAGTGAACCTGCGCGTATATCTTCCGTTTTATCACCTATCACAAATGAGGCTTTCGTATCAATCACAAATTCACGTATTGCTTTTTTATAATTTTTTAGTTTCGGCTTTCGACATGTACAATGGGCAGAAGGCTTATGGGGGCACATGTATTCGGCGTGGATTCGTACACCCTTCGATTTCAAGAAACTTAAAAAATGATTCGTAAACTGCCTATAGTCTCGCAAGGTGTAATACCCTCGACCGATACCCGATTGATTACTTACGATGATCAACAAATACTTAAAGTCTTGCAATAGTCTCAAGCCACGAACGGCGTTCGGGAGGAACCGGAGATTCTGTTTCCTATACACATATCCAAAATCAACGTTGATGGTGCCATCACGGTCCATGAAGACTGCACGCCTCATCGACGTATAAACTCAGCCAGTTCTTTTGTTGAGACCGTTGCCGTCCCTACTTTTTCGATACTTAATTTTGCCGCGATAGAGGCTAAATATGAAACTTCGTAGGGAGTAAGATCGTTGATACCCATGGCAATAATGGCCGCTACAGTGTCACCGGCACCCGAGACGTCAACCACCTTTTCTGCAAATGATGGTAAATGATACATTCTCTTTTGCTCGTCATATAAATCCATTCCTTGGGCGCCACGTGTTACTAAGACATTCCGTATCTTTAAATTCTTTTTTAATTTCCGAATGAGTTGAGGAATTTTTGTATCTGGTACGGTTTCAAAGAAGCCAAACATGCGCGAAAGTTCAATGTCGTTCGGCGTAATAAAATCAACTCCCAAATACAATTCCGTATGCTCTGGTTTCGGATCAACAACAATGGGCACTCGATACGTTTTTTCGACTTCCATAAGCGTTGTCATGACGCGACTGGTAATAACACCTTTGTTATAATCGGAGACCAAAATCGAATCCACCTTGGGGGCGACCCTTTTGATATACTGGATAAGGTTGTTCTCGATTGTCTTGTTAATTGTGATGGAAGTTTCTTCATCAACTCTGACAATTTGCTGACCCTGAGAAAGAACACGCATTTTAAGCGTCGTTGGCCTGCTGTGATCAAAAATGACGCCTTCAAGCGGCATCTTACTCTTTTTTAGCGTTTCCAAAAAACTCCTTCCGAAATCGTCATGCTTATTATGATCGCCAATAACGCCTGCCAAAATGGTAGAGCCCCCTAAAGCTTTAATATTCTCGGCACTGTTTGCCGCGCCACCGAGTTTGTAATACTTCCGTTGAGCGCGAACAATGATCACGGGAGCTTCTTGCGATACGGAGCGGGGCGGCCCCTCAATGTATAAATCGAGCATTAAATCACCAACAACAAGAACTTTTTTCTTTCGGAAAAGTTGCAGTGAGCGAAGCAAGTGGTTTTTGAACGACCTCTGCATGGTTTACTTCTTGTTAAATAGTTTTTGCTCCGCTAGCTCGCAGATGATGTGCAGAAGCGTAATGTGACCTTCTTGGATCCTCGGCGTGTCCGTGTGAGGGACTACCAAGGCAATGTCCAGATATTCAAGAATTTTCTTGCTCTTCAGTGATACAAGTCCAATTGTATGTAATTTTTTTTCTCGAGCCGTAATAAGCGCGCGAGCGATGTTTGTCGAATGACCATTTTTATCCAATGAAATGTCGCTTGTCGTCAGAACAAATAATATATCGCCCGGCTGGCCGAGAGCGTGGATTTGCTTATCAAACACAAAATCAAATCCGGAGTCGTTACCGATTGAAGTTAGTGCCGAACTATCCGTTGTCAACGCTATCGCCGGCAACGGTGGTCGCTCAATTTTATATCGATTCGTAAACTCGGCGGCAAAATGCTGCGCGTCCGCAGCAGAGCCACCATTCCCACAAATAAGTATCTTATGCCCGGAACGGAGGCAATCCATAACGACATCAATCGCTCGTTCAATATCAGACGTCATCGTTACGGCCATTTTAGTTTTCACCTTCGCACTCTCTTTCAGAAATTGTTCAATTCGTTCCTTCATATCAAAACGTTAATCATTGATCATCGTTTGAGCAACGGATAAAACGTCTGCAACAGTTATCTTTTCCATGGACTGCTCACGATCAATGTCTGGTATGTCACCTTTATGTACGTTAATCACTGGATTTGTACCTTTGTAAATATATCGGTTGCGTGGGCCATATGGCGCAAATCTCACTGGCGTGTTCGGACCAAATAAACCAAGCGTTGGTACACCTTGGGCGGCTGCGATATGAATTGGACCGCTATCATTTCCTATAAAAAGGTGAAATTTTGTCATAAGGTAAAAAAGTTCCTTTAATGTAAATTTTCCTGCAGCATTTATTACATTCGGGAGGTCTGCTGCAATCTTTTCGGATACCTGCTTGTCGCTCTGGGCTCCAACAACAATGAAAGTTGTGGGAAAGTCTTCTTGAAATCGTTCTATAAACGCCCGATAATTGGCCCAATTCCAGCGTCTTCCTTGTGCCGATCCGCCTGAACCAGGGGCAAAACCAATGAGTACCTTATCAATTAAATGATGTTTGCGTAATAAGTCATCAACCCCTCCCCTTTCGTGTCGTGAGAACCCAAGTGGTATCAGTCGCGAATAATCAGTATGGATTCCGATGGAGCGAGCTAGGTCAAGATACGTTTGGACGACGTGTTGCTTATCATTGTAATGTACCTTCACGTCGTAAAGGATTGAGCGAACGCCGTGGCTAAACCCAATCGATCTTTTAGAAAAAAGAAATGTCAAAATTGCAGAAAGTCGAAAAAATGGTTCGAGGTCAAAGGCAAGGTCGTAATGATGAAAAAAAAGAAAAAAGGATGGGAGCCGGAAAAAGGTTAAAATGTGTACCGAAGTAATTATCGCATTATCGGTGTACACATCGCTATTTTTCTTTCTCGTGAGTACATCAATCCGAACAAAATCTCCGTATCTCTTTCGTATTGCATCAATTGTAGGAAGGGTCAGTACACTTTCGCCAATAGCCCATAGTTTGACAAAGAGTATCTTTCTCGGTTCAACCGCTTTGGTAGAATTGCGAACGAACTTGAGGGGATAAAACAAAAGGCAGAGTAGCCCCCCGATATACTTATCAATGAACTTTTGCAACGCGTTGACACTCATCAATGATCAGTCCTTTCATACTTTTTTTCTTTCTCGTTTACTTTGTCAAGTGCGATACGCCTCACAAGGCTGGTTATCTCCCGTTCGATAAATTCCAACTTAATGTAAATCCGAAACACCCCGTAAAACAAAACGATAATGGAGAAGTAAACCAGAGCGTCCACGCCTCGCCCCACGCCTACTGTGTTGGCTATTAGATCTGTAAATGCTGGCCACCAGGTAAAAAAAACAATAATGGCCCAAACGAGGAACCACGCCGTTAAAGCCAATGGACTGATTGCCTTATTACGGTACTGCAAATATGCGCGTGATGCCGCAAAAAGCGCAAACAATGTTACAAGGATTTTAACCATTAACGAAGCAGTTTACCTACCAAATACTTAAAAAGAATTTTACCAAAAGAAAGCGAGCTCTGACCTTTTGCTAACGAATACTCGGAGTAATGAATGGAAACAGGAACTTCTTGGTACGCTAATTTGTGGCGGTGAATCTCGTCGAAGATTTCAGAGGCGTGCGCCATACGATCTTGATTTAAACGGATAGTTTGAGCCGCACGTCCGGATAATGCCCGTAAACCGTTATGGGTATCCGTAATGTTTACGCCAGAAGCTATCTTAGTAAAAAAAACTGCAGCGCGCAAAACGATTTTGCGCACAGCGGGCATTGCTATTGAAGGTTTATTGAGAAATCGCGAGCCGAGTACAACTTCAACACGCCCTTCTTGAATCGGTTTAACAAGATGTTGAATATCTTCAACAGCATGCTGTCCGTCCGCATCAAATGTTACGATAATGTCCGCACCGTTATTTAACGCATATGTGATGCCCGTTTTCAGAGACGCGCCCTGTCCCCGATTGATAATATGCCGTAAAACAACTACGCCGGTATTTTCTGCGATATCGGCGGTATCGTCATCTGAACCGTCATCAATAACAACAATGTTCCTGTACCGTGGACGTATTTGGTTGATAACCTCTTTTATTTTTTTTGACTCATTCAGGGCAGGTATAACAACGTAGATATTCATTGAAATCAATAGAAAAAAGAAATTTGCTAACTACTATATTCTACTGAAAAATTAAGTATTTTGCAAGTACCTCCTTATATGACAAGAAGAGACTTTAAGCCCCTTTCCAGGGTCCGTCAACGAGCACTCATCTACCGCCCGATCCCTTTGTAGACAATCCCGAGCTTTTGTATTCCGCTCTTGTCAAGACAATTCTTCCCATCAACAACTACCCGAATCTTGTACTTTTTCAATATCTTTGGTGTAATCTTCTTGAACTCATCGTGGTCTGTCGCAAGAACTATGGCTTCAGATTTCTTGAGTAAAGACTCGAGGGATTGGACGTTGGAAAGGTTCGGCACAAACGGGTCGTAAATATGCAACGATACACCCAAGCCTTTGAGCAATTTTATTATTTTGAGCGAAGGACTTTCACGCAGGTCGGCGATGTTCGCTTTGTAGGAAAGACCGAGTAATCCAACGGCAGTGCCGCGGGCCGGCCTTTTAATTGCATTCAAGCTGTCAATCAGTTGGTCTACCGTATACTGCGGCATGCTGTTATTGATCTCGCGCGCAAGTTTCAAGAACGCATGGTTAAATCCCCTTTCACGTGCCTTTTCTATTAAATAATATGGATCAACCGGTATACAGTGGCCACCAACGCCTGACGACGGCCAATGAGCCATAAATGCAAAAGGTTTCGTCGACGCGCCTTTAATCACGTCTACCACGTCAATGCCAAGTGTATCAAACGATTTTGCCAACTCGTTCACGAACGCTATGTTAATATCGCGAAATGAGTTTTCGACGATCTTAGTCGCCTCCGCTTCCTTAAGCGATTTCATCGGCAGAATCTCAGCTTCGATGATAGTTCGATAGAACTTCAAAGCGCGTTTCAATCCCCGCTCGTTGTAGGCACCAACGACGCGCGGGATATTACGAACGTTCCACTTTTTATCGCCCGGATTGATGCGTTCAGGGCAATGCGCCAAGTCAAAGTCCTTGCCAGCCTTCAGGCCGGACTTTTCTAGAATGGGCACCATAACCTCTTCGCATACGCCAGGGTTCACGGTCGATTCCATGATGATGAGCTGACCTTTTCGCAAATTTTTGCGAATCCCCTCTGTCGCGGATATCACTGGCCGCAGATCGGGATGATAGAGTGCGTCAACGGGCGTGGGCACGCAAACGCAAATTATGTCCGCCTTTCGAAGAACTCGATAATCCGTTGTCGCTTCTATTTTTACGCGTTTCAACCATTCGCTCAATTCCTGGTCATGGATAGGGCTTACTCCCTTGTTGATGAGGTTGAGCTTCTTGCGGTCTTTTCCGATGCCATAGGTCTTATACCCTTTTTCCGCGCAAAGGCAAGCTAGGGGCAACCCAACGTAGCCAACGCCGATAACTGCAACCGCTTCTTTTCTTCGCTTTAATGTTTTACGCTTCATTGTTTTCATACCATTCCCACGTTTTTTTAATCCCTGTCTGCAATGTGGTGCGTGGCTTCCAACCAAGTAATGACTTGGCCCTTACATAGGACAAGGCACTTCGGCGTTGTTCGTCCGCAAGAGCAGGGCCGTGTTTCACTCCAGGGGTCTTATGTGAAACCTCCTGCATAACAGTTAGTAATTGGTTAATTGATGTTTCCCTGCTTGTTCCAATGTTCACCGAACCAAGCGCAGTATTCTTCAATGCTCGCAGCGCAGCGTCCACCGCGTCCTGCACGTAGACGAAATCACGGGTTTGCTTGCCGTCGCCGTTGATAATAACTCGTTGACCATGCAAAAGACGCTTTGCAAAAATCGCAACAACGCCAGCTTCCCCCTGCGGATCCTGACGCGGGCCATACACGTTTGCGTAGCGCAGTGCGACATATGGTAACTTAAATGTTCGCCAGTAAAAATTCAGATATTGTTCAACAGAATACTTTGCAATACCGTACGGTGTTACCGGACGGCACTCGGTTTGTTCCGTTGTCGGTACCTTGGCGTCAAAACCGTACGCGCCCCCGGTCGAGGCAAACACGATTTTCCTGGCTCGATGCCGCTTTGCAATATCCAAGATATTAAGCGAGCCGATGATATTCTGTTCAGCATCAAAGATCGGACGCTCGATTGACAGACGAAGACTTTTTTGTGCTGCGAAGTGAAAAACGTATTGGGGACGGCGTTTTTGAAAAATTGTTGCAATGGCTCTCGACCGTACGTCAACACGATAAAATAGAGCATTGGCATGAACATTGCTCCGCTTACCCGAGGATAAGTTATCAATCACAACCGTTCTGTACCCTCTGCGAATAAGGAGATCGACAAGATGTGAGCCAATGAACCCCGCGCCGCCAGTCACCAGTACTGTACGCATACGTTAATTCGCTCCAAGGTCCAAGGATTTCCTGCCCTTCATGTATGCAATCGTTTGGGTCAATCCATCCTCTAACGAAGTTACCGGAAGCCATCCGAGTCGTTCTTTCGCAAAAGCAAGGTCTGGGACTGGCTGACGTGAAAATTCTTGACGTGATTCCTCGTAGATAACCTCGGATCGTGACTCACACATCTTGATGATGAGTCGCGCAACATCTTCTATCGTATACTCTTTGACGCCGCCCATATTGACTGGACCTGACTCACTCGTCCGTATAAATTTCATTACGCCATCCATGATATCGCTCACGTAGCAAAAAGTGATCTTCGTATTGGGCTTAGCGGTAATGACAATGGATTTACCCATGAGTGCCCGATGGATAAATTCCGGAATCATCCGACCGTCATCTAGCTTCATCCCCGGACCATAGGCATTAAAAATACGAACGATCTTCGCATCAAAATTGTGGAGCTTTCGATATTGAAACGTCAAGTTTTCCGCGAAACGCTTACCCTCGCCGTATACGCTCCTGTCCGCGAGTGGGTCAAGAAACCCCCAGTAAATTTCGGGGATCGGCTTGTCTTCAATCGGTTCACCGTAGATTGCCGCCGACGAAAACAGCATAAACTTCGCATTGTATTTTTCCGCAACGTCCAAAGCGTGCTTTGTTCCAAAGGCGTTTGCGAGAAGCGTTTCAATCGGATATCGCACATAGTCACGCGGAGAGGTCGGGCTTGCCAAATGATAGACCTCCTGAACGCCCTGGAAGGAAATTTTGAATACCTCAAGTTCATCAAAACGCTCGAGATCAATGGGTTTGGTCACGTCGTGGCGAATAAATTTGAAATCAGGATACTGCAGCAAATGATTAATGTTCTCCAAGTTCCCGGTCAGGAAATTATCAACGCAAATGACTTTGGCGTCTTTCAAAAGTAATTCGCAAAGATGAGATCCAAGAAACCCCGCCCCCCCGGTGATGAGAACATTCTTTTTTTCGAAAATTGGTCGTTGTGTAGCCATAGTTATACGTGACGAAAACGTAGCTGAAGGAGCGTGAAAAACATCCGAGCGCTTGTAAGAAGTAATTTCAGAGGTGATCCGAGCAGCGCTGAACTTGACTGATCAACCCAGATTGTTGGTGCTTCGCGGATGCGGAAGCCGCGCTTCCAGGCAAGATAGAGGAGTTCAACATCGAAAACCATGTTCGTAATGCGTAAATCCGGGAGAAGACGATCGATGACTGTGCGTCGAAACAGTTTTGCGCCGCATTGCGTATCGCGAAACGGCAGGCGAAAGAGTAAAAAAACGCAGATACGGAATAAACGGCTGACTATGGTCCGGACAAAGGATCGGTCTGAAACCTTCGCGCCGGCTACCCACCGGGAAGCTATAACGCCATCAAACGCATCAAGTGATTGGAGTAGTTTTTTTAATTCAGTAGCGCTCGTTGCGCCATCCGCGTCAACAAAACCGATAATGTCTCCACGTGACTCAGCAAACCCTCGACGCACCGCGGCGCCTTTGCCGGCTTTTTCCGGGATGTTGATTAAACGAACAATGGGGTTGGCTCTTTCAACTGCTTGAACGATTTTAACCGTGTGATCAGTGCACCCGTTTGTGACCACAAGAATTTCGACATCGCGCTGGAAAACTGACAAAAAATCTTCAAGGGTTTTGCGAATACGTCGTTCCTCATTATATGCGGGAATCGTCAATGACAAGAGCATAGCGTGCTTGTATTATAGAAAAAAAGAGGACTGCGCACAAGGTGCTATTCTCGCTCGGTCGGACGGAAGGTCCAGAACTTATTCCCAAAGAAGTTACTAAACAGAACGAGAGAGATTGCAACCGCCTTGGCAAAAAAATCCTCTCCGCTCCCAAATAACCGCTCTGCGTGCGTGTACTCAACAACTGCATACGTTATGCCGACATTCAAAAAATAGTTTACCGTGCTGACAAGTAAGAATTTGCCGTACTCAATACGGCCGCGACCGCTTTGCCCCTGCTGAAACGTCCAGTATTTATTGAGAAAGAAATTGTTCAGGATTGCGAGGAAAACGCTTATTGCTGTCGCATCAATGTAGTACAGTCCTACGCCCCGCGTCAGCAATGTGTAGACTCCAAAATCGATAACTGTTCCGGTCAGGCCGACAACCGAAAATTTCGCAAACTCATAAAGCGAGGGGTGCCGCTGAAAGAATTGTATGTTGTCAATTCTTTTGAACATATAGATTAACGGGCAACTACTCCGACAAACACGCCGCCACGAAACGCCAAAGTGTAGGCGAAGAATTGTCCAAGGACCTTGCCGGTTAGGTTAAAAAGACGAACTTGTGGTCCGCCACCATACCCCGCACCCGCAACAATATCGTCTGTACCATCATTATTCACATCCCCAGCGGCAACATGAACGCCACCGCGAAAGGTTGATGCATACGCGAAGAATTGCCCAAGGACCGTTCCCGACTTCGTGAATATGCGGACGTGCGGGCCTCCGTTGGAAAAAGGACCTGTGACGATTTCATCCACCCCGTCACCGTTCACATCACCGGAAGCCACGGAGACGCCACCCCGAAAGGTCGCGGCGTAGGCAAGAAATGGCACATACTTCCGCGTGCCAAACCGGTCAAAAATGCGTACCTCGGGAACTGTGCCAACGCCTGCGCCAGCGATAATTTCATCTACCCCATCACCATTAACATCGCCGGCAGCGACGAAAACGCCGCCACGCTGCGCCTGATCAAAGGCAAAGAATCCCGGGGTGAACTTCGGCTTGCCATAACGGTCAAACACGCGCACCTGGGGTCCGCCGCCGTTGCCCGGACCGGTGATTATTTCATCCATCCCGTCGCCATCAAGATCTCCGACTGCAACATGCACACCGTTGCGAAATGTCGAGGCGTAAGCGAAAAACCCCGGCGTGAAGACTGCCGATCCGTTGGTTCGGAACACACGTACCTGAGGGCCGCCGCCAGGCCCTACGCCGGTAATAAGTTCCGAGGTACCGTCGCCGTTTACGTCGCCAGACGCTACTTCAACGCCTCCCGGAAACGTGGTTGCGTACGCGAAAAATTCAGATGCTACATTTCCTGATGCGTTGAGGAGGCGAACGTGGGGGCTGCCACCCGGGCCTGCACCCGTTACAATGAGGTCGGACAGCACAATCGCTTGCTCGCTGTTAATGCTTTTTGCCAGGTTCACGCGTCCAGCGCCCAACTGACCCGCGTACGATGGATTACCCGCATCCAAATCATCTGACCCCTGAAACAGAACATCAGACACTTCAGAAAAAAATAGAAGGGGGTTTTTCGCCATGATGAGTGACAGGGCGCCGGCAATAACAGGGCTTGCGACCGACGTTCCGTACCATCCAGACTGATAGTAATCCGTAAACCCCTGGCCAGGAGAATAAAAAACCGTGCTGGTCATGTTAATGCCAGGGGCTGAAATATCGATACAGGGTCCATAGTTAGAAAAGCTTGTTTTGTGATCCAGCTCATCCGTGGCCGCAACACCGATAACATTGTCATTACACACCGGATATTGGGGTGTCGTGGCAAGGTTCACATTGTTATTACCGGCGGCGGCAACGACCAGGGCACCATGCTGCGCGGCATTGGTGATCGCCTCTTGAAGTACCTGACTATTCGTTGATCCCACGAGGCTGAGATTGATAATATCAGCGCCCTTTGCAACAGCGTAGTTCACTCCTTCAGCAATAGTCAGAGTATCCCCCAGCCCGCTCCCGTCAAGCACGCGAACGGACATAACCCTACTGGTCCATACAACACCGCTTATGCCTGCCGCATTATTGCCTACTGCCGCCGCTATGCCAGCGACGACAGTGCCGTGACTCATGCCCGTGTCAGTCCACGCACCATCAAATTTCGGATTTGGATCAGCACTCCCTTGCACAAAATCCCAGCCATGAACGTCATCAATAAACCCATTCAGGTCATCATCAATACCGTTGCCAGGTATTTCTCCTGTGTTCATCCAAATATTCCCGGCCAGGTCCGGATGGTCAAGATCAACGCCGGAGTCAAGAACCGCGATAACGACGTCTTGTGATCCCGTTGTAACGTCCCAGGCAGTTGGCGCTTGAAGGGGTGAAAAATACCATTGGCTTGCATACAGCGAATCATCAGGCACTGTGGCCATCGAAAAACTCGCCAACGGTTCACGGATGGTGGCTCCATCATGTTCCATGATAATGGTATTGCCGTCCATACGGTAACTCACCCGATCAAGATGATGAGGGCGACGGGAGACGTTATAACCAACGCTTGCCTCAACTGGATAAAACAAAAAGCACAGTACAAAGCACAGCGCAGTTAACGATCGTATGGATGAGCAGCGCGCTGCCACCTTAGAGAATTTCTAATTCAATTTTGAGATCAAGTGCGATGCCATCTCGGAGAATAGACGCTGTCACGATCGTACCTGGCGCGAGCGCCTGGATAAGGTCGGGCAGCGAAACTTGCGTATCAAGCTTTGTACCGTTAATCGCCACAATAATGTCGTTTTCCTTGATGCCCGCTTTTTGCGCTGGACTGCCTTTCTGAACTGCCAAACGATCTGGTCTACTGCTGGCGACGAGCGCACCTTCTTTTCTACCCTGCGTAAGGTCCGAAGCAATATTCGGGTTTCTTGCAAGGTCAATATAGTTCACACCCAGGAACGCACGAGAAACTTCTTTTAACCCCAGCACCTGATCAAGGGCAACACGCATATAGCGGATGGGCAGAATAGTATCATTATCGAGAAAAATACCAAGGAGCTTACCATCTTGAGTTACTGCGCTGAGCCCGTCTAGTTGAGTCGTCGCTTGAGTACCAATGCGATAATGCGTTGGCACCTGCTCAGAAGTGAACGTAAGATCTTCTACCGATTTTGTGTCACTATACAGCTTGTCTGCTACGAATGAGCTGAAAAAGGCTTGGTGCGGGCCAACCGCGAATTGAGGAAAGGCGTACACCTGGCTGCCGTTTTGGACAGCGTCGTCTGTAACGAACGAAAGTGCAATGGTTTTGTTGGTTGCAATATGAAAGAAACGAACCTTGGTGAGAGGGTCAACTTGAATATGATCCACAGAAAAAATGGAACCGTCCGATGCCATAGCCACATAATCAATAGAAATATCGTCTAGTACTTTTTCCGTCGTCGCGCAAACGCCGTCATTGGTGAGCGTAGCCGCAAACCCCAGCCGATCCGCGTCAAGATAAACAGGCGCAAACACGTTATCAGTACTTTGCTTCTTGCGAAATAATTGAATTGTTCCCCGTTGCATATTGCCTGCAAGCTCTTTGAGTTGGGCTGTCGTGTCCTTTGAACTCCCAAGACTCAACGTCGTTTCGACATTACGCAGACTCAATCCAGGAATGTTCAGCTGCTCGCCGTACAGAAGAACAAGGGCGCACCCGATGACACCGGAAAGTAAGCCTATAAGCATGGCGAAGAAAAAAGCAGAGAACGACAGAGTAGAGCGTTTACGCTGAGGATGATTGAAATCCGAGGAATCAGTTAACAACGCACCGGGAATCTCTTTGTTACTCGGACGTTGTTTGGGCGAAGTTGGAGTTAACTTTGGCTTCATAGATTATACCCAGCGCGCAGTAAGAAAAACAATCAAAATCATCATAACCGAAACCAGCAGGTAGCGCCGAAAACTCGCTGGCTGAAAATTCTTGCGTAATGCATCGCGTATGGTTAAAAGAGATACATAATATACGGCAGTCAGAATAAACGCGTCAACGAAGAAAGATGTGGGCAAGTATGTTGCGACGTAAAAAATCTCCATCGTCAACAGCGATAATGACACAATCGCATGTCGTCCTTCTCGCCATGAAATCTTGCTCACCCAAAAGAACAAATACGTGCTCAATCCGGTAAAAACGAACGACGCGGGAAGAAACATAAGAACGCGAGTATTAAAATAGAGTAGCACACCGTAGATACTGCAATAATAAAAGAATGTTGCAGTAAGCAAACTATAGGTTGTAATGTTTTCAAGCGCATAGGGTTGGTACAAATCGTGTTCTCGGGAGAAAAAAAGCACATTGCGTAATATCAACAATACCATTAATGAAGTAAGGAAGCCGACGAACTGTTGTAACAAAGGATGTTCAATAAAAAAGAAAAAAGCAAACCCTGAACTGGTGAGGAGAACTACAATGAGAAAAAAATGAAAAAAGTTTCTTGAGAGATAGTTCTTCCCGGTAATGTACCAAACAAGAAAAGCGAGAAGGAAAAGGACTGCCGGAGCAACAACAATGATAGACTTTGGAGCCAGAAGCGCGACCTCAAACGCAATAAGGACGCTAAAGGCAGCTGCATAAATAAATGTTCTCTGGACGATAAACATAATTAACGTTGTTGCGTCTTTTGGTTGCTCTTACGCTCTTCGCGGAGTTCGCGGATCAGTTCCTGCACGCGTTCGGGATATTTAATCCCTGAAAGCTCAATAGTTACCGTTGGCGCGCCAGTTTGTAACACGAGCGTTCCGTAATGAAACAGCGTGCCGAACATACCGCGGATCTGAATGGTCATATCTTCAATTTTATCATATTCGATTTCCGAGACCGTTCTGCGAAAAAAACCCTGCTGATCAACGTCAACGATGCGCTCGTTGGTAATAACCAGTGCGTTCAGCGAATACAGCATAACGGCACGGACGATGAGCGCCACACCAAAGACTAACGCAATAAGAAAAATGACCATGCCAACCGTTCGCAACCGAATCAGCGGGTAGAAAAAAAAGAAAAGTGCTATAATAAACAATGCGCCGAATGCAAAAGGTCCAAGGAAGACCAGCGGGTCCTTACGAACAACGCGAATGACCCGTTCGTCCGGGCGCAGGGCAATATGCTTAAATAATGACTGGTCTAACATGTATGGTATATGGCAAAACGTAAAACCTTGCGAGTCATCTGGCTTATTATCGTGATTATCGGGGTATTAAGCATGATTTTTTTTACAATCTTGCCCGGACTCTCCTAGCCACGCTCCTTGAGCACTGCGAGGTACGCTTCCTGGGGAATCGTCACCTTCCCAAACAGGCGCATCCTTTTTTTGCCTTTCTTTTGCTTTTCCAACAATTTCTTTTTTCTCGTAACGTCTCCCCCATAGAGGGGCGCGGTAACGTCTTTTCGCATAGGCGAGATCCGGGCTGAGGCAATAATCTTGCCGCCAATGAGTGCCTGAATTTTTACTTCGAATTGTTGCCGAGGCAATATGTTTTTGAGCCGCTCACAAATTTTCCTGCCCGATCGCTGCGCGTTCTCTTCATATACGATGGTCGAAAGCTCTGGGACAAGTTCGTCGGCAACAAGAATGTCGAGTCGCACAACTTGGGTAAGACGGTACTCAAAAAACTCGTAATGCAGTGATGCGTACCCTGATGTAACGCTCTTCATTGTATCATAAAAATCAACGATAATCGAGGCGAGCGGCAGCTCCGCACGAACGAGCAATCGGTCAGGATTTAAGTACTCAGTTGTTCGATAGATACCACGCCGTTCTTGAATAACATTGAGTATTTGTCCTACAGACGTTGACGGCGAAATGATTTCGGCGTTTACCCATGGTTCTTCGATACGCTCGATCTGTGACGTTTCTGGCAACTCATGCGGATTAGAGATGAACAATGCATCCGGCATTTTCTCTGGGGAAAGTTTTTTTCTTTTCTGAAGCGAGCGACGCCCTTGCTCGTTCAAAACGATTTTATAGGCGACGGACGGTACCGTGAGAATCACTGAAAGACCATACTCCCTGGTGAGTCGTTCTTGTACTATCTCGACGTGCAAAAGACCGAGGAAGCCACACCGAAAGCCGAAACCGAAGGCCTGCGATGAGTCGGGTTCATACACAAGGCTCGAGTCGTTGAGTTGCAGGCGCTCCATCGCCTGCCGTAGTTTCGGAAAATCATCACCTGACATACAATAGATGCCAGCAAATACCATTGGCTCAATCCGCTTATAGCCGGGAATCGGTCGGCTTGTGGGTTTGCCCGCATTCGTCATCGTATCGCCGACTCGCAAGTCCTGAATATTTTTCAATCCGGTCACAACATATCCAATTGCCCCTGATCCCAATTCTTCTCGCGAAGAAAGTTTTGGTTTAAAGACGCCTACGTCAAGTACATCAGATTCCTTCCCTGTTGCCATCATCTGAATCTTATCTCCCGCGGCTACCCGACCATTCATGACACGCGTGTACGCTATCACTCCTTTATAGTCATCAAACGCCGAATCAAATACGAGAGACTGCAAAGATGCGTCGTTATCCCCTCGCGGAGAAGGAACGCGTTTGATAACTTCTTGCAAAAGCGCTTCCACTCCTTGGCCTGTCTTTGCGGATACAAGCATTACGGATTCTTCTGCGACCTTAAGGAGCGTCGCGAGCTCCTGCCGAGTTTTTGCAACCTCGGCATTCTGTAAATCAATCTTGTTAATAACCGGAATGATTTGGAGATGCAACGACTGGGCAACATGCAGATGCGCAACAGTTTGTGCTTGAATACCCTGCGTGGCGTCCACGAGCAAAATTGCACCCTCACAGCAAGCAAGTGATCGCGATACTTCATAGCTAAAGTCCACGTGGCCAGGGGTATCGATAAGATTAAGCACATAACTCTGATACAACATTTGCACAGGCGCAAGCTTGATGGTAATGCCGCGCTCGCGCTCCAAATCCATTTGGTCGAGAAATTGGTCCTTCATCTCTCGCTTAGATACTGTGCCGGTAAGTTCAAGCAAACGGTCCGCGAGCGTTGACTTGCCGTGGTCGATATGGGCAATAATGCAAAAATTGCGAATCAATTGTTGCTCGTTATTTGCCATCAGCGTGATTTCCGTTGATTATTTGCCGTCTTACCCTTACCAACCAATCAGTAATGATTTTGATTTCATCGCATCGTAGCAGCATGGCAAAAACAAGGTACGCGGTGATGCCGACGACAGCAGCCACCGCTCCTTGGAGAAAGATACCAACAAACGTCTGCATATTCACTCCCTGCGCGATAACATATTTCGCCACCCAGATCACGCCCCCCATCGCGAGGGATGCGAGACTAATTTTCAGAACAGATTTGATAATTTTTGTGTCGTCCATATATCCAACTCGCTTGCGAAGAAATCCGAGTAACAGTAGCATTTGCAAGATGCTTGCAATGGAAAACGAAAGCGCAAGCCCGGTAACGGGATCCGACATAACTCGAGTTAAAATAAGCGCGCCAGTCAAATTAGCAACAACCGAAACGCTTGCGATGAGCACCGGAGTTTTCGTGTCATGAAACGCGTAGAAGGACCTCGCGAGCAAAGGTATGACGCTTTGAGCGAACAACGACACGGAAAAAAAGCCAAGCGTCTGGGCAGTAAGAAACGTATCTTCCCAATCGAAATTGCCGGTACCCAGAATAACGCGGACGATTTGGGCTCGCAATAAAAGGATGACCACGGAAAGCGGGATAATAAGAAACAGGATTCGACGAAAGCTCACGGAGAATTGCACGACAAACTTTTCAGTGTTCTTTTGAGCGAACGCTTCGGAAAAAATCGGAAACGAGGCTATGGCGAGCGAAACGCCGACAACGCTAATTGGAAAACTTCCCAAGTTATTCGCCAGGTTAAATACCGCGACACTGCCGACAGCGAGCGTTGATCCGATTATTATGCTAACCATTTGTTCGATTTGACCTACCCCCAACCCAAAAGCGCGCGGAACCATCAAACGGCCAATCTTACGTACGCCTGCGTGCGTGGAATCAAGAATGATCTTGTAACGAAACCCCAGCCGGCGAACCGCGGGTAGCTGAATCAGCACGTGTAAAATGGACCCCAACACAACACCATAGGCGACCCCATATATTCCGTACTTTGGGGCCAACAACATAATACCGGCTATAATGCCGAGGTTATATAGAACAGGCGCAAAAGCAAAATTAACATATCGTTTGTACGAATTCAGCAGTCCGGTGAAAATATTTGAAATAGTAAAAAACAACACGGACAAAAGCATAATCCGCGTTAAATGGGCAGTGATCAATTGCTTGTCAGGAGAAAACCCTGGTGCAATAACTCCCGCGAGCTGCGGCGTGAACAGAAAAAAAATGCCGCCGAGCACAAGCACGCCGAGCAAGAGAATATTCAGCAATGAGTTGGCGATATGCCACGCTTCTTTGCCATTCTGTTCCCTATACTGTATGAAAACCGGAAGAAATGCCGATGACAAGGCCCCCAAAACGAGAATGTTGACGATAAAATCTGGTATCTTGAACGCGGCGTAGTACATGTCGAGTTGGTCACCAGCACCAAATGTTGCAGCGAGTAAACGATCGCGCACAAGACCAAGCAACCGACTCACAATGGACGCTGTCGCTATAATAATTGCACCACCAGTTACGGTGGTGACGAGTTTCCGCCAAATTCTATTCCACATACGCCAGATTATTCTAACATTTTTTTCGACTTTCCGCAAGTATGGAAGAATCATCGCGAGCTTTGGGTCTCGTGGGTTCCCAAAGCGAGCGATACAAAAGATTTTGCGAAAAGCGTCGAAAAATACTTTTTTAAAAAGGGTTTTTCGAAATAAAAAAGCTGTCAGGAAAAAACAACGCATTGACGCGAATTATTCGCATAGAATCCTGAATGAATCAGGACGAGGAGAGAGGTTCGGTCCCCGAAGGGACATTCTATACTTATAGCTCGATCTCCGTCATTGCCATTCCTAACAGCTTTTTTGCGACAAGCTTGATGATTGAAAGGGAGCATTCCGTATCTTTGATAGACGAAACACGTTTATCGACCAAAGATACGGGGAAAGGAAGTATTATCTTTTCCTTTCCCTGATGAATGCCCGGATATCATTTTCCCATCCTGTGGTCCACCATGAATGGGAATCGATATGATTCGGCCAGTTCTTTGAGAGCCTTCAAATTCTCTGGGCAAGGCGTGGAGTTTTGCATTTGGCATACTACCACGGCATCGTCCCCATAAACCTTGAATGGCCCTGCTTCCGGCAGTTTTGGCGTGCATTCAATAAACTGTAGCAGTGCAATGAGCGAACGATATGAAGCTTCAGTAGGCGTTACTGATAATTGATCGACCGCCTTAGATTCAATACCAAGTTCAGGGATGCTGAAGGTAGCAAGAAAAACCTTCTTACGCTGCATCGCAGCAAAGTAGCATTTCATTGTGACCCTCCTTTCGATGAAAGGAACTATTTACCTTAGATTCAATAGATGGTTATAGAATCTCAGGAAAATGGGAGAGGCGTGTCATTGCATATCGCAACATCGCGCCTCTCCAAATCTGATAGCTTACTGCCAGTACGCTCCGTTTGTCTCATGGAGTGTTGGTGGCTTGCGCTCAACACGCAGTAATTGGTAAAAATGTTCAGGTACTTTCTCTCCTTGTTGCTCCAACGCGCGTACAATTCTCACGGCGTTATGGTAATTTGCTTCGCTTTCTCGCAAACTTTCGCTCTCGGTGAACCGTTCGAGTTGTTCCAATAGCCTCCCTTTCGGAACCCCGCTTGCAGAAAGCTTTTTCTTGAATTTCTTGATGACTACTTCTACAAGGTTCTCCATAAAGCCTCCAATGTTCAATGTGCAAAGTTTCTCCCTCTTCTGAACCTGCCAGCTTGTGACTACCAGGCTCGGAAGAGAAGCGGGTTTTGGAACCTACCCGCTGGAGGTAAAAGAGCTACGGACTGTGGTATGCGGCAAACGGACTGTAGAAATGAACCTGTAATATCTCAATGTCTCCGGAATGGTATTTATTCATTCTCTTAAACGTGTCATTCAACCGATCAACAAAGTGTCGACGGGTCTCACTACCTTCTTTTAGGCCTTTAAACTCGTAAAGGCCGCAGAGGTCCTTAACAAAATCAAGTTCGATGTAAAGGTTTGACAATCGTGCACTTGAGGTATCCATCGCCGTTCGCAATCGGATTAACACCGGGACCTCTGCCCTGTCTTGGAATGTAACACGCATTGTGGCGAAGTATTGTGGTGAGTAGTCTTCAAACTGTACTGCTATTGTCGAACCTCGTGCAGGCAGCAAAATATAGAGCATTATTGACATCAGTCCTGACACCAATAATGTTGACATTAACATACCCAGCCAACCTGACCATTTTTTCATTGATCCTCCTCGTTAAATTTAATGAACTTTTTTGATTCTTTTTTGAACCCGTTAGCTTATGACCACCAGGCTCAAAAGAGAGGAAGAGCGCAGAGTGACGTTTGAGCATACCCTGAAGGTATCCTCTCATCTGCAGATTTTTGCTATGGCTCTCCGCAATAGTCATAGCGCTCTTCCAAGAATGAATAAAAAAGAACAAGGCGGATAGTTGGACGTATACTTCTCGCCCGCAAGGTGCCTTGTTCTTTTTGATTGTAAAGTACAAACTACCTAGCCTTGCGCTCGCGCCTTGAGCGGGTCTTGTGGGAAACCTCGAGCGAAGTTCTTGAGCTGAAAGGCAAACTGCTTCCGTCCGCGGTTATTCATCTGCTTAGGCTCTATAGGCAGGTATCGAAGAACCATCTTGTCCTCGCCGCTCAACTCCGTCACACTACAACCCATAAGCACTGATACAGCTACAGAAAACCCTTTGCGCAGATACAGCTCAGGGAAAACTCGCTTGCGGTACTCCCAGTCTGACTCGCCATCTTGCCTCGGAATACCAAGGCCCTCGAGGTTTCGCGTCAGGGCGTCTCCTTCATAGAAACTCGACATTGTACACCTCCATTGATTTTCAAAGTCTCATATTATAAATCCGCTAGCATTTCTAACGAACTTGTAAATGAGGGGAACCGGAAGATATGTTGTGCATACTCCAGATTAAGGTTCCCCGATAGTATGTGATGAGTCAAATAGCTGACTATTTTCCAAGATTGCTAAGAGCTATCGAAGCTAGAAAGAATGTGCAAGGAGCAATTAGCCAATTAATTGACTCGGGCAGATTGGTTTGCCCCGTGAAGCCCCTGATTGCAGTGACCGATAGACAGCCGATCAGCAATATTATCCCAATAAACCAGAATCCCTTTGCTAAATCCTTCATCTCATCCTCCTTTGTCAATGTATCCTTCCCTTCAGCCCATTATGTTGATAATAATGTGGCTCAAGGAAAGAGGGAAGGAGTGAAGGAGATTGTGCGGGTAGTACGTACATACGTTATGGTATGCGTACTGTTATAAACCGGCACGGCATCTACAGGGCCTTCCCCTCTTGAACTTGCTGATAAAGAACAGTTCGAGTAGTCAAGGACATTCGTCCTGGATAATTGCAATCTTTTTGCAAAAAGATTTTTTCATGCCCAATGGGCGCGTTCCTTTGGCAATGTTCCAAAGAAAGATCTGGAGG
The DNA here is from genome assembly GCA_044868145.1 of Patescibacteria group bacterium. Lineage (GTDB taxonomy): Bacteria > Patescibacteriota > Patescibacteriia > UBA10025 > JBIOWE01 > JBIOWE01. Next base: position 323,654 of record JBIOWE010000006.1, read on the forward strand.
TGAGATGCTCGACCTAAGCCATACGGCCCTGCCGAGCGAAGAATGAATTGTAGTATACTCTTAGTTTACACCAAGAATAATTACTTTTCATCCTTTTTATCTAACCCCTCCATATCCCACTTTGAAACAAAAAACGGATTGCTCGAGTAGAGAATCCGCCTTTTGTTAGCCGCCGGGATTTTCATCGTCCGCGGCTCAACAATTGATTAATGCATTAAAGGCTTTTCAGCCTGCCCTTTTGTTCCTGTTCAGAGGCGCAAAAAGGCAAACCGTCTCTCTCGCTTTAAACCTTTTGATTGTTTTAAAAAACAAAATTAACAATACAGCATATACCTCTATGGTTTTCCTGTCAAGAGGGATATCCACATTGTATGGTTATTTTTGCGTTAAGCTAGCAAAAAAACATGTACATTTGAGTACAGGCACTTTGGGTAACCGCCAATCCTCAGATTGGCGGACCACGGTTTCCCACATTACGCCCGATCTGAGGATCGGGTGTTACCCGCGAAAAAACTACTGCCTTTCAATCAGTGCGGTGTATATTTGATCAGACGTGAGGTCAGCGGAAAACTTGAGCTGATTTTGAGAAGACTCCCCGCTTTGGCTCCACGCGAGCACGTATTGAGAGGGCAGTCGAAGGAACGAAACCAAGCCTGTCGGCGCAGAACCAGGCTGGCGTTGCACGAGAAGAGAATAGGTATCAGTCGGGTGCGTCAAAAAACCCGTTCGTAAGCTAAACGGAAGTTTATAGGAAACTTCGACTGTTGCCTGCTGACCAGGACGCACAACAACCCAGTTGCCGAACACCGTTTTGCCAAATTCATGTGTTACGCGGGTTTGCGTTCGTTCATCGAGTGAAGGATTTTTCTCAATTGCCAAGAGATCTTCGTCTTGCCCCGCATCAAGGTCAGGTTCTTTAAACCTGGATTGCGGAATGACGCTAAATCCTTGAGCGTCAATAAGCTCGCTGCCTTCGGGAACGTAGAATCGAACGTAGGAGACGTTATCAACGCCCGCAAAAGCATCATTCTTCGAACCGTTATGCACGCGTGTCAATTTAACTGTATCGATAATGGAGCCATCGTCAAGAACGCGAGCTTCATGGAGAATCAATTGTTGCATTGACGCGTCCGTTTTGCCGCCGCCAATGTTCGTCGTCACCACGGAAAGAAAATCTTTTTCAGCGGGCAGAATCGCCCCGGACCAACGAAGGTCCTCGATGCGCTGCTGCGTTTCTTGATTTTTGCTGAACAGCAGGAGGTCGCGCTGATCAAAGGAGGTGCTCAAAGCTCCTAACAAATCAACCAACTTATCAGGACTAACGGAGAAGAGCTTATTTAAAAGCACAGGCAGAAGATCAGCGATGAACGCTTTTGGCTCGCCACTCTCTCGATGAGCGTCCGAATAGGATTGTGCGTACGCAACAAAATTTGATGCACTGATGACAGTGCCGTATGGGTCGCGCATATCAATGGACCCGGTTACGTCAAGGAGGCGCTCAATAAATGTTGGTGTAAGCGCGATAACACCGTCAACGGACGGTCCGCCGCTTTTTTCGTAAAACCACATTACTTTTTTCGCGCTCGTAGGAAAATCCGGGAACCAATTCGCGTCTTGGATGTTCCAATACGGATTCACGAGGTGGAGCGGATTCGGGGACACAATCTTTTCAGGAAATTGGCCGGCGATGTCATAACTTCCGCCGCGTGGCACCTCAATCCTCTCTACTGCGCCCTGGTAAACGTCAATGAGCGCGAGGGAGCCGATAAACCCGCCCGTAGGCCGAAGCTCACGATTATTTTCAAAAAGCACCAAGTAACGTTGCTGCGTATGTGCGCCAAGCACCGAAAGAAGGGCCTGGGAAGCCTTTTCCAAATAACTGAAATTGTCCCGAAGGGCTGGCAGTACGCCGGCAAGCGTCTGGAACGTTTCGCGACTAGACTCCGGAATATCTTCAGGGCGAACCAGTGAAAGGTTATCGATCGTCACGCGCACGTAATGTTCCAGCAGAGGCAAACGTTCGGTCAAAACCGAAAAGTCCCGTGTTACGGTTTCGTCGGAACCCGGGACGCGCGTATCAATGGCTTGCAACAAGCTCGCCAATTCCTCCCCTGCTTTACTCATATACTCTCCGGCGGTCAACAAATGCTCTGCGCTACGCGATTCGCTGGAAGCCGCCTTTACGATATCAGTTGTGAGCCCGCCGAAGCTGCGGAATTCTTCTTGGGCTGCGACGAAGCCGTTCTTCGCCTGCTCAAAGGTTGATGAGGCTTTATCGTACTGCTGGGAGGCAATATACTGGGAGGCATCAATGAATTGACCGTATGCATCCGTGCTGGCGCCGAGTACCTTACCTTTCACTTCTTTGGCTTTTTGAATTGCCGAAACGACAAAAAACGGCACAAGCAATGCGCATAAGAGCAAAACAAACACCAGAAGATGTTTGAACCGGGGCGTAGACAACTTCCATGAAATGTCAGAATGATTTTCTTTTCGTTTTTGACCTCCGCGCGGCCGCCGGTGCACAGGCGCGTCTTCTGCCGGCACGGTAAGGTGATGAATGGCTTTCCCCACTGTTTGCGTGCCCGCGCTAAAAAAGTTTTCCAACGCTGACTGGCGCACTGTCTGCTTCGGCTGCGAAGATTTGTCAGTCATTTTGCGAAGATTCAAAACATTTTCCTCGGGGACGCCAATCCCGGCGCGCGGCTTTTGAATACGCACGCTCCGTGAACCGTTTGTTTTGTGATTAGTCCGATTCATAAGCTATATTATATCTGCAAATACAAGGATTGGGTAGTGGTAGCAAGCTTATCCCAACTAAATAGGGAAACGCGCTTTAAGCCCCGTTGAATCATTATCTGGCGTACGTTGGCGTCTTCTAAAACGGCATAAATCGCAGCGGCGATATCTTCCTCGCTTTGAGGATCGCAATATCGCGCGGCGTCACCAAGCACTTCAGGCAGAGACGAGCTTCGCGCCGCCACAACCGGGACGCCGTGCGCCATCGCTTCCAACGGAGGCAAACCGAACCCCTCGAGCAGTGAGGGAAACGTATAAACGGAGGCATGTTCATAGATCGCCGGCAAGTCCTTATCCGTCACAAAACCAGGAAACAAAACCCGGCCCTGCAAATTGAGCAAGGCAACTTCTTTTTTCAGACGCTCGTAAAAGTAATCATGCTTCCCCACAAGAACAAGATAATGCGACACCCCCGACTCAATTAATAGTTTATAGGCACAGATCAGGCGCTCAAGATTTTTGTGCGGATATGCATTACCCACGTACAAGATGTACGGCTTCTTGATCCGGTACTGGTTCAGAACGGTTTGCGATACCGTCGCTATGCTGCTCTGTTCTGGATCGACCGCCTCATGCGTCACGACGATTTTGTGTGCAGGCAGCCGAAAAGATTCAATCAGCTGCGCTTTCGTGTACTCGGAGACAGTCAAAAGAGCTCGTGCGCGCCGGACAGCGCGGCGAATCACCCAACGATACCCAAAAAGCTTCATCGCATACATCAGCGGGCCAAGGGTGGTCGCTCGTTTTGTCGGATATTGCAAGAGAATAAGATCGTGAATCGTTACGATAAATTTACCGAAATACAAAATCGGCACGTTAAAATGCGGAAAATGCATAACCTGAATACGCTGTTTATAAATCGCCAAGGGCAGGTACACTTGTTCTTTCACGGTGTACCATCGGTAATCGGCAAGAACTTTCCGAAAACGAGGGTTACGCGGCTGATAATCCGCCCAGTTGTCTCCCCGCAGGAAGATAACATAATCGTTCGCCGTATCAAGCCGTTCAAGATTCTCTATCAGTTTTTGCGTATAACGACCAAGGCCTTTGCCTATGGGTCCATAAAATCGTGCATCTATCCCTATGCGCATAGTCGTTACGATGAAAAAGAAAAAATCCCGAGCGTTTCCCTGGCTGTTCGATCCCAAGTATATTGTTTTGACCGGTCCCTGCCTTTGGCTATGAGAGCGCGACGGACTCGCTCATCAGACAACACTGTGTCGAGCGCACGAGATACCTCCGCGACGTTTGTTGGATCAACCACGAGCCCTGCATCACCAACGGTTTCAACCAGTGAAGACGTGGCTGAGACAATAACCGGTACACCGGAAGCCATCGCCTCAAGTGGCGGTAAGCCAAACCCTTCGTACAACGACGGATAAAGGAATGCGCTACTATTGCGGTACAAGCTAGGCAAGCTGCGCTCTTCCCTGTACAACAAGAACTGGATGTCTTCACGTTCATTGACGAACCTTTTCAGATGCTGAAAGTAACCATGCGAATGAGCGTACGGATCGCCGATAAGCAACAGACGAAGCGTCCCCTTATGCGTCTTTTTATAACTCATAAAAGACTGCAGGAGAAATTCAATATTTTTCCTTGGCTCGATATTTCCGACGTACAGCACGTAGGGCATCGGCGAATCTATTGGTTTTGGTGTTTGTGCATTATTTTCAGCCGAGAAATAAGCTGTATCAACCCCGAGCGGCGTGATTCGGATTTTTTTCTCATCAACGTTGTACGCACGTACGAGGTCATGCTTGGTTTGCTCGCTCGGCACAAGGATTGCATCAGCTTTGTTCAAAAGATGACGCGGGCGGATAAACCAATGCCACAGACGCCGTTTCCAAGGATACAATGCCGGGAAAAAGCGAAAAGAAAGGTCGTGAACAGTCAGGATAAAACGTACGCGTTTACTCATAGATAAGAAACCGACATTTGGCGCAAACAAAATATCAACCCCACCCAGCATTCGATCGAGCGATGGCCAGTTGAACAAAACAAAAAAAGCATGTAATGCTTTATTGGGGTAACGCAGGTGACGTAACTGAACGCGGCTGCCTTCGAACCGTTTTAACCAAGGCAGGTCAGCATGGCGTATGCCTGTGTAAAACAAAATGTATGAGTTATCAGTGTCAATTGCCAGCAAGTGTTCCAGTAGATGTTTTGTATAGTAACCAACGCCGCTTACGCGAGAATCGACCAAGGAAGAAATATCAACGGCAATGCGCATTAGACTCCTTCACGGTTGGGTCCTCCGCGAAGATAATATGCGATGCCGAGCACGGCAAGACTGAGCAAGAAACCAACGACCCCACCGATGAGCGTGGTAACCCAAACCATTGGACTTTTTTGTACAATAACAGGCTCTGACCCAACAACATTAAATAGTCCTTGGCCTTCTTCCGACTGGTTTGAGGCGACCGCTTTGTCCTGAACAATTTTAATGATTGCCTGCGAAAGAGTCGCCGCAGTCTGATGGTCGCGTTCTTTGAAACGGACAACAATATTTTGCGGGGAAAATTGCTTTGTTTTGAAGCGAGACGTAAACCCTTCAATGCTCGAGATCTGCGGATCAATGTTGGCCGCATGGTAAATCTCAAGCAACACGGATGGAGTCATGAACCAACTCATTACCGTTTGCGAAAAAAGATCGGACGCTTGTATGGCATAATACCCATCGTACTGGTAGGCCGAGGTGTTCTGACGAATTGTGCGGTTGATGGAAAACGAAATAGAAGTATCGTACACCGGCGCACGAGTTGATGAAACGAAAAACGAAATGCCCGCGCCAGCGATCGTCAAAACGACAACTATCCAAGTCGCCTTTTTGAAATATTGTCGGAACTGCGTATTGATAGTCATATGGATTCAGTATAGATTATTTTGAAAATTCTTTCCACTTTGTTCCAATAAAGTCACTGATGCGTTGTCGAAAGGATGCCTCATCGAATGTTTCCGCGTGCTGACGCAAAACTGAAGGGTCAAACTGATGAGGCTTGAACCGAATGACTGCATCAGCGAGCGCCTCCCATGATTGCTCGTCAAACAAAACTCCTGTTTTTCCCGGGATAACACTTTCAACAGCGCCGCCAGACCCATAGGCAATAACCGGCTTACCCGAAGCCATTGCTTCAAGGGGTGTTATGCCGAAGTCTTCCTCTTGCGGATGCAAAAGCGCTTTTGCACCAGCGAGGAGTTTTTTCTTTTCCGCGTCGCTCACATGGCCGAGAAACGTAATATTACTTTTTGCCATTTCGCGTAGGCGTTCCTCCTCCTCGCCCGTGCCCACGATTTTTAAGGGCATGTTCAACTGATTAAACGCTTGCACAGCGAGATCGACGCGCTTATACGGCCGCAATCGCGAGATAAGAAGAAAATACGCACCGGGCTCGGTGCTCATCTGGTAATCGGCCACGCGAATCGGCGGGTAGATAACGTCACTCTTTCGCTTGTAATATTTTTCAATGCGCCGGGCGATAAAATGAGAATTCGCAATAAACGCGTCAACCCGATCAGCGGCCTGTCGATCCCAAACCCGAAGATAACTACGATACAACTGCGAAAACCGTCCGACAAGGCGCTTACGCTCAAGAGCGTCAATCACGATCGTATGGTCACTCCACAAATACCGCGTTGGCGTATGGCAATAGCAGATATGCAACGTGCGAGGCCCTGTGATCACGCCTTTTGCTAGGCCTGAACTGTCGGACAGGACAACGTCATAATCAGAAAGATCATAACTTTCTGTGGCTGAAATCATAAGGGGCAAGTACCAGCGAAACTTTTTCCGAGCAAACGGCATATGAGCCAAAAATGACTCTCGTACATCTTTCCCTTCGAAAAGCCGATGCGTCCCCGCTTGGTCGTAAATCAACGTAAAAATAGGGCTTTGGGGAAACATATCGGAAAAAACCTTCAGGACCCGTTCCGCCCCTCCTAATTGATTTAAATGATCATGCACCAACGCAACTTTCATAGATAATTATGCCGCGGAACGAGCCAAGAAAACGACGAATGGTGTTTTCGCTAAAATTCGTAAATCGAACGCGAGGCTCCAGTTCTCAATATAGTAAATATCCAGTTTCGCTTCGTCTTCAAACTTTAGCTCCGATCGACCAGATATTTGCGCGAAGCCCGTCAGCCCGGGTTTAATGGTTAGCAACTTTTTGTGGCTCTTTTCATACTTGTCCACCTCTTCCGGCTCATGCGGTCTTGGACCCACAAGACTCATCTCACCTTTTAGCACGTTAAAAAGCTGCGGCAACTCATCAAGACTTGATTTCCGCAGCAGTCGGCCGAATCGCGTGATGCGCGGATCATTTTTTATTTTAAATAGTGGGCCGTCGGATCGCTCGTTAAAATTTACCAGTTGCTTTTTGAGCGCATGCGCGTCTTTAATCATTGAACGAAATTTGTATAAGGTAAATCTATTGCCCCGCTCTCCCACGCGCTCGAGCTTTACGAAAATTGGTCCTTCGGAATCAATGCGAATGAAGAGCGCTATCAAGAGAAAGATAGGCGTAAGAACCAAGAGCAAAAAGGAAGAAAAAACGAGATCAAAAATCCGCTTCAAGATTCGACCCCATCCGTCAAGTTTGGTCCGTTTCACCTCAATCAATGGGATGTCGGCAATTGTGGTGACTTCAACGTTCGTTGCTTGAGTTTCGTACAGGTCGGCGGCGTATTTAAAAACAACATGATGCTCATCGCAAAAACCTTTGATTTGTAACATCTGCTGTTTGGAAAGAGCGGGGTCGGCCACAATGACTTCATCGACCGGCTGGAGCTTCATGCGCTCCTTCAGCGTGGTAATCGTTGCATCATCGACAGTAGAAAAACGGTCAATAACCTTGTACCCATAGGACGAATTGCGATGCAAGATGGTAAGAACGTTTTCCGTTATTTCATCGTTCCCAATGATAATCACTTGATGACTGCCCACGCCTCTTCGCAAAAGCGCGTGCTGCACCAATCGTATTGCAAGCCGTCCAAGACTAACGAGTACAATAGAAAAAATCCAGCCGGCGATGATGATAAAACGAGAAGAGAAAAGCTCTCGTTGGAAGAAAATGACCAGAACTACGACCGTAATGCTTGCCGTGCATGCGATGAAGATTTTTCCGAGTTCAATATTTCGCTTGCCAAACGAGTGAGCCGCATACAAACCTGAAATCGCGAAAATACTCAAAAAAATCACTCCAACAACAAGAGTGATCCGCAAAAATTCTGAGAACGCAATATCATAGAAAACCGGACGAATGCCGGTTACTATCGGGGTAAACCGCAGACTATATGCTGCAATGCCGGCGAGGAGAACCATGCAAAAATCGATCGGTACGAGAATTGCCGTAAAAAATAATTCAGATTTCTTCATAATACTGCTTACCCCTTTGTATGTGTAAAGGGGGTGCTGGAAAAACGTTAATGCCAAGGTAAGCCTGTAAGCCGAATTCTGTTCTCCTACTTGCAAGCAAGCGGAAGAGATAATTATCTCTCTGGGACCGCCATTGCTGGCGGCCTCTAGCGCCCGTTCGGGCTTGCACCGGAGAGGGTTTTCCACGCTCCTATCTCGCGATAGGTGCGCGTGAGCTCTTACCTCACGATTTCGCCATTGCCTGATCCCACCTCGTCGGCGGGCCATTGGCTGTGTATTTTCTGTTGCACTTTCCCTGGGCTTCAATGCTTTACAGTTCTCGAGAGATCCGCAAAGCACCTACTCCCGGTCGCCGTTAGCGACTCTCCACTTCTCGCCTCGTCGGCGAGGGTGTTCGGACTTTCCTCCCCACCTTCCCCTTGCGGAAAAAGGCGAAGCAATTATCCAACTTACCTTGGCATGGTATAGAGTAACGAAAATAAGGTATTTTGTCAATACAAGATAAAATAAAAAGCGTGACACATATTTCTTGTTATCACGCTTTTAGTCTATAAATCGCATCGTACGCTTTTTGGGCTGCAGCCTCGTATGAACCTCCAAGCTCTTCAGACTCAATCGGTTGTCCAAAACGAATCTCAAGAGAGCCACGACCAATGAGCCAACGCAGGATCATAGACATCCATCCACGAAAGGTAATTTGGCGCTTGTAGCCATCCACATCAATAAATACGGGTACAACAGGCCGCTGCGACTGTAAAGCAATCAGTCCGACACCGGCATGGAGCTTTTTGTGCTCGGGCCTCGAGGAACCTTCGGGAAAGATCAGCGCCCATTCTCCGTTCTGCACCAACTTCACCACTCGGCGCAGTAAACCAATGTCGCTTTTCCCTTTTGCAACGTACAGGACGCGCATCCCTGCGAAAAGCCGGCGGGCAAGCCAATTCCGACCAAGGTCAGCCCTCGCGAGAAAATAGATCTTACGGCGCGTTGCTTTATAAATACAGTAGCCAATCGCCGGCGGGTCAAAATACGATTCGTGGTTAGAAGCAATAATACATCCGCCCGCGTGCGGAAGGTTTTCTGCACCAATGATGCGAAATTTCTTAAAGGACACATCAAACACCAATCGTATCAAAAACAGCGATACGGAATAAATCACGTCTCACCTCCTTTGTTGACGCTCTTTCTTACCGAGAACTCATCTGCTTGTCAAGCTCCTTATTCACGAGTTTGTCGGCTTCTTTATTTTTTTCTCGAGGAATCACACGGAAATCAACGCGCCTGAATCCAATCATCATATTCCAGCATTTGACGAATAAGGAACCGAGCTCAACGTTTTTTATCTTGGCCTGACGCGAGAGCTGTGTCGCGATAAGCTCGCTGTCCACATAAAAATCAAGTTCACTTGCTTTCAAGCGCTTCGCCTGCTCCAGCCCAAATAAAACGGCATGATATTCAGCTTGGTTATTCGTCGCCTCGCCGATGTATTTTGAATAAGAGCCAACAAGAGTATTGCCATTCCAAATTACTACGCCAACGGCAGCTGGGCCGGGGTTTCCACGTGCGCCACCGTCAGTATAAATCTCAAGTTTTTTATTTTCCATGGATACAGTGTATCATTTTGCGCGACGCTTTGACAAATGCACGTGGGACATGACTCCCAAATTCATCATTGACAAAAAGATACGAGACTATTACTATAAACAAAATAGAACCTTAAAAAGGAGGAGGCATGTACGAACAATTCGAACGCATGGTATTTTTCGCCCTTGCTGCGATGTTTTTGTTGTTTGGAGGCATTTTTGCTTTCTGGCACGACAACCTGGCGAGCGTTACGTCAATAATGACGGGCATAAGCGTTTTGTTCTATTATGCGGCCATTCAAAGGCGACACCATGTTATTATCCGATTCTTCTTCTGTTGTGGATGGGCAGCCTTTCACGCTATCGCAATGATCTCGGCATTGTCCAAGACGCCAAACATCCGAGCAACAATATGGTTTACGCTCTTGGGATTGCTTATGCCTATAGCGGGTTTAATCTTTGGACATCGGCAATCTAAAAACATGGCAAATAGTATTTTGCCCCTCAAACAAAACCAAAAGCTGGATGAATAATATCTCCAGCTTTTTTATTTTACTCCTTGACAAGACAACGAACGCGTGCTAGGCTAGACTATTCAAAACAAAAGGAGGAAAGTTGAAAAAATATGTTCTTTACACATTAACTGTACTGATGTTTGTTCTGCTCATTGTTAGTGCCCTGAACTTACCGCACAAATATTCGGAGTACGAACACACATTAAGAAACATACCCTTTTACTTTTGGGGTGACCAAGAAGGGGCATGGACATCGCTACAATACACTCGGGAAGAACTCCTTGTTCCTATTGGCGGCAACAAAGAAGTGCTGGTATGTATTTTTGAACGTTCTGGCAAAGGCAACGAATTGTTGTATGTGGTCATTCCGGGATATATCAGTGGATCTGGTCACAAAAAAGAGAGTAACAACTTTGTTTCCAGAGTTCAGATCATCCACAGCTATCATAAAATCTTCATAGAGCCGCTGATTATCAGATATCTCAAAGCCCACCCACAGTACTATACCGAAGGTATGCCGATTAACTATTGGTAATGCCGAGGTTCGAAAGCTGAGACGAAATATTCTCAGCTTTTTTTATTCGTTTGATGCGTGCTTTAAGTCCTTCACTTTGAGCTGCAGCTGTCGTTCGCTATTCCATTCGTTGACGGAAACTTCAAACACAATATCCACTTTGTCGCCGACGTTGAGCTTGTCGCCCCAGGAGTTCGCAAAACCGAAAGCGATAAGCTTATGCGGTTGCCCCGTCCCTTGCTCCACAAGTAATCGCAGATGCTTCCCATCGTTTCCAACGCGGTCTATGCTCGTTACCGTCAAGCCCTCGGTTAAGAGGGTTGGTCGAGGATTTTTTTCACCAAATGGCTCAAGCTTTTCCAGCGTTTCCCAGATGTCCCAATGGATATCGGCGAGTTTGACCTGCGCGTCAATCATCATGCGAGGAACAAGGTCCTCCTTACCGAGCTGTTTATGCGCGTATTGTTCAAGACTCTCCTGAAAAACTGAAAGATTGCTTTTTGCCATGCTAAACCCGCATGCCTGGCTATGGCCTCCATATTTTTCAAAAAGCTTTTCGTGATGTACGAGCGCTTGCGTGATGTCGAACGCCGGAATGCTGCGTCCTGACGCGACGATTGTTTTGTCTTTCAACGTCATAGCAAACGCGGGTCGATAATAATGGTTTGCCAGCTTGCCTGCAATCAATCCGAGTAATCCGGCAGGCCAGTCTTTTTGAAACGCTGTAACCATTCGGATATCCGGGGGGAGCTCGCCGATTTGTTTTTTTGCCTGCTCAACGACCTTCTCCGTCATTGTCTGGCGTTCCTGGTTCTTCTTATTGAGCTCCTGGCTGATTTGTTCAGCTGCCAATTCATCCTGAGTTTCTAAGAGCTCAAATGCCGTGTTCGCGTGGTCCATCCGGCCAGCAGCGTTCAAGCGCGGTGCAATCTGGAATCCGATGGAATAGGTGTCGATTCGCTCTGGCCGTATCCCGGCAAGGTCAATGAGTTTTTGCAAGCCCACTCTGCGGGTTTTCCGCAGGACAACAAGGCCATACTTCACGAGGGTGCGGTTTTCGCCGACGAGTCGCATCATGTCTGCAACAGTACTGATAGCGACCAAGTCGAGCAGCCATTTTTCATATCCATCAAGTAAACGCTTCCCTTTGTCCTCCACGCATAACGCTTGCACAAGTTTATACGCCACACCGCCTGCTGCGAGATATTTAAACGGATATGTCTCACGCTTGAACTGCGGATTTAAAATCGCGTAAGCGGCAGGTTTCGTCGTTGGCTCTTCGTGATGGTCCGTTACAATTACATCCATTCCCTTCTCATTCGCTAGCGCGATTTCAGGGGCGTTGCTTGTGCCACAGTCACAGGTGATAATCAATTTGGTTCCGCCTTTGGCGATTGTCGTGACGGAATTCATATTCAGCCCGTACCCCTCGCGTTCGCGATGCGGCAAATACACCTCAACGGAATTGGCGCCAAGCTTTTTTAACGTTTCAACGAGCATCACTGATGCGCACACGCCGTCCGCGTCGTAATCCCCGTGCACCGTGATCTTCTCTTTTTTTTGAACGGCTTCGAAGATTCTCTTGACCGCTTTTTTCATGTCCACGAATAAAAAAGGGTCATGGATATCCTGACCGTAATCCGGATTCAAAAACTCGTCAATGGCTTTTTGATCGCGTATGTTGCGATTGAACAGCAACTGGAGAATAATCGGATCTATTTCTGGGAATTGCGCTTGAAATGCCGCTGGAACTTTCTTTGCAACAAGCCATTTACGAGTCATAGTTGGATGTATTGTATCATACATCTCACCACATTGGGTAGGCGCCAATCCTCAGATTGGCGGCCCACATCGGCCGGATCTGAGGATCCGGCCTACCCAAGGGATGATAAGCAAGGAGTCGCCTCCATGCCAGCTTTCTTTATTATGGGTAGTCTCGGGTCCCCCGCCCGCTTCGCGTTGCGAAGCAAGGCGGGCGGGCTTGACCCGAGGCGAGGTCAAGGGACCTCGCCTACCCGCTGGATTGACAGCAAGCGATGCACCATGTACTGTAGGTACTATCAAAACAAAAAGGAGGTGCCATGAGACCTGTTCGCTTTGACCTTTTAATTCACGTAGAGCGGAAGGAGGAGCTTCAAAAAGTAGTTGAATTTCCGGCATTCGGCTATACAGTATCCATTGTAAGAGGAAATGACGAGGCTTTCCTGGATCAAGAAAAAAGAACCATTCAAATTGGCATTACGGAAAAAACGGTAAATGAGCTGCCAGGTGTTTTAAAAGTACAATTTCATAATCTATCTGATGGTTCTCTAAAATCGGGGGTTTACGTGCCAAGGGGTGGTAATGAATCAGGAACGTAATACCATAAACGCTGGCACACCCTACCAGCGTTTTTTTATTTATGCCCATTAACCGAGCGCAGGCCGCTGTGCCTGCGATCGGTTCACTTCAATTGATTGCACGTCGCACCCACAGCGGGGTGCTCTGGGCTTTTCGTACACTTACCTTACATAAGACCACTCATCAACGGGCCGATATCTCTTTTCGTGGCATCCTGTTTCACAAGCGGCTGCTCTATGATTTGCGGCAGCTCATCTTCATAGCTCAATCTGTCTTCCCGTTTGTAAAAAATCCCGATCGGCATTTTGTCTGGCCCTTCTTGAGACTTTTCCCACGCTTTGTTTTTGTCCGTCGGTTTGTAGCTTTCCTTTTCAAGCTCGTACACGCGGCGATAGAACCACTGGAAAGTGTTCAGTTTGTTGAACGTCACGCATGGCTGCAAAACGTCAATGAGCGAGAAACCGCGGTGTCGCATCGCCTGCACCATCAGGTTCGTCAAATGCTTGGTGTTTCCGGCAAACCCACGAGCGATAAACGACGCGCCTGCACCGAGCGCAAGCGCGATCGGGTTTACGGGCTCCTCGATCACTCCCATCGGCGTTGACTTTGCTTTCACGCCTTTCATAGCAGTCGGCGAGTTTTGGCCAGTGGTCAAGCCGTACACTTGGTTATCATGCACGATAAGCGTGATGTCATGATTGCCCCGAATCGCATTCAAGAAGTGGTTCATACCTTCGCCATAGGTATCCCCATCGCCGGCAATGACCACGACGGGCAATTTGTGGTTCGCCATTTTCGCGCCTTCGGCAACCGGCAAAGGCCTACCGTGCAAACCATGGAATCCATACGCTTTCACGAAACTCGCCATGTTGCCGGAACAACCAACGCCAAACACAATGAGCATCTGGTCAGGCGAAATGCTGAGCTCTACAAGCGCGTTCTTGAGAGCCGTCCAAATCCCAAAATCACCGCAACCCGGGCACCAGGTCGGGAATTGCGATGTTTCATAATCCTTGACGTTCAAAGGCGCGCTCATAGAAGTTTTTTTGTTTTACGAGCTAATTCTTCGGCATAGAACGGACGGCCGTCCGTTTTTAATATACGTTTTTCAACCAAAACACCGGTGTGCTCACGAATCAGTCCACCAAGCTGGCCAGTGCCGTTGTTCTCCACGAGAATTGGATTCTTGACTCTTTTCAATAGTTGCTCAACTGCTTTCGCAGGAAAAGGATGTAAAAAGATTGGACGCAAATGGTTGATGGTCATACCTTCCTTGCGCAATAAAGAAGCTGCTTCCATAATCGGTCCTTTGGTCGAACCCCAGCTTACGAACGTAACGTCTGCTTTTGCGTCACCAAGCAATTTTGGCTGAGGTAATTCCTTCGCAATTTTCTCCAGCTTCCGCATTCGCTTGCCTTGTTGTTCATTCCGATTTGCTATTTCTTCATTCGCTAAGCCATACGGGTCATGCTCATCGCTATTCGCAACAAACACGCCATGCTTCATGCCAGGCAACGTTCGCGGTGACACGCCAGTTGGGGTTGGCGCATAGCGCAAATACTGTTTCGCTTCCGATAGCTCACCCTCGCGAACGATCGCGCCCCGATCAATGGTAATCTTCGACGGATCGAATGGCTCAAGCGTTGTGTTGCTTTCTTGCAAATACTTGTCCGTCAGCACAAACACAGGAATTTGATATTTGTCAGCTAGGTTGAACGCGTCAGCCATAAGATAGAAACATTCCGTAACATCGCCTGGCGCGAATACCACGCGTGGAAATTCTCCCTGCGCTGCGTGGATAACAAATCGCAAGTCGCCTTGTTCGGTCCACGTCGGCAACCCAGTCGCCGGGCCGGGGCGCATCGCTTCGACAATGACAAGGGGCGTCTCGGTTATACCTGCTAAGCCAACAGCTTCCACCATCAGTGAAAAACCGCCGCCGGACGTGGCAATCATCGAGCGCACTCCCATAAATGAAGCGCCGATCGCCATGTTGATTACCGATATTTCGTCTTCCGCATGTTTCACGATCGCGTTATACTTTGGCGCTTCTTTTGCCACGTAGTGCAGAAGCGGCGAGGATGGCGTCATCGGGTAGCCAGCGTAAAACTGCATGCCAGCCGCAAGCGCGCCCATGCCCATGGCTTCTGTGCCGGAAAGGACCATGCGTTTTGGTGCGCCCTTCACTGGCGTGAGTCTCCAGCCAAAGGGTTTTTTCCAATGTTGTTGAACATAATCATAGCCGGCCCGGGCGGTTTTGATATTGGTTTCGTACACGTCTTTACCTTTTCGCTCGAATTCGCTCTTGATAACGCTCTCGATATACTCGAACGGATAGCCAACGAGTGCGAATGATGCGCCGAGCGCGACCGTGTTTTGCATGAGCTTTTGTCCGCCTACTTGAACTGCGAGCTCGATAAACGGAACGTGAACCAGCTCAGCGTCTTTGCGGACTTTTTGCGACGGGTCATTTTTAATAACCGCAGGGTCGTACATAACCGCCGCACCTTGCGTTAACTCGTCAGCGTGGCGATCGATTGTTTCCTGATTCAAGGCAACGAGCAAATCCGTTGGCTCGCCTTGGACGTGGACCGGCTTGTCGGAGACTGTCACTTCGTACGCGTTGTGACCCCCGCGAATGAGCGATGGATATTCCGTGTAATCAAAAATCTGCAATCCTCCGCGACTGCAGATTTTCGCGAACATCATTCCAATAACCTTAATGCCATACCCCGCCTCCCCGCCGATTTTCCAATTAAAATGGTTGACTCTCATGTTTTTATGAAATAGATGCGAGATACGATTGAATGCGCTCTGCTTCTGCCTCTACTATCTCGCCGTCGTATTGGCCGGAATGCGCGTGGCTTCCCGGATAGGACGGCTGCTTTTCATCAAGATGCACGCTAAACTCCGTGCCGTCGTTCCGTAATTTAAGATACACGTGAAAGCGCGGGTAGTTCCCTGTTCCAAGGCGCCTGCTGTAGCTCACTTGGCTTTCTCGATTCGCGAACTGATGATAGCCCAACCGAATCATGAGCACCTTGGGGTTCAGCTTCAACCTACCAGCCACGAAAAATGTCATCCTGCGTTAATCCTCGAGTGAACTGACGTCGCCAAGCGGCTGGCCAAGCTCCTGTGCTTTAAGAACGCGCCGCATAATCTTGCCACTCCTGGTCTTTGGCAGTTTGTCCACGAACGCGATTTCTTCAACAATGGCGAGAGGGCCCATGGTATGACGTACGTGTTTTTTTAATTCGTCCTTGAGCATGTCAGACGGTTCAAATCCTTTTTTTAATATGAGGAACGCTTTTGCAACAGTTCCTTTCACCGGATGGGGTTTGCCGATAACGCCAGCCTCCGCAACAGCGTGATGCGAAACGAACGCGCTCTCGATCTCCGCGCTGCCGATCCGGTGGCCAGAAATGTTCATGACATCATCTGACCTACCTTGGATCCAAAAATAGCCGTCTTTGTCCTTGGTCGCGATGTCACCGCTCAAATACACGCCTGGAATCTTTTCCCAGTACGTTTCAAGATATCGTTTTGGATTTTTGTACACGGTTTTCAACATCGCGGGCCATGGATTACGAATAACGAGATGACCACCTTTTCCCACTGGCACTGGTTTGCCATCTTTGTCCACGACATCCGCTTGAATACCGGGGAAAGGTTTGGTCGCGGAACCGGGCTTCAATGGCAACACAGGTAGAGGCGCAATCATAAACATGCCCGCTTCCGTTTGCCACCACGTATCCATAATAGGGCATCGTTCGCGTCCAACAACTTTATAGAACCACCGCCACGCCTCCGGATTTATCGGCTCACCGACGGATCCCAGCAAACGAAGACTTTTCATGTTGTGCTTCTTTGGCCATTCGTCGCCATATTTCATCATCATGCGCACAAGAGTCGGCGCCGTGTAGAGAATTGTCACGTTATGTTCTTCCACCATTGACCAAATTCTATCGGGTTGAGGATAGTCCGGAACGCCAGCATATAAAATCGTTGTTGCCCCAAGCATTAATGGCCCATAGACTGCGTAGCTATGGCCGGTGATCCAGCCCGGATCAGCCGTACACCAGTAAACGTCGACGTCCTGAACGTCCAGCACCCACTGAAGCGTTCGACTGACGCCCACCATGTAGCCACCATGCGCGTGAACAATGCCTTTCGGTTTCGCCGTTGTCCCAGACGTATAAAGAATGAAAAGCGTGTCCTCCGCGTCCATTACCTCAGTTTCAACCTGTTCACTGCTCATTTTCATGACGTCTTCCATCCAGACGTCCTTGCCTTTTTGAAACGCGACGTCAATACCCGCATATTTGCACACAACCACATGTTCAACCGAGGGGCATCCTTCAGCAACTGCTTTGTCGACCGTGTCTTTCAGGGCAATCGGTTTACCTCGACGCGTCGCGCCGTCCGCCGTAATAACTACTTTTGACTCTGCATCTTGAATACGATCTCTCAATGCGAGATATGAAAAACCCGCGTAGACAAGCGAGTGGATGGCGCCGAGCTTCGCACAGGCCAGCATGGCCATGGCGACTTCCGGAATGTTCGGCATATAAATACTGACACGGTCACCGCGCTTCACGCCTAACGCACGCAGACCGGCAGCCAATTGATTGACATGGTCAGCGAGCTCACGATACGTAAAGGTTCTGGTATCACCGTTTTCCGCCACGCCAATAATCGCCGCTTTGTCCCGCGTCGACGTCTTTTGATGGCGATCAAGAGCGTTCTGTACGATATTGCACTTGCCGCCTTTAAACCAGCTATAAAATGGGGCCTTGCTCGCATCAAGGACTGTTACCCAGGGCTTAAACCATTCAAGCTCCTTCGCGGCCTCAGCCCAAAATCCCTGCGGATCGCTTGCCGCATGAGCCGCGACTTTCTCGTAATTCTTTACGTTCGCGACCTTCAGTACTTCTTTCGACGGTTTATACCATTCCGATTCTTTCATCAGGACTTCCGTCACATCCCCTTCTTCTGTGTTTTTCTTTTTTTCTTCTGGCATATTATATAGTAAATTTCTAATTTCTAAACCCCCGCCCGACTCGCTGCAGACGCAGCTCTTGTCAAAGCGGGCGGGCTAATTTCTAAAAATTGGTTATTGGTAATTGGGATTTGATTAGACATTAGGTCAATTAGTAATGAGAAATTAATCACCAATAGTATATCACAGGATTTAGTTCGCCAGAAGGGGTTGCCCGGTCATTTCTGGCGGTTTCGGTAAATGCATTTTCTCCAAGATAGTCACCGTGACGTCGGACAAAACGCCCGCGGGCTGGAGCAAACTTAAATCGTGCGCCATGATCATATCTTTGAACGGGGTAACACCTTCTAAATCCTTGCTGACAGCAATAAAGGGCACAGGATTAACGCTGTGCTCTTTATCCATGACGCCGGTTTGAACATTCAAAAGCTCTTCCGCGTTGCCGTGGTCGGAGGTAATAAACGCAATGCCGTCGAATTGCAACGTCGCGTCCACTATTTGCCCGACGCATTCGTCAACAACTTCGATTGCCTTGAGCGTCGCTTGAATGTTGCCGGTGTGAGCCACCATGTCCGGGTTCGCGAAGTTGACGACGATAAATCCGTATTTGCCTTTTTTCATTTCCTTAATTAAGCGATCGGTGATTTCGTAAGCGCCCATTTCAGGTTTTTGGTCGTAGGATGAAACGCTGGGGGAAGGAATGAGCACGTTGTCCTGGTCGTCAAATGGCTTCTCCCGGCCGCCGTTCAAGAAATAGGTGACGTGCGCATACTTTTCCGTTTCTGCGATATGTAATTGCGCAATCTTTGCCTGCGCAATCACCCATGCGAGCGGTTGCTCGATGTATTGCGGCTTGAACGCGACGATTACCGGTAAGTCTCTATCGTATTCGGTCATCGTCACGAAAAACAAATTACGCATGTAGGTCGCGCGCGGAAATTTCTCGAATCCGGGAAGGATAAAAGCTTTCGTCAATTGGCGCGAGCGGTCGGGACGAAAATTGAAAAAAATCACCGCGTCCCCGTCTTGTACGGTTGCGACCGGCTTGCCGCCCTCCTGAATAACGGTTGGTAAAAACTCCTCATCGAAGTTTTGCTGAGCATACGATTTTTCGATCGCATGCAACGGGTTTGCGTCAACACGGTCGCCGACGCCATCCACCATTGCTCGGTACGCTTTTTCTTCACGATCCCAACGATTATCTCGATCCATCGCGTAGTACCGACCAACAAGCGTAGCAATTTTTCCAACTTTTACCTGCTTTATCTTCGTATTCAATTTCTGTACGAAATTGACTCCGCTCTGCCGAGGCGCGTCTCTACCGTCGAGTATCGCATGGATTGCCACGCGCGAAAGTTTTTGCTTCTTGCAGAATTCCAGCAAAGCGAACAAATGCTCGAGAGAGCTGTGGACGCCGCCCGCGCTCAACAACCCAATAAGATGCAGGGTGGATTTTCGTTTCCGCGCATGATTCGCGGCTTGCAAAAAAGCTTCATTCTCAAAAAACGATCCATCAGTGACAGAACGGGAGATCCGGGGCAGATCCTGGTAAACAATTTTCCCCGCGCCGAGGTTCAAGTGACCCACCTCGGAATTTCCCATTTCTCCCCACGGAAGTCCGACTGCTTCGCCTGAGGCGTGCAGCGTCATGGTTGGATAGCGATCAATCAGGCTATCGATGTATTCCGTATTGGCCACGGAAAGAGGATTGCCCTTTGAAGGAGGCGCGATGCCCCACCCGTCAAGAATAATCAATACCGTTGGTTTTACGACTTTTGGCATAGGTTCGTCTTTCGCATAACGGACGGCGGAT
This sequence comes from Patescibacteria group bacterium, assembly GCA_044868145.1. Lineage (GTDB taxonomy): Bacteria > Patescibacteriota > Patescibacteriia > UBA10025 > JBIOWE01 > JBIOWE01. The sequence goes on from JBIOWE010000006.1 coordinate 343,594, forward strand.
CAATGCCCATGAGCGATAAAATTGTTGGCGCGACGTCCGCGAGAATGCCGTGCCGTTTCAATCGCACGTTGCGGAATCGCTTTGAGATGACGAAAAACGGTACTGGATTCATGGAGTGCTTCGTTTCAATTTCGTCGCTATCAGCATAAAGCATCTGCTCGATATTTCCATGGTCAGCAGTCAAGATGATTGTCCCGCCTTTCGCGTTTGTGGCCGGCACAACTTGTTTCAAGTAAGAATCAACGTACTCGCACGCTTTCACCGCAGCCTTGAGATTACCACTATGGCCAATCATATCCAGGTTCGGATAGTTCACAAGGATAAAATCATGCATTTTGCTTTGAATCGCCTTCAGCAGCGTGCGGGTCAACTTTGCGCCACTCATTTGCGGAACTTGATCATACGATTGGACGGAAGGCGATTTAATCATAATACGCTCTTCTCCCGCGACTGGCTGCGCATAGCCGCCGTTAAAAAAATACGTGACATGCGCAAACTTCTCCGATTCTGAAATGAACAATTGGCGCCTGCCGGAGAGCACAATCGGTAAACTTTTTTCAACGCGCACGCTGGGAAAGGCGCAGAGGATGTTCGGCAGATCTGGGCCAACTTCCGTCAATGTCACGAATAAAAAATTTTTCAATATTTTTTTTCGCGCGAATCCGGCAAATGTCTTCTTATCCTGCGTGAACGCTTTTGTGAGTTGGCGCACGCGGTCGGACCGCAAATTAAAGAAAATAGCTGCATCGTTGTCCGCAATGCGTGGAAAAATTCGACTGTTATGGCGCAAGACGGTTGGCGTTAAATACTCGTCACTTTCTCCACGGTTATACCCGCGAACAATTGCTTTCTCCACGTTGCCGGCGCGCAAGCCCTCACCAAGCACAAGCGCGTCGTACGCTTGCCTCGTGCGTGACCACTCTTTAATCCGGTCCATCGCATAATACCGGCCCATCACTGTCCCGATTTTGTAATCACTCGGCAAGATACGGCTGAATTTTCTAAGTGTTGCGACGGAAGCGTACTTCGGCGCGTCGCGACCGTCCGTGAACAAGTGCAAATACGCATTCTTCACGCCGGAGACCCGAGCCAGCGAAATCAGTGCAAGCAGGTGGTCCGGATCCGCATGCGCGCTTTGGTCGCCGGTAAAGAGCCCTATCAAATGCAAATTCGATTTGTATTTCTTCACGTGCATGATGGCGGCATGGAGCGCTGCGTTCTTAAAAAATGTTCCATCGTTTATGCTGTGGGAAATCCGCATCGCGTCCTGTTCAACTATCCGCCCGGCGCCAATATTCAAATGCCCGGCTTCGGAGTTCCCTGCTTGATTTACCGGCAAACCAACTGCTCTCCCCGATGCCTCCAAGAGCGCGAAGGGATGACGTTCGAACAATGAATCAAGAAAGGGTGTTTTTGCTTGTGTAAAGGGGTTGCCGCGCTTCTCTTTTGTATAGCCCCAACCGTCAAGAATAACAAGAACGAACGGTTTTTTAGTACGGCCACTTTTTTTCATACGAGTTCCCACGCGTCGATCTCAAGGAGTCGGTTATATTTCACGAGTCGCTCCCCACGCGAGAGTGACCCAGCTTTGATGTAATCCGCGCCGACGGCGACGGCGAGGTCAGCGATGGTCGTATCAGTCGTTTCGCCAGAACGATGGGAAACCACCACGCGATAGTTGTTTTTTTGAGCAAGTTTGATACACTCGATTGTTTCGGAAAGCGAGCCTATCTGGTTCACCTTGATCAAAATTGCGTTCGCCGCTCTTTGGTCAATGCCGCGTCGCAGTCGTTCAGTGTTCGTTACGAACAAATCGTCCCCCACGAGCATAACAGACGAACCGAGCGAGCTCGTGATCTGACGCCAACTATTCCAGTCATCTTCCGCGAATGGATCCTCAATCGACGCGAGGTGATAATTGCGCATCCACTCTTTATATAAACCTTGCAAACTATCAGGCGTCAACTTGCTGCCTTCTGGCTTCAGTACATACGCGTTGCCCTGCGGCTGGTAAAATTCAGACGAAGCCGCGTCAATGCCGAGTACAGCATCCGTGCCAGGTTTGTAGGACGCGTTTTTTATAGCCTCGAGGATGATGGAGAATGCCTGGTTGTGCGATGAAAGTTTCGGCGCAAATCCGCCCTCATCGCCAACGAGCGTAGAAAGGTTTCGACGGGTGAGCAGGTCTTTTAAGCTGTGAAAAACCTCCGACCCAAGACGCACATTTTCTTGAATCGTTTTTTTTTTCGGAATGAGCAAAAATTCTTGCACGGAGAATCCGGAGTCCGCGTGCTTGCCGCCGTTCAAAATGTTAAACATAGGTACGGGCATGCGCATTGGCTTTGGGAACTTATACGTGAAGCGTAGATACTCGTGGAGCGGCATGTTCTTACTGATCGCGGACGCATGGGCAACAGCAAGCGATACACCAAGAATCGCGTTTGCTCCAAGTCGCGATTTATTCGGCGTTCCGTCGAGCTCAATGAGTGTCTTGTCAACCGCTTGCTGATCGAACGGGTTTTTCTTTGCGAGCGCTTTGGCAATATCAACTTCCACGTGTCGCGCCGCGTTGCGAACACCCCTTCCGAAAAAGCGTTTTGGATCTTTATCCCGGAGCTCAAGCGCTTCATGCGTGCCCGTTGATGCGCCGGACGGAACGCAGGCAATGCCAACGCTTCCGTCAGCCAGGGTAACGCGTATTTCAAGAGTGGGATTACCGCGGGAGTCCAGTATCTCGAGTGCCTGAATTGATTTAATGGTAACTGTCATCTTGAAAAAATTAAAAAGTAAAAGTCAAAAAGTAAAAAATAATGTAAAGAAATTTTCCTAAACTTTTCATTTTTCGTTTTTACTTTTTACTTTCTTCATAAGCGGCGCGATTCCGGGAAGCGTTTTGCCTTCCAGGAATTCGAGCATCGCGCCTCCGCCTGATGATAGAAAAGAAAAACGCTTTCCAAGTCCGAGGCCGTGTATTGCGTCAAGCGTTTCGCCGCCCCCAGCGACAGAAAACGCTTTTGTGCTCGCGACGGCTGATGCGATTTTTTTCGTGCCGTTCGAAAAACGTTCAAGTTCAAACCAACCCATTGGTCCGTTCCAAACAACAGTTTCCGCCTTGTAGATTATCGTTTGAAATAAATTGATTGTGTCTGGCCCGACGTCGAGAATCGTTTCATTTTCCCCAACATTCGCGACTGCGCACGTTCGCCCATGTGCCCGTTCACTGGCTTCTTGAGCGACAACCACATCAACAGGGATATGCAATTTGTTATCAGTGAGAGGCAAATGTTTCGCTTGCTCCATCATGGTTTCTTCGATCAATGATTTTCCAACCTGTAATCCTTGCGCTTTCAGAATGGTGTTCGCGAGCGCGCCGCCAAGCAACAAGTAATCAACTTTTTTCAACAACTCTTTGATCACTCCGAGCTTCGTGGAAATCTTCGCGCCACCGATAATGCCGACGTATGGCCGCTTCGGTGCGCCAACGAGCTTCGACAGCTCAGCGACCTCATGCGCCAACAGAAATCCCGCGTAACTCGGCAAGGTGGCTGCGATGCCCGCTGTCGAGGCATGCGCTCGGTGTGCTGAGCCAAAAGCGTCATTCACGTACACATCGCCGAGACGAGCCAACTCGCGGATAAAACCAGGGTCATTCGTTTCTTCGCCTTCGCAAAATCGTATGTTCTCAAGCAAGAGGATTTGTGATTCTTGTAACGCGCCTACGGCGTGTTCCGCTTCTTCCTCGCCAGCGCAGTGCGGCACATAGCTTATAGACTGTCCGGACAGAAGTGCTCTTAGTGTATCAAAAACAGGCTCCAACCGATATTTGCCTTGTCTGGTTCCGTCGGGCCTGCCTAAATGACTCAACAGTATTATTTTTGCTTTCTGTTTCACGAGATACTGGATCGTCTCCAAGGCCGCCCGAATCCGCATGTCGTCATCAACCTTGCCGTTACTGATCGGGACATTAAAATCCACTCGCACGAGCACACGCTTTCCTGCCACGTCCGCTTCTTGTATTGTCCGCAACTTCATGGAGTAAAACAAAAATTTCTACCATAAATTATAGCAGAAATTTGAAGAAAAGTCAAAACCGAATCAGTGGCAACTGATTCGTATTCGAATTGTTATGTACCGAAAAAACCCTTTCCGAAATCAGGAGGGGTAGATTCTAGTCACTTAATTTTTTTGGATAGTAGCGTCTTTCGCGGACCACCTTGATCCGTGATTATATTACATTAATACTTTGGTCGCGGCATTCCAACCTTTGTCGGCCCTAGCAATCCTGCGTTATCTACTGGCGTTCTTTGGAGTTTCGGATTACCCGAAGGAAGTGAGTAACTATTCAAGGCACCTCCAACAATTTCATCTCTCACCTCTCCAGCAATGTCTCTAGCTATATCTCGAGTGGTATTGGGGGGTCCGATAACTTTCATCGCACGTAGTGCCCCCAGAAACGGAATTGCTGCTGAGACGACATTATAGGCATCACCCCAAGTTCCCTTGCCCTGGGCTATCTTGTAAATTGATTCTCCTGCACCGGCTATACCCATGATAAGGCTTGCTCCAGCGAAGGGTAGATTATTAATAAAATCGTCAGAATCAATTCGACCACTCTTCGCAAGGTCGCTAGCACTCTTATGGCGCGCAAAATACTGTCCAAGATTCATTGCCGCAGCTAAGCTGGGCTGTCCATAGGCATAGGGTTGCTCCGGCGACATACTAGTGGTTTTCGATAGTCTGGCAACCGTCTCCATGTGGATTCCCCCACTTATTGCTAAGCTCTGTGCCAGGCTCGTAACGAAAGAGGTTGGCATTGCTACCGCATCTATTGTCGCCGTTATTACAACTTCCTGAAGCACGGTAGTTCCAATTACGGGAGTAAACCCTGGCAATTCCTGAAACCCGGTCGGGTCAATGAAGTTGGTCGGGCTATTGTTGACGTAGCTGTACCGATTCAAGTTCTCGGTCAGGAATGGATCAGTGATGTACGGATCCGCGCTGATGAATCTTCCGATCTTCGGGTCATACATTCGGCCTTTCATGTCAATGAGGCCGAAATCGTCCAAGTGGTCGTGATTGGTGAAACCGTGAGCAGTGAGACTCGCTACCTTGTTCGGTGTCGCCGTCCAATCGGCGTTGCGGCGCACGCCGTGTGGATCATAGCTCAAATTCTCGACCACCCCGCCGGTTGCGTTGGTGATAAGATCAAGAGAACCCAAGTTATCGTAATGGAAATACCGAATATCGCTTAATGGAGCGCTCGTACGTGTCGTATACATGGCAACCGGTTGCGGACTGTTCCCATAGATGTAGTATTTATGCTCCGTTGGTCCAGGCGCGCTGTTGATCACTTTTTCGTATATCGAGCCGACATATTCTGTGGTTTTCGTGGTTGCTGGCGAAGTATTAGAAAAGAACTGCTTGATCTTATCTCGGTAAGAATCGTAGGTCAGCGTTAACGATTTCCCAGTCTCTGTGATTTGAAACGGCTTATTGTACGAAAACCAACTTATGGTACGCGTTTGACCGTTTTGAAAATCTCTTCCAGTACGCATGTTGCCGTTCGCGTCGTAGGTATATGCATTCCCAGCGACTTCCGAGACAGCGTGTGGGCCTTGGCCGATTCCGGAATAGAAATAATTCGGATCAGCGACGCTCAAGTCGGACTTATGTGTGATGTTGCCGATTGCATTGAGCTTGTAGGTGAGATCATCACGAGGGAAGCTCTGCTGGAGAAGGTGATCATCCATGAAGCTAAACTTCCGCGTGAGACGGTTCAGCGGGTCATATTCAAGTCGGTCAACGTAGTCTTGGTCGACTGCGGGGAGGGTCGATCGTATCAGATTGCGCTGCTCCGTAAGATTGTTGGTACTGTTGTACGCGTATGTGAGATGCTTCTTCACCCCGTTAACAGGTTCCACTCCATTAATCCGATCACCGTGTTTGATGTCGGTGATATTAAACATCTTGTCATATGCGAACGTGCTGCGTATCGTGGCGTTCCCTGGAGTGGCATTGCCTTGGGTTTGCTGGGTGAGTTGGCCTGCGGCATTCAAGCTGTTTGCCTGCCAGAAGAGCGGGCCGGTTGCGTCCGTCTTCCGAACCTGGCTGAGATACCCATAGCCGTTGTACACGTTCCACACCTTGAAACTATCTGGCCCGGGGTACTTCAGCGTCTGAACACGTCCTAGAGCATCGTATGTCCTTTCGGTCACGAATGGTGACGCGGCATCGCCAGGTACCGTCGTATTAGTCTTGAGCGGCCGGCCAAAGCCATCATATTCATACGTTTCAACAAAACGGTTAGCCACAGGACCATGACCGGTGGTTTGCATCAGCCGTCCAATGTTTGGTGAGGTCGAGCCATAGATCCATGTACTTTGCCCCTCTGGTTCAAGCCTCGAGGTAAGGCGGTCGAGCGGGTCGTAGTTTAAGTCCACAGTATTCCCATTAGCATCTGTCATACTCTTGAGGTTACCCAACACATCATAAGTGTAGATCGAATTACCAGCATCCGGATCAGACAACGCTGTCATGCGATCGTCAACGTACGTCCTGGTGGTGATGTTGCCGCTTTCATCCGCGACCCGTAAGGGATTGTCAAAGGCATCATCGCTGTACGTCATACGGGAAAGAAGTACGTCAGCACTATCGCGATGGCTAACCCGATTGACCTGGTTGAGCCGATTCACGAGGTAATCGGTCTTTTCCCCTAAGGCATTCGTCTCCCTAATCTGGTGCCACAAGAGCTCGGACGTGAGCTCCGCAGGGAAGGGGTTAGCATCTAGAACGACGTTACCGTCGTAGGAAAACGTTGTTTGTGCGCCGTTCGGCGCCAGCTGCGAAGTTACCCGCTCACGCACATCGTAGGCAAACTCCGTGTATGAACTCAATTCATTCTGGAAGCGCGGTTGTGAAACCTTTTGGAGACGCAACACCGGATCATACAGGGAATCCTCATAGACCCGCCTTCCGTCAAAACCGATCGTCGATATCCGCACTTCTCTGCCTCGTTCATCAACAAAGGTGGTTTGATCAGGAACGCCGCTCGTCTTGTTTTGGATCCAATGCACCGCATTTCCAGGCCTATAGCTGCCTTCGGTTGTTGGTAGGCAAAAACTGGTCGCCGATGTCGTACCGTCAGGTCGCGTTTCCATGACCTCCCTCCCAAATGTGTCGTACTTCCACGAGGTCACGAGAGCGGGCGTGTTCGGATCTGTGATCTTTATCACCTGACCAAACTTTGGTTCAAATTCCGTGGCTGTCGTTTCACCCAGCGCATTCGTGATTGAACTGGGAAAACGGCCCTTGGTATTATTGTAGGCAATGTCCGTGGTTCGAGTAGAGATAGGAGGAGTCCCCATACCGCTTATCTTAATCTGCCTCGCGTTCCCAAACTCATCATAGTTCAGGAACTCAGTCTTCAGAGTTCTGCCAGCTTGGAGCATCTCCGTCGATGAGGTCAGAAGCCGTTTTGTCGTGTCAAAGACTCGATTTACGACCTTTGCCGGCACTGGGACTGGCTCAAATCGTTCAACCTTCGTGGATGTAGGCAGTCCTAGCATCCACGTTGGTTCATTATTGAAATACGTGTTCGTGATAGTCTCCGCAATGACCGGGGCGCCAGGCCAGATGGTCTTTTGCTCGATGACACTGTTGTATGCGTCGTAGAGGTAATTGATACGCGTATTGCTCAGTTCATCGCCGTCCAATTCGTACTGGATGTCGGTCTCTGATTCAAGTTGTATTTTATGAGACGCGTTGCCTAAGCTTACGTCCCACTTCATGGTGTGCTCACTCAACACGCCGGACTGCTGCTGGGCGACTTGGGCTGAAGCCGAGGCAGCGATATTCTGACTAACCGTTCTGCTTTTGATATGGCAGATCAGCGGATAGGTCTGTTCGTATTCTACGGTCTCGGTCGTGAGGGTTTGCGGATCATTGATGACGATCTTCGAGAACCCAAGGAAGCCATAGCTTCGATGCGATTTGGCGCCATAGTACGTGTAGTCCTGCTTGTACATGCCGCCAATACCGTTTGAGGTTCGATGCTCGGAGACAACGTACAAAGGACCTCTGAAATTAAACGTCTCACTATCGAGTCCTGCAGCTCGCGTGGGGTCAGGGTACACAGCGTCATCAGAGATTGGCTTGTATTCAAACTCGTCCTTTTTCCCAAATCCGTCGGTTATCCGAGTCATTTGATCGGGGAACGGGTAGCTGCTGCTCAATGTGACATGCAGCTGACCAGCATAAGAGGCGGCGGCAAACTGAAGTACATCAACCCGGCCATCACCATCAAAGTCTCCGAGCGCATCTTCGTCAACAATTCCGAATCCTCCACCCCAATACTGAGCGGATGGCGCAAATCCCGGGTTGACCTCCTCTCGCAACCTCGATCCATCCGACAACCATAAGTGAGCATTATGGTTTTTATACACGTCGAAGATCATCACGTCAGTTGTTCCATCGCCATTGAAATCACCCAGTCTGGGAAGAAACGTGATATTACTCCCTTCCGCGTACTGTTTATGACCGGTCACGTTCTTCTCTCCAAGCGCAAATGGTGCGATATGCAAGTCCTTTTCTGACCGAAACTCCTTGTAAAATGAAGGTGCGAGGGTGAATGTCTGACCGGTCGAGAGGTATACATCGAAAGAACTGTCATACACCGCGACGTCTTCCCACTCATCGTCTGTACCATACTTCCCATCACCGTCGGTATCATTGACTTGATATTGGTTGCTGAAAGCCGCAAAAACTCCCAGATCCATTTTCCCGTCACCGTTGAAATCGCCGGGTAGGATTGCCGCGGGAACATCCTTGCTATGCCGATCAAAAATATGTTGAAAATCATAAACTACTGGGTCATCATCTGGATCACTTGGATCATTATCTACCCAATCATTACCAGCTTTATTCGTAAACCAAATCGTGGCCTTATTATTATATGGAAAAGTATCGGACTGGCTCAATACGACGATATCAGCTTTATTATCGCCATTGACATCACCCAAGACAACATCATCGAGCGGATGGTCATTGTTCCCGCAGTCAATATTTAACGTGTTACAAAAACCCCAGTCACCCTGCTCTTCAAATGTCGTTCCCGTCGACAGGTTAATGGCACCATGTTTATCTGCCGAGAACACTTGAATATCCGATTTCCCATCACCGTTAAAATCAGCAAGCGCACTGCGGCCAATTACTTTTTCATTTCGACCTATATCCTGCAGATTCAGCGCAGGTTCGAAGGTAAAGTCATCCACGCCGTTTGACAGGTATACATACGCATCTGAAGCTGTGAAGCCGTTCTTCTCTTCAAAGGCCACGACGTCCATTAACCCATCGCCATTAAAATCAGCCAGCTTTGATTCATCGGGCTCAACCTCATCGTCAGCAGTGAATTGACGCACCGATTTCGTGTCCCATGAGTCTTGTCGGTCGAATTCGTTTTTGCCACTGGAAAGCTTTTTTGAAAGCCAAACGTATTCACTAGGGTCTATCTTTTTTGCAAAACCCGTGATATCAGTTCTGCCGTCGCCATTCGCATCTCCGAGCTTACCTTTTGGAACATTATAATCAAAGGTAAACCAGTCGCTAATATATTTGACAAGTGCGGCTAAGATATAAGAGATAGCTCCAGTGAGCGGGTTAATCGCAAATGATGCAACTATGTTTATGGCTGCCCAAGAACTCATGAGCAGTGACCCTGTGTCCGTAGCCCCCGCTATGCCACTCACGCTCGCCACGAAGGCATCTTGATAGATTGGCGTACGCGTTTTCATGAAACTGCCGTACGGATCTCCGAAATTGGGCTCCCTACCTCCAAATACGTCGTCGAGGAGCTTGGCATTCCAAAGTGTTCCCCCGTTCCAACCACTATCCGTCTTGCCAGCGAGGTTGCTGACTCCCTGATCCGACCACGTCATCGTGGTCGCGGGTAAGCACGTGCCGTCACCTGGGCACTTTTGGACAGAGCTAAGCTGAGAACGCTTGGTTGCGGGGCTTTGTTGATACTTCAGGATATACTTGGTGGCCACGTAAGTAGGATTACAATCGAAAACCAAACACGTTGTAATCTCAGTAAGCCTTTTTGTCACTGTGACCACTGACCCGCCCTGGTAAAATGGCGCAACATCGTCCAGAGGCCGAGGCTCGTATGAAAATCTCACAAGATTATATGGGAAAGTCTCTGTGACGGTGCTGGCATTCCCGGTATAGGCAATAAAATTTGGCCTATACTCGCCAGTTCCCGCATCTTCGACATAGAAATACACAATATAATTTCCGACTCGGTTCGTGAGTTTGTTCGCGGCCCATACCCGGACTTCGGTGCTCCCCTGCGCCTCGATCTTACTATCGGCGGTTTTCCCATACTCCGTGATCAACCCTGACTTGGCTTCCGCCGTAAAATAATCAGCCCCACTCAGCGTAGTGCCGTATGAAAAGACCCGAGTAAACGTATCGGGCTCGGTCCGATATTCCTGAACCGCGCCACCAAATGGAGCTTTGGGTATTAAGCGCTGGCCATCCAGGCAGAACTTATCGTTCTTATCATAGTTAATACCGCCTTTGTAACCGTCGAGCGCCATGTTTGCCGCGCAACGCGTAATTGCCGAAAGCCCATTAATACTCCATCCCATGCCCACAAGGCCATTACCCGCTTGGCTACTGTAGGTAAGCGAAAGCGCCGGCTGCATATCCGCGCTGCCGGGTGGAACTTCAATTGGAATTTCATATGTACCTGCGCCTGTGCAGGTGACGCCTGCTTGGCCTGGGAGCGAACCTGCTGCGCAGGGAACGGGTGGAGGTGGCCTCGGAGGAAGACAGTCGGAGCCTGATAAAGCGCCTTGCAAGGCGGTGGATCCACCCTGTACCGCCATCAAGTCTGGTGGACATTCTCTTGCGCGGGCCTGCGCCTCTGGAGCTTGAATTGAAGAAGGAACGAGCGTTATGATCAAAAAAGTCGCCAATACAAAACAATTGGCAACTTTCATCAGTGCCCTCCGGCGCTTGTAACGAAACAACATGGCCTAAGCGTACACCCTGCAGACCTATAAAACAAGAAATCTGTCAAGCGCTTTTCACGAAAGAGAAAAATACCTAAGCAAAACCCCTTCTCGATTGCCTACTGACCCGTATTCGTATTGTTGTTCGTATTACTATTCGCAATCAAATTCAGCTTCGCGGACTCAATTTGGCTGTTGCGCCCAAGTGTGACTACCCATTGCTGCTCCGTGCCAAGCGGCACTTGAACCTGGAGCTGTCGAAGCGTTGGAAAGCTGAAGGAATCCGAGTATAAAACCGTTTCCTGCGAATTCACTGTTTGAATGTCCGGGCCTTCAATAAAGAGCGGGATGTAACCGAGTTTATTGTCAATCAAAATCGCTAATGCGTCCTGAATAGTTACGCGTTCGCGAAACTTGAGCACGATCTGGCCTTCGATATATTGACCCAGTGTCGGGTCACTGATCGTCGCCGGCTTGGGAAGTAAGTTCTCCCTGATATCATTCTTAAACAATTTTCCAGTCGTATTGGGTTTGTAACCGTAAAAAAGTTCAAGCGAGTCCATGTTGCCGTCCTGATCCGTGTCTTTTGAGGTAACGAGCGCGCGATACGCCGGTTCATACGCATCCGCGAGACCGTCCTGGTCAGCGTCTACGACGGTGCCAGCTGTATTGGTATTTTGATTGGCGTTTGACGAGACATTCGCATTACCGACTGCATTGCTATTCGAGACGTTTGTATTAGTGTTCGTGGCTGGCTTGCCCAGAAGAACCGTAAAAACAAACACAAGGCCGACAAACAGGAGGATAACGCCAAAAATAATCAAAAGAACTTTGACGATTGATGCTCCTTGGCGATGAGAAAAAATCTGTATCATGAGCTTGGTAACTCCTTGCTAGGTCGCAACGGAAGCGTGAAGAGGAACGTGCTCCCCTTTCCCTTGCCTTTGCTTTCGACCCAAATCTTGCCGCCATGCGCCTCGGTGACACGACGCGCGACATAGAGCCCAAGTCCAGATCCGTCTGGATGGATTTGCGCGATGCCGAACCCGCGCACAAACTTATTAAACAGTTCTTTCGCGTCTTGCGGGGCGATGCCGATTCCCGAGTCTTGCACGGAAATGCGCAAGTCGTTTTTCTTTTGTTCAACGGAAACGGTCACAGACCCGGCATCCGTGTATTTAATCGCGTTATCAATAAGGTTGGTGAGCACGTCGCCGACTTTGTCTTGGTCCATCGCAACGACGGGCATGGGCTCTTTCGGCCGTTCAAACGACAATTTCAATTTTTTATCGTCCGCGATTTTCTTCACGACGGAAACCACCTTGTCAATCAACTCTTCGATGTGCGTGGGCTGCTTGGTTAGTATCAGCTTGCCCGATTCAATTTTCGACACATTCAAGAACAGGTTGATCAGCCGAATCATGCGTTGCGATTCTTCAAGAAGGTTCTTCAAAATAGGCGTCAGCTCTTTTGGGGTTTTGCCAAAATCACCTTGCACCATCATGGACAGATATCCCATGATGCCGGTCATGGGTGTGCGCAATTGGTGGGACGCGATGGAAACGAATTCGCTCTTCGCTTGATCAAGTTGCTTTAAGTGTTCGTTCGCCACGGCGAGATCTTTGTTCGACTCTTGAACTTGGCGATACAGCTCAATGTTCCGCGCCACGATGCCTGTCTGATCCGCGAGCGCTTTCATTATATTCAAATCGGCTTCTTTTATTTCGGATTGTGGCGTTTCAATCCCGTACACGATTGCGCCAACGACTTCTTTCTCGGAAGAAATAGGCACTGCTACCAGCGTTTTGATGCCTCCGAGTTTTTGAATCGCTTTCAGCGCGATAGAAGGAACCGGCGGCGAGAAAAACTTGTCCAAGTGTTCGCCGATAAGCACCTTGTTCGTCTTCATGGCCCGGTTCGTGATTGTGTCGTCATGGATGTAATCTCCATAATAATCCCATAACGGTTTAGGCAAAAGCTTCAATATCTTTCCAATCAACGGCGAATTGGTAATCGCTTCCGGGAACACCTTGCGACGATCTTTCCCGAGAAAAAGCAAAATGCCGCCAATATAGCCGAGTTCAATCGACACGCTGTCCACGATGCTCTGGGCAACTTTCTTGAAGTCCAGAGTGCGCGTGATCATGTTCGTCACGTTCTGCAGCGCGGAGAGGAATCGGTTTCGTTCCTGCAACTGGACGTTCGTATTGCGCACATCCTCGGTCGCAACCTTAATCTCCTTTTTCAAACGTTCCGTGAACTGCTTCACTTCGTCGTACAGACGCGACTTGTCTAAAGCGGACGCGAGCTGCGGGCCCAAGAGTTGCAACAAGTTCAGATCCTCGCTTCCGTACGGATCGCCGGAAAGCTTGGGGCCTAAGACGAACACCGCGTTCATGGTAGTGCCCGTAACCACGGGGCTGACCACTGCCGCATCCATAGTGTCGAGTTCCGCTTTTGAACGCTCAAGCGGTTTGCGCATTGCTTCATCCGGCGTATCTTCGATTTTACGTTCCAGCGCTTCAAGAACAATAATATCGCGCGACTTGTTTAAGTACTCAACGAGCGAACTGGTCTGGGCGAGTTTGTCTTTTCCAAGGTGTTGGCCAACGGGCGCGGGCCTGCGCAAAAACGCGGCACCCGGTTTACTTGCGAGATACGTATGCACAAAACGCACCTTGAGCCGACTACCGACAATCTCTGATACAGACGAGAGCAAACGGTCAACATCAATTTCACGATTAATGACGTCAGTGATATCCGCCAGCAACTTATCATAATCCACCCGCGCCTTGAAGAAGAGCCGATCGGTCAGTCGTCCAATGAACCGCTTGAGCGGGTCCAGAATGAGAACGATAAATATGGCAACGGCGATGGCGATGAGAATTTGCGTTGTCGTGGATGACCCACTTGCTCTTGGAATCAAAAGTGCGACAACGACCACAAAGGCGGAAATCAACAAGACAAGCAGCGAGTACGAAATCGTGCGCAAAATAATGAGGCGGATGTCGAGGAAACGATGTCTCGTTATCGCATAAGCGGTGAAAGAAACAAAAATTAATGCCGAAGGAGGACCAAAAATGCTTAGATATGAATAACCTATTACTGGTAAAACACCACTAAAAGAAATTGCAATAAAGGCCGTTAATGAAATCCCTATTAAAACAAATTTGAGCTGTTGGCGAGTGTTGCCGCGGGAGTTCCTGAATTTACGAGCTAAGTTTATTATAGTCAAGCCTAAATAGACCAAAAAATATATATTAAATAATAAATATATAGGTCCCGCAACAATCTCCCCTCCCCAATCATGATGAATACTGTCAATAATATTCAATGAAGTTTGAATGAAAGGGAGGAATAGGATCGTCGGTAGGAAGATTAATACTATTTTTAATTTCGATAACCTTCTTAGGCCGCCAGGAAAAATTATCGAAAAATATAGCATCAGTGGTAACATCAATAAAGGACCAAGGATAGTCATTCTAGCCCAAAAGAGTGAAGGTACTAATGTGTCAGCTATCAAGGCTGTAGCAATCCACAATGCAACAGAAAAAGTCATTGCCGAAAACACGCGATTGATTATGCGTTGAGGATTCCTAATGAATATAACTAAGGATATAACGATGAGAGCTAAAAGAGTCGGAATGTATGTAAAAAGATTGAGCATGGGAATAGTTAAACTAGCAAATATTCGTCTGAATCAATTTGCGTTGCCGAAAAATTTGCTAGCCTTGTTAAAATTTCTGCTATGAACCTGCCGTTACTAAAAACGGATTTCCTCAAAACAATAGACAGCAGGGGCGCGGGGATAATATTGAGATCGCGACGAAATCTTTTGCCGTTGAGCTTTTCACTCCAGTCTGCCAAAATTCTCAGGTCAACCCTTGACCCCTGATAATCTAAGAGGTCTTTGCTACCAGCTACAAAAAGAAATATATATCCAAATGCAGGTATTTCTTTTTCAACCAAGATGAGCTTAATATAGGCATCGGCTATGCGCCATGAGGGAGAAACCCACGATGCTCGATCACTGTTTGCCTTGCCGATTACTATGTAAATTCCCTTAATTCTATTGGAATGATCTATGAGTAAATACTTATTGTAACCACTATCATCTAAATACCCCAAAAAGTCTAATTTGCTATATTCAAGCTTTTGTGGACTTAGTTGATTAACTTTCTGTAACCTCCGATGGTACAAAGCGTAGCACTCTTCCTTCTCAGAATCGGAAAAATTAGCCCTCCTTTCAATCCTGAATTTATGGCCAGCGAGCCTTCTCTTCATGGAAAAAATTAAATCTTCGCCGTTTTTTGAAGAAAAATATTCCCCCAATAGGCCTAAAAGCCATTCAGCAACAGTCTTCCCGCGAATCTTTCTGACCCAGTGAATGAATACAAAAGTCTCTTGATCTAGATGTTTAATTAAATTACCATCATCATTGTTCATACTGCTCACCGCAATAGTATCCAAGAAATGTAAATTTGACATTTTCGAAGAAAGCAACGAGTAGTTGATCACGAGTTTTATGGGATACGCAAGGTGCAAAGATATTTTTTTCTTTAGAACCGCTAGAATGTCAATACAATTGTATTTCTTAAATCTAAAAAGATCGTTAGCAATAATACTTGAAACAAACCCACCATTATCTCCAATCAAATAAACCGGGGTGGCGTGAAGGAATTGATCGCTTTTGAAGTATTCATGAGAATAATGAGATTCTGGATAGAGATCGAGATTCGCAGTTGCTACCCAAAAGCCTAAAAAATATTCACCATCGAATAATTTGATCTTAAAATATTCTTCATTATTGCAAATACTATAAAACTGCTCCCTGCTAAAGATCGACTTTGACTGAACGGAAAAGGTGTAAATCTTTAGAAAGTTTTGATAAAATTTCCAAAGAACTTCAAATTCACTCTCTGGTAACCTAGAAAAAAAATCTAGTTTGAAATTCGGCATTTTATTCGTTTCTCCACAAAGAAATCCAAATAAAATACAGAAGGTGCTGAGTCGCTAGCAGGTGGAAGCCGGCATGATCGGCCATTTTCGTTAACTGTGCCTTGCTAAAATATTGTGCATAGGGTTCATCAAATAATACATTCTTAAGAAGCATATTCCAAAACTTCCTCGCAGGACCATCGCTAATAGGATCAAGTAACATAACCAACCCACCCTTTTTTGTTAGGCGATTCATCTTGAAAAGGACTCCACTTGGATCCTGATAATGATGGAACGAATTGAGGCAAAAAATGAGATCAAATTGATTATCGAGTTCAACACTTTCAATATCTGCCAAAATAAATTTTGTATTAGCACGCCCTACTTCCGGAGTTTTTCTCTCGGCAATATTAAGCATCTTCTGAGAGATATCTAGGCCAACCAAAGTAGCGCTCGGGAAAGAAGTCCCCAGTTTCGTTATTAAAGTTCCCGTACCGCAACCAACGTCAAGAACGTTAATTTTTTGCAGGGGTTGAAAAAACCTTTTTGAAAGCCCCAAGGCAACATCCGCGCTTTTTATAAAATACCAGTTCCAGAATCCGGCTTCATCATAGTGATCAGCAAGACTGTCAAATTGTTTCTGAATTTTTCTTTGGATTTGATCTTTCTCGACTAAACTCATTGTCAGTTATAGACGAATAAAAAACTAAAAAACCTCCTAATTGGAGTTAGGGGTGATTAAAATCTTCTCGCTGCAGAGGTTAATCATCTGATTATTTTTGTTTTATTTTTACTCTTTTATTATATCACAAATCTTAAAAATTTGCAAATGTTTTTAGTTGGAGCGCAACAAGGAAAAGGCAGCTTGCGGCCGCCTTTTCCTTCTAGAAATTCGGGCTCATTTACTCTGATTTTTTCTCCTCCTTTAAAACTTCTTGATACAACACCTGCCGATCAACTACTTTATTCAATTGATCAAACAGCTTGCCATTCTTTTCAAGAAAGACACCTTGCCGTGCTGACAGCAGCAGCCACATTTGACCTTCTGGCGCAAAAGTAAGATAGAGAAGTGCTTGTGTTCCATTTTTAATGGAAAATGGTAGGGCACTCTCCTCCACTATTCCCCCATTATCACTCTGAATAATACTGACGACTAATGGGTCTGGAGCGTTTCCCTTCCAAACTTCTTTAGGTTGAATTGTCCAATCGGTCAGGACAAGGTTATGATCTTCATCGATAAACGTTCGCTGCCGGGAATCAGTAAAGGTGCCCAGTACAATGAGTTCCGCGTCCTCCGCAAGGATGGCTGGCGTGAGATGCCGTTCAATCATATCAACTGTTACGATGTCCTTTTCTCTTTTGTCCTTACTAAAATACAGATATCCTCCTGCTGCAAGACCAATGACGACGATTGGTAAGATTACGACCATGATTTTTTTCATATAGTTGTTCTTTAATAAATGCCGTAAATTGCTCTAATACCATTAATATCGTCAGTTTCCAAGGTTCGCTTGTATATTTCTCCGGGCGCGGCGCTGCCATACATCGTTTTCCAGTAATCCCAGCTGTTTTTTAAATCTCCCAAGTTCAGCCAATGTCCAAACTCATGCGTCATCACGTTTTGCACGTCATACTTATAGGATACTCCATTCACATCCCAAGAGTACCGCGAACTGATATCCGTATCCTTGTCAGTAATACGCATCGTACTTGAACTCTCGCGAACATACGTCACTGCGAGCGCATCTGGATATTGCCAGAGATTTTTAAAACCAATCGTATGACCAGCGTTCCCAACTCGAAAATGGAACTTAGCGCCAGCTTTGTTCCACGCGGACATTGCGTACGCAATAGCATTATCCCACGCAACAGGTACCTCCGACAAGATTGTAACGTCAACGTAAGTGGGGTTACCATAATCCCAGTGATGACCGGAATATGAGTATGCGCTTGTATGGATGGGGAAGGTTATCATCGTCAGGAAGGCGAAAAAGACAACAAACTTTTTCATAATGTTTACTTTAATGATTACCTTCATTAACCCCCAAGATGCGGGAAACATCCGTCATTCCCAAATCATGTTTTTTTACCACCTCCTTTCATATATAAAAAACCTTTCCACAACCTGCGACGACGGCGCTTGAAGTGACGCGCGAGGCTTTAGGGAAGGTTTTGTCTGACGATTAAGTTGTTATCTTGTACTAAACCGACGGCTCAAATCGAACTATAGTAATCAATTTCTATAACAATTATATCATTTTATACCAATTCTCTCCACCGGAACGTGAACGGCAAAAAACAATTATTACGGAGGCACGTAATAATAAACTAGTTTGAAAATTTTACCTCTACTTAATGGACGTTTATACGTTCCACGGCTTGCTTATACAAAAGCGCATTCGCGAGCGCAAATGTTGTTTGATTCCGAAAACCAGATAAGTGCTGTAGATTTTCTAAAGTAAATGCCTCTTTTCTCTCTTTTGGACCAAAGAGAAACACTCCGATCAGTTCGTCTTGTTCACCAATGGGAAGAACTAAGGCTACGTTCAATTCCTGTAGCCTACGTTCAATGTTTTTCAGCAACTGTACCTCGTTTTGACTTTTTGTTTCCGATAAATATGGTATCTCTTCGGTGACGAGAATTTCAGAGTGAATGCGCAGGTATTCAAATAGTGGATCGTTAAGATTCACGATAATTTTCTTAACATTTTCTGGCCAATAAGTCTCTAGCTTACTTTCTTTTTTATAGTTTAAAAGAAATTGAATGTCCTGCATCCCCAACATCGTCCGAAACTCTACGCTAACCTTTCCAATCAAATCTTTGAAATGTAAAGTTGAGGATAAAATGAATTGCATCCGCTTACTTTCTAATCTTGTTTCTCTTCGCCTAGCATAAAAAACTTTATTGACAATCCTTGCAACAAATCGTCGAAGCGGTTCAATGGTTAATACAATGAGTAGCACGAGCAGAACGGTAGAAATTTGCGAGTCCCAGTTGTACTGTTCTTGTAAAAATCTTTGAAAAAATAATAATAAATAGATATATGTAAAAAGAATAGTTACCAAGGTGGCGAGGTAAATAATACTTTTCTTTATGATAATTTTAATGTCAAAAAGACGGTAACGTAACATGGCATATGCTATGGCAAACGAAAAAAGTACCGAGGAATTCAGCAAGATCCTGTTCTGAGTGGCTGACACCTGTCCACCTGAAAGATTAAAATAGGTACTCCATGCTAGGAGGACAACAATTGTAATAAGATATCCTAATAATATATATCGAAGCTGGAGCTTTATAATACCATCACTATTAATATATTTTCTAAGTAAGATACCCCCGCCCATTACAATGAAATAAATTATGATTATTGCCACATAGAGATAGTAGAGTGGTGGAACAATCCCTTGAATTACGAGCGGTGGATTAATGAACAAGTTTGAAAAAGAAAGTATAGATAAAATGACGATTGGCAACATTAGTGCAATCTCTTGTTTAAAGGTAAGATCACCTTCCCGGGGGAAATGCGCTGCGAAGCTTACTACAAAACCAGCGATAAGGGCTGCCAAGGCAAAATTAGCATGAGTCGTCAGGGAATAAAGTTGTGAAGAAATATTTTCATCTTGTAGATAAACAGCTAAGATCCATAATAATGAGGCAAGAATCAAGAAAAAGAATCTTCGATGCGCTTTACTAACGTGCCATTTTTTAAACACTTTGTAACAGATATAAACATAAATGGAAAGATTGGCTAAAGTGATAATTGTAAGTAATGTTCTCATATTGTTATTGATTATTGCCTTCTCCCCTTCTCAATTTTAAATACTTTTGATACTCCTCATCTTTTTTGATTAGTTCTTCGGTGAGGATGAGGCGCAAATAGTCGGCCTTTGTGGTCTTTTTTTGTTTCGATTTCCATGTGAGGTAACGCTCCATTTGGGGCGTGATGCGGAGGGTAAACTTAATGCTCGGCACTTCGCTGATCTGCCCCGCTTCCATGAGGCCAAGAAAATCCATCAAGACTCCTTGCAATTCGTTCGGTGAGTATGATTTCATTCGTATGTGCGGAGGGATTGACTTTGCCGAGAGATAGCCAAGCGCGTTTTTCCCGTCAGTTCCCTTTTCGTATAAGTATAGTGTCGCCTTTTTCTGGGACATGGCATACGCCAGCAAATACCCGACTTCGGTGTCTGGCTGTGACGCCTCGATAATAAGCGCATCCATTTTGTCGAGCAAATTTTCGCCCGTCATATTGATTTGCTCCAAATCTTCCTTCGAGAAGTCCGTAAGCTGCGCATTACTGTAGCTCGCCACTACGGTGTTACTGGCATCTTTAAGTATCTTAATCATCGCCTGGCAGTTCTGCCGGATTTGCTCGCTTGCTTGCTGTGGGGCAAATACGTAAAATTTCATATTATGGTCGCATGCTAATTTCGCCAGCCATATCCTCTTTCATCCGTTTACGAATGTCTTCGAGGTTCTTGGTTTTGCCTAGGATCCACATTAGCTTGGTGAGCGCCGCTTCGAATGTCATTTCATTGATTGCAATATACTCAACCTTTTTCTTCTTACTGTCGAGTGAAAAAGGATTATGGGCGATGACTGGCACGGCTTTTTGTTTTGCTTTTCGCAGGACGGGTGCAAATGAATCGGGGAAAAGATTCGTGTGATAGGTACGAACAATAATTCCATGACACTTCTTTTCGAGCATCTGACCCAAAATGTCCGCAGCAATCCCCGGGTACAGCTGAATCGTATAAACATTGGTGTCCAAATGCGGATAATACTGTAATTTTTGCTTTGAACGCTTTCTCCGATTCTCAAAAAGTCGTATACCGAAATCTACCTTGCCAAGGTATTGGCGGTTGAGCGAGTCAAAGATGTTGAATGTCGGCGTATCGCCTTTCAAAGCCTGGTTGCCGCGAATCAAGCGGTTGCCGAACATGATCGCGACTTCGGCGATATCCATTGTTGCTACTTGTATTGCATTGATAAGATTCGCTTTCACGCCAAGTCCCCGATAATCTTCAATAAGCCCCTCGAGGCTTGCCTTTGCTTTTGGATCAGACGGCAACGGAGATCCGGTCAAAACGATCGGCTTTGAGAGTCCTTGCAAAATAAACGAAAGTGCCGACGCTGTGTAAATTATCGTGTCAACGCCGTGTGTAATGACAAATCCGTCATATTTTGTGTAGCGCTTCTGTATTTCCGAAGAAAGCTTCAACCATAAGGCGGGAGTCATTTCCGACGCGTCCTCGCCATAGACAAATACGGGATCAATATCCGCTATAATACGAAGCTCCGGGACAGTGGTGAACCATTTTGAAATATCTGAAGCATCACGCACCGCAAGGATCTGTTTATCTTGCATGATGGTGGCCCCGCCGCAAAACAGAAGGCAGATTTTCTTACGTTTTATTGGCATTTGATTTAATTCGTTCGATCGCATCCCGATAGAGAACTGCATTCCCAAGGCTAATGATGGATTGCAACGAGAGTTGCTTGAGAAATTGGATGTCTCCCAGAGTAAATGCAGCGCCCGACTGCTTTTTACCAATTAAGAATATTCCAATAAGCTCTTCCCCTTTGCCAATAGGGACAACAGCTGCCACATTGATTTCTTGCAGCAGTCTCTCGATGCTATTAAATTCTTTTTTTTCAAGTCGCGTGTCAGCATCTATCATGTACGATAATTCTTCTGCGATGATTATTTCGCCGAAATCTCTCAAATAACGGACCAGAGGATTTGAAAATTCAAGCTTTAGCGGACCAATAAACGCTTTTTCTCTTTGGTCAGCCAAAAGAATGCGAACATCTTGTATGTCTAGAAAATCTTTCAGCCTGACGGTAATTGCCTGCAACAATGCAGACAAATCCTTCGTACTCGATAAATGACCACGTAATTCCTCGAGCACAGAATCGGCATCCTGCCGGGTCTCAAAAATCGCATTAATCAACAATTCAACGCCTTTCCTTAGGGGCGGGAAACCAATTGCAATCAAAGCTACCAAAAGAAAAATGCCCCAGCTTTCCGAAAGATGAATCGATGTCTGAAGATACTGTTTTCCAACAATCACAACATATGCGTAAAAAGCTAAGGCGATCATTAATGAAGTGGCATAGATAAATCCTTTGCGAAGAACAAATTTAATGTCCAAAAATCGATAGCGCGTGATGCTATATGTTAAGATACCCACAAAGAAAAAAGAGGTGAGACTATCAAAATTATAGTATTTCGTATTACCGAGAACTGGGAAAATAAAATCAACAATGATAATCAGAACGATAGGGATCCCAAATCCTAAGCAAACATAGTTCATCTGCAACCTCCGTAGTCCAATTGTTGCAGCGCGTTCTTTGATTAATAAAATGGCAGATAAGAGCAAAGTCGTTGAAACAATAAAAGCATAAGGAAAGAATAAAACTCCGAAGTCAGCTTTCATGGAATATGTATCAACTTCTGTAATTTTCTTAATTAGCACGCCTGGCACAAGCGAAAAAAGAGCGACTATAATGGACAAGCAATAACTAAGTAATAGATAGAATCTACTGATCTTTTTTCGTATAAACGAGGATACCCAATGCAACACGATGGGTGGAATCAGTGCGCCAAAAGCATACGATACATGAAGATAGGGGTAATTCGCTCGCACATTTGTAAAAAGCCAAATATTTGACAATACCCAGAGGGTTATTGCGAACGCCAAAACGCCGAAAAGCCTATTAAGCAATTTTCGCGGATTTTTGGCCAAAACGTATATGCCTAGGCCAAGATTCAGGAGTCCTGCAAGGAAAATTAAAGGTATCATAGAGTCGACTTTATAGCGCCGTCGCAATATTTAGCGCCGTCTCTACTTTATACCCTCCCCTTTTGGCCGTCAAGTGAATAAACTGTGGAAAACAAAAAGCCCGATCTGCTCTCGGGCTTTTTAAAGTTACAATTTTCGTGCGATCATGGATACAATGCCATGAATGTGCGGCCGTGGTCTGCCGGGATGCGCTTTATCTCGTTTCTTGAGTTCACGATAGTACACGATGTTCCAATCAAAGAACATGGTGGCCAATTCTTTGGGTCGGAAAAATGCTCTACCCTTGCGTCCTTTACTCCAGGATCTCGGATCCTTTGTAGTGAAATTAGAAAGAACAAGGTAGCCTCCGTGCTTCAGATTATTTTTTATATCACGCAATAAGCGGAGCGCCTTTTTCTTGACGAGAAAATGAAGAACGTTATAGGCATTCACGACCATATACTGATCTCGCCGGATACGCACATCTGCAATATCCTTCTGAAATACCTGAATGTTACTTGCAAGGCCTTGGTTTCCCACCTCTTGACGCAGGGTCTTGAGGCCTTCCTTGGCAATATCAATAGCAACCACGCGAAACCCTTGTTTTGCCAAAAAGAGCGCGTCCCTGCCCTGGCCAGTGCCAAGATCCAATATGGTTGAATGCTTCCCGAAGCGTTCCCAAACTTTTTTCAGTAATTCGTTTGGCCCTTTTCCCCACAAACTTCGATATTCTTTGTATAACTGATCAAATCCGGCACACATGGTTTCCCTCCTTCTCGGTTGTCAAAGAAATGATTGTTTTAGCAAATCGCCCAACAGTATTGCACTCTTGGGCGTTTGGTCTGTTTGGCTGGCGGAGCCGAACAACTGCAATCGTGCGTTTGGGTTACGCTTCTCGTTTTCCCTTATTAGGGAAAGGATAACTCCCATTACTATAAAAACGAGAAGGAGTCCAAGGGCAAAGATTGTAGCCTCTTTACGTGTCCGTCGCCCGTAATGCAAATGAGCTTTTTTCAATAGGCCCTCCTTTTAGTTTGTGCAACCATTTTAACGATTGTGCAAAAATTGTCAAGTACAAAAAGGGCTGACTGAGAATTTAGAACCGGCTCTGTGTAGCTTGACATCATGCACAATAACTGTTAGGTACATAGTAGAACCGTTTGTACCTTCAAAACTAAATCACATGAAACCACAAGGAGGAAATTCATGCACCATAAGAAAAAAGATGCCGAGGGCTTTGATCTTGTTAGAGCTCCTCATCTCGTAGGATTGATTGGCCGATACACAATGTTCCTCATTGTACTGGTCGGCCTCTCCTTTATGGGAAGTCCGCTCATCCCAGCTTTGCATCGCAATGGGTGCGCATACCACGCAGAAAACCCTGAACATGTATTTTCCTGTGGCATGGCCGTTCTGTGGGGAGAAACACAGCAAAAAACAGGCTTTTCCATTGTGCACCCAGGCAGATGGTATGGCGCTTTATTCGAAGAACATCTTGATTCATTGCGTATCTTACCACCTGCAACGCAGTTTACCGATAGTCAAGATTCATTGGCACAAATCTGGTGTGTATTGTATGAGCCCACCAATCTTGTTTATGTTGGATATGTTACAAAACCCATAATCCGAAAAGTCGAATCATTAGGAAATCTCGCTCGCTCAAAAGAACACCTGTATGCAACCGCTGCGTTTGTTCTGCCATATAACCTGCATGCCAATGCTCAAGAAAACCTCGCGGAGTTCGCTTCATTCATCCGTTCGTTTGCCACACGCAACAAAACGCTGTTTCCTCGACTCAATGCGGACACGGTGATTGCGAGAACAAACAAAATAGAGAGGAGTCACTTTAGCTTCGTCTTCAGAGATTCCGGCAATTTACGGAGGATCGCATTGGGAGTCTTGATCGCCATTCTCGGCATACACTTCCATTTCGTGCTCGCTGGGGTTTTCTGGAAAAGGCTCTTAAAGCGTTGCACTGAATATCATCGACACGGCTTTCCGGCGAGACCACCAAGATTCATTCAATGTTTTCTTGCGCCCTCAATGCTTCAGTACGCGATTCATTATACCGAACAGCTCAAAACTGGCCAAAAACTATACTGGCAACGCATCGCTGAAGCGGAAAAAAAGCGAAACGACATCAAGCGGCAACTCGACCGAATGCAGTCGTTCATGGAAGAAATTGAACGCTTTCAGACAGAACTTTCTGAAGACATTTCGCTTCCCGACAAGGTTTTTGCTTCGATTGATTCATTGATCAAACTCGCGATGGCAGAACATTTACCGTTGAATAGACGTAGGCGCCATCTGGAAGAAGCGCGGCAACTCACTTATAAGTACTCTGCGCGTGAAGAACTGCGTGAAAAAGAACGTCGCGAGGTGTATGAAAAGAACCTCTTGGAGAAAGTAGAATCGCTAAGGTTTCATACCTTATCAATCGAGAAGCAGCAAGACGTGCGAGTCTGCCTTAAGAACTACGAGCAAGAATCACCAAAACGTTTAAAACGTCGAATTTACTGGCTTGAACAAGCGCTGGCCGCCGCCAACATACCTATTGAAAAAGAACAAGAATTGCCCCGGAGGAAAGAACAAGTCCCTATCACGCAAAAGGAAAAAGCGACTCTTCCCCAACTAAATCAGGACAGTCTAATAACGTTGCTAGATATTCAAGGAGTACTTCCATCATCAACTGATCTCATTCATGCTTCCTCGATTATTTTGCAGGGATTGCTCAAGCCAGGCCAACGCGGTCGCTCCTACTTTAACGAAAGATACCGTACAGCCCAATATGTGAGGCGGGATGTGGCAAGCAAACTACAAAAACAGTTTGATCCGGATCTCTATGAGCAGGCGCTCAGCTGGCTTGTCGAACAAAGGGTGATCCTTATTCCAAAACGAAAACGTCACCAAGTTGTTTATTCGCTAAATCCCCATGTTGCAACTGCGCAAAACGGAGGCAAACCCATCATACAACGCATCTTGAACTTTAAAGACGAGCTTCTGAAGCTTGTCAGTACCTAACATATACCCTGGTCAAACATTTTGGCCAGGGTTTTTAATATGAGAAAAAGCCCACACACTCGTTTGAAACTTAACCTTTAAGGAATATGATCCGAATTATTTCCTTTGTTTAAGTTCAATTATAGAAAATAATCCTTTTTGGGTGCCGGCGGATACGTTTTTCTTTTCAAGTATCGTAACCTCATATCCGTGTTTCGGAGCCTGGACCGAGGGATCATTCGTTTCTCCAGCCATTTGTAAGTAAGGCATAATAATTGACCCGTTATCTTTCAAAAACGCTCTTGATTCTTGCAAAAATCGTTGTAGCAAACCTCCTTCATCAAGCATGGCTCGCGATACTGGAAGGCGTTCCGTTGGCTTTCCGGGAAAGAATGGATGGTTAAAAATAATTCTGTCTGATGATTCCGTGATATTAGAGAATAGGTCACTTTGGATAATGAAGGATTTTTTCGTGAGACCAAATTTTTCTACATTTTCTCTTGTATTTGCAATTGCCTGTTCGGATATATCAGAAAAAATAAGTCGACTCGCTCCATCGAGTCCTGTTACGATGCCTTGAAGCCCAGCACCACTTCCCATATCTAGTGAAGTTTTATTACGAAACATGGCGGGGTGTTGATGTAAAAATATTGCCAAGTCACAGGCAACCATGCGTTCAGGTCGCAGCACGTCAGGGTACACGACGAAATCTTTGAGCGTTACATCTCCAAGCTCAATATCAACAGTATATCGTTCATGTTCATGTTCCTCAAGTTGTATTTGCACTTGAAGTCGTTGTTCCTTCGTCAACTGGGCAAGAAAATTTTCATTCTTTCCTTCTGGAGTTTGCATATCGGTCGTTCATATTGATCCTAGAACCAAGGCCATTGTGATTATCAACTTACCAATCAGAAATTGATCCGTCAAATACAAAAAGGGCCGACCGTAAAGATCGACCCTTTGAAATGTACTACTTTGTAAATGTGTGTTTTAGTTGAATGCCGTAGATCGGCTTTGTACTGGAGTTGAGGATAACGTGCCCGAGGATCGTGAGTTCATCAGTGCATTGCCTGTTGATCCCGAGATCCAGAATGCGCGTGCCTTGCACTTCATCGTACAATGCAACGCCAGTGTTGGGCCCTGCACGCACCAACAGTTCGCTCATCCAGCCTCTTTGCCGCAAATCTGGTCGCTCCAATACCAGTGCGCGGAGTGAAGCTGGACCAACTGTGATGCTGGCGTCTGCACCATGCAGAATGCGCAACGTTCCATTTTTCTGTTTGCCTTGCTGCTCGGTGAATCCGAGTTTTGCTTTGCCGATTTTGAGACTAAGCTGGCCGACGTAATCCATCTGCTCGTTGTCGTCTTGGTATGCGCCGGTGCCATTTAACTCGCCGAGGCGGTAATTGAATGGGCCTATGTCGCCATTAACCAGCACGCCATTATCATTAAAAGGCATGAGCAATTGTCCAAACGGCAAATGCAGCGTTGGCTGGTTTAAGGGACTTGGATACAACCAAGCAAATGGTGTAACTAATCGACCGAGTTGAATATGGAATTCCGGCGAAACATCATAGCCAATCGCGGCGACTTTCACTTGAACCGTAGACGTCGGATCCACTTCAAGCGCCAAGGAGAACTTGTCGTTTGTCCACTTGGGCTTGATGCGCACCATATTCAAAGTAACATGCGGCGCATCTTCGTTCACCGAGCTAATCGCGTAGCCATTAAGACTAAACTCGGTCTTTTTGACTTTCGTCTCAACAAGCGGGGTTTGCGACTGTGCCAATGCGGTCAGCGTATGACCTGCGAACTGGATCGGGAACAGGGTCGAGAAAAACGTGACTATGGCGTACCTCCGCGCGCTGCCGGTTGCCGTTTCAGCGACTCCTTGGACATAGCCAAAGATTTTTTCTACGTCTTGTTCAGCGGTTCCGGCTTGTTGTAGAAGCACGTCCTTTTCCGCAAGACTCAAGAAGAACTTTCTTTTCGCAAACAGATAACGGAACCGGAGGATGTAGAACCTGTTTGTCGGTCGCAATTTCGCCTCAACATGGTTAAAACTCATGAAGGGCCAGAAGAAGGCACAGAGCGCGAGCCATATCGTATAAACAGCAATTTCTTCGAAGAAAACACGTACTTTGTTCCTCCGAATCATCATTACTCTGACAAGGAGTAACAGAGGCGCACAAAAGAGCGCAAACCACAACGTATGGTTCGCCGCGCCCGCAGCAAATGAGCCCAGCTGCTCAAAATCGATATTCGCATAATACCCCGGCGGCCCAACTTTAGTTTGAGCTTCACGAGAGAAAGAATTCGCTAATACGAATCTGTGTTGCTGCACTTTTTCGCCAGTGAAGTTCGGGTTCCTCTTTTGAATATCCCTGATGATCTCTTCAGCCTGTTCGTTATGCCCAGTCAGAATATTTTGCTCGGCCTGGTCAATCCATTGGCGTACCAAGATCGAAGCATCAACGTTCCGCGAAGGCAACACTTTGCTTAAGCTATCTTCAGCGGTCAAAAGTGTATTTCGGGCTTTAAATGCATCGAAGTAGGTGAGGCGGGTGCCAAGATTTGCACACGCGACTGTCAAGGAATCAGATATTCGCTCGTAATAGTGAGCGGCGGCGGTCACTTCTGCTGGCGTGGCTACTGGCGGATGACTTTTGAATGCCTCGATCATGCCCGGATATCGAATCAGCGACGTTCCGATAAAAAGACAGAATACCACCCAACCCAAGAGACGCCGGTACGGTTTCTGCAATGATTTTCTGTACACACGATCCGCATCCCAATACTGAAAGTTATTCATTACATGCTACCTCCTCGGAGCGTTTTTGTTGTAGCAGAGATGCCCCTGCAAGGCTTTTGGTTTTCAAAGAACAAAGAATAGATAACCCTACAATAAAATGAATTTTATGTCAATACCAAAAAATGCGCATTGCTTTAACGACACTCGCGCACCTAACTTTAACCTATTTCTTTTAGCCTATTCCCACTCTTGCCCTTGTCTAACCAAGAGCTCGACCGCCCGTTCCGGCTCTGCCATGAGCTCTTTGACGATCCGCTCCATTCGCGCGACCTGCGAGCCTTTCACGAAAATAAAATCCCCTTTTTCTATACGCTCTTGAATGAATTTACCCGCTTCGTCTGTTTTGCCGAAGGAATACACATCGTCTTCTTTCATCCCTGCTTTGATTGCCGCATCCGCGATCATTTTTGCTTGTTCGCCAACAGTGACGAGATAATCAAACACGCTTGGACAGGCACGCCCAACGTCTTCATGAGCTTTTTGTGTGTATGGACCAAGCTCGGCCATGTCGCCGAGCGCCGCGTATTTTTTACCAGGGATTTCGATCTTTTTGATGACGTCAAATGCGGCAAAGCATGCTTGGGGCGAGGAGTTGTACGTATCGTCGAGCAGGAACGTATGTTTGATGCCCGGCAACAGTTTCATGCGGCCCGGCGGCGCGATGTACGTGCGCAACGCTTCGGACATTTCGACGAGGTTCATGCCGTAGCGAATGCCCACGCAAATTGCCGCAAGCGCCGAATACACTTGTTGGTTACCAAACACGCTGGGTAAGAAAAACGGCACCGTGCTCCCAGCGTAACTCACCTTGAAACTCATTCCCTGTATCGAAAAGTGGACCCACTGGGATTCCGGCGGTCCTTTGACAATAGCGGGCTCCAACGCTTTGACGTCAGCCCGCTCGGAAAAACCAAACGTCAGCACTTTTGCCTTTGTCCGTTCGCGCATCGCAAACACCGCATCATCGTCGGCATTCAAGACGGCGAATCCGTCGTTGCCAAGGCGCGAGACGATTTTTTGCTTTTCACGAATGATTTTCTCCATGCTTCCGAAAAATTCGACATGCGCATACCCAACAGCCGTTACCACGCCAACGGAACATGACGCAAGGTCAAGCAGATAATCGATATCACCAGGCTTATCCGCGCCCATCTCTAAAACCAACATGTTAGGGTAGGATCGATCAGTCACAAGCAGAAGTCGAATGACTCGCAAAAAAATCTTTATCCAGGAAAAAAGATTCCGGTACCCTGACTCGCTTTGCAGAATCGACAGCGGAACGCCGAGCTCGTTGTTGTAATTTTTCAAGTTTTTCCCAACTCGATGCCGAAACGAAAGAACGGTGTAAATCGCTTCCTTTGTGGACGTCTTACCTACGCTGCCGGTCACGCCGATAATGTCCGGCTTGTATTTTCGCAACACAAGACGGCTGTCAAAACGTAATTTCTTTTCAAGAACTGTCCGGAATATTCCCATAGCGTTATTCTTCCACCCGCATGTCAGGCGGAACCTGATAATATTGTAACAGGAACTTTGCAATATCGCCAAACAACGGAGCGGCGGTGCTTTCCGCGAACCGGACATCATGCGGTTTATCGAGTTTCACAAGCATGACGAAGCGTGGGTTCGACACAGGCGCGAAACCGACAAACGTTCCAATGGTGAGATCCGATTCATAGCCAGGCCCGTCTTTCCGGGCAATTTGTGCGGTTCCCGTCTTGCCGGCGACGTAATAGCCCGGAACGCCCGCGCGCTTGCCATGCGTTCCTTGGACGACCTTCACGAGCATGGCGGAAAGCGTTGTGGCTGTTTGGCTCGAAATCACCTGACGAACCGTGACCGGATCGGTTTTTACAACCACACCATTTGATTGCATGATTTGGTCGACGATATAGGGTTTCACCAGCGCTCCGCCGTTCGCGATCGCGCCGAACGCCGCTAACAACTGAATCGGCGTTACCGTAATACCCTGACCGAACGACGCGGTGGATGTATAGATATCTTTATGGTCCGCCAACGCCGAAATATCGCCGTTCGCTTCGGAGTTCACCTGAATTCCCGTTTTTTCGCCAAAATCAAATTTTTTCACATATTCTTCAAAGGCGACCGGCCCAACCTCGCGTGAAGCGAAAATCGCGCCTGTGTTCAGGGATTCAACGAGCACATCGGTCATCGTCGAAACCCCGTGCGCTTTTCCGTCCGAGTTCTTAATAGTGTATCGTCCGATCTCCACGCTGCCAGTGTCCGTATAGGTCGTTTCTGGTTTTACCTTGCCAAGGTCAAGGGCCGCGGCCATCGTGAACGCCTTGAACACGGAACCGGGCTCATAAACGTAAAACGTAGCAGGATTGATAAACGTGTTCGGGTCTTCGACTTGATTGTAGTTATTCGGATCAAAATCAGGCGAGCCGCACATCGCGATGATCGCACCGGTTTTTGGTTCCATAATAATGACGCTGCCGCCGGAAGCGCCATGCTTGGCAACCGCCTGATCAAGACGCGTGCACGCCTCATACTCAACCGTGCGATCGATCGTCAAAATGATGTCTGCCCCGTTCTGCGCCTCCTGGAAAAACCGCGTGCCAAAAGAAATCCACCTACCTTGCGCGTCTTTTTCCGTCTGCAAATATCCTGCTTTCCCCGCGAGTTCATCTTCAAAATATCCTTCCAGCCCGTACTGGCCCACGCGTTTGTCGCCTTGGAAACCCAAGAAGCCCAGCACGTGGCTTGCAATGTTCTTCTCCGGATAATAGCGCTCGGTCTCGTCCGAAAAAGCAATGCCGGGTAGCTTCAGCAGTTCAATTTGCTTCATGACCTCTTCTGTTACTTTATGCTTAATCGGTTCGTAGATATCGTTTTCCTTGATAAGACGAGGTAAGATCTCCGACTCTTCCAGCTCGAGCATTGGCGCGAGTGTTTTTGCAACCAATTCAGGATTCTGGACGCTTTGCGGGACTGCATAAGCCAAAAATAACCTTTTGTTCAAGGCTAACGGATATAATCCATCCGCGCCGTCGCGATCATGCACGTAAATCTGGCCGCGCACGGGCGTAAGCTTTTCCGAAAGCGAATGCTGGCCTTCCGCCAATGCCTCATAAAATGTGTGCTGAAAAACCTGAATATAACCAAGCCGCACTATTAAGAGTGCGGCTAGAATAAAAAGTAGAATAGTAAGAGTCTGGATCCGGTCACGCGGTTGGGCACGGCTTTTTTTCTCCGTACCGTTCTGTTTTCTCCGAATCACCATATCGGGAAAAAAAGTTGTTTATCGAATAGCGAACACGGAGCCGACTGCCGGCGCAAATTCAATGGACGAGGCGGCAACCATATTCATTGTTTTGCTAGCTTCCTGAATCATGGAAAGCGACTGCAGTTCCGTCACTTTGAGCTCGAGTCGTTGATTTTGTTCCTCTAAGGTTTGCAAGCGAGTTTCGAGCCCCTTGATCTCAAACCCTTTGGTGGAGCTGTGGTTCATCGAAAGCAAATACGCCATTCCCGCGAGCAGAACAGCTATACCGAGAATGATGTTGACATGAAACATTTTTTCTTGGAAAAATCGAACGATGGGCGACGTTGCTGGTTCACGCTGATGTGTCAGCGTTTTACGAAAAAGTTTTGCCATTTGTTTTTTTCTTTATATTTTCTCCGCAACGCGCAGATGTGCGCTCCTGCTGCGGGGGTTTGTTTTTCTTTCTTCGAACGTGGGCTGAATTACTTTTTTTGTAATAATGCGAAGTGTTGGCTTACTTGACCGAGCTTGTTCTCGGAAAAAATGTTTGATAATCGTGTCTTCAAGCGAGTGAAACGAGATGACCGCGATGCGGCCGCCCGGACGCAGTGCCATTACGGCGAGAGGTAAGACGGCTCGCAAACGTTCAAGTTCCTTATTGACGGCGATGCGCAACGCCTGGAATGTTTTTGTGGCCGGGTGCCTGCCGCCCACCCACGGCACTTCCCGCTTTGACTTCAATCGTTCTCGGTATACGAGGAGTACGACCTCGGCGAGCTGCCCAGTTGTTTGAAACAATTGTACGCTTCGTTTTTGCGCAATTGCCTGGGCAATCGCTCGTGCGAAAGGTTCTTGGCCGTACTCCTCGAGTATCCGAGCGAGCTGATCGGAGGTAGAAGTATTAATGAGGTCCGCTGCGGTTGGTGTTGATTCTCCCGCATCGAACCGCATATCTAACGGCGAATCTGGATTTTGAAAGGAAAATCCCCGCTTGTCGTTTTCGAGCTGACGAGATGATAAGCCAAGATCAAGTAGGATACGGCTAATCGGATGTACTGCGGGGTGTTCATTGAGTATGGAAGGAAAATGTTCGTATGATGTCTGTTTGAGTAGAATGCGATTGTGAAATGGTTGCAATGTTTGTTTTGCGTCTGTAAGCGCCTCTGCATCCCGGTCAATGCCGAGAAGTTTACCGTTCGGACTTGTTTTTTCTAGAATGGCGGATGCATGACCGCCAGAACCAACAGTCAGGTCAATGACGTTTTCATTGGGCTGCGGATCAAGGTATGCGACAACCTCATTGAGCAAGACCGGGACATGGCGCCCGATTGGCATTTTGTTACACGCCTAATTCGCCAAGCGCTTCGGCAATGTCGCCGCCGCGCTTTTCGGTTCCGGTTTTATAACGATTCCACACCGCGTGATCCCATATTTCCAGTCGGTTGTAGAGTCCGGCGATAACGACTTTCTTTTTCAGCAACGCGTAGGTTCGCAGATATTCAGGCAAGACAATGCGTCCTTGCCGATCAAGCCCAACATCCATGGCGCCGGCAAGCATCAATCGTGTGAACGCCCGAGTGTTCGCTTTCCCGATAGGCAGCTTCGAGAGCTTGTCAGCGAGCGCTTCCCAGTCCTTGCGCGGATACAAGAACAGACAGTTATCCAGTCCGCGCGTTACCACGGCGCCACGTCCCAACTCCTGTTTAAACTTTGTGGGGATGGCGACACGGCCTTTTTCATCAACGTTATGTTCGTACTCACCGATAAACATCTAGGATGTCGTAATGAAAATAGAAATGCGAGATATTCGGTTATCCACAATGGAAGGTACTTATCCCCACTTTTATCCACTTCCTACCTCGTTATTCCATTATATACCACTTTGGCGTTTTGGTCAAAGGTCTGATACAAAAGAGGATGCTTGTCAAGTCCGTCCCGGTCATTCTGAACCTCGTCCTGACGGATGTCAGGATTGTTTCAGAATCTCCAAACAAAAAACGTTGGGGCCCCGTGATAAACACGGGGCGAATGTCAACTCAAAGCGTCAAGACATATCGTTGCTTTAACTTATCCACAGCTTTGAGTTGACATTCGGTTTTTATTCGGCTATACTTACAAAAGTAAAAACTAAAAAGTAAAAGTTAAAAATTTCGGAATATTTCAATCATTTTTACTTTTTCCTTTTTAATTTTTAACTTGAACCATATGACCATCGTTCTCCCTAAACAAAAACAGCGTATCCTTGAATATCTCAAGGACTACATCAAACGGCATGGCTATGCTCCTACCCTATCGGAGATCGCGCGCAAGTTTCAGGTTACGTCGCTCGCGACTGTGCATGAACATCTTGAAAAGCTCGAGCGGTTGGGATTTATCAAGCGCGACAACAAGCCACGGGAACTGCGCATCGTGGCGGACGAAGCGGCACCGTCCGAGGACGCTGTCTCGTTACCCATCGTGGGCACGATAACCGCAGGCCAGCCAATCGAAGCAATCGAACATATTGAAGAAGGCATGCCGGTGCCGAAACAACTCATAGGCAACAAGCGCGCATACATTTTGCGCGTGAAAGGCGATTCCATGATCGAAAGTCTTATTGCCGACGGTGATTACGTCATCCTGGAAAAAACCGAGTACGCCAAAGACGGCGACATGGTCGTCGCGCTTCTTGAAGATGGGACTGCGACGCTCAAGAAATTCTTTAAAACGAGGAATCTCATTCGCCTGCAACCGGCCAATAAGAAATATAAGCCGTTGTACACGAAAAATGTGATTATCCAAGGAAGAGTAATTGGGATTATTAGGAAGTTCTAAACCGCCTACTGACGTTAATGACGAAGTTTAAATGAATGCCCAAACGATTAAATGTCCGAATGCTGCACTGGCTTTGACGCAAAAAACATAGCACTGCAGATTAAGATGTAGTTCAGCATTGAGTACTACCCTCATAAGTTAGCACCTAGAGAATTCTTGAACCGCCCAGACTAACCACCCATTTTCACAAAGTTTGGGGCTTGTATTTCAAAAAATGTTTTACAACCGAGCGCAGGTCGCCGTGCCCCGTATAATATTTTACGGGGCCGTGCCTACGATCGGTGCATTCTGGTCCATTGTCCATTTCTGGCGCTTTTTTGACCGTACAAAAAGCGGTAAATAAAGAACGGTGTACCTCGGTTCATCACCATCGTGCCCACAGCCTTCGGCTCTGAGGCTCAGGCTCGAAGAGTGAGGTGCTCTGGGTTGGTATTGATCGTCCAAAAAGCGGTAAACAAAGTTGATTGCAAGCTAATCCTGCTACACGCACCGGCTTGCAGCAAAAATAGCTGTGTGACTCTTTTAAGGCATCGGCTGTCTTTTTTGAAAAAAAAATAAGGAGTAAGCGCTTGGAACAAATGTTCTTTGCAAACTTACTCCTGAGAGTTGAGTCGTCAGGGCATCCCCCCGTGACTGTTCCTGGCTTCCAAATCATGGACACAATGCAAGGGAACTGTTCAAAAGTATAGCTCTCTTTTTTCAAATGCGCAAGCAAATAAAAAAGGGGTAGAAAGTTTGGATGATTTTTAAAATCATTTACATTCTCCACCCCAATTCATTTTACCTTAGTTTCTTCTTTTGGAAGAAATGTTGGTCAGACTAGATCTATTCTTTTGAAGGAACTTCACTAATCAATGTAAAATCATTCTATACTATCGTTGTTTTCTTGTCAAAGCCCCACCTGTGGATAACTCCCCCCACACCAATTTTCAACCAACCTGGACATTAAGAAAGGTTCTATTTACAGTATAGAGCTTCTTAAATGTGTGTTTTTTGTAAAACTGGTGTGGGGGTTATATTGGGCTCCCTTCCATAGAAAGGAGCGACAAATGCGCCCATTTTCGTACGCTTGAACTTTTTGAGTCCGTTTAATAGTGTGTTTTTCGTGGTGGATTGTGCAGAGGAGCGGACGCCCACAACTGGGATTCCCAAGCTAAAAGCTAGGGCGTTCGCGGTAACCACCCCAATGCGGACCGCGGTGAAGCCACCTGGGCCTTCTGCAACAATGATCCCCTGAAGATTCTCGAGGGTTGCTTTTGTCGTGCGCAGACTGGCGCGAATCGCAGGCAAGAGTTTTTTACCCTGGTCGTAGCGAATGGACACATTGCGCCATATTAAAATCCGACCCGTCGGTGTGGCAAGGGCAACTGCCATTCTGTCGTCGCGGGTGGTGTTAATGAAAAGCACCATGCGGTTTACTTTTTCTTCAGCCGGTCAACGATAATGACATGGCTGCTTTCCATAAGATCATAGAGGAATTTATCCGTCAGATTGTTGCGAAATTCATATTCTTGTTTGGACATAATCGTATAGCGAATGTGATCGTCGAACTGCTTGCGCAGCGACTGTACGAGCCGCTTCAACTTTTTTCGATTCACCTTCCCTACAATGAATATGTCGGTTTTTGCGTTTTTCGAGCCGGTGAACACTCCCGTAAGCATCAAAAAGGAAATTTGCCCGATTTTACGTAGTTGAGCGGTCAGTTCTTTTTCAAGGGTGAGCTGCGACTTTACGATCAGGTTCTTGAGCTCACGGAACAAAATGAATGATTGGTCGACGCGGTAGAATTTCTTCTTTCCGGATGGATAGGATCCAAGCAGGCCGATCGATTCCAGATTCTCGAGCTCGCGTCGTACGGAGTTGATTCTCTCACCAATACGACGCGTCAGCTCACGTACAAAAAAACTCTTCTCGGGATTCGAGAGAAAAATACGCAGGAGCTTTACGCGAGTTCTTGAACCAAAAAGTTGATCAATCATATGAAGAAAAACTCTTGCCTCACCGTCTTAATATAAGTATAATGACAAACGTACCGCTTTGGCAAGATCAACGCGTATGTCAGCAACGACGATCGAAAAACTTCTTATTCATGATCCCACAAAAAGCGCAACCTCAACGCATGTTTTTGTCGCACATCCGTCTGATGCTGAAGGGAAAACATTAGGCAGAATTTTCGTTTTGACAGAATTTTCTGAACGCCGCCCAGACCACGAAACGATCATTAAGCATATTCAAGAAACGTTCAAAAACGCGTACTATCAAACCAATGAATTGAGCATAGATACGGCGTTTGAACAGGCCCTGGAAAAAGTAAACCTGGAAATCGCCCAGCTCATGCGCTCGCATGAACAAGACATTGTTTCGCGCCTCAACATTGTCGCCGGTGTCGCAAAGGAAAAATACCTGCTCTTTGCCGCCGTTGGAAACGTGCACATTTTTTTATGCCATAAGAACAAAATTACCGACGTGCTTGCAGGACACAAACGATATAACGACAAAGTCAATCCTTTGAAATTTTTCTCGCACATCATCTCGGGGTCGCTCTCGGAGCAGGACGCCGTCATTATCGCGACGCCCGCAATTATGGACTATCTGTCCCAGGAAAAGCTGCGCCGGGTTGTTTCCGATTATAGCCCGACCGAAGCCGTTATCACAGTGGAGCGCACCTTACAAGACGCCCCGCAAACCCAATCCTTCGCCGCGATTGTTATGAAACGCGATACGGTGGCCGCGCCTGCCGGCTTTACCACTGCGCAAGGTCCAACGCAAGCTTCGGAATATATGGCGCCGCAGTCCTCACTGGCCCGCCTCGAGGAAAAAAAACAAGCGACCAATCGGTTACTCACGCCATCGCTACGAACGTACGTGTCGGAAACTGCGGCGAACACGCTACGAAAAATTGGCTATTTCATCCGGACAAAAATCCTCCGCCAATCTCCGCGGCGAGTGCAATTCCAGATTGAAAAACGGTATTACACTTCGTATGCAACAAAGCAGCCAAAAGAAGGGTCAGCGCTCAAAGGTAAGCTAACCAAAACGAGCAGAACGCTTTTTAGCGTGATACTGGGCGGGTTGCGATTTGTCGTGGCGGCGATTCTCAATCCAAAACAAACGCTGCAAAGCGCGAGCGGCGCGACCCAGGCATCGGCCACGTTCATGAACCGTTCAGTCAACTGGTTTAAGTCGCTCTCAAGGCTGCAGAAATCGCTTTTTGTTCTGGCGCTTGTTATTGCCGCCGTATTCAGCCAATCAATTATTCTCTACGGCAAAGGGCGATTGACGCAAACGCAACACTCAAGCTTTGAGGATAGCGTTGCGGCGATTTCCCAAAAAATTACTGAAGCTGAAGCCCGACTCTCATATGGCGATGACGCAGGCGCCGCACTGGTGCTACAAAGCGCCCAGTCACTCGTTGATCAATTGCCAAATCGGAAGAAATCAGAAAAAGAAAAAATTGCTGAACTAAACGCACGTATCGAATCGCAGCGGGAGAAAACACGACGGAGAACAGTTATCGCCAATCCCAGCTCACTGGCAGATTTCTCGACACTAAACGTGAACGTCCGCATGGCGGAGCTCGCGCTTATTAATAGCACGCTCTACGGCCTCGGTTCCAATCCATCACTCCTGGCGAGTATTGACTTGTCCACCAATAAACTGGAAACCGTTTCCGAAAATCTTGGAGGTTCCTTCCAATATAGTACGCTGACGCCGACTGGGACGCTTCTCTTGCTCGCATCGGATTTTTCCTTGCAGGAATTTTCTTTCAGAAAAAGCACTCTTTCCAAAATCGCGTTTTCACTGCCCACAACCGACGCGAATATCACCGACATAACGACGTATGAAAATCGTTTATACCTCCTCGACGTACGAAATAACCAGATCTACCGTGCTTCTAAAGTAGGCACGGGCTACAACCAAGCTGCGCCGTGGATTAAGGAACTCGGCGTCGACGTCAGCACTGGACGATCGATAACCGTTGACGGGTATGTGTATGTCGCGCTCGAAAACGGCCAAGTATTGCAGTTCCTCCAGGGCAATCGCCAGAGCTTTGCGCTTGAAACGATTGAACCGGCTCTTGAACACTCTGACCGAATATGGACCAGCGCAGACTCTGATAGACTCTATCTTCTTGATGCAAAGGGCAAACGCGTTTTAGTCTTCAACAAGAGCGGAACGCTCAAGCGCCAATACTTCTCAGAGCAATTCAGTGACCTCAAAGATTTTGCGGTCCGAGAAGACGCGAATCGCGTCTATGTATTAAATGGATCACAAGTGTTTGAAATCAGCTTAGATGATATACCGTAACCCTGCACCACTTTTACGACATCTCCTCTACGTAAATAATAAAAGACGCTCGTTCATCAAAACGAGTGTCTTTATGTGAGCATTAGGACAAGGTAAAAGTGGTACGAGATTATTTGAGGGTCGCTTTCCCACCAGCTTCCTCAATTTTCTTCTTCAGTTCCTCAGCCTCTTGCTTGGAAGCGCCTTCTTTAATAACCTTCGGTGCGCCGTCCACCAAGTCCTTTGCTTCTTTTAATCCCTTCTGCGTCACTTCGCGCACGACCTTGATGACGCCGATTTTGTTCGACCCTACTTCCGTGAGCTCAACGTTAAACGTTGATTGTTCTTCTGCAGCGCCGGCTGCGCCCGCGGCGGGCATGGCTGCCATCATTGGCGCTTGCGCCGAAACCCCGAACTTTTCTTCAAGAACCTTCACGAGCGCCGCGAGGTCCATCACGGAGAGCTTTTCGATCTTTTCGACGAGATCTTTGAACTGCTCCGGTACTTGTACGTCTTTTTTTTCTTCAGACATATGTTTTTTAAATTAAGAATTAAAAAAATTATTAAGGATTACGAATTGCCACCTGGAGCTTTAACATCTTTGATAGCGTTCAAAGCATAAACCAGCGAACGGATCGTAACGGAAAGTACAGAAACAAAGCCTGATATCGGCGACTTGATCGTCCAAACCACCTGTGCGAGAAGCTCTTGCTTCGATGGCAACTTAGCGAGTGCGATCATGGCTTGCTTTGAGGTGAACGTCTGGTTCATGATACCGCCCGCTATTTTGAGCGCAGGATGATCTTTCGCAAATTCGTACAGTAGTTTCGCGGGTGCAACTTCATCGTTTGCGCCGAACGCTGCGCCAATGCTCCCGGCTACTTTCTCAAATTCGGACTCTGGGAGGTTGCGGTGCTTTAACGCAATTTTGAATAACGTCCGCTTAATCACATAATACTCAACATCGTGTTCGCGAAGCGTTTTGCGCATCAAGTCTATTTCTTTTACTGTCAGGCCGTCAAAATAAACAAAAACAACCGTCTTTGCCTGGCCGAGCTTTTCCTCAAGCGTTTTGACTTGTGCTTCTTTCCATATTCTCGATTTTGGCATAGATTAAACAAAAAATGTCTGGGGATCACCACAGACATACGTCCTTCAACTATTAGCTATAAGCTAACGGCTGGACTCGCCTCGGTAGGAAATTAATTCGCCGGCGTGGCGAAACCTACTGTCTGTGGCACTTTTATTGTATTCGGCAGTATAACAGATATGGAAAAGGCGTCAAGACTATTCTATCGTTGTGCCCACGAATCGCTTTCCTTGAAGAATGCGCCGTACATTTTTGAGATTTTGGCCTTTGCAAATAATCACGCGCAATCCTGAGGCGTGAGCCAGTTTTGCCGCGACTGGATCAAACGGCCAATTTGCGCCGGGGTCCCACTTTGAACCGACCATGCGCCGGTACGCGCTCCAGCTCGTGCGCTTCAATGGTTTGGCCCGCCTGGACTTGTTTGGATCGCGGTCATAGACATATGGAATATTCGTCAAGTTTATGATCGCGGGCGCTTCATACATTTTGGCGAGCTTAACCGCATCATAATCCGTAGACCAGCCAGGTTTCCATCCGGCTGCCAATATAACTTTCTTGCGTATAACTTGCTTGCGTGAATAATCTTTGATTACTACCGGGTGCGCCACCGTTCGGAAAATGGTCCGCAGCAAATGCGCGTTTAGTCGTGTCGCATGGATGCCGAGCCAATCAAGATCATCAGCACTCAATCCCCCAACCTGCTTCGCAGCTTTTTGGTACAGCCGCGTGATTTTTCCGCCGCCGACGATAATAAAAAAACGCTTTCGCTGCTTGATTTCGCGAAGAATGAGCGCACGGAATCCTTTCAAGAACCGCACGCTAATCTCATGATCGCCCGGCACTACAACCGAACCGCCGAGTGAAATGATATACGTCTGCATATAAGGAAAAAGTAAAATCAAAAAAGTAAAATTTTTGGAATATTTTCAATCATTTTTCCTTTTTGGTTTTTCCTTTTTACTTTCATTGAAGGTATTTCCTCTTGTTCTCGAGATGTTCTTCGTAGGTCTTACTGAACACCGTCGAGCCGTCGGGCTTGGTAAGGAAATAGAAATAGTCGGTGTCTTCCGGATATACGGCTGCGTTGAGCGCGGAAAGGCTCGGATTGGAAATCGGGCCAGGCGGGAGGCCGAGGTACTTGTATGTGTTGTATGGACTGTCCACACTGATGTCGTCGCCGGTTGCCTGCAAAACATTTTTGCCGGTCACATAGTTGACCGTTGCGTCGGATTGCAAGGGATGTCGCTGTTTGAGTCTGGTCCAAAAAATGCCGGCAGCAATTTTTCGATCAGCATCGCTGCGAACCTCTTTTTCTACAATCGAAGCAAGGATCACGATATCGTATATTGAACGATTCGCATTGCGCGCGTCTCGACCCATCTGCTCCGTAAACTTTGCGCCAAAGTTATCGAGCATCTTTTCAACTATTTGCGCTGCTGTTGTGTCCGAGAAAACTCTGTATGTATCCGGAAACAGGAAACCCTCAAGCCCTTGCTTCGCGGGCTTATCGCCCAGAAAATCATACGTTTTATCAGGAATAATGGTCCGCGTGTCAGTCACATTTGCCGCATCCAGGAAAGATTGCTTCGACGAAACTCCTTGTTTATCGAGATACTCCGCGATCTGTTGATTTGTCCAGCCCTCGATAATCCTAATAATCTTTTCATTTGCGACTGCGCCAGACGTCAAAACACCAACAGTTTCTTTGATCGAATAGTTGCGATTGAGAAGATAATCGCCAGCGATAAACGAGGCCTGCGAGCCATCAAGAAACACGTACGTTTCGAACAGAAAAACGTTGCTTATTAAGCCTTGCTCTTTCAAATTTGATGCAATTGTTTTTACTCCTTCCCCCGCTTGTATGGAAAACGCGACATCAGACTTTGTTCTGCTGTTCGGCATTGAAACCAACGAAAGAAACGAGAGAAATCCTAATCCGCCAAGTACGACTATGATCCCCAGAACAATAAAAAGGAATTTTTTCATATCTTAGACATACTTCTTTAAACCGCGCTTCTCCAAAAGTGCCACAAGTTGTTTCACGTCTTGCGCCTTGTCGCGCGGACAGACGAGAATGGCGTCTTCCGTCTCTACGATAATCATGTTCTGGACGCTGATCGTTGCGATCAGCTTTCCTGACGCGCTGTAAATATAATTCCCTCGAGAATCAATGCTCACATGACGACCAGCGGCCACAACGCTCTTGCCTTTCTTCTCCGCCAGCACTTCTTGGACGGTGCGCCAATGGCCGATGTCCACCCAATCGAAATCAGCGGGCAGCACGAGCATCTGTTTCGTTTTTTCCATCATACCATAGTCAATGGAGATCGCTGGCATGCTGTGGAACTCTCGCCTGACGACTGACGCCTCCCGTTTCGTTCCAAGACTATCTTTGATTTTCATAAGCGATGTGAAATGACGCGGCAAATGTTTTCGAAATAATTCCAGTAGATGATCAACGCGCCAGGAGAACATGGCAGTGTTCCAAAGGTAATCCCAGCGTTCGAAATATTGTTTCGCCGTTTTGAGATCCGGCTTCTCGATAAATCGTTCACCATAGAATACCTCCTGCTCCCCAATCTCAAATGCGACTTTGCTAATTTTAACGTAGCCAAGCCCTGTTTCCGGATACGTCGGTTTCAAGCCAACTAATACAGTATAGTTCGGTTTACGTCGGAGCGCTCGGTCGCTCAGCTTGATATACCGGGCGAATTCGAGAACGTTTTTAATGTAGTAATCGGAATTCGCGATGAACATCGTCTCTTTCGGAAACCGCTTCGCGATCGTGACCGCGGCGAGCCCAATCGCCGGTGCTGTGTCACGTTTCACGGGCTCAAGAATATACTGCCGTCGGTGGACGCGGGGCAATTGCTTTTGCAAATACGACAAATAGTGAATATTACTGGAAATATAAATATGCTCCGGTGAAAATGCGCGTCGGAGCCGGTCATAGGTCGCTTGCAAAAGGGTTTTGCCTCCCATGAACGACTGGACTTGTTTAGGCGTTCGCTTGCGAGAGACTGGCCACAGACGAGTTCCGCCTCCTCCCGCTAAGATTACAGCACGCATAGATAAGCCCTCCACGAATCAATCATCACGAATTTACACATATTGTAATGCATAAAAGGTTAATGAACAACTCTTTTAAAAAGCAAGCTCTTTTTTGTAAATAGGAATTAAATACCTAACTTTAAACCTGTGGCTTTGAGATAAGCGAGCAGTTGGTTGACATCTTTCTTGTAAAAATCTTCTGCAACTTTCACCTCCACCACAATTTTCCCTTCTACAATAAAATCTACAAAGTATCTTCCAATAAGATGGCCTTTATATTTTAATAAAACCTTTCCTTCTCTCTTATACGATAAACGAGCCAACTCAAATTCTTTTTCAATCGCTCTTTTATAATACTTTTCTTGATATCCAAACCCAAGGGCATTGTACACGGTAAACATTACGCCAACAATTTCATAACTTAATTCCGGATACAGCAGCTTCGACATACATTACTATCTAATTCGTGATGATTCGTGAAAGAAATTCGTGGTGGGCTATTCTTCTTTTCCCCACGGCGCCGGGATGAGCGGCACAAATTGAAATCCCGGATACCGTGTTTCGATAAATTCTTTTTTTTCTTTCTTATCCAAGACGACCATATCTTGCTCCAAATTGCCAACGGGAATCACGAGTCGCCCGCCGATCTTTAGCTGCACTTTTAGTTTTTCGGGTACGGCATCGCGGCTGGCCGCTGCCACAATAATTTTGTCAAATGGCGCGACCTTCGCATACCCCTTGGTTCCATCTCCGGAAATAAACGCGACATTCTTGAACCCATATTTCATAACATTGCGCTCGCCGAATTCTTTGAGCGCGGGAATTCTCTCGACAGCGTATACCATTCCCTCTGGCCCAACAAGCTCGGCGAGAAGCGCTGTTTGCCAGCCGGAACCCGAGCCAACATCAAAAATTTTCTCCCCCTCTTTTGGTTGTAAAAGCTCGAGCATGAAGGCGACTGTCAATGGTTGAGAAATTGTTTGGCCATGAGAAAGGGGCAAGGGAATATTCTGCGCATACTCGTCTTTCATGTCATCAGGCAAAAAATCCCTGCGATGAATTTTCCGAAACGCTTCGATAATCGCGGGCGTCTTGAGATACCCTTCGTGAATAAGTTCTTGGATTAACTGTTCCATACAGGTATCCTTCCCACGCCTCAGTATACCAAAAAAAAGCTCTTCCGCGAATTCTTTTTCCAGTTTGCCTGCTTTGCTTGACAAAACGAGTAAAGAATGATTGAATCAATCAGCTAATGTGCATAACGTGTGAGTAAATACATCCTTACAGTTTTAAGGATTTTCCTGTACTCTTAAAGGGTGAAACCGCCATTTTTAGGCGGTACTATTATTCTTCATGATAAGTTTTCTTGTCAGCGACAACCCACATTCCCGACTGGGGAAAAAGCTGGAAAAAGCCCAGCTTGTTTCG
Organism: Patescibacteria group bacterium; assembly: GCA_044868145.1. Lineage (GTDB taxonomy): Bacteria > Patescibacteriota > Patescibacteriia > UBA10025 > JBIOWE01 > JBIOWE01. The sequence goes on from JBIOWE010000006.1 coordinate 388,041, forward strand.
CGTAATCAATTTCGGGATCTTGCCACGCGAGCGAAGCGTGAGGATCGACATGTTGTTGAAGTCCTATTTGAGCATATCCCGACCAACCACGACCGAATTTTGCGCGTCGTGGGCGAACACTTTAATGCGCCTCCCGCATTACTCCACAAACGCGTTATTTCACGGTACATTCTCAATCTGATCCCCAAAGAAATTGCGGAGCAGCATTCGGTCATTGTATTTAAGAAAATAAAAGACGTTATCCACGTTGCAGTCACAAATCCGGAGAACACGCAAATCATTGAGTTCGTAAAAAAGAAAACCGGACTGACGCCAAAAGTGTTCATCGCGTCGCCGGATGAGATCAGCCAAGCACTCAAAAAATACGAAGAAGAAATTGCCACAGAGTTTGCAAAGATCATCCAAGACAGTATAAACGAGGCGCTCGCCATTCACGATACGGTTGAAAAAATGGCTCAGTACGTGCCGATCGTGAAAATGGTGGACACTATTATTGAGCGTGCGCTGACCAAACGCGCTTCAGACATCCATATTGAACCAGACACGCTTGGTATTGCTGTACGATTTCGTATTGACGGACAACTACATAGAATCGTTGCATTACCAACGGCAATTCTCCCTCCGCTGGTCACGCGGATCAAAATTCTCGCAAATCTCAAGATTGATGAACATCGAATCCCACAAGACGGCCGCTTCAAGTTTCATTTTAAAAATCGCGATGTTGCAATCCGCGTGTCCATGGTCCCAACGCTGCATGGCACAAAAGCCGCCATGCGCCTCCTCGATACGCAAGAGAGTGAGTTTACGCTGCCACGCCTGGGGTTCAATCAACGCGATCTGAAGGTTGTCAAAACGGAAATCAAAAAACCCCACGGCATGATCCTCGTCACCGGCCCGACGGGTTCAGGAAAAACAACCACCCTCTATACCTTACTGCGCATGCTCAACAAAGAGCACGTCAACATTTGCACTATAGAGGATCCTATCGAATACGGAATCCAGGGCATCAACCAGACACAGATCAACCCGCCAGCTGGACTGACATTCGCGAACGGACTGCGCTCGTTGCTTCGGCAAGACCCGAACATTATCATGGTCGGTGAAATTCGAGATGCGGAAACGGCAGAAATCGCGGTTCATGCCGCAATGACCGGACACCTCGTCCTTTCCACCCTGCATACGAACAATGCGTTCATTGCCTTTCAAAGACTGACAGAGATGGGCGTCCAGCGCTTCCTCGCGGGCTCCGTCATTAATCTCATCATTGGCCAACGACTTGTGCGGCGTATTTGTCCGCATTGTAAAGCGAGCGCCGGCTCAACACCAAAAATCATCGAGCAATACGCACAGTATCTCGACCTAAAAAATGCCTACACAAGATTGAAAACAATGGGACTCCTAGCGTCGCACAACGCAAAAGCGATTACGGACATCCGATTTTACACCGGCAAGGGATGTGAAAAGTGCAGTTACAGCGGCTACCAGGGGCGTGTGGGTATTTATGAACTTGTTGCAATGAATGCAGGTTTGCACCAAACTGTTTTGAGCAATCCTGATGCGAGCGCCGTCCAAAACATCGCAGTCAAGCACGGAACGCTCACGATGGCGGAGGATGGCATCTTAAAAGTAATCGGCGGGCTCACAACGTTCGAAGAAGTCGCCCGCACCACGAAAGAATAATATCCACTAATCTATTATCACGAATCAACACTAATCCCTAGGCTGCTCATCAATACAAATGGGCTTAGATTGGTTGAATAAATTCGCGGAGGGCACTACAAAATAATATGAGTACATTTCTTTACACAGGACTCGACACGGCCAGCGCATATGTAAAAGGCCGCGTCGAAGCAAAAAATCAAAAAAAGGCCTTGGCGCAACTCGAGGGCGAGGGGTTCATGATTGTGAACATCAAAGAGGAAAAAACCAAACGATTCGGAAAAATCAATTCCATTTTCGACTCCGTCACTCGCCTCGACAAAATTTTCTTCACGCGCCATCTGTTTACGATGCTTGAATCCGGCATTGCGCTTGACCACGCCGTAAAAATTACCGCCGAGCAAATCAATAACCAAAAGTTTAAAGCCGTGCTCGAAGACATCCATGCGCGGCTTCGGCAAGGGCAAACGTTTTACTCTGCGCTCGGCCAGCACCCACGGTTCTTCTCAAACTTTTTCATCAATCTTGTCAAAGTCGGCGAAAAAAGCGGAAAACTTGAGGAAGTGTTGTTCTACTTATTAGAGCAGCAAGAAAGCGATTATGAATTGCTGACCAAATCGCGCGGGGCCATGATCTATCCTTCAATTATTATTACCGCGCTCCTCGTAATGGTTACATTTATGATGGTATTCGTCGTCCCGAAGGTAACCGGCGTCCTCACACAATATGACGTAGATCTCCCTATAGCGACGAAAGTATTGATTGCAATCAGCAAATTCCTGATATCGTACGGCATATTCCTCATTCCGGTGATTGCACTCCTTGCCTTTGCATTCCGTAAGTGGATTAAAACGAATAAAGGCAAGCATGTATGGCACTCTTTTTTATTGAAAATCCCTCGGCTGAATAAAATGATCGTTGAATTCAATCTTGCGCGGCTGGCTCGTTCCATGTCCGCCTTGCTCAAGAGCGGCGTGTCATTCGATGAAGCGATGGAGCTTGCCGCAAGCGTTTCAAATAATGTTATGTTTCAAGATTCGTTACGGGTCGGCATCCCATTCATCCAGAAAGGCGTCGGGTTTAGCGAGGTGCTCAAGGGTTATCCAAAATTGTACCCGCCAATCACGACGCGTATGGTAGAGGTCGGCGAAAGATCCGGTAAGCTTGACCATATGTTGTCCCGCCTCGCAACATTTTACGAAAAATCGGTAACAACATCCATTGGCAACCTTGCATCCGTTATTGAGCCTGTGTTACTGCTCTGTATCGGATTCGCAGTTGCCTTTGTGGCCATCGCGGTTTTGACGCCAATTTGGAAATTCTCCGAGACGATTTGAGAATTCAGTATTACGAATGAAGGATTGAAAAATTTGAATCAGTGGTTTGGAAATCTAGCATCCAAGAATACGCAATTCGGAATACGAAATCCTTAATAGACAATATGCTAAAAAACAATATTATGAAAACTTGGGGATCAAGAAGTGGCTTCACGCTGATTGAGGTTTTGACCGTCATCGGCATCATCTCCATCCTTGTGGTGGTGGCCGTGCCGTCATACGCCCTGATGAGAAACAACGTTGCGCTAACGAGCACCGTGGAAGATCTTGCTGATACGCTACGCATTGCCCAAAATTATTCAATGACTTCCCAAGATGGCGCTACCTGGGGTGTGCATTGTGCCAGCGACCGATACTCAATGTATAAAGGAACATGGCCAACGGCTCCGGCAAAGGAGACGTTGCTTCCTTCGGGCGTGACCATGACCTGCGGCATTAGCGACATTACCTTTGAACGATTGACCGGATCTACACAAAACACCCAGATTACAGTCAGTCTTTCCACCGGCGTTGTACGCACTATTCAAGTTTCCGCGTCTGGAAAAATATCTCTTCAATAACATGAACCGAGTATCCAACAATCAATCAGGCGTCAGTGTTGTCGAGGTGCTCATTGCGCTTTCCATGGCCGGCATTATCGTGGCTAGTATCGGCAACGCGCTCGCTGCCACGCACCGCCTAACGCAATCGAGCGAGTTGAAGCAGCGCGCGACCGCGTATGCGAAACAAATCACTGAATCAATCACGGAAAACCAAAGAGAACTGTTCGCCTGCGTTTGCAATGGCTCAAGCGGATATCCACACTCTGCAGGGACGTGCGCGAGTGGAACCTGCACGCGGACTTCTGATTCGCAACAGTGCGCCCCAGCTCCGCTGTATCAAAGCTGCTGGACAACATATCCAAATGGACTCAGTGGTAATGCGGGCCCATACCATTATGACTTCGCGTCAAACATGATCGTAGCAAGCGCGGCCGCGCTCGATGCGCAATTTACGCAAACTATTTCCATAACGAACATTTCGAACGATCCAAACAGAAAACAAATAAGCGTCGTGGTCTCGTGGACTGAACGCGAAGTTCCAAAAAACATAACAAACACAACGATTTTAACCGGCTGGAAAAACGAGACACCATAACATATGAAACGACCTGGACTGAAGAAAAAAAAGAACGAATCGGGGTTCACGCTCATCGAATTGCTTATTTACATGAGTTTAGTTTCGGTTACCCTGCTTGTGTTAATGAACTTTGTTACGGACGTTACGAAAAGCGCCGCAAAAACCAAAATAACAAGAGAAATTCAGCAGAACGCTCGGTTGGTGCTTTCCCGAATAACGCAAGACGTGCGCACAGCGCAAACAATCCCTACGTTCAGCAATGGCAATACTGCGATCACATTTACAAATTCGGCTGGCCAAACAGAATTGATCTGTCTTGAAGCAGGAGAAGTTCGCTACATCGTCGGCGGTGGAACATGCGCGACTGCTCAATCGCTGACGACAAATAAAGTCAACGTTACGCAACTCGATTTTTCTAACAGTGCGAACGCAGTGACGATCAATCTAACCGTAGGAAAAAATAATCAACTCGACACCATTAATCCTCTAACTCTTTCGTCAACCGTCGTTCCGCGCCGTCAATTATATTAATCCTATGGGCGATCTGAAACAAAATCAAAAAGGTGCGGTGGCAATACTTACGCTGTTGGCAATTTCTGTATTTGCGCTTGCAGTGATGAGCACGGTAAGCGTACTCGCGGCGAACGCGTTGCAAATGTCATCAGCTGACGCGAATTCTGATAAGACGTTTTATGCGGCTGAAGCAGGCGTCAATGAAGCACTGAATAAACTGATCACGAATCCTGTGCCAGAACCATTCTCGTTGAGTCTCAACGGCGTGAATGTTCAAATTACGGTTACGAGTTCTTCCGATACAACTCCTTGCGCTTCGAATCCGGACAATCCGTATCCAAGAATTATTCAGTCACAAGCGACTGACTCGACGGGAAAAGAGCGAACCGTACAAATCATTGCTTGTAGCTCTGCTTTTTCAGGAGGATTCAACTATGCGGTTCAAGGAGGAGCGGGCGGAATTTTCATGGACCAAAATAGTTATATCATCGGGAAGGTCTATTCGAACGCTGATATTATCGGCAGTAACGGCGCTGAGGTAAGAACTGTTTCAGGCACGCCTGGTGATGTCTGGGTTGCCGACACGAATACACTGGACAACGTTCATGCATTCGGCGATGTGCGCGCCCACGCCATTAAGAATTCCACGATAGGTGGACATGCATATTATCAAACTGTTATTGGCACCGTTAAAGCAAACAACGGGTCCGACACATGTACAGAAAACGAAAATGGACCAAATTGTTTTGACGGCTCGGCTGATCAACCGCAACGAGATCTCCCAATCAATGATGCAGATGTGCAAAACTGGAAAGATGACATCAGCGATCCTTCTAATCCAAACACGCCGCTTGGTCCTTCTGGTGGATCCTGTCCAGCGAACACCTATTGCGTCAGCGGGTCTGCGACGCTTGGCCGACAAAAAATAAATGGAAACTTTTATCTAGGGAATGGTGCAACATTAACATTAACTGGTAATCTCTGGGTTAGTGGAAATATTACACTTGATAACAATGGAGCAGTGAAACTGAGTGATGACCTCGGCGGTGGCAGTACTGTTATTATTTCTGATGGGACCATTAACGTTGAAAATAATTTATCGATACAAGGCAACAGTGACCCGCGCAGCTTTCTCCTTGTTCTATCAACGAGCAATAGTGGCGTGTCGGACTCTTGCTCTGATCCGCATGCTGTACCAACTGTGTATGCTTCGAATAATTCTACGGCGATTATTTTCGCAGCTATTCATGGTTTACTAAAAGTTAAGAATAATGGTCATCTGAACGCTGCCGCTGTACAAAAATTGTGCTTGGAAAACGGAGCGAACGTAACCTTTAACACAAACCTCGCATCCTTTACCGTTCCGGGCGGCGGAGGCGACACGGTTGGGACCGCACTGGGGACGTGGCAGGAGAAATAGACCCCCCACCTATTTCTGTTTATTCTCACTGCAAAGAAGAGCCCGTTCACAAAGTGCTTCTTCTTTACTATGGTGATTTTCTGAAATAGGCGTGGGGGTAAGGTTATCCACAGCCCAATTTTCCTCAAAAAATAAAGGGCAAATGAATCGAGGACTTTACTTGACAAGATTAGGGTGGATTGGTACTATGTCATAACGATTAACAAAAATTGCACCTTCGTTAGGCCAAGTAAATCAGCTCTTTTTTCGAGTGTGAGGTACCCGCACATTATCAAATCTTTCGGGAGGAAAGAAAGCCATCAAGAGTTTATTCTCGTTTGCGAACATTCGCAGACTATTGAAAAGCAAAATCCCGCACAACCCAGCTATCACTTGACAAATTTCCTAGCTGTGGTAAGGTGTGTTGATTTAGTGAATAAGTAATTTCTTGCTGGTTTTTTTGTTTTCATAGCCAAAGTTTCGAGCGAATAAAAAGCTCAAAAATGTCAAAATCGCGATGAAAATTTGGCTAAGAAAACAATCCCGCTGAGGTCGCGAAGCGGCCGATAGCGGGATATCAATCCCAAACTTAATCAATAACCTTATTAACCTTGATTTAACACATTTATGAAAATCAGTCTTCTCCCAAAGAAAACCTGGAAGCAAACAACGTTGAAGGCGATCAACGTCGTTTCCATGGTAACTCTCATTATCAACATGTCGATGGTGGGTGTTTTTATTACTCCGAAAGTGGCCGAGGCGTCTTCGAACCCTTCCGCGGACCTCGACCAGTGCGCAAATTTCGATAATCCCGGCCCCTCGGCGAGCGATTGCAACCCGATCAACTGGGTGAACGGCAACCTCGGCGCCAGCAAGGCGCGTTACTTCGAAGGCGACTCGGTTCCCTATCGAATGCGTTTCGAAAACCTGTCCCTTGGATCGCACATGGTAGAGATCGAGTGGGACACAACCAAGAGCAGCAAGCATGCGCTTGATTACCTAACAACCTACAACAGGACGGTTACAACGGCCAACCCGTGCGCGGGTGTTTCTGGTTGCAGCGCCTCAACGACTTTTGCCATTCCCGCGGACTCGCAAGTCACCGGGGCTGGCGTGACACCTATTGCGGGTAACTTTACACTCTTCGGCGGCACCATCACAGCAGTAAGTGCATACTCATACGCGGACGGGACCGGTTTTAGTGGGGACAAGTCTGCCAGTATCACGCTGACTTTCACTGCATCGGCTGCGAACCCTGTGCTCGCCTGGGGCGGACACATCGCCAACCGTTCGGATTGGGGCGAAGGAAACTCAGCGGTTGCTATTTCAGGCTCTCCGTACCACATGCGCCTCATTGACCTTGACGGCTCCGGCGGAAACCAAGACCGTTCACTCTCCGCTGAGGCAGTTATCTTCCCTGGTTCCGTAACGATTGTAAAACAAGCGACCCCTGAAGGACCGCAGTCGTTCGCGTACACCACGAATCTCGGGAGCGGATTTTCGCTCGTCGATGACGGAACATCCTCGAACACGAAGGTCTTCCCGGGTATTATCGACTTTACGGACGACAATACTGGCCCCCTAAGCTACACCGTAACCGAATCCGCCACGCCGGGCTGGATTCTCGACAGCATTATTTGTACAGATCCAACGAGCAACAGCACGGGCAACACGGGTACACGTACCGCAACCATTGAGCTCGCTGAAGGAGAAAATATTTCCTGCACGTTTGCGAACTCCGCTGACGTTGGATCATTAACAGTCAATAAACAAGTTGATACCGACGGTAATGGCACGTTTGAAGGTGGCAACACAGAAGCGAACACCTTGAATTTCGATTGGGGCATTGATGCAGAAACACCGGCACGCAATATGGGAACAACGGCAAGTGGCGTTTCTACAGGCACGCACAGTGTCTCTGAAAGCCCAGTCGCAAACTATCATTTCGTTGGTTGGTACCCAACGGGAAGCACGCAATACTCTTGCACGAATCCGCAAGGAACAACGTTGCCGGCATCGGTTTCTATTACGAAAGATACAACTACCTCAATTACTCTGTGTAACGCGCGCAATAAAGGAAATCTAACGGTCAATAAAGAAGTTGACACAGATGGCGATGGCGACATCGACCTCTATAACACTGGCTGGACGTTCGACATTCAGGGCGGCGAACAGAACATTGCTATGAGCGCAACACGAACACTGCTCACTGGTAGTTACACAGTAAACGAAGACCAGCAAACAAATTATCACTCCTCAGGATGGACCTGCTCTGACCAAACGTCCGGAGTCGGCGAAACGCTCACAGTCAATGTCCCAACGGCAGGCGTAACGTGCACATTCACGAACACCCGCGATACGGGTTCGCTCAAAATTGTGAAATATGTGGACAGCGGTTCAGCAACGCCTGACCAATGGAGCTTTACGATCCAGGGCTACGGTACAAAAACCCCGAGCCAAGGACAGGATTATGTTATTTTTAATAATTTACCGACGGGCAATTACAGCGCCTCCGAAAGCGCCTTGACTGACTACCACCAAGTGTCCACTACATGCACGAATGTTGCTGTCACCAAAGATAATCAGGCGGTATGTAACTTCCACAATGCCCACGACACAGGCAATTTGACGGTCAACAAGGCTGTTGATACCAATGGGGACGGCCAAGTGGATGCCGTGAACCCGCAAGGATGGACATGGGACATTCAAGGTGGTGAACAGAACATCGCCATGGGTGCAACACGTTCCTTATTCACGGGTTCATATACAGTCAGCGAAGACCAACACTCGAATTACCACTCAACTGGCTGGATGTGCGACGATGGCACAAGCGGCGTTGGCGAACAGCTTTCTGTTGAAGTAACAACCGAGGGCGTGACATGCACGTTCACGAACACCCGAGATACAGGTTGGTTGAAAGTTATCAAACATGTGATCAATGATAACGGCGGTAACGCCGATGCGTCGGACTTTAACGTCCACGTGATGCAAAACGCATCTGATGTAACCGGCAGTCCCGCGGCTGGCTCTGAAACAGGCACGATGTACATGCTTCTCACAGGAACATACGATGTCAGCGAAGACACACCAATCGCTGGTTACACGCAAGCGAGCGTTGTGTGCGACGGCCAGGAAACGTCATCTGTCACAATTGCAAATGCAAACACAGAACAAAATCCGGTCGTATGCACAATCACAAACGACGATCAAGCACCGACGATTACCCTCAATAAAATAGTAACGAATAACAACGGCGGTAATGCGAGTGAGAACGACTTTGGTTTGAGCATTGGCGGTACACCAGTTGACTCGGGTCAAATCCTTGAGGTGGATGCAAACACCCCATACGCCTTGAACGAAGCAGGACTTGAAGGTTACTCATTTGTCTCGCTTACGGGCGCAGGGTGCCCGACTGAACTCGGTGACACAGTGACGCTCGACGAAGGTGAAGACGTGACGTGCACCATCACGAACGACGACCAAGCGCCAACAATTACGTTGGTCAAAGAAGTCGTCAATAACAACGGCGGTAATGCGAGTGAGAACGACTTTGGTTTGAGCATTGGCGGTACGTCAGTTGACTCGGGCCAAACCCTCG
>JBIOWE010000007.1:0-2309 GCA_044868145.1 Patescibacteria group bacterium
GTCCTACAAATCCACGACAGCATTTTGGTGGAATGCCCCGAAAAGAACGCCGAAAAGGTACGCCAAATCCTAAAAGACACCATGGAAAACATCTACGATCTGCCCGTCAACCTAAAAGTCGACGTCAAAACCGGCAAAAACTGGGGCGATCTATAGCTCTACTTTGCTCGATAAACACCGTATGTGTGTATTTCAGATTTGCCGAGCAAAGTTATGAAACTTATTCGATCGGCGAGTTTTGTAGAGAAATCTTTATGATTTCTTGAGATGAGCACCAGGCTGTGCTGGTATTTCTTCATAGTGCGGAATAGTTCGAAATCAGTTGGACTAAACCTGTTTGCGGCACGGCTGAAGGTAAGAAAATCATCTTTGTCGGGGAAGTCTCGCGCAAGCGGAAGATAAAAATTATCGCCTGATAATTTTTTGCCAAAGATTATCTCTAAGAAAGCAATTTTCTTATCCATGTCGTCAGAATCGGTGGTACCTCCAAGAAACTCTATTGTTATCGATTTCGTGGTAGCGACATCGCACTCAAGCAACTCAAACTCTTGCAATAACTCAAAAAACTCAACGGGTAAACGGTAGGCGTCAATCAAAGCATTGGTGTCAAACAATAAAGTTCTACCGGCGAAGTCCTTCTTCGTCGATCCGTCAATTACAAACTTACTTTGCATGCTGAGCGTTTTGCTCTTTGGCTACAATTTTTTGTATGTCTTTAGCTAAGGCTAAAAATTTTTCTTTATCGAGTGGAACTTGGCGTTTGGTTTGCGATTTTTTGTTCTCGTTTGTAGTCGTACCCATATTTTCAGTATATCATTATGTCGATGCTTATGCGCAGACAAATAGACAAACTCCTTAAATCTCTCGAACGGGAGTTTGTGGTGCATAATCGAATTGAGATTTCGAAATCGGCGCTTCGGCACAACTTGGCGTTGTTTAAACATCTGAGTAGTCAGCAGGTCATTCCGGTACTTAAGGGTAATGCCTACGGCCACGGCGTCCAACAAGTGGCCACGGCATTGAAAGGTCAGGACATACCTTACATTGCGGTGGACGGATATTTCGAGGCGCTGCGCGTGCGCGAGGTAACTCGCCAGTCGGTGTTAGTTATGGGCGCCATTTTGCCCAAGAACTTCAAACGCATGAAGTATGACAATTTTGCGTTCGTGGTCGGCGATGAAGCGACCATACACGCGCTGGGCAAGACTGGCAAAAAAATCAACGTGCATCTGGAATGCAACACTGGTATGAACCGTTACGGTGCCAAGCCAGACGAGCTGGAAGCGCTGACCAAACTCATTTTGCGTTACAAGAATCTGTATCTCGAGGGAGTGATGAGTCACCTGGCAGACAGTGATGGGGAGAATCCAAAAACCGTCCAACAGGCGGTGGAGCGTTTCGATGAATGCGTTCGCCGCATCCGTAAAGCCGGCGGCAACCCAGCATATTTGCATGTTGCCCAAAGCGCCGGTAGTCTGAAGGCACTTTCCAAATACGCCAACACCATTCGTTTGGGCGTGGGCCTGTACGGCATTAACCCGTTTCCGGTTACGCATGAGCTACACAAAGTACTCGAAGGGCTGCGCCCCGCCATGCAACTCATCAGCACCATCACCAAGGTGATCGAACTAAAAAAGGGCGACAAAGTCGGCTACAACTACACCTACACTGCGCCGAGGAAAATGAAGATTGGCGTGATCCCCATGGGCTATTTCGAGGGCGTCAACCGCGATCTCAGCAGTAAAGGAGTGGTGAAAATCGGCGGTAAATTTGCGCCAATTGTTGGCCGCGTAAACATGAACCATACGATGTTTAGCCTAGAGGGAATTGATGCTGCACAAGGTGACGAAGTGGTGGTCTATAGCGACAACCTGACCGATCCAAATGCAATTGATCAAATCGCCAAAACACACAATCTCTTTAGCTACAATCTCCTGACAAGTCTAAGTCAAGATGTACGGCACATTCTCGTAAAGTGACTATAAAAATTTAGTTGAAATATTAACAATTTTATGCTAATGTTTATTTAGTTCAAACTAAAACAAACAATATGCACGAAACAGTCCAACCACAAGCCATAGAAGCTGCTCCGCAACCACTCATGATTGAGGGGCCGAAGGTAAGCACTGATTTGGTGCCTACGACCTACCAGCGGCAGATTTGGAACCAAGAACAGGGAACAAAGCTAGAGCACCACGATGACTTACTGAATGCAGAACAAGCCAAGCGTATCGATGAACATTTTACCGTGGATGTTTACACTGGAACGCACGGGGGTATATTGCCTTTAAATATTGATGACCCCACGG
>JBIOWE010000008.1:0-23745 GCA_044868145.1 Patescibacteria group bacterium
TAGTTGCGTGAATGGTAACGACTGTACGATTTCCCCATCTTCCATTTGACAGCATGCTTACTTTACATTAAGCTAGCCACGCAAACTAAGAAACAACGTCGTTCTTTTACATCCAAAAAAGGAGGAATATATGAAGCAACGCATTATAGAAACCCATGCGCGGCAAGATTTTCGGGCCGTCAAAGACTTTATTGAGCGGAACTTCCATCATTTCAACGCGGCTGTCGTGAAAGATGCCTCGGTCGGCTACGTTCAGCATCTCCAAAAGGGCGGTAAAATGTTCCTGGCCATGGCAGGCGCGATGAGCACTGCTGAGCTGGGCATAACCCTCGCCGAAATGATCCGTCAGGATAAAATTCACGCGATATCCACAACCGGTGCCAATCTTGAAGAGGATATTTACAACCTGGTAGCACACGATTCCTATGAACGCGTACCGCACTACCGATCTCTGACGAAGGAAGACGAAGTGGGGCTGCTCAACAGGCACTTCAACCGCGTCACGGACACGTGTATCCCCGAAGCCGAAGCACTCCGGCGCATTGAGACGGTCGTTCAGAAATACTGGTACAAGGCTCAAGAAGAGGGGAAAAAATATTTTCCCTACGAATATTTTTATCAAATTATTCGAGACGGTGCCTTACAACAGTATTATGAAATTGACCCAAAGGATTCCTGGATGATTGCCGCGTGCGAGAAGAACTTGCCGATATTTGTCGGAGGCTGGGAAGATTCCACGCTTGGGAATATGTTCGTCGCCGACCATAAAAAAGGAAATATCAAAAGCATGTCCACAGTGAAGGATGGGCTCGAAGCTATGTCTGTTCTCGCTGATTGGTACGATGCTGTTTCCCGGAAACATTCCATTGGGTTCTTCCAAATTGGCGGTGGCATTGCTGGTGACTTTCCTATTTGCGTCGTACCGATGCTTGAACAGGACCTGAAGAAAGACACAGTGAACAAATGGGGATATTTCTGTCAAATATCCGACAGCACGACGTCGTATGGTTCCTACAGCGGCGCCGTACCGAATGAAAAGATAACCTGGGGGAAGATAGGCAAGAACACGCCGAGCTTCATCATCGAAAGTGACGCATCGATTGTTGCGCCTTTGATATTCGCGTATGTCTTGAGCGAATAAGAAAGAATACGTTCTCGTTATTCTTTCAAACGACCCTATTCGGCGGGGTCGTTTTTCTTGAAAAAATTTGTTTTTTATGATACACTATCAATGTAATACTAAAAAATAAACATGCAATTGAAATATAGAATATTTCTATTGAGCGCCCTGGTGTTAGGGAGCGCTTTTTTTGTTTCGGAAGCGTTTGCCGCGAACTCTTCATACGGCATCCAGTCCGTTGCCATCAGTTCGGGAACGTTTACCGTGCACATTTTGCAAATCGATTTAACCAACCCGCAATTGCGCACGTATAGTTTGACGGGCACGTCTGGCGACTGCAGTGATAATTGCATTGTTCGCCCCTTGAAGTCGTATGTTGATCAAGTGTCTGGATTCGCCGGAATTAATGGTAGCTACTTTTGCCCAGCGGATTACGCGAGCTGCGCCAATCAGGACGGTTCGTTTTACTGGCTCTGGTACAACAGCGCCACTGGCGAGTTCAGCAACTCGTATCAGAATCAGTTTAACCAAGGGCCAGTAATCGCGTTTGACGCAAACAATCGCGTGTACTACTACAAAACTGCAAATGCGTGGCCAGGCAAAGCGGCGTTTGAAACGCAGAACAACACTGTTCTCTCGGCCGTGATTTCGAACGGACCAGGACTCGTGTTTGAGAGCAAACTCGTGGTGACGTCAAGCCAATTGGACGATAAACAGCGCACAGTAAAGTCCGCTCGATCGGGTATCGGCTTCAAAGGTTCGAACGTATACCTTATTATCGCTGCTGGCGCTACAGTACTTGACCTGGGAAATATCATGATGTCGCTCGGCATGGAATATGCGATGAATCTGGACGGCGGCGGTTCGTCCTCGCTCGTGTACAATAGCCAATACAAAGTCGGGCCGGGACGGAATATACCAAACAGTCTTGTGTTTTCGGAAGTCGAAGCGATACCACCAGTCGCGCCGGGCACTTCATTCTTCGCCTACGACTCCGCGATTCGCGGGGGCTTTGAAGCGACTGGCGGCAACGTCCTCGGCGACAGCAAAGAGGAAATTATCACAGGGACAGCAGAAGGGCTCGCCCCACAGGTGCGCGTCTTTGACGGTTCGGGCAATGCTCTGTCACAATTTTTTGCGTTTGATCAGTCGTCCCGCGCCGGCGTCACGGTAGCTGCCTGCGATATTGATGCGGATGGCAAGTATGAAATCGTGGCAGGTCAGGGCAAAGGCGCCCCGCCGCTGGTGAAAATTTTTAACGGCACCGGCGCAATCGTCAACGCAGGGTTCCCGGTGCTCGACGGAAAATTCACTGGCGGCGTCAATCTTTCCTGCGGCGATATCGATGGAAACGGCACGAACGAAATAGTGGTCGCGGCCCGCCGTGGCGGCGGGGCGCAGGTGCTCGTGTATACGTCCTCTGGCAAGGCAATCGCTAACTTTTTTGCTTATGACCCGGCCACATTTCGAGGCGGGATTAACGTAACCACGCTTGATATGGACGCTGACGGCCGCGACGAGATTGTTACCGGTCCACAATTCGGCGCGCCCCATATTCAAATATTCCAGATTCGACCAAACGAAATCAAACGTTTGTCCCCGGGCTTTTACGCGTTTGCGACTGCGTATCGCGGTGGCGTTGATGTTGGCGCTGGGGATATCGACGGCGATGGAACGCAAGAACTATTGGTTGGCGTTGGCGAAAATGCACGGCCTGTCGTGAAAGTATATAATGTTGCAGAACAGATCCTCAAAGAATTCTACGCGTACTCCGTCAGTTTTCTTGGGGGCGTGCGTGTCGACGGAGGTGACGTGGATGCCGACGGGATTGATGAAATACTTGTTGCTCCAAGAAGTTCCGGTGGACCACAAGTAAGAGTTATTGAAACGTCCAATCTGTAGATAGCTGTTTAAGTGTAACAAAAAATGGCTAAATCTTCGTAGCCATTTTTTGAATTCACCCACTCTTTACATCCCTGCTGCCTTCGCCACTTCGTCCGCGTTATTGTAGGTGCCTTCCGGAACCTTGTCCATAAACATTTTCTTGTGTTCTTCCGGAACATGGGACATCTGATTGCAAGCGTCCCAAATCGCTTTTTTGGTCGCAGGATACGTCACATGGTCTTTCAAATGCGACATCATTTCCTGCATATTCATATCGTCCATACTTCTCACCTCCCTTCGTAGAACCTACTTTTTGATAGTTTTGAGGCAACAAAAAGCGCTTTCCTTCTTGTGCGAGTCCCTTAAGGGTAGCATAGTGCCTCTTTTTTGTACAAAAAAAGCTCTCTCTGGTTTTTCCAGTGAGAGCTTTTAGATAGACTGAACAATTTGTTCGAGTCTTTTTGAAAGAGCGATTGTCCTTGCTTTACCTTTGAGCAGAGCTTCAGCATACGCTATACGCAGCAAGTATCCCACAACATATGCGTATTTACGAGGCGCCTCCACAAACGTATTTGTGTGTTTGAGTTCTGTTTCCAAGAATCGTTTATAGCCCGAAGTAGGCAGCTTCACTCGCTTGAGCAGTTCGATTGCCTTTGCGTCTACTTTCATTTTTCGAAGCAGTTGATCCAAGAACACACCTTGCCCTAGTTCAAATTCGTTTTTCAATTCTAGGCGTTCGAGTGTGCATTTCTTGCACCTGCCTTTTTGCTCAAGGTTTTCCAACGCTTGCATATATGCGAGCTCTCTTAGAGAGAAATCGGTAAAAAACTTTCCCGCATACTCACTGGCAGTAAGCGCAATCAGTCGCTTCGGATCTTCCTGCCAATACGTTGGGGGACCCAGCCACAACGATTGCAATGCTCCATCGAGCGTGAAATTCGCGGTAGAAACTCCCTTCGGATTCTCCACGAAGATAATCGCTTGACGAGGAAGACGCGGCCCGCCGATGCACTCTACTGTAGTTTGAACAATGTTTCGGGCTTGCTTTCTGGTTATTCGCTGTTTCGCTTTCATCCGATTCCTCCTTCTATGGTGTTAATGTGCGAATCACGCTACTGTACCATTGGTTTTGGTCTCGTGTCAAGGCATAAAAAAGGTCCTGCGATTACTCATTCGCAAGACCTTTTTGACCAAAAAGGTTCACTCTCTGTTTCTCTTCGAAAACCGGGTGGCGGATTTGTTATTCTTATGGCGGTGCACCTGTAGGTCACTTCCGATAGAAATAACCGATCCGTTCTTGCCAATTCCTAAGTCTCTAAGAACTTGCGTGGGGCTCCATGTCGGTACCCCTTGCTTATCTTTTTTGTATCCGGTTCCAAAAATATTTAACATAATTCCTCCTCTTGCTCCCTTCTTTTCGAAGGAAGGTTTTGGTTTTCGGGTTTTCGGTTGTAAAGTACGACTGTGGATTGAACATGGGATGATAGCATGCCCCGTAATTCTTGTCAAGGGCTTATAGCAATTACGAATCAATGTATTAAAAATTAAAGGATTTTTTCCATGAATTCGTAATCTTGAATTCTTAATTCGTAATAAAAAAACACCCTTTCCAGGGCGCTTTGTACGTATTTGGAGTTATGCAGCCATTACGAGTTTTCTCGTTTGCGTTCTAATGCAACTGGTGCACGCGCGTACGCGCTGGCCCATAAATAAAAACCACTGGAGGTTGAGGTTTTGTCTCCGTTTGGTCGCGATGTTCGAATGCGAACGCGACATGCTGTTCATTGCTTTTCTACCGCAAATGGCACATCGTCTGCCCATAGAGTTAGCCTTTCAGCCAGTTAGCCCTTCAGCTTATTAGCCTCTCAGCCGTCAGCCTCGAAGCTTTTTATGCTTTTGGGCTGGCGGGCTTTTGGCTGATTGACTTGAGGCTGTTAGGCTCGGTTATGATATACTAGTGTAGGGTAACAGAGTTTTATTACTTTTGCAAGTCTCTATGATCGGTCTGCTCACATCAAATCCAGTCGCATTCTTTCTCATCGTCATTGCTCTCGTGCTGTCCATTGGATTCCACGAATTTTTTCACGTACTTGCGGCCTACCTGATGGGCGACCGAACCGGTAAGCAGATGGGCCGATTGACATTGAACCCCCTGGCGCACCTTGATCCCCTCGGAACAATCTCTTTGTTTCTCATCGGATTCGGTTGGGGGAAGCCCGCTCCATTCAACCCGTATAACTTAAGGTACCACCGATGGGGCCCAGCTCTCGTAGCGATCGCCGGACCATTTTCCAACCTTCTTCTCATTTTGGTTTTTGGAACTATATTAAAAATTGTTTACAGCTTCTTGCCCTCGGAAAACGTCTTGGTGCTTTTTTTGCAGATATTTGTGTTTTTCAACGGTATTCTGATGGTTTTTAACCTTATTCCGATCCCGCCTCTGGATGGGTCCCACATCCTGCGAGGCCTGTTGGGTCCAACTGCGCCGCGCTTTGTGGAAAAACTTGATTATTTTGGACCGCGCATTCTCCTTGGACTGGTTTTTATCAGTATTATTTTGAATATCCCGATTTTTGGCTACGTCATCTCGCCGATTATTGATTTTATTAGCAGAACGTTAGGTGTGCCGTTGTTCTTTTAGCACTGCTTGACGCATCAGAGGTCGTATGGTACAGTGAGTAACGATCGGTTATCGTCTCTCAGAAGACGTTTTTTGTTAGCAAATGGCATATAGCGTATGGCTTATAGTAACAACCGTTCACTTTCCCAGCTTACTATGTACTATACGCCATAAGCTATTAGTTAACGTATGCCTACAATCAATCAATTAATTCGTAAAGGGCGGAGAACGACGTCAAGGAAGTCCAAGACGCCGGCACTTTCGCCTGTGCTCAACGCTTTGAAGCGTCATCGTCATGAGCTTGAAAAAGGGTCGCCTTTTAAGCGTGGTGTATGCGTAAAAGTAACAACCGTCACGCCGAAAAAACCGAACTCCGCGCTTCGGAAAATTGCGCGCGTACGCCTTTCCAACGGCATGGAAGTAACCGCGTATATACCTGGCGTAGGCCATAATTTACAAGAACACTCGGTCGTTTTGATTCGCGGTGGCAGGGTAAAAGACTTGCCGGGCGTTCGATATCACATCGTTCGTGGCGTCTACGACACGCAGGGCGTTGCCGACCGCAAGCAATCGCGAAGTCTCTACGGCGCTAAGCGTCCCAAACAATAGTATGCGTTCTAAGCGTGCACCAAGACGATCCATTGCTCCCGATTCAAAATATCGAAATGTTGTCGTCCATAAATTTATCAACCAAATTATGCGACGCGGAAAAAAATCCGTCGCACAGGCGATTGTGTATGGCGCACTCGTTCAAATTGAGCAGAAGCTGAAGAAGGATCCCCTTGATGTGTTCGATCAGGCCTTGAAGAATGTTTCACCCCAACTGGAAGTGGTCTCACGCCGAATCGGTGGCGCAAACTACCAAGTGCCAATCGAAGTACGCCCAGATCGTCGGCTCGCGTTGGCGATGCGCTGGATTATCGATGCGTCCCGAAGTCGGAAAGGCAAACCAATGGCGGAAAAATTGGCGCAAGAATTAATGGACGCCAGCCAGAAGCAAGGCGAAGCAATGAAAAAGCGTGAGGATGTCCATAGGATGGCCATTGCCAATAAGGCCTTCGCCCATTTTGCTTGAAACCGCAGCAAATTGCGATCTGTCGCCGGTGCTTCGGTCGGGCAAAGCCCACCCATACGCACCGCCGACCTTTCAGGCTCGGTGTTCGCTCCGTTCCTCGCTCAACGTAGGCGACCTACGCCTCGCTCTGTACTCGCTCCACACCTTCGCATCTCGCAGATTTTCTGCGGTTTCAAAATTGTGAATTACACTGTTAACAATTATTTATATGCCTCGTGAATACAGTCTCGAAAAAACGAGAAATATTGGTATCATAGCGCATATCGACGCTGGAAAGACAACGGTTTCCGAGCGTATTTTGTATTACACGGGAAAAAAACACAAAATCGGCGAAGTGCACGAAGGCGCAGCGGAAATGGACTGGATGGAACAGGAGAAAGAACGCGGTATTACGATTACTGCGGCAGCGACCACGTGTTTTTGGAAAGACGTCCGGATCAACATTATTGATACGCCCGGCCATATTGACTTCACCGTTGAGGTGCAACGCAGCTTGCGGGTGCTCGACGGCGGCTTTATCGTCTTCGACGGAGTTGCCGGCGTTGAACCACAATCCGAAACCGTCTTCCATCAGGCGGAAAAGTTCGGCGTACCGCTCATGGGCTTCATTAATAAGATGGACCGAATGGGAGCGGATTTCTACGCCGACGTGGCCGCAATTCGTGAACGGTTAAGCCCCCACGCGTACCCCATTCAACTCCCCATCGGATCCGAAAGCAATTTTATAGGGATTATTGATTTATTTGAACGGAAAGCACACATATCCAAGGACGAAATGGGTAAAGAGGTTGAAATAACCGACGTGCCCGACGATATGAAGGAGAAGGTTGAAGAATACCGTCATAAGCTCGTGGAAGCGATTGCTGAACAAGATGACGATCTGCTCCATACATATTTGGAAAATAAGGAAATTCCGGTTACGGATTTAAAGCGCGTCTTGCGCAAAGCGACCGTAGGAAAAAAGATCATGCCAATTCTCGTCGGCTCGGCGCTAAAGAACAAAGGTGTACAGCTGTTGCTGGATGCGGTGGCTGATTACTTACCGTCGCCCTTAGACGTCCCGCCGGTCAAAGGGCATGATCCGAAAACGGGTCAGGAGATAACGCGTAAACCGTCTGACGACGAGCCATTCACCGCGCTTGCGTTTAAGGTCGCCTCCGATCCATACGTGGGTGCGCTGACATTTTTCCGGACGTACGCGGGAACCCTTGCCGCGGGCTCGTACGTCATCAATACATCGAGCGGCGAGCGCGAACGCATCGGCCGTATCGTTCGCCTTCACGCAAACCACCGGGAAGAAGTGAAAGAAGTGTTTGCCGGCGAAATTGCCGCTGCCGTCGGTTTGAAGAAGACCTACACAGGCCATACGCTGTGCGACGAAGATCACCCGATCGTGCTCGAGTCTATCGCCTTTCCGGACCCGGTCATCTCCGTCGCGATTGAACCGAAAACAAAAGCGGACCAAGAACACATGGGTATGGCGCTCGCTAAGCTCATGGCCGAGGACCCAACGTTCCGCGTTAGAACAGACGCCGAGACAAATCAGACGATTATCGCCGGCATGGGTGAGCTGCATTTGGAAATCATTGTTGACCGCATGAAGCGGGAGTTCAACGTGGAAGCGAATGTCGGTAAGCCCCAAGTAGCCTACAAGGAAACTATCCGCGCGACGGCGGAAGCGGAAGGTAAGTACATCCGACAGTCAGGCGGTCGGGGACAATACGGGCATTGCTTTATTCGCGTGTCGCCCCGGGAGCGTGGTGCCGGATTTGAGTTTATCAATGATGTAAAGGGAGGCGCAATACCTCAGGAGTTCATCCCCGCGGTTGAAAAAGGCCTTCGTGAAGCTCTCGATAAAGGTATTTTGCTTCATTATCCGGTTATCGACCTGTCAGCGACTCTTTTTGATGGATCGTATCATGAGGTTGACTCTTCAGAGGCGGCGTTCAAAATCGCTGGTTCTTTGGCTGTGCAAGAAGCAGTGAAACGCGCGAAGCCGGTATTGCTTGAGCCCATTATGAAAGTAGAGGTCGTGACGTCCGAACAATTTATGGGTGACGTCATCGGCGACTTGAACTCTAAACGAGCAAACATCTCCGATATTCGCGATCGCGGGAACGTAAAAGTGATCGACGCGAGCGTGCCGCTTGCGGAAATGTTCGGCTATGCCACGCAGCTGCGATCGATGTCGCAAGGTCGCGCATCGTATAGCATGGAATTTTTGCGATTCGACGAAGTGCCTACGAATGTTTTGCGAAAAATCAAGGAAGAACAGGAAGGCGCATAGTGTATGCTGAGACGCACGCGACGGTCACAAGGGAACAAGAAGCTGCAATGGCGGATTCTGGGAATCTTGCTGCCTATTGGTTTTCTCCTGGCTTTGATCTGGATTATAGCGGCACCCGATCAAACGGAAATGTCCGCCGGTCAGACAAATGCGAATTCAAGCACGCAGCTGTCAAATCGGAAAACATATGAAAATAAAGAATACGGCTTCACCGTATCATATCCATCGGGTTGGCGTGTGACCGAAGGCAGCGCCGGCGAAGGAGACAATCGTATTGTTGTTGCCAACTTTTCTGATTCCGACCTGGTGACTTTAAGCGTCATGAGCGAATCACTCATCGGCACATTGCGCGATTCACTCTCCTTGGCGGGAGAGCTTGATCGTACCATCGCCGGCTTCCCCGCGATTGAGCTGCGGGGCGCGAGCTTCAAAGATGGTTCTCCCGAGGTTATTTATATCCTTAAACACGAAGGAACAGCGTATGCATTCCGGGGGGCGACCGGCGAAGCGCTCGTCGTGGCAGAGAGTATCCAATTTACCCAATAGATATGCACATACTGGGGATAGATCAGAGAGGGCAAGAATCCGTATATTACTTTTTGGCTAAGTAGAGCGTAATTTTTCTATTTTTATCAATAAAGATTCCTTGAAAGGGCTTAACACTTGCCAAAAATGACCCCTACTGCTATAATCCCGATTGCTATTTATTTTGTTTAATTAACGTAAACTTTTTAAGGAAAGATTGTATGGCAGAAAAATTTGAACGTACAAAGCCTCATGTGAACGTCGGAACAATCGGTCATGTTGACCACGGGAAGACGACCCTGACCGCAGCAATCTTAAAAACGCTGTCGGATAAAGGATTTAAGGCACAGAAAAAGTCCGTTGACCAAATCGATAACGCGCCGGAAGAAAAGGAGCGGGGTATTACCATTGCAACAGCGCACGTCGAATACGAATCCGAAAAGCGTCATTACGCCCATATTGACTGTCCTGGCCACGCTGACTACGTAAAAAATATGATTACCGGCGCGGCCCAAATGGATGGCGCTATTCTTGTTGTTTCCGCCGCGGACGGTCCGATGCCGCAGACCCGCGAACACATTTTGCTTGCCCGCCAAGTTGGCGTGCCTGCGATAGTGGTTTTTTTGAACAAAGTGGACATGGTGGATGATAAAGAGCTTATCGATCTTGTGGAAGTTGAAGTACGCGACCTTTTGAAAAAGTATCAGTACGATGGCGACAAGACCCCGTTTGTCAAAGGCTCCGCATTAAAAGCACTAGAAGGTGATGCGAAGGAACAGGAGA
Organism: Patescibacteria group bacterium; assembly: GCA_044868145.1. Classification (GTDB taxonomy): domain Bacteria; phylum Patescibacteriota; class Patescibacteriia; order UBA10025; family JBIOWE01; genus JBIOWE01. Next base: position 10,295 of record JBIOWE010000008.1, read on the forward strand.
ACGTCCTTGCGCTCATTAAGGCGCTTGATGAACACGTGCCCGAGCCGAAGCGCGAAATTGAGAAGCCGTTCTTGATGCCTGTCGAAGACATTTTTTCCATCGAAGGCCGTGGCACAGTCGTCACTGGTCGTATTGAGCGAGGTATCATTAAAGTGAACGAAGAAGTGGAAATCGTCGGTATCAAACCAACGCAAAAAACAGTTATCACCGGTATTGAAATGTTCAATAAGACTCTTGATGAGGGTCGCGCTGGCGATAATGCTGGGTTGCTACTTCGTGGAACAAAAAAAGAAGAAGTGGAGCGAGGACAAGTCCTTGCGAAAGCAGGCACAGTCACTCCGCACACGGAATTTTCCGCTGAAGTGTACATTCTCACGAAAGAAGAAGGCGGTCGTCATACACCATTTTTCAAAGGATACAAACCGCAGTTCTATATCCGCACGACTGACGTGACGGGTGAGGTTGAATTACCTGAGAAAACCGAAATGGTCATGCCTGGAGACACGGTGAATTTGAATATCAAGTTGATTGTACCTGTTGCATTGGAAGAGAAGCAGCGTTTTGCCATCCGTGAAGGTGGCCACACGGTTGGTGCTGGTGTGGTGACAAAGATTAAGAAATAGGCGGTCTTGATATTGTTTCCTTGAGCTTGCTCGCGTCTTTACCGCGTGAGCAGTGTGAGATGCATTTTACCAATCGAATTGGCACATCGCCATGGCAGATCCCGACATTACGAAACCCGGACAGCAAAACGAGGAAGAGGTCCATCAGCATATACGGATTAAGATTCGTGCATACGATCATAAAATCATCGATCGTTCAACGCGAACAATTTTGGAAACCGCACAACGGACCGGAGCAAAAACGCGCGGACCAATTCCGTTACCGACGGAAAAATCCCGCTACACCGTTATACGGTCACCCTTCGTCCACAAAGATTCTCGCGAGCAATACGAAATTCGGACGCACAAACGGATTATCGACATTCTTGATCCAAAACCAAAGACAATGGATGCATTGATGAGCTTGAACCTGCCCGCTGGCGTGGATATCGAAATTAAGTCCTAGTTAAATAAAAAAATAAAAATAAAATATCAAAATAATTGAAGAAGAATCTTCCAATATTTTCTTTTTAATTTAGCTTTAATAGGGCGAATAGGTTCTGGAGATGACAAGACTTTTTCTTGACGCGTTAATCTCCGGATAACGATTTGTCAGCATTTGAGAGCCGGTATTGCCGGAGCAAATCTGGCGAACAACGCATATACCGGTTTTTTGTTACCTTGATCAATATGAAATTTCTACTCGGAAAAAAAATTGGCATGACGCGGTTATTCCGCGATACTGGATCAAGCGTCCCGGCGACCGTCATCCAGGCTGGCCCGTGCACGATCGTGCAGATAAAAACGCGTGAGCGTGATGGCTACCAAGCGGTTCAGATTGGGTTTGGCGTCAAAAAAAATGCCACAAAAGCTGAACGGAATCACGCGGGCGGATCTTCGACGCCGGCAACATTGCGCGAGGTACAGGTTGATGACTTAAAGGATCTGGAAAAAGGAAAAACACTTGACGTCTCGCAATTCCAAGTGGGGGAATTCGTGGTGATCCGCGGTACCTCGAAGGGCAAAGGGTTTCAGGGTGTTATGAAACGACATGGGTTTAAAGGAGGCCCGAAGACTCATGGTCAGAAAGATCAGATGCGCATGCCTGGCTCCATTGGCGCAACAGGACCGCAACGAGTGTTGCGAGGTACGCGCATGGCTGGCCGGCTCGGAGGCGAGGGTGTAACGATGAAAAATATGGAAATTCTTGACGTAAAACCCGAGGAACGACTGCTTGTCGTGAAAGGTTCAGTCCCAGGATCGCGCAGTAGTCTCGTGCTCATTGAGAGTGTCTAATGTTATATGCGAAACGCCCAGTTATACAATGTCAAAGGAGTAGCAGCCGGAACCGTGGCCTTGAGTCCAACCATATTTGACGTAACAGCAGGCGATGCACTGCTCAAGCAAGCCGTGGTTGCCGAACTGGCAGGGTTGCGAAAGTCGCCCAGCCATGTTAAAACCCGCGGCGAAGTCCGAGGCGGCGGCCGAAAGCCGTGGCGTCAAAAGGGAACGGGCCGCGCACGGCATGGCTCTATTCGATCGCCATTGTGGCGAGGCGGCGGTAAGACATTCGGACCAAGAAACACAAAGAACTACACGATTGGGATGAACAAAAAAGCGAAACGGAAAGCGCTATTCGCAGCATTATCCGGTAAGGCGCAAGCGAAGAACGTGGTTGTCGTCGAAAGTCTCGACCGGCTGAAGAAAACAAAAGACGCAGCGGCGCTGCTCAAAGCATTGCGTCTGCACGACGCGCGGAACGTCCTCCTGGTGCTTTCGAAAAGAGACGATACGGTAATGGCTGCAACCCGCAATATCCCCTCTCTGAAAGTCGCATTAGTTCAAACGATGCTCGTGTATGACGTATTACGTTCTGCCAGAATAATCCTCACCAAGGAAGCCCTGGATGCTCTCGACAAAACGTTTGCTACGTCCAAATCTACATAATCAATCTTCCTATGGCACTACTTAACTTTCTGAAAAAAAAGAAGCCGAGCGAATCTGCAGCAAAAACGAAGAAAGCGGCGCCGACTGCTGTTGCCCAGAACGTAAAAGATAAGCAGGTCTCCAAAAAACCTGAGCAGCAAAAGAAAGACCGCGTGAAAAAAGATGACACAAAGGAAGCATTTCGTGTTTTACTGCGTCCTATTGTTACGGAAAAAGCATCAACGCAAGCAATGCTGAACCAATATGCGTTTGAAGTATCGCCGCGCACCAATAAGATTGAGGTGAGCAAGGCGATCCGACATGTTTATGGGGTACAGCCAAAGAAAGTAAATATTGTCAATGTATCCGGCAAGTACATTCGTTACGGAAAGAGCGAAGGGATGACGAAGCGATGGAAAAAGGCCATTGTTATTTTGCCGGAAGGTCAAAAACTTGATATTCACGAAGGACGAACGTAATTGTTATGGCAGTAAAATTATACAAACCAACAACACCTGGCCGACGGTTCGCTTCCGTTGCGACGTTTGAGGAACTGACAAAACAGGAACCGGAGAAATCACTTATTGTGCCGAACAAGAGAAAGGCAGGCAGAAGTCACGGAACCATTACTGTTCGCCACCGTGGCGGCGGCTCGAAGCGTTTTTACCGACTCGTTGATTTTTTGCAACGTCGCTTGAATGAACCCGCGAAAGTTCTTGCCATTGAGTATGATCCGAATCGGACAACGCGCATTGCGCTTATTCAATTCCCGGACGGCGAGAAGCGTTACATCCTGGCAACCACGAATATGCATGTCAATGATCAGGTTCTTGTTTCAGCCGAAAAGATTGAACCAACCGATGGCAACCGGATGCCACTTGCCTTTATTCCCGTCGGCGCGTTTGTCCATAATGTCGAACTGCACCCCGGACGGGGAGGCGCAATTATCCGGTCCGCCGGCTCCTACGGCGTTGTCCAGGCAATGGAAGGCGATTTCGTGCACCTGAAGTTCCCGTCAGGCGAAGTACGGCGTGTGTCCAAGCAGTCTATGGCCAGTATCGGACAGTTATCGAATGTTGATCATGTAAACGTCCGATTGGGCAAAGCGGGACGGATGCGCTGGCTTCGGGTCCGCCCAACCGTTCGCGGAAAAGCGATGAACCCAGTTGACCACCCGCATGGGGGTGGCGAAGGCCACAACCCGATCGGATTGAAGCACCCAAAAACGCCGTGGGGCAAGCCGGCGCTTGGAGTCAAAACGCGGAAGAAAGGCAAGTACTCCGACCGTCATATTATTGAACGGAGAAAATAGCGTATGGTCTATGGCGTATAGTTTATAGTTTCACTGTGCGGAAACACTAACAGACTATAAGCGATACGCTATAAGCTATTAGAAATCATATGTCACGAAGCGGAAAAAAAGGTCCATTTACCGACCCAAAACTCTTGAAGAAAATCGAGCATCGCAGGCCCGGCGACAAGACGGTGATCAAAACCTGGTCGCGCGATTCAGTCGTTACCCCTGATATGGTAGGGTTTACCTTTGGCGTCCACAATGGTAAAGACCATATACCCGTGCTCATTGTCGAAGACATGGTTGGGCATAAGCTCGGGGAGTTCTCACCAACGCGGAAGTTTGTTCGTCATGGCGGTCGCATGCAACGAGAGCAAGAGCAAGCCGCAAAAGCAGCGGAATTGCAGCAGGCTGAAGCCGGCCAAGAACAACCGAAGGCAGGTGCGACGCCGCCCGCGCCAGCGAAATAATTTTCTTACGTATGATCGTGCAAGCACATCTCCGATTCCTTCGAATGTCTCCGCGTAAAGTTCGGTTGATCGCCGATGTCATTCGGGGTATGGACGTGGAAAAAGCGGAATCCCAGCTACACTTCATGCAGAAGCGCGCGGTTGGGCCTGTGAGAAAATTATTGCACTCCGCCGTGTCAAACGCCGAGCACAACCATGAGCTTGAGTCTGCAAATCTTTATATACAAAGCATAATCGTGAATGAAGGGCCATCGCTCAAGCGTTTCAAACCGCGCGCCTTCGGCCGCGCCGCGCCGATTCGCAAACGAACGACGCATATGACCATTATTCTCGGAGAGCGCACACCTTCGAAGAAGCGTAAGCAACCCCAAAAGGCAAAGTCGATAACAAGCAACGCAGCTGAAAAACCAGTTGTCGCCCCAGAAGAAATTAAACGCGAGTTAAAAGATAAGCAAACGGATCGAGAACGACCGGCAGAAAAACAAAAGCAAGGGCGCGGTGCATTCGCTGCCGTAAAGCGCGTATTTTCCCGTCGAACAGGAGAACGATAATATGGGACAGAAAGTACATCCAAAAATTTTCCGAATCGGAACTACGCAGGACTGGAAGTCCAAATGGTTTGCCAAAGGCGCTGATGTGGCGCGTAATTTGGAGCAGGACGTAAAGATTCGAAAATATATCCAACGGAAATTACGTACCGCCGGTATTTCTCAAGTTGAAATTGAGCGATCGGGCGTGACGGTGAACATCAGCATACACACTTCAAAACCAGGTATTGTCATCGGACGAGGCGGTCAGGGCGTGGAGGATTTGCGAAAAGAAATATTGAAGAATTTATTACCAAAAGGGAAAAATGTGAATCTTTCCATCCAGGAAGTTGCTAAACCATCCCTCGATGCAGAGCTCGTTTCTCAAAATATAATTGAACAGCTTGAGAAACGGATTCCGTTTCGGCGGGTCGCGAAGCAATCGGTTGAACAAGTGATGCGCGCTGGAGCAAAAGGCGTAAAGATAATCGTCAAAGGAAGGCTCGATGGAGGGGAAATTGCGCGTAAGGAAACGTTCAACTCAGGCAGCGTGCCGTTGCATACCCTGCGTGCGGATATTCACTACGCTCGCGGCGCAGCATTCACCAGTTACGGCAACGTCGGGGTAAAAGTCTGGATTTACAAAGGTGAAGTGTTTCAGAAAGATGCGGTAGCGAAACAAGGATCATAGTCTATGTTATTCCCAAAGAAAGTAAAACATCGTAAATGGCATAAGACGCGGGTGAAAGGTATCGCGACAACGAAAACATCGCTTGATTTCGGAACGTTCGGGCTGAAAGCGTTGGAAGGCCGGTGGGTCTCTTCACGACAGATTGAAGCTGCGCGTCGCGCCATGACCCGTTTCGTTCAGAAGGGTGGTAAGATCTGGATTCGAATTTTTCCCGACAAACCCGTCACGAAAAAAAGTTCCGAAGTGCCTATGGGTGGCGGCAAGGGGCCGGTTGACCATTACGTAGCGATTGTCCGGCCAGGCACAATTCTCTTCGAGATGGACGGCGTCCAGCCAGAAGTCGCGAAAGAAGCCTTGCGTCTTGCGTCTCATAAATTATCAGTCAAAACAAGATTTATCCAAAAAGAGTAACCTATGCAAGAAGTAAAAAGGAAAAGCAAAAAAGTAAAAATTTTTGAGAATTCTCTTTCTTTTTCCTTTTTAGATTTTACTTTTTAATTTTTCACCTATGGAACTCAAGGAAATCCGATCAATGAATGACCATCAGCTCGTAAAAACTGTTCGCCAACTCCGCGAACAAATGCGTGATCTGCGCTTTAAGGTGTTCGCCAAACAGCATAAAGATGTTCGTGAGTTGCGAGAGGTCAAGCGGACTATTGCCCGACTTTTGACGGAAATGACGGAGCGCGGCAAGAAGCAAAAAGTGAAGTCATAACCCTATGGATTCGATAAAGCACATGCCAAGACAATTTGAAGGAACGGTCGTTTCAGATAAAATGCACAAAACGATCGTTGTTGAGGTAACGATGGTGAAACGGCACCCAAAGTATAAGAAACAGTATCGCGTTCATGCCCGCTACAAGGTGCACGATGAAAAGAACGAATATCACCTCGGCGATCGGGTTTCATTCATCGAAACGCGTCCCATGAGTAAAGAAAAACGGTGGCGTGTTACTGGGAAAGTCACACGCCAATGATTCAACATCGTACAATGCTTATGGTTGCGGATAACACGGGCGCAAAACGCCTGATGGTAATTACGGTTATCGGCCGAGGTAAGAAACGTCATGGCGAAATAGGCGATGTTATCACGGGCGCCGTGAAGGAAGCAGTGCCGCATTCCATGGTGAAAAAAGGCGATGTTGTGCGAGCGGTTATTGTGCGCCAACGAAAAGAGTTAGCTCGGACAGATGGGTCATATATTCGTTTCGACGATAATGCCGCCGTGCTCATTGATCAGAAAACGAAAGAACCACGTGGCACGCGTATTTTTGGGCCTGTGGCTCGGGAGATTCGCTCAAAAGGGTTTGCCAAGATAATTTCTCTCGCTCCAGAGGTATTGTAACCGTATGCAAAAAATTCGTAAAAATGATACTGTCCAGGTCGTTGCGGGTAAAGATTCTGGCAAACGGGGTAAGGTATTGCAACTTTTGCCCAGCCGTTCAAAAGCGGTTGTCGAAGGATTGAATCTGCGCTCAAAAATCGTTCGCCCGCGTCGTCAGGGCCAAAAAGGTCAGGTAGTAAAATACCCGGCACCGCTGCCACTTTCGAATATTATGTATTATTGTCCAAAATGTTCAAAACCGCGTCGTGTCGGGTTCCAAATAGGTCAGGACGGTAAAAAAGTTCGGATCTGCCGACATTGTAAGTCCATTCTTACCTAATGTATGCCGAAACACCCACTCCAACAAGAATATGAAAAGCGTGTTTTGCCTGAAATGAAGAAACTCTTCGGATACTCAAATGCGCACGCCGTGCCCAAGCTCGCGAAGGTGACGGTACATGTCGGCACCGGCAAAGCGCTTCAAGACGATAAATTATTGGCAAAAATCCAGGAAACACTACGACGGATTACCGGACAGCAACCAGTACTCACGCGCGCGAAAAAATCCATTGCAGCATTTAAAATTCGTCAGGGCATGGTGGTTGGCACGCTCGTTACATTGCGAAAGCGACGGATGTATGATTTCGTTCATAAATTAATTAATATCACCTTGCCCCGAGTACGAGATTTTCGCGGGATTTCAACAAAAAGCCTTGATCAGAACGGCAACTTGACGATCGGCTTGCAAGAACACACCGTCTTTCCAGAAATTCAGTCCGATGAAGTTTCTTCTTTGCACGGGCTTGAGGTCGTTATTAATACGACAGCCGGCAATCGAGATGTCGGGTTAGCCCTTTTGCGACTGTTAGGGTTTCCTTTTAAGAAGGTAGAAGAGCCGGTAGTTTCGAAAAAGAAAAAGTAATTTTTATGGCAACAGCAGCACAAACAGCAAAGTCAAAAAAACGAGCGAAATACTCCTCTCGGATCGTCCGTCGTTGCTGGCGGTGCGGCCGACGTCGAGGCTATATTCGCAAATATAATATTTGCCGGATCTGTTTTCGCGAGCTTGCAAACAAAGGTGAAATCCCTGGGGTTCGGAAAGCGAGCTGGTAACCTATGCTAATTAAAATATCAAAAATTAAATATCAAAATGACAGATTAAAGTTCAAAAATTTTTACATTTTTCATTGTACTTTTGATATTTGATTTTTAAACTTTGATTTTTCTTCCCATGGATCCCATCGCAGACATGCTCACAAGAATACGCAACGCCGCCCTCGCTCATCTGAAAGAGGTAGTGATCCCGTATTCCAACATAAAAATCGGCATTGCAAAAATCCTTCAAGCAGAAGGCTTCCTTGAAGATGTTCGTGTTCCTGAGCAGCAAAAGAAAATGTTTACGGTGACCCTTCGATATAATGGCAATGACGCTGTATTACAGGAACTGAAGCGCGTATCCACGCCCGGCCGGCGGGTCTATCAATCCTATCGAGCATTGCCCCGCACGGTGGGTGCGTATGGTGTCGCCATCGTCTCCACTTCTCAAGGTATTATGACCCACCGCGAAGCGAAAAAAAGAAAATTAGGCGGCGAAGTGCTTTGTGAAATCACCTAAGCTATGAAAAAAGGCAAAAGTAAAAATTTCGATAGATTCTTTTCATTTTTCCTTTTTAGGTTTTACTTTTTAATTTTCTTCCTATGTCTCGCATCGGAAAAAAACCAGTACAAATCCCTGAGGGCGTAACAGTAACGATCCAGGACCAAACGGTTACGGTGAAGGGCCCGAAGGGCACGAACGTGGAAACGCTCCATCCTGTTTTGTCTGTTACCCAAAAAGACGATACGCTGGTCGTGGCGTGCAAAAATCCAGAGGAAAAAATGCAGCGAGCACTCTGGGGATTAGGCCGTGCGCTTGTTGCAAACATGGTGCTCGGAGCGACAAAGGGCTTTGAGAAACGATTGGAAATAAACGGTGTTGGGTTTCGCGCCTCGGTTTCCGGGAAGAAACTGATTCTTAGCTTGGGTTTTTCACACCCGATTGAATACCAAATACCGGAAGGGATTGCATTGAAGGTTGAAAAAAATATTATTATTGTGAACGGTTCAGATAAGCAGCTCGTGGGCCAGGTCGCTGCGCACATCCGCGCCTTCCGCGTGCCTGAACCCTATAAAGGCAAAGGCATTCGATATATTGACGAGATTGTGCGCCGCAAGGCCGGTAAAGCCGTAAAAACCGCGGGTGCCGGTAGCTAATCCTATGCGTGTAACAAAAATAAAATATAATAATGTCATTCGAAAGCGACGCGCGAAGCGCGTGCGCAGCCGATTGTTTGGCACGGCCGAGCGTCCGCGCCTAAGCGTTCACCGAAGCGGCTCGCACATTTTCGCGCAGCTGATTGACGATGAAAAACGCAGAACAATAGCGTCGGCATCCGACACTGGCAAAACTTTCAAGCGGGTTACCGAAATTCCCGCGTCAGCCGGCTTGCCAAAAACGAGAAAAATTATGCATGCATATCACGTGGGCAAGCAACTCGCGGCAAAGGCAAAAGATAAGCGCGTCACCCGGGCGATCTTCGATCGGGGCAGCGCAAAGTTCCACGGTCGGGTGAAGGCAGTTGCGCAAGGCGCGCGTGATGCTGGCCTTATTGTTTAATTAAAGATCTATGGCAAATCCAACAAGACGAGGCGGATCAAGAGGGCGAAGAAGTGATCGTTTCGAGCGGTCAGAACAAGACCTCGAGCAAATTATCGTAGAAATTAATCGCGTAACCCGGGTTATGGCGGGCGGAAAGCGCATGAGTTTTCGCGCCGTTGTCGTCGTTGGAGATAAAAAGGGGAAAGTCGGTATGGGAGTGCGCAAAGGCGCCGACGTCTCGCTCGCGATCCGAAAGGCTGTTTCAGCAGCGTCGAAACACTTGATCACCGTTCCGATCGTCGACGATACGATTCCCTACGCGGTGCATGAAAAATTTGGCGCCGCGAAGATTCTCTTGAAGCCGGCGCCAAAAGGGGCAGGAATTATCGCAGGCGGACCGATTCGCGCGGTGTTGACGCTTGCCGGTATTCGCAATATTGTAGCAAAAATGCTTGGGTCGCATAACAAGCTGAATAATATGCGCGCGGTCATCAGCGCTCTCGAAAAGTTGAAGACAAAAGAACGCATCGCGACGATTCGCAAGGTCGCGTAAACGCTTATGGTACTCTCATTGCATCAATTACCAAAAAAATCGCAACGTCGCGGGAAACGACGCGGACGTGGTAACGCGTCCGGACGCGGGAACTACAGTGGTCGGGGTCAAAAAGGCCAAAGATCCCGCAGCGGCGGCAGAAAAAATCTTCGTCGAAGAGGGTTGAAACAATTTTTGCAACAGTTGCCGAAAAAACGCGGTTTTCTCCATCGGGGTACCAAGCCGGAAGTCGTGTCGATTGAGCGCATTGAAAAACGATTTGCCTCCGGAACGATTGTCTCTCCACGCGTACTCTTTGATGCCGGTTTGATAAGCACACCCGCCGTTAGGGTGAAAGTACTTGGTGGTGCGCCCATGAAAAAGCGGCTTACCGTCCACGCCCACGCATTTTCGAAAACCGCAGAACATGCTATAAAAAAAGCGGGTGGAACGGCAATAATAATCGCTCCACGCTAACCCAACGGTTCTATGTTTGAACGCTTACAACAACTTTGGAAAGTACGGGAAGTGCGCAATAAAATTCTTTTTGTTTTGGCAATACTCGTCGTATTCCGGATCGTAGCCCACATCCCAGTTCCGGGGGTGAATCTTGAGAACCTCAAGAACCTGTTTTCTCAAAATCAACTACTTGGCCTTCTCAATATTTTTTCGGGAGGGAGCTTGAAGAATTTTTCCGTCGTCATGCTCGGAGTTGCGCCATACATCACCGCCTCGATTATCATGCAGCTTTTGACCATGGTGATTCCAAAACTGGAAGAAATACAAAAGGAAGGCGAGGCCGGTCGTGCGAAAATCAATCAGTATACGCGAATCTTGACCGTTCCGCTCGCCATTTTGCAAGCGTATGGTTTTTCGACTTTTTTCAAGCAATCCGGGCAGGGGATTTTTAGCCAGGTCAGTACATTCGATTTCGTCACGTCGCTCGTTACCATAACGGCCGGAACTCTTTTCCTTATGTGGCTTGGGGAATTGATCACGGAGAAAAACATTGGCAACGGTATTTCGCTCATTATTTTCGCGGGTATTGTCGCGGGCATCCCGCAATCCTTACAGCAAACCATTGCGACGTTTGACCCATCGAAAATTGGAACGATCATCCTGTTCCTCGCCATCGGGCTTGTTACCATTGCTACTGTTATCTTCGTGACCGAGGGACAACGCAACATCCCCGTTTCATACGCCAAGCGGATTCGCGGTATGCGCGTGTATGGCGGCGTAGATACACACTTGCCCTTGCGCGTGAACCAAGCCGGCGTTATCCCGATCATTTTCGCCGTGTCCATCGTGTTGTTTCCTCCGCTTGTCGCGCAATTCTTTGTGAATTCGCCCATCGGTTGGATTAGTCAAACAGCTTCGTACGTCGTAACCTTATTCAAGAATCAAGTGTTCTACGCGATCCTCTATTTTGTGCTTGTCGTCGCGTTTACGTATTTTTATACAGCCGTTATTTTCCATCCAACACAAATCGCGGAGAATCTCCAGAAGCAGGGCGGTTTCATCCCCGGTATTCGCCCTGGGAAAAATACCTCGGATTACCTTGGATACGTGAGTACGCGCATTATTCTCGGCGGAGCGCTCTTTCTCGGCCTCATTGCGGTGTTGCCGAGCATTATGCAAGGGGTAACGAACGTTTCCACACTTGTGGTAGGCGGCACAGGGCTTCTCATCGTGGTGAGTGTGGCCATAGAAACGGCCAAGCAGATCGAGGCCCAATTGGTTATGCGAGAGTACGAAGGCTTTTAAAGCTGGGAGGAAGAACCTACGGTTCCCGGGGCCCGTTGGTCTGGCTACGCCAGACATCACCAGGCCCGTCTCGTCCCGCGTGAAGCAAAGCAGTTTGCTTCACTTCTTGGCTCGACCCCTCCCACGCCTGCCTGCCGGCAGGCAGGCCTCCCTCTCCCTCATTTGTGTCCCTTGCTTTAGGTAACCCGAGACCTAAAGCTCGGGATGATTTCTTTACACTCAATCATTCCTCCGCCGCTCCACAGCTTCGCATCTCATCGTTTTTCTGCGGTTTCTTCATAACATCTTTAAGTTTAAGAGTCTCTTTAGACTGAAAAAGACCGTGTTCGAGACCAAGGTTCGGCATCATTTTCTCAATATTGTACCCCTGATTTTCCGGGGGTTATTTTTTTTGACAAAGGGTCGTATTTCTTCTATACTGTGACGAGTTCTATACAGTTTTCTGCATGACAAGACACGGGAAAATTTTTACCTATGCTGGGATCACGATATTGATCGCGATCCTTTTCCTGCTTCCCTTTGGAAAAGAAATTTTTGCCATTCCGACGACGTTTAGTTTGCAGGGGCGCGTCTCGGACGCGGCCGGCAACGATTTGCAAGACGGCACGTACCAAATGACGTTTCGTTTGTATACTGCCGCAGCAGGGGGTACCCCGGTTTGGACCGAAACGCAGAACGTTCAGCTCAGCAAGAGTATATTCTCCGTCGAACTCGGTAGCGTTACCGCGCTCACAGGCATCAATTTTGCCACCAATGACTATTACCTTTCCATGGAATTCAACAATGACGGCGAGATGGCACCGAGGAAAAAACTGCTGTCCGTGCCTTTCGCCCGCGTTGCTTCGACCCTGCAAGGCAAAGAACCGTCTGACTTTCTTGCGGCAACCGGCGGAACGGTAACGGGCGATGTTACGTTACAAGGGGGTTCGTCCGACCTGGTTGTGTCTGGCCAATCAACTCTGGCAGGTGACCTTATGGTTTCAGGGGCCGCAACGCTTGCGGGAGCTCTGACCGTTTCCGGGGCTTCAACGTTTTCGCAGACCGTTACATTTTCTCAGTCGGTTACTTTTACCGCAGGCGTAACCGGTCTCACTGACGCGGATATTCCAGATGCGATTACCGTCGGCGCATCTGGCTCAGTCGCTGACGCCGCGCTTTCGGCTGCGGCGAATGATGCTATTATCAAACGACACACTCAGGGAACAGACACAGGCACAACAAACCTGGTTTTTGGACTTGGTTCCGCAACGGCAATCGGGTCGAACAACTTCGACATTGCGGTGTCGAATGAATCAAGCAAACCTGCACTTCGGTACAGCGGTTCAGGCGGCGTATGGCAGCTTTCGAACGACGGTACGAGCTTCTCCACGATCAGTACGACCGGCGGCACGTTTGTGAATCTCCAAGCATCAACGCCTGGCACCCAGCAAACGGGGCACTTGAACATTTCCGGCACCGCCATCGCCGGCGCGTTCTCCGGCTCAGGTGCAGCTCTCACCTCGCTTGATGCTGGCAATATCTCTTCAGGAACACTTGCAGACGCCCGTCTTTCTGCGAACGTCGCCCATCTTAATGTAGCCGAGACCATTGCCGCTGATTGGGTGAACACGGCGAATCCGTGGAGTGATGCTGAAGTGTCTGACACGATCACCGTTGGTGCTGGTGGTTCCGTGAACGATGCGG
>JBIOWE010000009.1:0-2269 GCA_044868145.1 Patescibacteria group bacterium
CCCCAGTCAAACTACCCACCATGCACGGTTCCCGGCCCGGATCACGGGCCAAGGTTAGAACCTCAATAACGCCAGGCTGGTATTTCAACGGTGGCTCCATGAGAGCTAGCGCCCCCACTTCAAAGCCTCCCAGCTATCCTACACAGGCCTTACTAAAGTCCAATGCAAAGTTGTAGTAAAGGTGCACGGGGTCTTTCCGTCTAGCCGCGGGTAGATTGCATCATCACAAACATTTCAACTTCGCTGAGTCTCGGTTGGAGACAGCGTGGCCATCGTTACGCCATTCGTGCAGGTCGGAACTTACCCGACAAGGAATTTCGCTACCTTAGGACCGTTATAGTTACGGCCGCCGTTTACCGGGGCTTCAATCAAGAGCTTGCACCCCATCATTTAACCTTCCGGCACCGGGCAGGCGTCACACCCTATACGTCCACTTTCGTGTTTGCAGAGTGCTGTGTTTTTAATAAACAGTCGCAGCCACCTATTCTTTGCAACCTCGTTGGGCTCCAGCTGTACGCCTTCACCTACTAGCGGCACACCTTCTTCCGAAGTTACGGTGTCAATTTGCCGAGTTCCTTCAACCGAGTTCTCTCAAGCGCCTGAGAATTTTCATCTCGCCCACCTGTGTCGGATTACGGTACGGTCGTTCCAGACTGGAGCTTAGTGGCTTTTCCTGGGAGCTGGGTATCGGGGCCTTCGCGGAGCAAGCTCCACTCGTTGTAACGCCTCAGCTAAGCCGCGCGGATTTGCCTACGCAGCACGCCTACACGTTTGAACCGGGACAACCAACACCCGGCGCACCTAACCTTCTCCGTCCCCACATCGCATCTGGAATCGGTACAGGAATATTGACCTGTTTCCCATCGACTACGCATTTCTGCCTCGCCTTAGGGGCCGACTCACCCTGCGCCGATGAACGTTGCGCAGGAAACCTTGGGCTTACGGCGAGCGGGCCTTTCACCCGCTTTATCGCTACTCATGTCAGCAGTCGCACTTCCGATACCTCCAGCGTGCCTGACAGCACGCCTTCGCAGGCTTACGGAACGCTCTCCTACCAGACGTACGATCCCCAAAATTCACTCGGCTCGCAGCCTTCGATTCGATCAATGAAGGGAGAGCTTTGGCCTCGGCCGCGCTCGTGCGCTTAACTTCGCTTCGCGAAGTTAGCCTCGTCCAAGCTCGCGCCGAGTGAATTTTGGTGGATCGTACGAATCCGCGGCTTCGGTGTATGGTTTGAGCCCCGTTACATCTTCCGCGCGGGACGACTCGATCAGTGAGCTATTACGCTTTCTTTAAAGGATGGCTGCTTCTAAGCCAACCTCCTGACTGTTTTAGCCTTCCCACTTCGTTAACCACTTAACCATACTTGGGGACCTTAGCCGGCGGTCTGGGTTGTTTCCCTCTCGTGTCCGGACGTTAGCACCCGGTGCACTGTCTCCCGCGCTGTACTTCTCGGTATTCGGAGTTTGCCATGGTTTGGTAGGGCGCTATGCCCCCCTAGCCATAACAGTGCTCTACCCCCGAGAGTAATACGCGAGGCACTACCTAAATAGTTTTCGGAGAGAACCAGCTATTTGCGGATTTGTTTGGCCTTTCACCCCTACCCACAGCTCATCCACCACTTTTTCAACAGTGGTTGGTTCGGTCCTCCAGCCGGTGTTACCCGACCTTCAACCTGGCCATGAGTAGATCATCTGCTTTCGGGTCTACACCCACAGACTTAGTCGCCCTATTCGGACTCGCTTTCGCTACGCCTCCGCTATGCGCTTAGGCTCGCCAGTGAATGTAAGTCGCTGACCCATTATACAAAAGGTACGCAGTCACCCCTTGCGGGGCTCCCACTTTTTGTATGCATACGGTTTCAGGATCTATTTCACTCCCCTCCCGGGGTTCTTTTCGCCTTTCCCTCACGGTACTGGTTCACTATCGGTCGATCACGAGTATTTAGCCTTGGAGGATGGTCCCCCCGTCTTCAGACAGGATTTCACGTGTCCCGCCCTACTTGTCGCAAACCTAGTTCCACCACCGCGTTTTCGCATACGGGGCTATCACCCGCTACGGCCAGACTTTCCAGACTGTTCCACTAACTCTCGTCGACTTACCCCAACTGGGCTGGTCCCCGTTCGCTCGCCACTACTAGGGGAATCTCGGTTGATTTCTGTCCCTTGCCCTACTGAGATGTTTCAGTTCAGGCAGTTCGCTTCTCTGGACCTATGGATTCGGTCCAGGATACCCCCCAATTAATTCTCCTCAACAGCGTTTGCGGCAG
>JBIOWE010000010.1:0-2913 GCA_044868145.1 Patescibacteria group bacterium
CACATGGGTTCGTGCGTGCCTCTAAAATCAAGTCGCGCCATACATCAGCAACGATTTTGCCAGAAGTATCGCCCGTTCGCTGATACGAATTCCATGTTGTCAGATTGTAGAGCGCACCAAAAAATAATCCCCGCCATTCTGGGTCTGTGGGCACATTAAAGCACACACAGTCAAATACCGACGGCGACAAATCCGAGGGAAGTGGCAAAAGAGCCTTTGTTGGCATTTTATCGCGCCCAAATTGCCCAATTTACAGCAATCCAGGGAGGCATATTCTCATGTGGCCCGCCGCCGCCAGAAAAACCAGTAATAGCTGGCGTAGGGACAGCGCTACTTGCCGGGGCCTCTAAACCGCCGTTGATGATTACAGCAGCAGCGCCTACCTCACTGTGGCTGTGGCTTGGCATTTCCGAGGTAGTAAGGGTATGCCGCTCTTCGCCGCCTGTCGAATTGAATGTTTTTGGCGTCAGTCCACCTGGCGCAGAACCGGAAGCCATTGTCACAAACCTGGCACGCAAATCCGGGACCTTAAAATGGTCTGCGTCCACAATCAGCGAAGAATGTATCCGAGCATACAATTCAGGATAGTCTGTGCGAAGATATGTCGCGCCATTACAAGAAAGCGAATTTGCCGGTAGTGCCGCAGTTGCGAAAGGGAAGATTACACCTATCAAGGGATTTGCCTTTCTCCACTCATCAAACAACAAAGCAAACGCACTCGCTGTCTCTTCTGGGGAAATGCCGATTAGCTGCTCGAAATTCGACGAATATCGCAAGTCGTCAAGAGCACCCCAAATGATGCTTGCCCACTCAGCATCATTTGGGATAGATAAGAGCCTGTAGACCCGCTCTACAGGCTCAGAATTGAGTGGAGTAAGCCACTTCCCCATTAGATGCGCTTACCCACAAATTCCACGTCGAGAATGTTCACAGCATTTTGGGTATTTGGGGCCTTGACAACTGCCTCAAATGCCGCAATGAATGCCACAAACGCGGCAGTTGACAGGTCCGCCATATCGCTATTGGTGTCAAGCAACGACAAATCTGCTCCTGGAATTTCGCTGCGGTAGATTAGATGCGTCACAGCATCTTCATACCGCACAAGCCACTTCTTTTCGCGTTGAGCATCAACGGAAGCAGGCTTGTTGTTCGCAAGGAACAAATTCTCAAGAATTCGGCGCTCCCTTGCAATTGTAGCGAGAGAAATGCCGTCGATAGCGATTACAAGGTCTGATAGGTCGCCTTGCACCGTCACAAGATTAGCAGCGGTCATCTGGGTAACGTCCCACTCAGTTGTGCTGGTTTCGCCAGAATAGTCCAGATACGTGATTTTCTGCTGAGACATTGAGTATTTCCTCCACCAATCCTATACAATCGGTTGTAACAACCGATTGTAAATCAGATATATGATATTGTCAACCCGCCACTGCACGCCATTTATAATAATATATATATAAATACGCGCGCGCGCATGCACACACGGCTGGTTGGGGGAGCATCCCAGAACGCATAAAATCATGCCCAAAATACGCACCAGAAGGCCCCTAATTTCCACGATACCCCTATTAGCCTTATTCCCCTACCGGGCAATAAAAAAGGGAGGCATTGTATAGCCTCCCTTTAAATGGCGTGCAGTGGCGGGGACGATTAGCTAATCATCATCAAGACCTTGCTTACGGAAATTGTCAGTGGGCCACGATTGTTCGAACAAGACATAGTGACGATACAAAACACCCGAAATTGCCGAGAAAGCCGTTTTACCCCTCCCCGTCAAAACCCAGCCAAAATTGGCGTTGTCTGGCTTTTTGCATTGAATGAATGCGCCAGCACAGTCGTTGTAGTCGTCCCATTTGACAGAAAGCCCGTATCCGTCGTCAAGCAGCTTCTCGATTAGACCGAACAAATCGAGGGATGTATCCGACGCCCAGGCTTTGAATGCCTTACGTTCGTTGTCGGGCAAATCGTAGTTGAGAAACTGGACCTGAGATTTGCCGTCTGCTGCGGGCTTAGTGTTGGGCTTTGCGGCGGACTTTGCCATTTTTTTTCTCCATTTGGTGTCTCAGATTTTTGGCACAGCTATTGCACACGTATGGGTGCGCTCTTGTCGGTATGAATGGCGTGAAACAAATTTCACAATAGCGCATCTGTTTCACCGATTTCCACCCTGGCTTACGGAATTTTCCGTGGCCCATAGACATATCTCCTATATAGGAAACCGAAAGCGCGTCTTTCCGCATGGTGGATATCCACCCGGAAAGACGCTATTCAATTGTTAAGGAGCTGATTTCCGCCACCGCACGCAGAAGAGAGAGTACCACCACCCTAAAGCCCTTGTCAAAAACTCATATTATGTCAAGTAAATGTGCACGTTTTAGGTCCGCCTAAAACGATGTAAAAGAGAAACGGATTTGTGCCCCGGATACAAAACTCACGACTTTCTATGTTGCTCAAAATAAACGTCTGTCCTGACGGAGCTAAATGGGTATTATTGCTGGTACAATCAATCCAATCGACGCTCCAAGACTGCGAAACATCCGCCACCTGCTGAACACATTCTATGCGACAAATCGGACCGCCACAGGGAAACCCGGCTAAATCCGAACCAAAATAGGTAATAATGGCTTGCGAACCGCCCACCGGAATTGGGGCATATCCCACGTAAATACGGGAAAAAGCGCAGGAATTGCACTCGTTCACCGAGCGAACATTCACACCCTCTGTAGTGTCGTTACAGTCACTTAAGAACGCCCCCTTTACCAGCCGCCAATCAAGACAGCTATCCGGGACACATGGGTTCGTGCGTGCCTCTAAAATCAAGTCGCGCCATACATCAGCAACGATTTTGCCAGAAGTATCGCCCGTTCGCTGATACGAATTCCATGTTGTCAGATTGTAGAGCGCACCAAAAAATAA
>JBIOWE010000011.1:0-2142 GCA_044868145.1 Patescibacteria group bacterium
ACGTTTTTCGACTATAATTAGAGCATTGTCCACACAGCAGGAAAAACAATCATGGCGCGCACCTACATCCCCGCTTTACGACTAGTCACTAAAGCAGTTCATCGGTACGCTACCCGCTGGCAAACAGAGTTACAGGGGAGCCTAACAGAGGTTCAATACGAATGTCTTTTAGCACTTATTGAAGCTGCTGTGGAGTGTCTCAACGCACTTGGCGAGGCTCCCATAGAACCTTAGCGCCTCCTCTCTCGGCCAAAAGAAATTAACCTAACCTTGTAGAATAGGAGTAAATCATATGGCAGTACACAGCCTCTTCCCCGCTTTTGTCCGTATTTACTACGAAAGCCAGTTCGCTCCTCACACTATGACTATCCCTACTCGGGAATGGATAGACCCTTCCAACCCTGCTGACGAAGGCTCCTATGAAAATTGGGACACCACTACCCAAGAAGCCGACACCATGATTAATAGCTTGGTTGACTTGCTTGAACCGCTTGCCCCTGACGACGTAGTTTGGACACGTGCCGAAATTTACACGCTGGCTGACGAAGACGCTGACCCCGTACTAAAGCGCATTATCCCCCTTACTCAAGTGGGAAGTAACGCTGCCGTCGCACAAGCTGAGGCAACACAACACACCTACACCATTTACGACACAGCAGGCGAGATTTTCAAATTCGTTTACTTTGACTTCCAAGTAAGCGCTTGGGACAAAATTTCCAGCCTTGCGGGACTTAGCGCCGCACAAATCTCTCTGGTGGGTGAACTTACTTCCGATGCTAATGCGTGGTCTTCGCGCGCTGGCAACCAACCCATAGCCTTTAGTCAACTTGCACGTAAGTTGAATGACCACTTGCGCAAAAAATACAACATGAACTAATGGCTCACCCTCTTATCACTTTCCCCAACCAAAGTGCCGATTTCATCGTTTGGCGTGAATACGTCAAGGGAGTGCAAATCGGCACTTACACCGGATACACCTTTACCGTCCAAACAAACCCCTTTGTAGTGCGACTTGACCCTCCCGGGCCCGGATTCCAAGAATTGCGATTTACTTTCAATAGCGCCTTTCTTGCCGTCCAGTCAGGAGGATTTCGTCTAGCTGACACAGTAGACAAAATCGAAAGCCGTACCAACTTAGCGCCCCTTTTCGTACCAATCGCCGGAACAGTTAATTACGCGCTTCCCGCCGACAAAAAATGTCACTATATCGCTTTACAATCCCTCAGCAGTTCCAAAATTTTCAGAAAAAACCTGACCCCCCTACCCTCGTCATGGTGGGTGCAAACTAATCCCAACTGCCCCGAAATACTTACCTAAGCCGGTTAGAACTGTGCGAAAATTGTCCAAGACTATATAAAAGAAAAGACCCCACTGCTCAGTAGGGCAGGGGGGTCGGCGCCGGCATTTTTTATCCCAAATATCCCAAATTACTTACCCATCAATTCGTGGAGATCGAACAGAAAAGACGACCAGTGATTGTTGAACTCCTCAAGCATTTCACTGAAAAGAGGGGTCGAGATCTTGGATAAATCTCCGTAGCTCAATAGAACTATCTTCACTCGGACGAATATAGAAAACCTCGCTCGGAGATTTGTAATCCCAGAAACTGACGCATCCCGCTCCGCCTTTTGAGGTAATACCGAACTGAACTGCAATCCCACATTTAGTGGCGACGTGTATGAGTTCCTGTAATAGCTGAGCATCACAAGTGCTCCACTCAAACGAATCGACAGTGCCTCTTGCGTTAGCTCGGTTTCGGAGTTGCGCGATACGGTCTTCCGGACTTCTTTCTTCAATTCTGACATTCTTGTTTTCCTTTGTTTTCATGATAGTATGCTCTTTTCTGTATAGACTGTGCGAAAGAAGCTGGAATACTGCTAATTAGAAAACACCGAAAAAAACTAAAGAACAGTATTCCAGCATAGCGTTTTGGGCAATTGTTAGTATGCTATCGCGCGCGGGTTTTCCGCTTTAGTACTTTAGTACTATTCTGCTCCTAAACTACCAAAATTGAGACACAGTCAACATCCGCCCAAAACGCTCATAAACAGTCCTAATTCTTCTCACAACATAGTTCTGGTTGGTTGACACACAAACACAGACAAAAAACGAAATTTGGGGCTGTAGAATTTGACGCGGGAC
>JBIOWE010000012.1:0-2200 GCA_044868145.1 Patescibacteria group bacterium
TAAAGAGGCCCAGGCGACTGTTTACTAAAAACACAGGGCTCTGCGAAGTCTAAAACGACGTATAGGGTCTGACGCCTGCCCGGTGCCGGAAGGTTAAGAGGAGGGGTTAGCTTAGAGCAATCTTGGCGAAGCTCTGAATCGAAGCCCCGGTAAACGGCGGCCGTAACTATGAATGCCGTTGTAGTTACGCAAATAAATCTGGCTGTATGCTGGAACCTCCGAGTATCTTCCGCTACTCACGACCGCTTGCAGTTGCGAGTGACAATGCGCGAAGTGCGGAAAATCAGCAGGAAACCCGCAAGGGGATCCTCAGAGACTGAACGCCAGACCCGTTCTCGAGAAATCCATCGGGAAGCGGGATGATACAGTCCGACCTCCATGGCGACATGGAGAGCACGGCAGAAATGGCCGTGCCACGTGAAACAGATGAAGCGTTACTCGAAGTTTCACGGAGCAACAACGAATGAACGGTCCTAAGGTTAACGTGATGCTAGCCTTAGTAAAATTGAACCATATGCGGGAAACTCCTCCAAAACCGCTCGGTACTCGTTGACGCCTTCCAGGCGTTGGCAGTAAAAAATCGACGGACACGGGGACAATCCGCAGGGAAGACCCGGGACTGTACCGGGAACCCTCAGAGACTTGACGTTCAGGGCCTGCCGATGAACCTCGACGCACAATGGATAACAGGTTTCGTGGACGGTGAAGGCTGCTTTCACGTCGGAATAGACAAACATTCCGATATGACTGCGGGCTACCAGGTTCTTCCTGAATTCACCGTCGTACAGCACGAACGTGATGTGCAAGTGCTCCATGCGCTCAAAGCGCACTTCGATTGCGGAGTGGTTCGGAAAAACCACGGTGACCGAATGGCGTATCGAGTTCGTGGTCAAAAGCACCTGTTGGAGCGCATCATTCCATTCTTCGTCGAGCACCCGCTGAAAACCAAGAAGCACGTGGACTTCGAAAAGTTCAGGAAAGTGCTTCTGATGATGGAAGCGGGCGAGCATTTGACGGCGGACGGCATCGAAAGGATTCGGGCCATCGCGAGTCAGATGAATCGAGGCGGGTCAAGGTAAAGTCCGGCCCTTCTGGAAACAGTTGGGAGCAACCGAGCGAAATTCCTTGTCGGGTAAGTTCCGACCTGCACGAATGGCGTAACGATCTGGGCGCTGTCTCAGTGGGCAGCTCAGCGTATCTGTAGCACCGGTGAAGATGCCGGTTACCCGCAGTTAGACGGAAAGACCCCGTGCACCTTTACTATACCCTAGCAGTGAATTTTGGTGCGTTGTGCGCAGGATAGGTGGGAGGCTTTGAACCTAGGGCTTTGGCCTTGGGGGAGCCAACGGTGAGATACCACCCTCATCGTACTGAAGTTCTAACCTAGACCCGTTACCCGGGTCGGGGACACTGTTAGGCGGGTAGTTTGACTGGGGCGGTCGCCTCCTAAAGAGTAACGGAGGCGCTCGAAGGTGCGCTCAGGCTGATTGGAAACCAGCCGAAGAGTGTAAAGGCATAAGCGCGCTTGACTGCGAGACAAACAAGTCGAGCAGATGGGAAACCAGGACTTAGTGATCCGGCGGTCCCGCATGGAAGGGCCGTCGCTCAACGGATAAAAGGTACGCCGGGGATAACAGGCTTATCTGGCCCAAGAGTTCATATCGACGGCCAGGTTTGGCACCTCGATGTCGGCTCATCGCATCCTGGAGCTGTAGCAGGTTCCAAGGGTTGGGCTGTTCGCCCATTAAAGCGGTACGTGAGCTGGGTTTAGAACGTCGTGAGACAGTTCGGTCCCTATCTGTCGTGGGCGTAGGAGATTTGAGGGGAGCTGACCTTAGTACGAGAGGACCGGGTTGGACGAACCTCTGATTTACGAGTTGTTCCGCCAGGAGCAGCGCTCGGTGGTCACGTTCGGAAGGGATAAGCGCTGAAAGCATATAAGCGCGAAGCCCACCCCAAGATGAGATCTCCCGGACCGTAAGGTCCCTAAAGGCCCCTGGTAGACTACCAGGTTGATAGGCTCGATGTGTAAGGTGAGTAATCACCTCAGCTTACGAGTACTAATCGGCCGTGCGGCTTGACCATAAAATTTACAGAGAGCAAAGCTCTCGATCATCGCGCAAAGCGCGTGCACCCAAGTGCCAGGTATTCAAACGAGATTCCCGGTGGCATTAGCGGAGGGGCCACACCCGTTCCCATT
>JBIOWE010000013.1:0-76883 GCA_044868145.1 Patescibacteria group bacterium
GGGCGGAATTCCCCCCCCAGACCCCCCTTCCGCCCCGCCGAAGAGAAATCAGAAATTCTCCTTCCGCCTCCGCTAAAGCTTCGGCGGACAGGCAAAATAGGTTCGCGCTTTGGAGAGTAATTCCGAAGAATTGAAACTTTGAGTGCGGGCGGCCAACAAATCCCACGGTTGAGCCCATTCCCGCGCGACGGAACGGTCAAAGAGGCGGCGGTTCGTGGTCTGGCGTAGCCAGACTGTCCAGCCCGTAAAAAGATGAGTGGTGAGCGGGCGGGTGGAGCGAATCAGAAAGGGCTGGACTCCCAATTTTTTCCACACTTTCCGCCGACGAGGCGGGAAGGACGAAGCAAGTTTTCTTCTCCCTTATGGCCGACTGGCCAAAGGCGACCCGATCATTAACCTGAAGACGTATGAAGATCAAACACTTTCTGTATGCTCGAAAGAGCACGGAAGACGAAGAACGACAGGTGATGTCCATTGAGGCGCAGCTTGCCGAGCTGACCGAGCACGCGAAGCGAGAAGGCGTTGTCATTGCCGAACAATTCATCGAGAGCAAAAGCGCAAAGAAGCCGGGCAGGGCAGTATTTAACACAATGATGGCGAAAGTGCAGGAGAGCAGAGAGCCCGTAGGACTTCTCGCGTGGCATCCTGACCGGCTTGCACGGAACTCCGTTGACGGCGGGCAGATCATCTATCTCATTGACCAAGGCAAGATTGCTTCTTTGCGCTTCCCGACGTTCTGGTTTGAACCCACGCCTCAAGGGCTCTTCATGCTCCAGGTCGCCTTTGGCCAGAGCAAGTATTACTCCGACAACTTGAGCGAGAACGTGAAGCGCGGGAAACGGCAGAAGCTGCGCCGGGGCGAATGGCCGGGCAGAGCGCCGTTTGGGTATGTGAATAACCAAAAAACGAGAAACATTGACCTTGATCCGGTAAAAGCCAGAGTTGTTCAAATAGCTTTCAAGGAATTTGCTCAAAATAAGCACACGCTAGAAAGTTTAGCCAATCGTTTGGCGTTTTTGGGCGTGGTGAGCAGTACGGGCAAAGCGCTCTGTAAGGCAGTCATTCAACGCATGCTGACGCATAAAGCGTATTTGGGCCTTATTGAATACAACGGCGAGGTGTATGAGGGCAACTTCCCTGGCCTTATTGACCACGAGACGTTTGAAGCCGCTCAAAAAGCGCTCAAACGAAGGTCGAGGCCCAGGCACTCCAAGAAACAACATTACTTCCCCTTCCGAGGGCTGTTGCGCTGCGGGGAATGCGGCGGCGCCATTACCGCGCAGTATGCCCACGGCCACGGCGGCACTTATCGCTACTACCGATGCACAAAGAAGTTCGGCGTTTGCTCACAAAGCTATCTGCGCGAGGATTTGCTCGTTCGCCAACTCAAAGAACGGCTTCAAACGGTTGCCTTGCCAGACGACTGGAAAGACAACATGCTCGCCCAAGTGGAGGCGTGGAAAAACGAGCAAACTCGGCAAACCCACTCTTTCGCCCAAAATCTCGGGGAACAGTTGCACGAAACGGAACGGAAGCTCGATACGCTCGTCAATGGCTATCTCGACGGCACGATTGAGAAAGACACCTACCTCAACAAGAAAGAAGAGCTTGTCAAAACCAAAACCGCCCTTCTGGGGAAGAAGGACGATTTTGGGCGAAAGGGTCAATCGTGGATCGAACCTTTGCGCAATTGGATTTTAGCCGCATTCCAGGCGGGAAAACTTGCTTCGTCGAACGATTATGACGGAATCAAATCGTTCGTGGAAAAAATTGGAACGAACCGCCGCCTCTTTGACCGTTCCGTTGCGTGGGAATGGGCTCAACCGTGGGATTTGTTGGCCGCCCGCACTCAAAGTTTCAATTCTTCGGGGTAGCCAGATTTGAACTGGCGGCCTCTCGGACCCGAACCGAGCGCGCTACCGCTGCGCCATACCCCGAAATTTTGGCGGAAACTAGTCCCGGGTAAAGAAAAGGGCTTGACAGAATTACGTCTTTTTGATAAGCTCATACAGTATAAAGTAAATTAGTTCTTTTTTCAAACCATTAACCACTAAACTTGGGAGGAGGGCATTTTGTCTACTAAATTAAAAGATCTTTTTACGAAGCACAAGCCTAAAGACGAGGGAGAACCGACGTCGGGCATTAACCTCAAGAGCTTCCCGGAAGACAGTGAGGTTAATGCTAATTACTCCCCAAGACCAATAACAAAAGAAGAGGAGAAACAAAAGAAATAGTTAAAAAGTTTTACCCACTTCAATCAATATCGAAGTGGGTTTTTTCTTTGGACAAAAAAGCCCATCATTGCTGATGGGCTCTGAAAAAGAACTAAAGAATGGGATCCTTACCGACCAGTTTCTGAAAAGCCTCAATATACTTCTTGGTCGTGTTTTGGATAATGGCGTACGGTAGTTTGGGTGGGGGTGACTTTTTATCCCATTTTCGAGTTTCCAAAAAGTCTCGAACGTATTGCTTGTCGAAACTCTCTTGAGGATTGCCCTCCTTGTACTGATCTCTGCTCCAAAAACGGGATGAGTCAGGGGTTAAGACTTCATCAGCGAGTACCAACGAACCGGCTTCGTCAATGCCGAACTCAAACTTTGTGTCGGCAATGATGATGCCTTTCTCCCATGCTGCAGCAAAAGCGTTGCTGTATATCTTGGAAGACAACTCACGCAGTATTTCGAAGAAAGGTCGCTCATAAAAGAGCCCGTTGGCGATTGCCCACGTATCAACGATTTGAACCATCTCGTCAAAACAAATGTTCAAATCGTGACCCTCCTGCGCTTTTGTCGCGGGCGTGAGAATCTTTTGCGGAAGCCGCGAAGACTCAAGCAGGTCAGACGGAAGTTCAAAGTCCCGGATACGTACAGTTGCACCACTGCCCACATTTTTGGCCTGCTGATACTCCTTCCATAAACTACCGGCTATATACTTCCGCCATACAATTTCAATCGGCAGTATCTTCAACTTTCGGACAACCATAGTGCGTCCCGCAAGCTGTGTCTTCAAGCTCTCATCGCCGTAAGCACCAACGTAACGCCAAAAATCTGTTGTAATCATATGGTGCTTCAAGTCCGTGAGTTTCGCTGACAGACAGTTGAACCAGAAAGCAGTCAGCTGGTTCAAAATCTTCCCTTTGCCCGGGATGCCATTCGGGAGAACGTGATCGAAAGCCGAAATCCGGTCAGTTGTTATAACGAGCAGCTTGTCGCCCAAGTCATACGTGTCTCGTACTTTACCCCTTGAATGTAGTGGCAATCCCTTGATGTCCACTTGCATTACTGGTTCATGTGCAAATGCTTTGTCCACTAAGTTGCTCATTGGATTCACCTCCTTCGGAATTGTTTAACATATCTTTGTATATTTCCGTTGACTAAACGATAATAAAATCAAGCTCCGCTTTTCTTTCCGGCCGTTCCTGCGCTGCTTGCTTAAGCAATTGCGGGACAAAGGACAAGGCATTGACCAAACCTTCTTTGTCATAGCCCATCCATCGCACAGGGTTCCCTGGGAGTTGGGTAACACTTAGCAACGCTGCCTGATGCTTCTGCATGTCTTCGTTGGAGATTCCAACTGCGAGAACATGCTCCAGACGGCCGAGTCCGTAGATAGTTGCATCTGTCATGCCTGCAAGATGGGCTGCCAAGCCGGCGCACGCAATCCAAACGCTTGCACTATTTTCAGCAATGTACTGATTCCATTGCTGATTATTGCGGTGACAAGAAAGAATAGAGACACTCGCTTTGAATTCCGGAAGTTGCTCTTTGAGATTCGCGAGTAATTCTTCCATGTATTGCATACCGCCAAGTTTCTCAAGATCGTTCTTGCTTCCAATCAGGATGTTTAAAGTCCGAACAGTCATGCTTCCTCCTTTCTTCTCGAGGTTTTTGTTTGATTTTCAATGTTCCTTTGAAAATAGCCCTTTACTGAAAAAAATAGCCTCCAAAAGCTATTTTCAATTATGTTACATTACCATATTTGCGAACGTGTCGTCAATAGAAAAACCCCGGACAAAGTCTGGGGTTTTTAGAAACGCAATCCGAGAGATGCCAATTGCCTACGCTCGTCTTTTCCCGCGGTACTTAAAAGATCTGCAACACTTCCACGCGCCCCACATTTGCACTCAAAAGTCTTCGTATGCTCATGGACCACAACCGGTTCAAGACAGCTGGGGCAAAAAAGGAGCCGTGTCTGAAGCTCGATCTTCTGTTGCTCTTTCATGCCTCCTCCTTTCAAAGGACCATTCTCAAGAATAGCGAAACGGGTCCCGAGTGTCAAGCTATAATCCTAATTCCATACGCTTTTCTTCACTCAGTCGTTCTGGTGTCCAGGGCGGTTCAAAGGTGAGCTTAACTTTAGCCCCTTGGACATCAGGAATCGTTTTGATTTTCTCTTCCACGTCGTGGACGAACGTGCCTGCCACCGGGCAAAAAGGCGTGGTAAGCGTCATACTGACATTCACCATACCACCGTCAATCTGCACGTCGTAAATCAACCCCAGGTCAACAATACTGAAACCGAGCTCTGGATCAAGCACGTTCTTCAATGAATCCATGACCTGCTCCTTAGTTACCATAGTAAGCCTTCCACCAATTTACTTCACGAATTAACACGAATATTGTTCGACATCGCTTGCCAAGTTAGCATTAGTGCAAATTAGTGATAATAAATTAGTGGCGGGCTTACTTCTTTCTGCCAAATTGTCCGTAGTACACGAGATCGTCAAGCGCTACCCTGTCTTTGTCTCCGTGGCTCATAAGGGGCCCCTGAGGATAGCCGAGTGCCAGTGCGCCTGGCACAAAGCGGTATTTTGGGATAGCAAAGACCTTCCTCGCAAGCGTTTCCTCAATCGTTACCCAACAACTGCCTATGCCGATCTCCCACGCGGCGAGCATCATATTTTGCATGGCCGCGCCGCCGGCGTATTTATCCTGCTCCAGTTTCGCGAGCCAAGGGTCTTTCTTCGAGAGCGAATTAATAACAAGGACAATGAGGCAGGGTACCTTGTCCAAAAAATGACCATGCCGACTGGATGAGGTAAACTTTTTTATCGCGCCTTGATCCTGGACTACAATAAAGTGCCACATTTGCATGTTTTCCGGGCTGGGCGCCCAGCGACCGGCTTCGAGGATACGTCGCATTGCGATTCGGCTTATTTTGTCTGGCTTAAAGTTTCTAACCGAACGCCTTGTGCGAATCGCGTCATAGACTGACCGCTCAATACCTAAATTTTCGGCTTTTCTCATAGGGGTTGCGATGGTTGAGGAGGTTGCGTGGGCTGGGAAACGGCTTTTTTTATGCTCGCTTTCATGACAGGCCGATAGAATCGCTTATAGAGGAGCGCGAGAACAAAAACGGATCCATAAACAAACCAAACGTAACGTAAGATTGTCGGTTCAACATGGCTGCCAAGCCGAAAGCTGTGGACGAATACCATAACAAAAACGACGTAATTGAGATAGTGTACCTTCTTCCAGTATTTTTGAACGAAGGATCGCTTGCGGAGAAGCGCTATGAGAATAGTTGTGCACAAAAGGATAAACGCGGCCATGCCCAGCAAAACGTACGGCACGTTTTGCCGCGCTACGTAATCAATTCGTAATGCTTGTAGGGTAAAACCATCGCCGAGAATCTTTGAAGCGTACAGCAATCCCGGATGGAGTAATAAGACAAGCCACACGACCACGCCATGCACAATATGAAAACGCAGCACCTTGGGCGACGAGTAAAGCTTATTCCAAAGCGGCATGAAGGCGCCGATCATAAGTTGCGCCCACAACATGGTGAACGCGATAAGCCCGAAAAGAGGAAAAATGAGCAACAGCGCTTGGCGCAAAGCTACATCACCTGTTTGGAGAGCTTCGTAATTCGAGCTCGTAAACCACATTACAGTAGGAATAACAATCAGGCCGGCGTATAGAAGTAGGAAAAAAGGTTTGAGAAATTGTTTCATTGCGTTACTATCCATTATACACAACTCTATACACCGCGTCTGCTTTGTCATCTGATATGAACAAAACTCCGTCCGTGTCGAACAACAGGCCAACCGGCCGACCAAGCGCGGTTGATCCTTGTAGAAATCCCTTTAAAAAATCCGTGCTTGCGCCGGGCGCCATGCCATTCATTTTCACACGCACAACTTTATAGCCAGTGGGTACTGATCGATTCCAGGAACCGTGAAAGGAAATGAGCAGGTCGCCGGCGTAATCACCCCACGAGGCAGGGATAAACTGCAAACCCAAAGGCGCCGAATGCGCTTGCATAGTAAGGACCGGCGATTCGGTTGTCGAACAATCGAACGTTTTCTTGCCGTCAAAATTATCGTCATGTACCTTATTGCCGTAACAATACGGCCAGCCGTAGTGTTTACCGTCGCGAATAATGTTGACATCTTCCGGCGGCAAATTGTCGCCGAGCCAATCGCGTCCCATGTCCGTACCCCACCATTCGCCTGTTTCTGGGTGCGCAATAAAAAATACCGTATTACGCAACCCGCGGGCGAATACGCGTAGGTTCTTGCCATCAGCGTCAGACACGAGCATCGCCGCTCGCCGATCGTCGGACTCCTTGCACACGTTGCACGACGAGCCAACCGTTGTGTACAGCTTGCCATCTTTGCCAAACTGAATGGTGCGCGTGAAGTGGCCGCCACCGGATGGAAGCGTAAACAGCTGTTCTTTACCGGAAACCGTGAACTCTGCGCCGTTGTACTTATAGCGACTCACTTGGCCTTCTTCAGCCACGTAGAGCCACGTTACATCGCCTGCGCGGAGGAACGCCAGGCCATGAGGATTATCAAGTCCTGACGCTAACGTCTTGACTGCATCCGCCGTACCATCCGCATTCGCATCAGGCAGCGCAAGCACGTTCCCTGCCCCGGTAATACTGACAACAAGCGTTCCGTTGGGATCGAATGCCAACACGCGGGCGTGGCCGATGTCCTTCGCAAATAAACCAATCGAGAAACCGGCTGGCAGCGTGAGCGGGAACTCAACTGGCTGGCCAGTAGGCAACACCTTTTTTACAGCGTTGACGTTGGATGCCGCATTGGCATTCTCTGCGGTGTTCGTGTTTTCGAATCGAACTTCCGTATTGGTGTTCAAATAATCCGTTACGGTTTGAGAAGACGGGAAGAACGCAGGCTTAATGCCGCGCAAAAATAAAAACCAGGCAGCAGTCGCTGCGCCAGCCATGAGTAATACGACGATAATAACGGTGCGTGTCCTTTTATTCATACGCTTAAATCATACCATAAACACAAGTGCGATGTAACCGCGCTGTAAGAAACAAGCTACCAACCTTGTGACCCCGCTTGTCGCGAGTGATGGGGTTGACAAACAGAGTATATCTGCTATGATGCCTTGATAAAACAGGAGGAAACGTGCTCTTTCAAAAATCTCTGGAATCAATGTTCCAAAGTTTAGAAGATCAACTTGGCAAGGCACCGCCCGCCGCAAAGGAAAAAATCTTTGACTTTATTACCGGCATTCCTGCGATTGATTTCAATCCCAAGCTTGGGCGAGAAATTATGATAGGTCTCGCTAAAAGCGCAGGCATGAAGCTCGACATTCCTCACACCTTTGACCTGCAGGAATTATTATCGGAACTCGCAAGCTGTCTTAGCAAGATCGCGAAACATTTATGCGATTCCATTAAAGACCCGGTGTCCCCCATTGAGGCATCCACGGTTCTGTTCGTGGCTTATACAAAATCCTACTTGTGGCATGGCAAAGGCGGCAATATAGGAGTCGTCGCCATCGTAACATTGACGCCGGAAAGCCTTAAGAAAATTCAGGATTCGTTGGGCCTCAAGAACAAGCAGGCGATAAAGCTAGAGGATTTGCTCCAGAATGGACATTTTTAATCAGGCTTCATAGAATCAAAAGCTCGCAAAACAATGCGGGCTTTTATTTTTTCTGCAATTCTCGCAGCGCGTCCTTGGCAACCCACCGCGCCGACGGACTATCGAGGTTTTGGACGGTGCGTGCAAGCTGAATGGCGTGGCGCTTCAGTGATGCGTTCCGTTTCCCAATCTGGCGCAATGCCCAATTGACCGCTTTTTTGACAAAGTTACGATTGTCGGTCGCGCCGCGTTTGATGAACGGAAAGAATTGTACAAACTTCGCGTCAGCCGACGTTTTGTTATGCCACGCAAGCGCAGCCATCATCGCAAAGCCCGCTCGTTTAACGAATTCCTGCTTGCTCCTTGCCCACTGCTTTGCCTTCGCAAACGCAAAGGGCGTTTTGTCGAACAGGTTCATGCATACTTGGTCGCACACGTCCCAGCTGTCGAACTCCTTTACCCATGCGTCCATTTGCTTTGAAGTCACTTGTTTTGGGTTATCAACCATACTAGCAAGTATGCGGGCTTCATGAATGCCGGACCTCCAGAGTTGTTGAGCGAGCAGGTGGTTCTTCCCTATATCTTTCGCCATCTTCCGTAAAATTGGAACGCTCACGCCAAGCGGCTTATGGGCGTTGATGCCAAACCGTGCCATGCCAGCCACATTCTTCGGGTCTGCATGAGACTTCAACTTTTTCAAAATTTTTGTGACTTCCATATTTTGTGTTCAATTGCGTATTACGCATTCCGAATTACGTATTAATCCAAAATTCGCAATTCGTAATTCTTTAATCCTGGCCTGTTTTCCTTCGCTTTTTCTCCCATGCCCGGACTTTTCCTTCATCGAATCCAAAATAATGCGCAATTTCATGGTGCACGACTTCGTGGACAAGCTTGCGCACGTTTTCAGGATAAGGTCCGGCAAGATGCTCGATCACATGCTTGAATATGGTAATCTTGTCGGGCAGAACGCCGCTGTAGCCCGCACTCCGCTTGTGGAGTGGGATGCCCTCATACAATCCCAAAAGAACTCCGCGTGCTTTGATCTGACGCTCTTTCATTCGCGCCGGCCTCGCATCGTCTTCCACGACAAATGCGACGTTTTCAATTCGCCTGCGTATCTGTTCTGGTACCGCGAGAATGGCTTCGTGGATATATTGTTCAAACACTTCTCTATTCATTATTTCTCAATTACGTATTGCACATTGCCAATTTTGCTTTGCTTATATCGCTGAAGGTAGACGATAAATCCACCAATTTGTTGGGCGATTCTCTTCAACTCGTTGTTCATTTTCTCAAAATCTTCCTTTCCGATGTACTCAACTGACAGAGCTACATACAGATGATTTCGTACTTCTCCGATAGATCCTTTGGAGATTCGCAGGTAGCGCGAGAATTCATTATTATTGTTTTTCTCAAAACCTTCAACAATATTCGCGGTCACGGAAATCATCGCTCGTCGAATTTGATCTCGCAGGCCGTAATCTCTACTCCAGGGAAGACGGGCAGATACGTCATAAATGATTTTCGTCAAACGAAGAGCATCCCTCCAAATTGGCAAATCCTCAAAGGCATTATACCGCATAATGTTTTCTTATGAAAAAATAAATTCCCCAGAGTTTCTTGGGGAAGGACGTCTCAATATAAGATAGCATGGAATAAAACCAAAGTCAAGAATGTAATGAGAGGTTTGCCTGGAATCCGTAATGCGTAATTCGAAATGCGTAATTCTATGATACTCTCATCCAATTGTCCGGCGTGATGTCTGCATCGAAAAACGCCGTCAGTTGATCCGACCGCACAATATCGTTTTTCAGTTTTTGAACACCCCGCTCAAACGCCTCCAAAAACGCAAACGGATCAATGCCAAAATGAATCACGCCGAAATCAGTATTCGAAGCATTATGCAGATGCGGCGGTCCCACAATCGGGCCGTCTTTTTTTTCGTAGAGAGAAAACGCCACTTTGAAATAGCTGATGGAACGAAACTCGCTAGGCGATACACCGCCCTGCGCGATCAAATACTGTTTTAATTCCTGAAACATGGCTGCGTTATCCGCTTTCAAACGCATAAACAGCTGGAAATTATTATGCTCAATGCTGTTGCGGAGCAGGCGCAGCCCCACGTAGTCAATCGGCTCAAGACCAAGATACGCTTTATAGAATTGTAGGAAGTCTTGGTAGCGGACTGTGGTTTTACCAAGAGCGAGCATAGTAGCTGTTTTGATGGCAATATGCACGAGCAAGAACGCCGGCAGGTGGGTTGAAACATCCTGTCGCGCCTGCTCACCGAACGTTCCTGCCAGCAACAAAATTTGCCGGCGCATCAAAAAGAGCGGCGCAAACGCCGTTGGCGGTTTCGCGATCTTCAAATACAACTGCGCATACTCCGATTCCGGCTTCTTCGGATCAAAGAAGTACAACGCCAGCTTGTCTGCAACATCCATATATCTTCATTGTACCCTTCTCGCGCCAAAAAATCACCCTCTGGGTAATGCAAGGTATCATTACACGTTATGTTAGGAGACACAGCTCATCACGCAAAAACCCAGGATGACCTGGGCATTTGCGTTGGGCTGGGTCTTGGCCTAGTTTACGGGCCAGAATGGTCCTTCAGAAGGTCCTCCAGCAGGATTACCTCCAAAGGCTGGCGTCGACATTACACGATCAGACACCGTGATTGGACCTGTGGCAAGAAAAATACCAGAATTTCCATTGACTGGGCAAACATTGACTTGTGCTGCGCTCGCAACTGCACCAAACGCGAAGACAGTAATTGTCGCAGCAAGTAGGCTAATAAACAACGTTTTTCTCATGCACTATCACCTCCCTTCAAAATGAAATGTAAAGTCTACTTTACATTGTAAACGAATGAAAAGCACCTGTCAAGTTAACTTGACAGGCCCTGTGGATAAATTCCTTACCGCTTGGCGCTCGCGTAGGAAAGCGCCAGCATCTTCGTCAGAACCATGACACCGAGCCCAACAACAAGCCACGGATCGAGCTGATGCCGAACACTCTGCACAATGACACCGAGAAGAAGGACGCTTGTCCCCACCAAGAATGCAACTCGTCCAGCGAGCATCCGGTGTATTCCCTCTCGCTCGTCCCGCGCCTGTTCCCGCCACACGTACACCCCGAATACCACGAAGACGATGAGAATAACGATGCTCATCATCATCGTGAGACTGTCCGGCATAAGGAAGCCAAACGGGTTTAACAGTGCTGTCAAGAGTAAAAGGAAAATAACGACCACAGTGATCTCGCCAATATTATTTTCCATAAGAAAAAATACGTTCAATTGGTTTGTGAAAATACGCCGCAATTTTCATCGCTAACAAGACGGAAGGCGCGTAGTTTCCCTTTTCAATCGCAATGATTGTCTGCCGCGTAACGCCAACAGCGCGAGCAAGCTCTTCTTGGCTAATCCCTGCCCGCATACGGAGCTTGTAGACATTATTGATCACGCGTTCACCCATAAGAAAAGCAATGTGAGTATAAAACAAAACAGCGTCCTGTCAAGACTCCTTTACATGGTCGAGCACTAAACAATCTTAAAACTGCGGGACTAGGATTCGAACCTAGATTCCCAGGTTCAGAGCCTGGTTGCCTACCATTAGCAGATCCCGCACCGAATCAATATGGTATCACTGAGGCAGAATCCATGCAACTACTAGCTGTCCGACACCACAGACCCGCCAAACGTGCTAAGGATATCTTGGAATATTCCCGATTCTTGTTCTTTTGACAACTGGAACTTGGTGAATTCCGCTTCCGGCACCACCTTGGTTTTAATGCGCACCGGGCTGCCGATCAGGTCGGTAAACATTTTCTCCAGCAAAAGCAAGGTCTTGTTTCCTTTCGCTTGCTCCTCGTGCAGTTTGAATCGGAAGCCGATGGTCAACTTTCCGTCGCTGACCGCGAGCGGCACGCCTGCCTGTAAAATCATCGCAAGCGCATGGTTTGATCCATTCACACTTGTTAAAACGCTTGCCCACGTTTTTTGCACATCTGCAAGGGTAAAATGTGCTTTAGCGCCCTTTTTTTGCGCTGGCTGAACAGTTGGGATTGCTTTGGACTCAACCATTCTTTCCTGCCGCGGTTTTGGGGGTTCAACTGCTGCCATCGACTGCCCTCCCTCGCACAATTCAATAGCTGCAAGCTCAAGCGGAAGCTGGGGCAACGGAGAGGAGCGAAAATCGCGTACTTTATTCATGAACAGTTCAATCATGCGTACGACATCGCGCGAGGACACGAGCTTGCCAAATTCCAAAATCTTTTTACGCTCTTCTTCGTCAACGTCGAGCGAAGAGAACTGATCCAACGAGCTAGTTACGGAGTACAGGAGCAAGCGCCGAAGAAACTCGATCACGTCTTTCGTCAATTCTTGCAAGTTTACTCCCTCATCAGCCGCTCGATTCACGAACCCAATCGCATTCGTTAAATCTCGGTGAATGAGGTAACCGACAAATTCGATGACCAGGGCGATGTCCGATCGCGGCAAAACGATGTCGGCTTCTTCCTCGGTAATTTCTTTACCGCCAATGGCGAAGAGTTGCGACAGAAATACCTCAGCGTCCCGCACCGAACCGTCTGCGCGACGGCTGATACGGTCGAGTACCGAGTCTTCGACTTTCACGCTTTCCATCTGCGCAAGATATGACAGCCGCTTTTTCAAGTCCTGTATCGTCACTTTCTTAAAATCGAATCGTTGGCAGCGCGATATGATCGTGGCAGGCACTTTGTGTATTTCCGTCGTCGCCAGAATAAAAATAACGTGTTGTGGCGGTTCTTCGAGCGTTTTCAAAAGCGCATTAAACGCCGAGGTCGAAAGCATGTGCACCTCGTCAATAACAAACACTTTATACGGCGCCCGCGTCGGGGTGAACCGCGCATTCTCGATAATATTTTCGCGAACGTTGTCCACGCCCGTATGGGACGCCGCGTCCATCTCGATAAAATCGATGAATCGCCCTGCGGCGAGCTCCGTGCAAAAATCGCATTTGTTGCATGGCTCATGGCCCTTACGGTTTTTGCAGTTCACGGCCTTGGCAAAAAGACGCGCAATCGTCGTTTTTCCGACGCCGCGTGGGCCAGCGAATAGGTAGGCGTGGCTGATTTTCCCGCGTTCGATCTCGTTTGCCAACGTCACCTTGATGTGGTTTTGGCCAACGACTTCATCAAACGTTTTTGGGCGATATCGACGGTACAAGACGTCCGACATAATAAAAAAATCGCATTAAGTGTGCGACTTTATTGTAGAGGAATCACAACGACAAAGCAAGCGATCGCGGACCTACTCCAAATCGTTTACGTTTTGTTCGACAGGCACGGTATCAGTTGCGTCGCCGGTCATGTGCGCCATGGAAGCGCCTGAACCTTGTTTAATCACATTTTCGACCGCGGCCCACGAACTTTCGCCGCTCTTCGGAACAAGCAGCACCACTTCATCTCCCGCCGCCCCCTTGAAATACGTAATGGACGCGAGCAAAACCTTATACACTCGGTCTCCGGCAAGCACGCGAAATTCATCCGTCATTTCATCTTTGGATAAAGCACCGACCAAACGGACCCTTTCTACCGGACCGATTTGTTTATAAATGAATGATCCATCGCCAGCAATGGTGAGCTTGAGCACGTCTCCTTCGACGAGTTTAGATTTTGAGGCGTAGTTCGCTGGCACGCTATATTTCTTGCCGTCAGGTCCAACCATCTGCTGCCCGTCGAACACTCCCTCGATGACTTTCTCCTCGCCTTCAACATCTTGCGTTCCGACGTTGCGCGCTTTGCTCGTCGCTAACCCTTGGTCAACATCGCGACCGCCGAGTAATTCAGAAAGCAGCATCTTCGCGTTCTGCAGAGATGCGTCGGCAGTCTCGATTAATTTTTTTATTTGATCCAATTTGTTTTGGTTTGGCATACATTTCTGTTTTACCTCTTTTCGGTTTTCTTTTTTGTGTTGATTTCCCGAGGTTTTTGTTTGCTTCTTTATTCTATACCTAAGCTGCTTGCTGGGTCAAGTACCTTATTTGTAGGCGCAAAGACGTAAGAAAAAATTGGCGTCGAGCGGGAATCTGGTTTATCCACCGATTCAACGTCCCAACCGGGCAAAAAGAACGCATACGATATGACGCGCGTCCCGGGTCTCAACTCACGCTTAAATTTCTCCGAAAGTTTTTGCATTGCCTTTGGCGTCAAAAAACAAAAGATCACGTCGGCCTGCGACAGATCCGTTCGAAAAAAATCTGCGAAACGCACATAGCCCCGTTTACGCTGGCCAAGCGCGAAAAGCTTAACCCATGACCACAGAAAAAGCGGCATGGACACTTCGTAGCCTATTACGCGCGCTTGCGTCGTGTTCACCATGGCGGAGATCACACGGCCATCGCCTGAACCGAGGTCATACACGAGTTCATTATCGCGAATTCGCGCGAGACGCAAAATACGCTCAATATCTTTTTTCCAAACGGGAATCCACGGCGCCGCCACAAAACCTGCGTACGCGGCCGTGCCAAAAAACAGCAGTACGCCAAAAAATAAAATCAAGGGTGCGAGAACATCGTTCATACCCTGTTAGTATAGGATTCTTACGGCGGTTTCACAAATTCCGCTCGCCCATAGCCGGCCCTTGGATGGCTTGCGGTTCGCCCAGGCGCGAACGCTGGAGGATCTGCTGCTCCACCTGCGCTTTATCGTTACCGAAGCGCTTGCGGGAATTCTCGATGATTTGCCTGGCTTTATTTGCATCACCCGGAGCCAAAGGGAACGTTTGCATATTGAACGGCTTAGAAACCGTATTATTGATGAGCAGCTTCACGTTTGCCGTGTACATTTCGACGTTCATGACGTCGTACTCGTTAAAAACTGGCGCGAATTCCTTGGCAATTGTTTCCGCGTCTTCCACGCCGACGCGAAACGCAACCATTGTTCCGACGTTACCAAAAACCGCGTCGCGGATCTTGGTATCCTGGCCCTGCACGAGCTGCGTGATAAATTGGTGAGCAATGGTCAGGTTTAGCCGATATTTTCGGGCTTCGGACAGAATGGTGGCGATACTTTCCGTCACAAAATTTTGAAACTCATCAATATATAAATAAAAGTCCTTGCGCTGTTCCTGCGGAAGTCCCGCGCGCCGCATAGCTGCCATTTGGAGTTTGGATGTAATAATCAAGCCGAGCAAACTGCTGTTGACCTCACCGGTCATGCCTTTCGCCAGGTTCACGAGCAGAATTTTTTGATTGTTCATCACGTCGGAAAAGTCGAATCCGGATTTCTGTTGCCCGATGATGTTGCGCATCATCGTGTTTTCCACGAACCGACCAACTTTGGAAATAATGTAGCCGAGCATTTCGGACTTATGGAAGTCCGACGTTTTCGCCATTTCCTTCTCCCAGAACGCGCGCACAACCGGGTCCTTTACTTTTTGCACTTTATACCGCTGGAACCCGATGTCCGTGAACATGCGCGGGATTTCAGCGATGGTTCCAGGATCCGACTGGTCTTCCATGAGCGTGAGCATGACGTTACGCATGTTATGCTCAAACATCGGTCCGATCATTTCCGGCGGAAACAATTTATAGAAAATGGCGACCATCTCCTGGACCGCAAAATCTTTTTCTTCCGGCGTCTGCGCCTCAAGCATGTTCAGGCCCATCGGCCGCTCCATGTCCGAAGGATTAAAATAGATAACGTCGTTCATTCGGCGCTCCGGAATATGCTCGAGCACGGCTTTCACAAGATCGCCGTGCGGGTCAATGACCGCGACCCCCGCGCCCTGCTCGATATCTTGGATAATCATATTGGTCATCAACACGGATTTTCCCGTGCCGGACTTACCGATAACGTACACATGCCGCCTGCGATCATCGATTTGAATACGCACGGGCCGTTCTTCTCCGCGGTAGAGATTTCTGCCAAGGACAATCCCCTGGCTCGGGAGATCAACAGGCGCGGGCGCTTTTCGGCTGCCGAGCCAGCGTATATTCGGGGTTTCCGTGGCTGGCAGGGGGAAATGGAATAAAGACGCCAGCTCCTCTGTATTCAGCACAAGGCGTTTGCCTTCACTGAATTGTCGATAGATAAAACTGCGCAACATTGCGGGCAAAGACATCGGATCATGGCGAATGAATCCGTTCCCATACTCATAGAGCGTGTATTGCGTGAACGAGTCAATGATATTCCGGAGCGCGAGCTGGGTGCGTTCGTGCGACGGGCCAGAAACGACAACCCTAATATTGAGGTCAAATCCGGCCTTTGAAGTCTTTTGTTCTACGCTTTGTAAAACCTGCTGCTCCATTGGCGACAGACGATAGGGCATGTCGAGCTCCTTTGGTTTCTTCGGAAAAAATACATGGAAGAGCTCAAACAGGAACCCGACAAGACCGCTTTTGCCAACCGCTTCCCGAAGCGTTTTGCCCTGTTGCATCTCCCGTGCGACCCTGGCGCCCCAATTATGCCAACTCGCTTTAGCCGAACGAACGACAAATTGAATCACGGCGCCTTCTTCCGGCCCGATTTTCGACAAACTATTCGTGAGCGCGTTCAACGGATCAACCGACATACCCATATAGGTTTGAAGCGCAAAGATATATGGCCGTTTCAAACGCAATGTTGTGCCCATCGTAACGCTATGGGGTCGGAAAATATTGTAATCCTCCACTTCCTCAATTTGCGCGGCCGGATACTGCGCATGGATTTGTTGCTCCATGAACTGCCGGCGATAGAGCGGAACAACCACATAAAACGAAATGAGCCCGCGGTCAGCAACAATTTCAAACGAGAAATGATCGTGCCGACCAAACAAAAAAGCGCCGAACCCGCGTTGGGCGCGCATGCCCCCGAGCACTTTCATCAGCGCTTCTGCAGGCGCAAGGTCATCAACGATTGTTTGCTTCACGCCGCCTCTCTCTTCGCGTTGTTCCTGCTCCGCCGCTTCTTTTGGCACAGTGACCAAAAGCACAACATTGCGAAAACTCGTGGGCACGCTTCTCTCGCGGCGGAGTATTCGCCGCAAAATAACCAACGCCGCCGCCAAGAATAACAATCCGACGCCTGCGAAGAGCAGCGCGCTGGCGAAGTGAGGACCGAGCAAAGAGCCAAGGCTTGGGGCGGCGAGCGTCGGAGAAAGTGTTTGAGCGTGCGCAACGGGCATACTTATTCGCCGCGCCGGCGGAGGCGCAACAGGCGGTCAGTTTTTATTTTTGCTTCCTGTTCCAAGAAAAAACGGTTCACGCTTGGAATGAGGCGCAACCAATCCTTGATCAAATTGAGAATTTCCTT
The DNA here is from genome assembly GCA_044868145.1 of Patescibacteria group bacterium. Classification (GTDB taxonomy): domain Bacteria; phylum Patescibacteriota; class Patescibacteriia; order UBA10025; family JBIOWE01; genus JBIOWE01. The sequence goes on from JBIOWE010000013.1 coordinate 17,123, forward strand.
CACGCGCACCTTGGCTTCTTGCAAGAGTTGCGCAATCTTTGACGCGGCCTGTTCGCCGACGCGCTTGAATTGCATCTGCTCTTGCGGCGTCATTTGCAAAAACATTTCCTGGAGGTTTTCTGAAAGAATGGCTTCCACGTCGTGCACGAGCGGGCTCACCGGTTGCGGAGGAATAGGGCTAGCGGATTGCCCAGGCGCAGGGTAGGCCATTGGCTGTTCTCGCTCTTGAGGTATTGTCGCTTCCTGCTCTGGCCGAGCTTCTGAGCCAAGTTCCTTGATTTGTTCAGGTCTTGTTTCAGTGCCTTGGCTGTGCTCCATCCGTCTCCGTTCAACCGCAGAAAAAATATCCTCAACTGATTCTCGTTCAGGTCTTGTTCGTTTATCTTTTTGCGTACCATTCATATGAACTGTTTTATTATATCATTTTTTTGCGATTTTTGCAACCTTTTCCGCACACCTCTTGACAAAAATCCTGCGGCATGGTAGTATGACGCGTTGAAGAAAAAATTAAAAACAAATTTAAAAAGGAGGAGTAATGAAACGGTTAGCTCTTTTTATAGCAATCATTACAGGAATGGTAGTATCGGGTTGCGGGAGATATGCCGCTCGAATGGACATTTCTCCAAAAGGTGCAAAAGCGCATGCCTACTACAGAGCAAACTTCGAGATCAAGGATAAGATGCAGGTCGAACGCATTCCCCACGATCGCCACGGTTGGGATCCGGTTTGGGCACATGAAACAGCTCTTCCGATACATCCAGGCGGAGAAGAAATCATAAAATTCGACCGCTACGAAGTGGAGTATATAGTGCGCCCGGGATCAAACCCCCCATTGCTGCTGGAAGCGGTTCGGTATTCCATTGACGGAGAACCAAGCATACCAGTGAAACCATGGCGTTACAATAACATCAACCTGTATGTTTTCAAAATAAAAAACTTTCAGGATGGTGCCTGGCATACTATCCGCGTCGAACAACTCTACATGAAGAATCCATACTACCCCGAGTCGCCGAATGAAGAGCAGAAGTATGAAGAATTTTATTTCAACGTGCTCTTCTGCTCGAGTAACTCAAACTCCGATTGCTTCTGGGAACCCAATTGGTAAACCCAAGAATGACTGAGGGGGCGCGCTCTATTATCAAGCGGCCCCTTTTTTATTTACAAAAAAGCAATTCTATGATATAACAGGGGCGAAAGAATCCTATGCCGCAGCCACAAATCATTGAACAAGGCGTCCAAACCAAAACAAAGATCACAACCTCGTTAACCGTCGGGATGACCATGCTCGCATCGTTATTTCTCGGCGCGACATTTGTGAACGCGATGATTGCCGCGTGGCCTTGGAGCGACAATGCGTATTTGCTCCGAGACGTGACGCCGCCTGACGTGATGATTATCGGACCAGCAAATGGGACAGCGATCAACGACCTCGCCCGGATAGACGTGGAGGCAACCGATACGAACGATATAAAATATGTTGTGCTCTACGCGAACGACCTTACCTTGGCAACAGACGCGGACGGAACCGACGGCTGGGCCTTTGCCTGGTTGACTATCAATCATCCAAACGGCGACTATACGCTAACCGCGGAAGCGTTTGATCTGTATGGCAATCGCGGGCGTAGCGAACCTGTAACCGTCATCGTCAACAATCAGTAGTGTGCGGGCAGTAATCAATCCAATAAAAACAAAATGGAGCCAACAGCCCCACAGATAAACCAGCAAGTTTCAAGCGACCACCCTCGCGTTTTGCATCCGATTGATTGGAGATTGCAATCTCAACAATATGGTACAGCGCTCCTCGTTGCTGCACCGCTTTTTACGGTTCTTTCGATTTACCTTTTCTATCGTCGCGGCTACTACGATCTCTTCATTGCCAATAAAATTTTCGCAGGTGTAGCTGCAGTGATGCTCGGCATTGTACTCATCATTGGACCATTAAGCCGCCTATTCAATAAATTCGACCACTATCTGCAGTATCGAAAAGAACTTGGTATTATTGCTTTTCTCCTTGCTTTCGTCCATGCCATAGCTTCATTATTCTTGTTACCTACCCACTTCCCGCTCATACGATATGTGACGACAGGTTTGTGGCCATTCGTGTTTGGCCTCGCAAGTCTCTTTGTCCTTCTGTTTATTTTGATTATATCGAATGCGTGGGGACGGCGTGCGCTCGGCGGAGCTCGATGGTGGCGCATACAGAATTGGGGCGTACGTATCGCATTCGTCTTGCTTGCGCTCCATGTTGGGATTATGAAATTCCCGAGCTGGGTCTCCTGGTACCAAGAGGGCGGTTCTCAGGACTTGGTACATCCGGAATGGCCAGGCGCTGGCATGCTTATCGCCTGGCTCATGGCTTTCGTGATACTATTCCGTCTAATGGAGTATATGAACCCTGCGCTAGGCAAGATTGGATGGTACATGATCGTTATTGGGCTCCCAGTTGTATACGTTTTTACCTTTCTGTGGGGCTCACGCTTCGCGTAAAACAACAAGGAAGCAAGAATTTATTTATCTTTTTATCCCACTGAATATCATGCTCGACCCAACAACATCACCACTTTTGATAATTTTCGTGGTGCTCGCCATTGTCATCCTCTGGCTGTATCGAGAGAACGTAAAATTCACGAGTCGGTTTCGAGTGCTTGACGTGTACTCAAAAGACCTGACCGCCATGGCGAGGAAAGGCCTTTTGGATCCGGTGATTGGCCGTGATCACGAAATTGAACGGGTACTGCAAATCCTTTCTCGACGAACAAAAAATAATCCTTTGCTCGTAGGAAAGTCTGGAGTCGGAAAAACGGCGATCGTCGAAGGATTAGCGCAAAAGATAGCCTCTGGCAACGTGCCGATACCGCTTTTAAAAAAACGAGTTGTGGCGCTTGACCTGTCCGGCCTCGTTGCGGGAACAAAGTACCGAGGCGAGTTTGAAAAACGTTTGAAGAGCCTGGTTGACGAGATTATCGCGGCGCAGCGCACCATTATCCTGTTTGTTGACGAAATTCATTCGCTCGCGGAAGCCGGTGAAGCGACCGGGGCCATCAACGCGGCGGACATTCTGAAGCCCGCGCTCGCACGCGGCGAATTGCAAGTCGTTGGCGCGACAACGTATGAAGACTACAATTCCTATGTCCAAAAAGATTCAACCCTGGCGCGACGGTTCCAGCCCGTGACCATCGAGGAGCCAACAAAAGAACAAACATTCAGCATCCTGCAGGGAATCCGAAAACGATACGAAGCTCATCACAACGTGCGTATCTCGGACGAAGCGCTCAAGCGGGCGATTGAATTAGCGGACAAATATCTGAAGGTGCGGGTTTTTCCCGATAAAGCAATTGACTTGATCGATGAGGCGTCTGCGAAAGTCCGGCTCGCTGCATTGGAGCAAAAACCAACAGCCAAACCCCTCGCTGTTTCCGGCAAGGACGTTGATGCGATTATGGAAGAATGGAGAACCGAGTGGACCGAAAAGCTGGGTAGTCAGCAAACGACATAAACCAAAACAAAAAGAGGCGACAAGCATTGGCCTCTTTTTTTATTTTCTTAACTTGGTCTTTAGCCTAAGGACTGAAGGGCTATTTGGCTGAAAGGCTGATAAGCTCGTTTACGCTTCTTTTTTCTCCACAGGCTCCCCCCGTAACACAATCATAGCAAGAACTGGCCCGACAATCCAGATAAATCGCGCCAGATCTGTGGTAAACACTTGTTGCGTGAGCGGCTGCAGGCGCTGGACTGCTTCCGCTGGCAAGAAGGAGAGAATAATACTGACGAGCAGACCCACGTGCAAAACGCTATAGATAATAACGTGAAAAAATGAGCCGGCAGTATCGGCTTTCGCCGCGATCGTGCGCATGAGCGCGGATCGGGAAAGCAGGAAAAAGAGAATAATAAAAACGGCGATAAACGCCGATATACGGAAAACAAACAGCGAGCTTACAACCTTATTAATGCTTTCTTGAACCGCCGCTTGGTTGATATAGGGCGCGTGCTCAACAATTGCGAGGGACATGTACGTGGAAACAAGCAGCACAAGCACCCGGTCACGGCCGAGGGACATGCCATACAGGAACGCGCCTACAAGAAAAAACAGGATGATAAACAAATCCCAGGTGGGCTTTGACCAATCAATGCTGGAAAAAAACGACGCAGCGGTCGTTGATGATTCTTGCGCAAGCGCGACACCAAAGAACATACGATAACGTTAAGTATTTCAAGCACAGTATATCACAAAACCAGCAACATTTCAACGGTTATCGCGCGCTATGACGATGACTGGTCCAACTCCTCGAGTAATGCTTTCTGTCTGCGCGAAAGATGTGTTGGCGTTTTCACCTGCACAGTCACAAAATGATCGCCGCGGCCCGAACGATTCAGATGCGGAACACCTTTGCCGCGCAAGCGGAATACTTTCCCGGCCTGCGTGCCTGCCGGAATCTTAAGCTGTTCTGGGCCATCAAGCGCATTGACCATCAGAGTCGTTCCAAGCGCGGCCTGGGGAAACGTTATTTCCTGCGTGGTGTGAATATCGTCGTCGCGGCGCTCAAACTCTGGATCCGCCTCGACGCGAACCGTTATGTACAAATCCCCCGACTCACTACCCTTTTTGCCGGCTTCTCCTTTGCCAGAAAGACGAATTTGTTGGCCTGAATTAATACCAGCGGGAATATGGACCTTGATTGTTTCTTCCTCGCGTACGCGGCCCTCGCCTTTGCAGCGGCCGCACTTTTCACGGGCAATCTTGCCTTCACCCTGGCATTCTGGGCACACGCCAACCGAGCGCACTTGACCGAGGATCGTGCTGCGTACCTGCTCAACCTCACCCGATCCAGCGCAGGTGGGGCATGTTTCGATTTTTGTCCCTGGCTCTGCACCATTACCGCGACACCGTGGACAGCGCACTTCTTTGACTAAGCTTACCACGCGCTCACCGCCAAACACGGACTCGCGAAAAGTTAGTTCCATCTCTGTTTGAATATCACGCCCGCGTTCTCGTTCGGTCCGGCGTCTGCTGCGGCGCGTACTCCCAAACCCGAACAAATCGCCGAACATGTCGCCAAGGTCGCCGAAATCGAATTGTACGTTGTCTGTGCGAAACCCGCCGAACGGACCTCCCTGGCGGGCTAAATCTTCCCACGAGAATCCGCCAAACCCGCCCTGACGCTGGGCTTGATCAAACGTTTGCCCATATTGATCGTATTGCTTGCGTTTTTCCGGATTTGATAATACTTGGTACGCTTCATTTATTTCTTTGAAGCGCGCTTCATCGCCGCCTTTTTTGTCAGGGTGATGCTCGTGCGCGAGTTTGCGAAACGCGCGCTTAATATCGTCGGCAGTCGCGCCACGATCAACACCTAATATGTTGTAGTAGTCCTTTGCCATATTTCAAAAAATCCTCAATTCGTAATCCGTAATTCGTAATATAATAATTCCCCAATGAGCGATTGCGAATTACGGATTAACGCCTGAGCGCAACCCGTTCCGCCTCAACTTGTATTTTCTCAATGGATAGGAAACGCATCCATTTCAAAATGGTGAACACAATAGTGCTGAATGTTTCGATCAGCGCTTTATATAGGAACGTAAAAATACGCAATAGGAAAAAAAGCGCGAGCGCGAACAGAGCAGGCAGGAATTTTACATAGGGATCAACATATTGACTGATTTGGCGGCGCACGATTTTCTGCACGACCGTATCCATTGTATCGGTGCCGTTCGCCTGAATGTGAAACGCGTCCAAAAAGCTTTGTCTGGCTTCAGTAAGCGCTTTCCCTTGCGCCTGCTTGACCGCTTCATTGATTATTTGCTCGGAAATGCCCGCGCCAATGCCAGCAGCGCCTGCGCCGGAAATGCCGCTCGTGCCGGCAATAAAGGCATCAAGGGTCATGGACGGCTTATACTCTGGGTATGTGGTTGGAAGAATCTTGTTAATAGTATCAGCAATGCCGCGGACCAGGCTATCGACCACTCGTGATGAACCATTTGGGCCAGATACAAGAAATCCGTAGTACGTAAAGGATACAGCGAGGATCGCGAGCCCGATCGCCGTAGACAAACCGGCCTGCACAACACGACGGGGAGTGAATTTTAATCGCGACTGTAGGTCAAGGCGAATTTCCCGCTTCCAATAGAGAAACGCCAAAATAAGTAAAATCACCGAGATGACGGAGAAAAGAGAGATGGGAAAAAAGAGGAAGTGCGTTAATGCGGCAACACCGACAATGAGCAGCAAGAATAGTTTGTTGCTTACGACCATTTCCGTAATGCCTACAATCGCGAACATCAAGGAAAACGCCAGAAACGCCGCGGCCATACTGAGAATGGTCGCGAGATTGACGACAAATGAGAAGTCGCCGGCAAAGATAAGATCCAGTGTCAACCAGAACAAGGCGGTGAGAACCACAACCAAGCAACCTAAAAAAACAATTTTGCCCGTTGGCTGGGGCAGGTTTTTTTCTGCTATCGGAGGTTGTGGCGGTGCCGGCTTCTCGACTCTCATAGAATTGCCAATGGCTTATGGATGAAAAGCTGATTGGCTGTCAAGCTGACTTAGGCTGTTTTAAACCCTATGCCTTCCGACTTTGGTGGCTCAGACGCCTGGAGGGTGCCGAACTTTGACTCGTACTTTTTGATATTGTCCGCAAGCGCGGCGAGAATACGCTTCGCATGCCCCGGCGACGTTAGTACGCGTGATGTCAGCAGCCCTTTTGGCGGATGGATCAACATGAAATCAAGCACAAATTCCTCTTTTGTGTGCGAGATCATCAAATTGTTCGAATACTTCCCTTTGAGCGTTTCGTTGTCCGCTTCGACCTGGATTTGTTGCTGCTGTCCATTCATATGTTTTCCTTTCATGGAACCCATCGCACGCTAGAAAGCGTTCGCTGGGTTTAAATAATATTATTCCAGAGCACCTTTTCTAAGGTGCGGCGAAGAAGTTTTGGATTGCATTTTTGCATCCCAAAGAGCGTTGGCGAGCATGCGCACGTTCGAATCAATCGTATTCATAATTATACCATGATTCGACTCTTTCATGGCGAAGAGCGACTGCCGGAATTCGGGATCTTTGGGCAACTTCAGCTTCCCAGAGTTGAATTGTTCCGCCAAATATCGAAGCTTCGGTTCCCATTCACGGAACCGCTTTTCTCGCGCTTTTTGCAATATGTCTTTGTATGGACCAAGTTGATTTTCCATTTGTGTATGCTAAATTGTGAATAAGTCAGGTTCTTTCAACATTTTAACCCTTTTTGCAAAGGGAGGTGATGCAAAGCTCTTTACTTACTTCTATATGTCCTTCGCCTAACCGGGGCCCCTGGCTCCGGTTTTTATTTGTGGATAAATCGTTTTGACAATAAGGAGGCCGCGAAGTAAACTAAAGGTAGGTGTACTTTTTCTTAAATAGGTTTGGCGCTTACCACTCCCCAAGCCAACCAAACCACCTCTCCCTACAGAGGACCCGAGCAAAAAATGCTTGGGTCTTTTTTTGCGTGGCAAACGGTTGACACGAACAAAGCTATGATGTATACTCAAGTTACTTCAATATGTTCCACGGTTTGGTGCTTGGCCCCCTAAGCTAGCCAAACCACTCCCTAGTTAGAGAGGACCAAGTCGGGTAATGACTTAGGTCCTTTTTTTGTGGATAACTCATTTGACAGCTCAAAAACAATTGGTTACACTGGATTTGCCAATATCAGTTCCTTGGAATGGTTTGGTACGTACTGCCACTACAAACCAAATTGTTCCTCTTTAATACCCGGCCGAAGCCCTAAAAGCTTCGGTCTTTTATTTTCCAACCGAACGCAGGTCGCCCCGCCCGCTTCGCGTTGCGAAGCAAGGCGGGCGGGCGTGCCTGCGAACGGTCCATCCCGGTGCACCACCCATCGCACCCACGGCGGGGTGCTCTGTGTAGCTTTTTTTAATAAGGCGGGCTACTTTATTCACCCGCCTTGCTCTTATAGCTTACTTTTTCACGTCTTCGTATTTACCTTCGACCGGGCCCTTGTCCTTAGACCCTGAGCTTGCCGAAGGGTCGTCGGGTTTCTTCTGCTGCTTGGCTCCGGGCTGACCAGCCGAAGGTCCCGAGCTTGCTGAGGGACCTGATTGCTGTCCATACATGGCCTGCCCGATCTTCTGAATCGCCTGCGACAATTCATCCGTCGCCTTTTTAATAGAGCTTACGTCGTCGCCGTCTTTCACCTTTTTCACGGCTTCAATCTTTTCATTAATTTCCTTCTTGGTCTTGTCGTCCACTTTCGAGTCGGCGTCTTTGAGCGCTTTTTCGGAGGTGTACACGAGCGTGTCCGCCGTATTCTTGGCGTCTATGAGCTCGCGCTTTTTCTTATCTTCCGTCGCGTGCTTGCTCGCTTCCTGTTTCATACGTTCGACTTCGTCCTTTGACAAACCGGTTGAACCGGAAATGATGATGGACTGCTCTTTAGCCGTTGCTTTGTCTTTCGCTTTCACGTTCAAAATACCGTTCGCGTCAATGTCGAACGTTACTTCCACTTGGGGAACGCCGCGCGGCGCAGGCGGAATACCGGAGAGCATGAACTTGCCGAGGGACTTATTATCGCCGGCCATTTCGCGCTCACCTTGGAGCACGTGAATTTCCACAGTTGTTTGATTATCCCCAGCCGTGGAGAACACCTGCGACTTGGACGTTGGAATGGTCGTGTTACGGTCAATTAATGGCGTACGCACGCCGCCCAGCGTTTCAATGCCGAGCGTCAACGGCGTCACGTCCAAAAGCAACACGTCATGCACGTCGCCCTGGAGCACGCCCGCTTGCACTGCCGCGCCAACGGCAACCACTTCATCCGGGTTCACGCCCATGTGGGGCTTTTTGCCGAAGAATTTTTCAACGGACTGGATAACGAGCGGCATGCGCGTTTGTCCGCCGACAAGAATCACTTCCTTGATGTCGGATGTTTTCATGCCAGCGTCATCCAGCGCTTTTTGTACCGGTCCAAACGTCTGCTCCACAAGGTCGCCCACAAGTTCCTCGAGCTTGGCCCGCGTCATTTTCAGGGTAAAGTGCTTTGGCCCGTTTGCGTCCGTCGTGATAAACGGCAGGTTTATTTCCGTTTCCATGGCCGTGGAAAGCTCGTGTTTCGCTTTTTCCGCTCCCTCTTTCAAGCGCTGCAGGGCCATTTGATCTTTGGAAAGGTCAATACCCTGATCTTTCTTGAACTCTTGGATCAGCCAATCAATAATCAGGCGGTCAAAGTCGTCGCCGCCCAAGTGCGTGTCGCCGTTCGTAGATTTCACCTCAACGGTATCCTTCGAAACCTCAAGGATCGAAATGTCAAACGTGCCGCCACCGAGGTCATAGACAGCTATTTTTTCATCTTTCTTTTTGTCGAAACCATAGGCGAGCGCGGCTGCGGTCGGCTCATTGATGATGCGACGGACGTTAAATCCTGCTATTTCCCCTGCTTCTTTTGTCGCGTGGCGCTGCGAATCGTCAAAATACGCTGGAACGGTAATCACCGCTTCCGTGATTTTTTCGCCGAGCTTCGCTTCCGCGTCCGCTTTGAGCTTCTGGAGCACCATGGCGGAAATTTCCTGCGGCGCATACTCTTTACTGCCCATAACCACCTTGACCCCAGCGCCGGACTGCACCATTTTGAACGGCAGCACTTTCAAATCGCGCTGCACTTCCGGATCATCCCAGCGACGGCCGATCAACCGCTTGATCGAATAGAGCGTGTTCTCCGGGTTCGTCACTGCTTGGCGCTTCGCAATCTGACCGACAAGCCGTTCGCCATTTTTGGACATAGCAATGACCGAGGGCGTTGTTCTGGCGCCTTCGCTATTTTCAAGAACCTTTGGCTGGCCACCTTCAATAATGGCCATGCAGGAGTTCGTTGTTCCTAAATCAATTCCCAGTATTTTTGCCATACTTTTTTTTCGTTTTCGTTAATGAATGTTTAAAGCTGATTAAAGGTAATTCCGCCCTTGTTCAGCGCTTCGTGTAATTCGAGCACTTCGCCACTCGCAAGCGCGTCCACATCTTGGAAACGCATCACTTCATGTTGCTCAAGGTCCGTGAGAATGCTCGACATGCGAATGCCCATTGGCCCGAGTGAGACAACGGAGAGCGCCGCGCTTTGGCATACCGCACACTTAATGTAGAGCAGGGTGGTGCCTTCTTCGTCCTGGATCACTTCCAATTGCCGCAGATCGTAGAGCGTGCTGCATACCGGACAACGCGCATCCATTTTGATGCGCTCCGGACGGAACGAATTGAAATTATTCGATATTTTCATACGGATTTATTACCCACGGTGAGAAAGCTATCGCTAGTTTCCTCGCCGCGGGCGGGGAACAATTCCCCCACCCAGGTGAACTTACTTCGCCTGCATGGTGATCTTGATGGACTTCGGTTTTGCTTCCTCTGCTTTTGGAATCACTATTTTCAACATACCCTTGTCATAGCTTGCTTGGGCCTTGTCGCCATTAACAGTTTTCGGAAGCGCAATGGTGCGCGAGAAGCTGCCGAACCGTACTTCCTTACGATAATAGTTCTTGTCGTCCACCTCGCTCTTTTTCTCGGATTGACCCTCAATGCGGAGCACATTGTCCTCAACGGTGATGTTCACTTTTTCCGGATCAATGCCTGCAAGCGGCGTTTCCACAACGATGTTGTCTTTTTCCTCATAGACATCAACCGCGGGGCTGAACCGCATTGGCCGCATCATCGAGTCAAAATCCTCGAATAAGTCAGTGAATGGTGTCCATTTGACTAATTGCATAGTTTTTTTCTTTGTTAATGTTTATTTAGACCTTTGCTCAAAAGTTTAAAGTTAAAAGTTGGCAGTCCGCAGTTTTCAAATTCACCTGATTATTTAAACAAGCTTCTCGATAATCCTGTAAGCATGGCTCCTATTTCGTCCAGTTTTACCCACAGATCGTCGAGTTCTTTTTTGGTGCAGAACCGTAGCGCATGGCAAATCTCTAACCCTGCCTTTACTTCATTAACGGAACGGAGCGAAATGTTTAGAAATCGATGAAATTCGACTTTTGAATTAGTTACTGAGGATCCCTCTGAAAGATTCAATAATATGGAGATTGATGCGCGACGCAGTTGAGCAACGAGACCAAATTTTTCTTCATCTGGTAACGCTTCTGTAAACTTGTATAAAAGTACAATAAACTCCTTGGTCTTTTGATAAACTTTTAAATCTTGATATGTTCCCATAAACTTACGCCTTTCAACTTCCAGCTGTAAACTTTCAACTTATTCTGCTACCTTAACCTTCGCGTGCGCGAGTACTTTTCCGTTCATCAAAAATCCCGTGTCTACCTCTTCAAGAATTGTATCTTTCTCAACACCATCGCGTTTCTCCTTGGAAACGGCATCGTGAAATTCCGGATTAAACTTCCTGCCGACGGTGTTCATGACTTCAATGCCTGTCTGCTTCAAAAATTCTTCAAACTGCTTTTTAATCGCTTCCATGCCGCGAACCCATTCCGATTGTTTTTGGTCTTGAGGCACATGCTGGAATGCGCGGCGGAAATTATTATAAATAGGGAGAAGTTCAAGCACAAGCGCTGCGTGAGCAAACTGAATCATCTCCTTTTCTCGCTTTTCGGTTTCTCGCTTGTAGTTAATGTAATCCGCTTTGGCGCGTTTCCAGCCGTCTAGATATTCATTCATCCGTTTTTTCAGGAGCTCAATATCTTCGTGACTTTCATGGATCGGCTGTTTCTGTTCATCCATAGTATTACCGTCGTTCTTTTAATAATTCCTTTGCGTAGCGCAGGAGCGACCGGTTGCTTGCGTAGTCCATGCGTATTGGCCCGAGAATGCCGAACATACCCGATTGCTCGTTGCCAATCCAATACCGCGTGACTAGCGAACCGCATTCTTGGCCGAACGGATTCTCGCGTCCGATATAGGCCTGCACGTCATCAGTCACGCGATCAAACAATGTAGCCATCACTGAATCAAGATGGTCCACCATATTCGAGATATGATAGACGAGATCCAGGTCGTCGAACTCGGGCTGATGAAAAAGGTTGGATATGCCAGTATAATAGACGTTTTCTCGTTCGAACCCCACGATCACGGCGCTTTGGGAAAGGTCCGCGAGCGCGCGACTGACGTTTTTCACCAACTGCTCATAGGATTCCTTGATGCCAGTGGCCTGCTCAAGCACTTTGCGCTCTTTCGGCGTCAGTTTGCGGTCGGCGGCGAAATGATCAAGGTAAAAGCGCCAGCCTTTTTCGGTTGGAACGCGTCCGGCTGACGTGTGGGGTTGGGCAATATAGCCCTCGCGTTCCAAATCGTTCATCTCGCTACGAATCGTTGCCGGAGATACGTCAAAATGGTATTTACCCGCAACAAGCTTCGACCCTACCGCTTCGCCGGTGTGGATATGTTCGTCAATGATGGTTTTCAGCAATGTCTGTTTTCGGTCTTCCATAATCTTATCTAACCTTAGCCAAAATTCCACCAATTTATTCTATTAGCACTCAAAGCTCGAGAGTGCTAATTCCATTATAATAGTCCGGAAAAGGAGTGTCAAGGAAAGAAGCTTATAGCGTATGGCCTATGGCGTATAGTTAAAAACCGCCTACGTTCAAACGGCTTTCTATACGCTATTTGCTATTAGCTATCGGCTATCTTTGCCGTACGTCAACCCTTCATCCAGCTCCGCGATGGCGATATATCGCTTTAACGCCGTGCCAACGGGGTATGACGTTTGCAACGTCAATATTCTGCGTTCGTAATTATATTGCTCCAACACAGAGGTCTCGTTCGGTGGGACGACCTTGGTCTCCTTAATCCGATACACAAACACGTTGCCATTCGCGTCGGAAAGATAAACAACAGTTTCCAGCGGAACGCCGACGAGCGGACGGAAAATGCGCTTATAGTTGCCGGGCTTCCAGGCGTAATCGGACGAATGACCAAAGATGTACACGTTCCCCCACTCACCCGGCTTCGCCGTATCCGGATAATGGACAACACCGCGGCTTAGCGCTTCTTGTTCCGTATCCTTGTTGATAACGTCAATATAAATGACAGGCGCGGTCACGGCGATGTCCGGTATGGTGAGAAGGTTCGGTTCTCCGGTACTCGCGGTTGGTAACTTTACTATCTTTCTGTCTACCGTGTTCGTGATTGGCAAATGTTCGTTCGTAGCGGTATTGATGGCTCCTTGCGGTGAAGGTTCATGCGTCAACCATTGCACCATGAGCAAGAAGCCGACAGCAAAAACAAGCGCCAACAGAAGATACGGTAAGCGCTGCCGCTTTGAACGTTTTTGGGATTCGCGATACGAAAATGTCGTTTTCATACTAATGTAAAAAGGTCATCGGACATTGAATCGGCGGCCGGCGCCGGCACAACCTGCGTGAAATACTCCCAGCCGAACATCCGCTTCCGATGTATTGGAGTAAGATTATCCACCCTGGAACGCATTTTGGCTTGCGTTTGGTGCGCTTCTATCGCCTGCGCTTTCTCGCTTGTATATTGATCAACTGCTATGTTATGCGTCGGTACGGGCATTGGAGACGGATCAGACCAGCCAAAGATTCGGATCATATCCATTGGCATCATTACGTAGAACAGCGACGTTTCAGTCGCGCTTTTTTCGACTGCTTGCGTGGTGAATCGCGAAATCGCCTTATGGTCCGCGTGCCCGGACAGTCCGTCGGAGCCAAACGTAATAACGCATTGAGGGCGAAACGCATCAATGAGTTTCGCGATTTTTTCCACGACCCCAGTGCTCTGTTCCAAGGCGCCATCCCCATAATCGAGCATATGTATTTTGTTAACGCCCAGGATATGGGAGCTCCGTTCGAGCTCTTGCGTGCGCGTTTGCGAAAGGCCGTGCGCTTGCCACAGCGATGGATCGCCCTTTACTCCTTTATCTCCGCGCGTCGCGCAGACGAGCTCAATCTGACAACCGAGTGAGTTGTATTTTGCGATTGTTCCGCCGCAGCAAAAAGCTTCATCGTCAGGGTGCGCAAAAACAAGTAATATTTTTTTAATTTGAGCGTCGCTCATGTTGGTTTTCTTCACGAATGCGCGTTGCAAAAGCCCCTTGGCCAAATCGTATACCGAAATGGGAGAGATAGCCGAGTCCGAACACGCCTTTGAGTATATCCGGGAAACGGATGACCAGGCTAAAAACGAGACCCGTGCTCGCCCCAAATCCCATCGCATCGAAAATGAGTGTTTCACCTATCTCTTGGCTGCCGAGAGAGCCAGGAATGGGGAGCAGGAACGTGACTATGGTTAGCGTTGCCACAATAAATGCGTGAAAAATGTTCGCCTGCAAATCCAGAAACAGCATGGCGCTCCAAAATTGCGCGATCGCGATTGTCCCAGCAATAAAAGAGATGAACAAGCTGACAAAAAACGTTCGGCGATGATCATGAAAAAAAGCAATGATTATTTGTTCAAATTCCTTCATCCGTTCAAGTATACGCTGCATACCTTTAAAACGATGCATCTGCGCGAATCGCATGAAAAAGCTAAAAAAATCTTTTTTTGCAAACATTCTCAAATAAAAAAATGCCATGAGGCCGATAAAAATGACTGAAACGATAAGCAGGCCAATAACAAAATTCCGCGTTAGACTAAATGAAGTGAGCGCATAGAAGATTCCACCAACAACGAACGGAAGCGCGTAGGTAAAATCCATCACTTTGTCGATAATCACGGACGCGAGTCCCTGCGAAAAGGGAATACTCATCTCCTTTTTGAGGACGTAAGCACGGACCGCCTCTCCCCCGATGTTTGGAGATGGCGTAAAATAATCGACGCTAAAGCCCACGAGTTTTGCGGCAAGCAAATTTTTATACCGCGGCATATACCCTTGAACATTTAAAATAAGCTTCCAGCGCCACGTGGTAACTAGGAGCTGGGCGAAAGAAAGCGCGAGAATGACAAAGAGCTCCCCAAAGGAGAACTCTTGTATCACCCGGCCGATTGAATCGAACCCAGCATGCAACAAACTAAATACAAAGAGTCCGACCCCGACGAGAATGGAAATAATAAATAAGAGAGTACGCTTCATAGAAAAGCTCAGCCTTCGTTTGGATACACCACGATCATTACTTTTCTGCCGTTATTCACGTCGCCCCTGTTCCAATCATGAATCGCATTCATGAGTACGTCCGGTTCATACACGAACTCCTCGCCCTTGCGCGTGCCAGGGTCATTCGTGATAATCCTGCCGTCAGCCGTGTACCCACGAATGACCAGCGCATGGTACAAAGGCCCTGGACTGCGAAAATTCAGATTGCCCAGGAGCCGGCCTGCGGCCAGAACGATGACTGGCCTGCCGTGCGCCACCTCATTTTTAATATCGTCAATCGTGATGTCGTATTGCACACGCACATCCTTGTACCCCAGGTAATCGCGAATAAACTGAGCGGTCTGCTCCCCTGTCGTGTCTTGAAAGAAACCAAAGGTAATAGTCTCATAATTCACGAGTTGCTGAATTTCGTCTTCCGCGATTTGCGGGGTAAACGTTTTGCCTTGCCAGAAGTAGTGCACCATAAGACTCGCGGCTTCTTCACACGCCTCATTATGCGTCTCGTCCCACACGGCAAACGGCGCCTGCGGCGTAAAGGGCACGGCGAGGTTGTACTCGTCCGGCATCTTAAACACCGGCTGAACGTTCATGTTGTCGGATTTCGGCAAAACGACGGACGGCGCGTTCACGGGTTCCGGCAAGGAAGCTTCAACCGTCCACTCTTTCCACAAATCCAAAATAGCGACGCGGTTAACATAGGCAATCGCGCCGACAAAAACAACGATGCATGCGGTGGCTACCAATAATCTTGCGGTCTTGGTCATAAACGTATTCTCAGGACAAGCACGACGGAGAATTATTTACGGTTTTACGCTCCGAACAAAAGCATTGGTAAGCCAACTGCCGAGCCAAAGGATCGCGGCTCCCAGAAAAGCAGCGGTAAACGAGTCCACGGAAAACCCTTTGATAAACGATGAAACGAACCACAGCAAGAATGCGTTAATCACAAACGTGAATAAGCCGAGGGTGAGAATGGTTATGGGCAACGTGAGAATAACGAGAATCGGGCGTACGATCGCATTGAGAATACCGAGTGCGAGCGCCACGAACAAAGCCGCGTAAAAACTCGCTACATGGAATCCAGGTATGAGATAGGCAACAAGGAGTAAGAGCAGTGCGTTTATTATCCAACGAAGAAGTATGTGCATAGTATTTTGTTGGTACCGCCAAGAGCCCCGAAAAACGCGTTAAAGAATCGAATTTCGTAGTCCCAAGCGGATTCGAACCGCTGTTTTCGCGCTGAGAACGCAATGTCCTAGACCGGGCTAGACGATGGGACCCTACGTGCCCGCTCACGTTTTCGAAGAAAAGGTGGGCGGGGACTATGGCGGCGTAAGAAATACTCAATCATTTTACTGAAAATCTCGCGATTTGTCCAGCCCTATTCGACGATAACGCCGCTCCT
Source organism: Patescibacteria group bacterium (assembly GCA_044868145.1). GTDB lineage: Bacteria > Patescibacteriota > Patescibacteriia > UBA10025 > JBIOWE01 > JBIOWE01. The sequence continues at coordinate 33,578 of JBIOWE010000013.1, forward strand.
GGCCAACAAAGACCAGTCTCGGTCAAACGAGGCGGCAGAGTACACGCGCTCACCATACAGCGGGTCATTCACAATAATACTCGTCGGATTATCTTGCGAGCCGACAAATCCTTTGACCACACGAGTATGCTCGCCGTTAATCGCGAGAACGGTTTTACCGGTCGGCGTTTTCCAATCAATCCGTGCGCCGGTGGTCGCGTTGCCCCAAATAATCACGGGGTTACCCTTGGCAATCTCGGCAGTTATCTGACTAATCGTGCCGCCGGTGAACGCGCGACTGGGACGGTATTGCGAACCGACGCGCGCGATCGGCTCCCAATACACGCCGTAGCCGGTTGTCGGCTGCCTGCCGTCCACGTTGCCGACAAACGCCGCATGCGGGTCACCCCACACATTGCCGTTATGCGGGGTCGGGTCAACGCCTATGCGATCCAAGAGTTCGTTTTCAGACACAAACACGCCTTTCGCGGCTAAAGCCATGCGCAACGCAGCAGCCTCGCACGACAAATTACGTTGCTGGCGATAATACGGCACGGTAATGCGTACTTGCGTTGGCTCCGTGGTGAATGACACACGCATATCCTGCTTAGACGGAATTTTCTCGGAGCCGACAATGCCTGCGACGAGCGTGACAGTGTACGTCATGTCGCGACTCAAGGTGGCGGGCTTAAAAGTGAGCGTTGAGCCAGACCAAGCAAACGATCCTTGAACAGGCGGCTGGATGGAAAATCGTTGTTCCGCGGAGGCATGGTCAACTTCCTGATCAAACGTAAACGAAAGCGATGCACCCGGTTTCACGCCGGTGGCACCGTTTGCGGGAGAGCTGTGACTGAGCTTTACGCTGCCTCTTGTCGTGAAGGTATAGACGGCGTCTTGCTCAAGGTATCCTCCTGCTTGAGTTCGCACGCCCGCCGGAATTGTCAGGGTGTAGCGCGTGTCCGGATCAAGCTTTTGGGGTTCGATCTTGTACGCCGTTTGGTCATCCGTTCTCCATGACCCGACCACGTTTGGTTCAACGAAAATTTTTACAGGGAGGTCTTGCGTATCCATTGGTTCGGAAAAGGTAATGTGCATTGTGCTCGCGCGATCAATGCTATCGCCAGTTGGGCCGACATCCACGATGCCCGGCGCTTGCCGCGTTTTCCAACTAGTCACGCTCACTTGTACCGGATCGCTCTGACTAATCACTATGCCCGTTTGCAAATCTTTTTGACTGGTGCGCTCAATGATCGTGAGTTGATACGTAGTGCCCTGCTGCAACCGTGTCTCAGGCCTTAAAGTGTACTCTTGCCCGTTTGCTGATTCCTCAACAGTGAACTGCGTTTCCGGGGCCAAGGTAAACTCATGAACAACAACGCCGGGGTTGGGGCTGTTGAGTCGCACATGAAACGTGGATTCCGGACTAATGGCGTCAGAGGAGTCGGATGCGGCGACCTGTTCTATTTTGGGCGCTGGCTGAGTCGTGAACTGTATTGCCATATCTCGACCCACTCCTGCGGGCATCAAACCATTCCGCACGCCTTGCAGCCGTATCGTGTACGTTGTGTTTGGCGCGAATGTCACGAGGGGCTGGAACGTCACGGTTTGCGTAAAAAACTTTTGTAAGAACTGGTCGCCGAACTGCCAATTCCCCAGCGCCGCGGGCTCAATCGTCGCTTCAATTGCGCGACTAATCGGCCGGTCAAAATGAATCGTAATCGGACTTGCCACGGACACGCGGTCGCCAAATTGGACCACCTTTACCTCATGCTCAGGCGGTTTAGCCGCGATCGCCACGCCCGTGAACACAAAAACAAGGAGGCAAAGACTGCCTCCCAAGAGTATTTTTTCCTTTTTTGTTACGTGATGCGTTTTAGGAATTGCTTGCGGCATGCGTTCTTATTGTACGTAAAAAAATGACCTATGTCGAGGAAACACGCTTGTCACATTGCCGTGTCATTCTGAGGAAGCCGAGCCGTGAGCTTGCCGAACGGTCGAGGCTGACGAAGAATCTCCTGGCCATTATCTTTTAGCAAGGAGATTTCTCCTCGCCCGGCCGCGTAAATTCTATACGCGGCGAGGTCGTCGAAAAGACAGCAAAAATAAAAAACCCCGGTTATTAAAACCAGGGTTCTTTTTGTACACCCGAATGTCCAGCCATACTACCGGTCAGTATCGCCCTGAACATCTCTTTCCCCTAAACCTTACCCGGATTTTGGGTACTCCGATGTCCATTCTTCGAGACCCCCTGTGTTCAACAGAGGGCGGAGTCATAGAAGCCTGTGAGCGGCAGGCTGTTTTTGAATAGCCCGTTGGCAGGCGCGGCAATAAATCGCCAATGCTGGAGCCTTTATGAAGGGCCATGTACCCCGCTCGACCGATATCAGCACTTCATTCGGGTGAATGTAAAGGACTTTTTGGAGGAACCTTTAAAATCTAGTAAGAGTTTTGGGGAACTGCCAGAAAGCGGCAGACCGGAGACCATGGATAGTCGTTCGGTGCGAGACCAAGATGTCGACCCTGGCAGGTCTGGCGCGGAAAGAGGACGTACAAGCGGTGATCCTCCCAGCTGTACCATCTTGATCCAAGAAGTACCAGGGGAAACTCATACGTCTGAAACGTGGCAGTAAACGTCAGGAGGTCCTTAACCGATCCTGAACAGAGTTTGTTCTCTTTGAAAAAATTCAGCGTGTCGTCGCTTTCGATGAACTCGTCGAAATGGACAATCTGCACCTCTCGTTCGGCCTTAACATAGGATCCAAGCGGAAAGTGCTTCTCCGTCGCTTGCTGGTCAACCCAGGAAAAGCGACTCTTGTCTATCAGACCATCGAACAGTGCTGACACGAGGTGAAGCCGGTGTTTCTGAATTGTTAAACCCATCTCGCCCTCCTTTTTTTGGTTTTTGTAATGACTACACTACCACAATGGTTGGCTGATTGTCAAACGAAAAAAGACAGTCAATACAAAAGCCGCTCCTTTTTCTTGGAACGGCTTTTTTTGGGAAAATCCTTAGTATGAATTATACCACAAACCATAGTCTGATGATTCTATATGCTCCTCCTCGGCCCGCGGATTCAGGGATGGAGCGGGGGGCAATGGACCCTGGACGCCTAGGCCGCCTTTCGGCGGACCCTCGGATTTGTTGGCTCCTGGACCAACATTACCCGGAGCATTTTGCGATGGCGTACCGCCACCACCGCTACTTGGGCCAGATGGGATAGGACTAGCTGGGTTGGATAGCGGTGGGTTTAAATTTATGTCGCCCATAGCTGTCGGCTGAATATAATCTTCGCCCGGATAGGATGATTGTGGTGCGGTTTTTGGATTCTTCGCCGCCTTAATTACTTCTTCTTTTACCTTATCCTTTAGTTCTTCTAAAAGCTTTTCTCCTATCTCTCCTAATGCGCCTTTTACGGCTTTAACTCCGGACTTTTCGCAGCCTAAGGTTACACTCCTTAACAAACCACGTGCTAATTTCGTACCTAGGTTCTTTACGGCTGATGCGGCGTTGAGACCAGTAAGAGTCCAGTCTCCCGTTGTGCTCCCTGCATCGATCAATTCCTGGTCTTCGGAAGGTAAATCTTTTTGTCCTTCTACTTCACCCGACAAGGCACCGAGGGTACAATTTTCTAACACCCCTTGCAAATAACCCAAAAGTGTCAAGCTTGATTCCACCGAAACAATCTCCTCTACAGTCTCGGAGTAGGCGTTTGATACATTTTGTCCTGCATCACTCAATGAATCTGCGAAATCTCTTTCAGGAATGCCGGGCCCCGCACTGCTAGACCCTGCACCGGAAGGATCTGACCGATCAGGATAATACAGACCGCGAGGATCGGTTCTATTAATAGGGTTCTCAGCCACATACGCCAGCCCATTCCCAAGATTCATCGGGTCCGTCCACGTGCCAATCGGGTCGCGTTGGATGAAGCGGCCGAGCACAGGACTATACATTCTATTGTGGTAGTCGTAGAGCCCTGTTTCGCTGTCGAAACGTTGGCCGGTGAATAGGTACGGGTTGCCGATTGCTGAACTGCCGATGTCAGTTCCGCTCGCGTTACGGAATGTAGGCTTGCCGTACGGATCATAGTCGTACCGCTCAACAACGTTTCCAGACGAATCCGTTACCGCGCTAACGCTGCCAAGACTATTGAGATGCGCTGTGTAGTCTTGACCGCTACGTTTAAAGCCGACGAGTTCGTTGGCCCCGGAACCCCAGACATTCGTTGCCTGGACCACGTCGCTGCCATCGCGTTCTTCCACAGTTTCGAAGCCGCTGTAATAAAACTTCGTGGTTGTTGCGCCGACGATTTTGTTAATCCGACGACCGAGTACATCATACGCGTACGAGGCAATCGTTGTCGTACCTGGAGCATCTTTCACGGTGAGGAGCTGGTTCCGATAGTCGTAAACGTATTGATATGTTCCGTCGGACTTCAAGTTCCCGTTCACATCGTACGTAAGGCCTGCAGCCCCGACTGTGGTGTACTGGTTCATCTGGCTGTCGGCCGGATTCGGCGTTGTTCCATCCATGACGTACGAAGTGGGTGTGCCGTTCTCCGTGACACTCGTGCGATTGTTCACGCCGTCAATTGCGTAGTCAATCGTTTTCTGCACCGCACCGGTGTTTGCAACCGGATCGTCAAGGCCCAACTTGGCCTGCGTCAGCCGGTACGCGGCATCGTAGCTGTAGCGGTCGCCTTTGCCGCTCCATGGAGCGTGGTTCTTCTTCTCGTACAGTCGGACATTCACGCTATCAAACCCGTATTGAAAGTCCGTAATGGTTGTGAGCGGCGATACCTTCTCGTCAACAAGATGCGTGATTCTGCGAATCGTGTCGTATGTTACCGTGGCCTGCGTGCCATTGCCGAACGTGCGTTTGGAAACGCGTCCAAAGCCGAGATAGTCGTTATCAACAATTTGTGAACCATTCGTGATGGTCTGAAGCCGATCCAACGCGTCAAAGGTTTGATCAAGCGTCCTGCCACCGGGGTAAACGAGGCTCGTCGGGTCGGCGACACTGTTAAACGTGCGGCTAAGAACCTTACCGTTCTGCGTTTCTGTGCGTGGCTGGCCGAACGAGTCGTATGTTGAGGTGACCATACTGTCCTCGTCTTGACCCAGCGTCATGCGGCTCAACCCGTCATAACCGTATGTTTCGGCGGTTGTGCCGAGAACGCCCGGAGCCCGCACGATTGCTCGAGACGTCAAGCGATTTTCGTCATCGTAAACATTCGTGACCACTGACCCGTTTTGATCCATGGCCGTAAGTACATTGTCGTTCGCGTCGTACGTTTGCGAAGACGTCGTTGCGTCGGCATAGAGCGTTGACGTCAAACGGTTCAGCGCGTCGTATGAATAGATTGATGTGTGATTGTTGTCGTCGGTTTGTGAGGCTAGTCGCGAGTTATCATCCCACGCCTGCAAAATCGTAATGGAAGGATCCGCGTCCATTCTCGTTTGACGACTCAATCCATCGTACGTGAACGTTGAAACGCTCCCTTTCGCGTCAGTCGTGCGGACAACGTTGCTCCGGCTGTCGTAGGCGTAGGTGGTCGTCTGACTCAACGGGTCACCCTGTTGCAGCACTTGTGTGGTGAGCCGGTCGAGATCATCGTAGGTGAAGGTGGTGGTCGTGTTCACTGCGGGACCGCTCACCTCCGGCAGCTCGTGCTCAACCGTGCTGATTACGTTGCTATTTGCGTCGTAGGTGTTCGTGACCGTATTGAGCAGCGGATCCGTGGCCACAGTCATTCGGCTCATCCCATCGTATGCGAAAAGCGAATCTCGATTGAGATCGTCTCGAGTTTTTACTAGGCGGCTGTTTTGATCGTACTGGAACTTTGTCGTTCTCGGATCACCAGGAAGTGCGGCTTGCGTTGCAGGATCAAAATAGGATGCATCCGACTGGAACTCTCGGTTGAGTTCGTCATATTGAAAGGCGGACTCGGCGAGTCGGACGTTCCCGCCGCCGGTTTGATTCAAATGGCCTTCATATTTCGAGGTCAACATATTGCCGTTCATGTCGTACGTGAACAACGTTTTGAAACCGAGCGGGCTTAACCCCTGGGTAAGACGGTCGAAAGGATCGTAGGTGAATTGAGTCATCTTGCCACGGCCGTCAACGCTTTTGATGGTGTTGAAATTCGCGTCGTACGTAAACGCTTGCGTGGAAGCGCCTGCAGCTCCAAACCCGCGAGTTACCTGATAAGGACGATTACGTCCGTCGTAAATTGTTTTGACGCTGTTGCCAAACGGTTCAATAACCTTTGTCACGTTCTCATTCGGATCGTATTCATAGGTCGTCATGACATTCTTTGGCGAATCGTCAACCTCGCGGGTTTCCGTAAGCGGGTGGTTCAGGATGTCATACGTCCAGGACGAAGTCAGACGATTGTTGGGGTAGAAATTACCGTTCTCGTCCTTGTTGTCCACGTCCACGCGGATGACGTTTCCGTTCGCGTCGTAGGTGTAATCCGCGGCAATGATAAGCGGATGCCGACCGACAGATCTTGTTACCTGGTTCATGGCGTTTACCGCGTATGTGGAGGCCTGGCCTTTGCCATCCGTAAACGAGGTGAGGTTTCCCACCGAGTCGTATGTGTAGCTATTGGTAATCGCTGCTCCGCCGCTATCACTTGTGACAGACTGGAGATAGCCATTGTTTAGACCGGAGGCGTAATACGCGTAAACGTCGTAATTCCCTTCAGGATGGGTGAGCCTGGTGACCTGGCCGTATTGGTTGTACCGCGTGGTTGAGGCGGGTTGTTGCGGCTGGCTCAATCCGACAGTCACGGCCGGGGCTTGCACTTTCACCACATTGCCGGCTGTTTGATTCGTTATCTCGTCCCCGTTCAAATCACCCAGCGTTCCTTCTTCGTAATCATAGAAATAGGTCGTTACTTTCCCTTTCGGGTCTGTCGCTGTTTTGATGAACTGAAAATTCGGTTCGTACGTGTAGGACATTACAATGTCCGGGTCCACGCCGAGCGATCCTGCCTTTCGGTTTGTTGACAAAAGGTTGGCCCGCTTTTTCGGATCAGGGTTCGCTGCGTCGTATGTAAACGACGTTTGATTCCCTCGCGGATACGTTACCAAGCTCAGGGAACCCATGCTGTCATACGCATACATAGTTTCCCAATACGGCGGGTCGTCCGGATTCACGCCGTTCGAGTACACCTTCTCTTTCGACGGCTGGCCGGAGCTGTTGTAGAACCAGTCCTTGATATTACCATTGCGATCCGTAACGCGCGTGTAGCTTTGCTCTGGATGGTAGTCGTAAAGATATGTGCCGTTACCGTATACCTGGCTCGACACTCGATCAGACCCATCATACACGTTCGTCAGGAACACCTGGCCCTTGGGGTCTTTGATCGTCAACAGGTTATGGTTCAAGGTGCCGGGGGTGAGTCCGATTGAATATGTGTACGTTGTCTGACGGCCAGCCGGAAAATCCTGGGTTGCCGGAGACGTGACAATGGACAGGTTGCCATCAGCATCGTACGTATACGTCACGCGGCGACTGGTGTAATCCTGCACTGCGGTTATCCTGCCATTCGCGTCGTATGCCAGGTAGATGTTTCTGCTAAGCGTGTCAAGAACGCGGACAAGCAAGTTACCGGAATAGAAAAACGTCAGCGTATTGCCATTGCGGTCAATCATCTGCTTAAGCAAACCATCGTTCGATTGGCTCGCGAACCCGTAGAACACGTACTGGAACCCGTCCGGCTCAAGCAGTGTGTACGTACCATTCCCGTTCAGACTGATCGTATCGAAGAAACCCGGCGCGGTGTATACGCCTCCATTCAAGGTGTAAAGGTCGTTGAACCGGTTACCAGGCGGCGCGTTGCCTTGTGGCGTGATAATGCCATGATAAAGGCGGATATTTGAACCGTCCTGCAGAATTCGTTTATTGTAATTAAACTCCCAGCCATAACCAAGACTGCCGCTGTATGTAAGCTGTGCGCGGTACACGCGTTGGAATGCAAAGTCCAGCCCCCTACCCGGAATCACCAGATCGGTGGCCTCGAGATAAAATTCACCGTTTTGAAGATAAACGGGTTCGCCGTCCGATGTCGGGGTTCCGACCGGAGTGGACGGGATGGACGGAGGAGGAGAACCTCCCCCACCGTGACAGCCTGCGGCGTTTGCTGTGGGTATAAGGAGAAGTCGCTCAACGACAAACTGAAAACGCTGTAGTGGATTCCTGTGGGTGTTGAATGCTTGAATCCAGGGGCACCTGGCGTACGCGTGCCAGATCGGTAACCCAATAAAGACAAGAATAAAAAAAATCGCGACGATCAAAGTACGAGCACGAAACGACTTCAACCCTTTTGTGTTAAATTCTCTCCGTTGAGTATTTTTCTTAACAAAATTTGGCATAAAGTATCTTGTGGATAAAGGCTAAAGGATTGATCATCTTACCCTTAGATGGCTAGCAAGGCAAGCACAAAACATACCCCCTAACGAAGTGAGATATGTTTTGTTTTTTGGATTTTATCTTTACTGAACCACCCAAATCGCTTCAAGCGCTCTTTCGTTCAAAACTCCACAAAGGGGTTCTGTGGACCCCTTCGAAGAGTACGGTTAAGTAAACGAAAACGTTCTTACTCTTTCCAAGCGTGATGGAAATACAGTGCCGCAAGAAAAGACGTCATCGAGAGTTGCAGGTAGAAGCTCGAGCTGATGTACAGGAAGGCACCAGAGATTTCCGTGTAGAAGCCAAAGATGCCGGTAACCAGTCCAAATACTGCAAACGCTGTCGGCACCATTTTCGCTTTCATCATCATCATACGTGTTTTGAGTTTTATTAATTTACCTGCCACGTTCGACCGCCCGCGTGGCAAAAAAATGCCTTTTTTATCGATTTATCTATGAGAAAGTTGATTCGCGACTAACTGCGCAATTTCGACTAATCGACAAGAGTATCCCCACTCATTATCGTACCAAGCGACAATTTTGACAAGATCCCCGTCAATAACCTTCGTAAGCGACAAATCCACCACTGTGGAATGGCTATTGCCGATAAAATCGGACGAAACAAGGGGTTCGTCGGTCACATCGAGGATACCCTTGAAACGAGGTTGTTTCTTTGCTTCCCGAAATGCCTCATTCACCTTGTCAACCGTCACCCTTTTTTTGAGGAGAAACGTGAAGTCGGAAAGCGACACGTCCATCGTCGGCACACGCACGGCCATGCCGTCGAACAACCCTTTCAATTCTGGAATGGTCTCGGTCGTGGCAATGGCGGCGCCAGTTGTTGTTGGCACAATATTCTGGGCTGCGGCGCGAGCCCGGCGCAAATCCTTATGCGGGCCGTCCACAAGGTTCTGATCCGCGGTATAGGAGTGAATCGTGGTGAGAATCGCTTTTTTAACGCCGAACCGTTCATGCATCACTTTTGCGACTGGCGCGACGCTGTTCGTTGTGCACGATGAATTGGAAATAATATGCTCGTTCGCGTCCAAACGATCGTCATTGACGCCGAGCACGAATGTACCAACATCGCCGCCCTGGGGGGGCGCCGAGATGACAACGCGCTTGGCGCCGGCTTGTATGTGCGCTGACGCAAGCTCTTTTGTAATAAATCTGCCGGTGCTTTCTATAACGATATCCACGCGCATTTTTTTCCAGGGCAGCTTTGCGGGATCCTTTTCCGCGATGACTGGGTATTCTTTCCGGTCAACAACCACTGACGTTTTGGTAAACGTAACATCACGGTTATACGTGCGGTATACCGTGTCATATTTCAGTAAATGCGCCAGCGTCTTTGTGTCTGTCAGGTCGTTGATGGCGACTATCTCCAGAGACGTTTTGTCGAGAGCGGCTTTGAATGCCGCTCTGCCGATGCGCCCGAAACCATTAATTGCAATGCGTGCCCCCATGGTATGTGTGGTTATTGTATCATACTGCGGCTGCTCCCACCAGCTTATGCGCGATGGCTACTTCCGACGAGCCCAATGTTTTTTTCCACCGTCTTTTGCAGCGCAAGAATCGCGGGCCTCATCACTTCGCGCGGATCAAACTCTTCCCTGTTGCGCTCGAGCGTGGTACGCAGGCTGTTCACGAACGCGAGCTTCAATTCCGTGTTAAAATTCACGATGCGCACGCCAAGCTCAGTGGCTTCGGCAAGTTGCCGACCGGAAAGGCCCGACGCTCCATGGAGCACAAGCGGCACATTTGGCAATTTTTTATGAATCGCCGCGAGACGATCAAGATCGAGCTCGGGGTAATTTTTTTGCAGCTTCACGACGCCGTGAATGTTCCCGATGGCAACGGCAAGCGTATCCACACCCGTTTTTTCGACGAAATCTTTCGCCTCGCCAGGATCGGTCATGAGTGCCTTACGTTCTTCCGGTGAGATCTCTTCCAGACCTTTCACCTCACCGAGTTCGCCTTGCGCCCACACGTCGTGCCGATGCGCGTAATCAGCCGCTTGCTTCGTCAGAATCAAATTCTCGGCGAACGGCAACTCGGAATTATCGATCATGATCGAGGAAAAACCAATGCGAATGCATTCAGCCACGGAACGAAAACTTTTGCCGTGGTCAAGGTGCAAAGCCACGGGTATGTCGCCGGCTTCATCCGCGCCGAGGACTTCGACGATATTCGTAAGCGCTTTCAACCCAGCGTACTGAATACTCCGTTCGGATATTTGCAAAATAACCGGCGAACGCTGCGCCACGGCAGCGCGAATGACTCCCAGGGTCGTTTCAAGATTCTCGATGTTAAACGCGCCAAGGGCATACCCTTGCTCCGAAGCCGTTTTGACGAGTTGCGCAATACGAACGATCATGAGGATGATGAAAGGTTAGCGATTGATTGAATAACTGCCGAGAAAGAGTCGGCGCGATGGCTGGCGCCGCCGACGAGCACGCCGGAGAAAATCTGGCCGTCGACGTATTGAGCCGCGATCTGCCCGTCAACGCTGCCGCCATAGATGAGCGCCATGTTGTTCATGACGAGCTGCTCAGAAAATAATTCAAAGAGTTGGCTGCGAATTGCATAGCCCGCTTCTGCTGCCTCATCTGGTGCGCAGGCTTGGCCACTGCCAATTGCCCAAATAGGTTCATACGCAACGATCACGCGGTTATTCGGACTTATCATTTGCTCCCCAAGAGCCAGGCGGAGTTGGTCAGCGACAACAGCATTCCGCTTGCCTTGGCGTCGGTGCTCGAACGTTTCCCCAATGCACACAATTGGCACAAGCCCGTTGCGAAGGCAGGCGCTTACTTTACCGGCTACCATGCGGTCCGTCTCGTGCAGATGCTGCCGGCGCTCCGAGTGGCCCACAATAACATACGATACCCCAAGGTCGCGTAGCATTGGCGCCGAGTACTCTCCGGTAAATGGGCCTTTGTCCTCCCAAAACACGTTCTGGCCTCCAAGTTTTATTGCGGATTGTTTGAGCGTGGTCCGCACCCGGTCAAGGTAGAGCGGCGAAGGGCAAGCGATAACTTCTAAATCGGGTGGCAAGGTACTCGCCATGTTCATCAACGCAGTAGCCAAAGCGACCGTCTGATCGTAATCAAGGTTCATTTTCCAGTTGCCCACGATGTATCGGTTTTTCGGCATAATGACGCTCAATAACTAAGTACAGAATAACAAATTTCTGTTGTTTGTGCCATATCGATCAATACCATTCGTACGTCTGTCCGAGCCAGGCAAGCAGGGCTTTTGCTTCAGAGAATCGCGCATCGCTCGTCTCGGAATCGAAGAGCGTCACAAGAGCCGACCGATCGCCGGCAACGCGTCCGCGGAGCGCGAGCGTAAACCCCGCCTCCTCGAGATAGCCGGTTTTTGCGACCGTTTTTCCAAGTTGGGGGTCGTTCAGTAATTGGTTCGTGTTCCGAATCGTATGCCGAATATGGCGGCCAACCGTCTCGAACGCGTACGCTTTCGAGCTGAGCGCTTCCATAATCGTTGCATTGCGAAACGCATACCCAGCAAGCTTGCCATATTCCTTTGCCGTGGATACGTTGCGCGGATCAAGGCCAGTCGGATCAAAGAAGGTCGTATGCAGAAGTCCAAGCTGGCCGGCCTTTTCGTTCATGCGGTGTACGAACGCGTCGGCGGAAAGTCCGGTACTGCGCACCAACGCGTTCGTGGCGTTGTTCGCGGAACCGACCAACATCGCGGAAAATAAATCTGCCACGCGAACAATCTCTCCGGGCGACACAACCAGTCGGCTGCCTGCAGGCGCGCTTTCGTCTTGCCGCACCATGCGGACCTCCTGTTGAAAGTCAGTGCTTTGATCGAGCACAACCAACGCGGACATCAATTTCGTTAAGCTGGCGATTGGCACCGCTTTGTCGGCGTCCTTGGACCACAAGACAAGCCCGCTTGCGTCATCGATCACCACGCCGGACCGCGCAGTAAGCAGAAACGGCGGGAACACATACAAAGGCTCTCGCCGAATTGGCGAGGACCCGTTAGATATCCGGAAAGGCGGATCGATCTGATTGTATAAAAAGGAATCAACCGCCGACAATTGTTGTGTTACCGGGAGAGTTAACATATCCGACGGATAGGCCATGTGGTGTACAGTGAAAAGAAACGCAAGAAGAAGCGACACCATATGCGCTTATTCGATTTTTTGCTGATCTTGCTGACGCTGCGCCAGAAACTTCACGAGACTTTCATCATTTTTCAATCGATCAAACTCCGGTAATTCTTCCACCCGGTGCACGCCGAGGAATTTCAGAAATTCAAACGTCGCTTCGTATGTCGTTTGCATGCTGTCTTTATGCTCATGGCTGTCTATCAAGCCGCGAATGAGCAGGTTGCGCAGGATCAAGCTGCAGTTGACGCCCCGAATTTGCTCTAGCTGCATTTTTGTTATGGGCCCGCGATACGCGATGATGGTGAGCGTTTCAAGCGCAGGTTTTGTCAGATCACCTGTCTGTTCGCTTTTAATAAAATCCTTCACGATATGACTTGTGTTTGGATTGGTCACCATCTGATAGCTTTGGCCGGTCTTCATGATGTGGATGCCCCGTTCTTCAGTATTCCAAGAACCCATCAGCGTTTCCATAGCTTCTTTGACTTGTTGTCGATCTACATGCAGAATCTCCGAGAGTTTCTCCTCTGATAGCGGCCTACCAGCGATGAACAAGAGACTTTCCAACAATTGCTTAATATTTTGCATGCGTTTATTGAATTCGTTTAAGAACAATTTCCGAAAAAATACCTTCTTGCGTCACAGCGAGCGTTCGTTGTTTGACAAGCTCAAGCAAGGCGAGGAACGTTACAATCACTTCGGTTTTGTTTTTTGATTCTTTCAGCACATTGCGGAAGTTCACGACCGCTTCGCGCTCCATCAAACTGCGGATGTTCTGGATTTTTTCTTGGATCGAAATGGTTTTTTGCATTACTTCCTGCGCGAGACTGACAAAAGGCTCAATTGAATGGAGCACGCCCAGAAATAATTCACGCATTTTATCGGTCGTGAGATTATGCGGCGGGTTGAAAATGCGCTCGATCCGCACGAGCGCTCGATCCCGACTGAACGCGAAATGCCGCCGTAAAATCATTTTGTGCAAAATGCGCGATGCATCGTAAAACTCTTTATAGATTTTCAGCTGCTGTTCAAGCGGTACACCCTCTTCCTCATCAAACGTCAGATATGGCAGCATTGCCTTCGACTTGATGTATAACAGCTTCGCCGCTACTACGAGGAAATCGGCAAGCTCCTCCATGGGGATATCCTGGGCTTTATTTAAAAACGTCAAATACTGCTCCGTCACTTGCGCGAGTGAAACGTTCGTAATATCCAACTCCTCTTGCTCAATGAGTTGCAGCAGCAAGTCCAGAGGCCCTTCAAATGTTTCGAGTTTTATTTTGTACACGATAGGAAAAGGAAAAAGTAAAATCTAAAAAGGAAAAATGTCGGAAAATTCTTTCTTCATAAACCGTCCTTTGGGAGCAGCCACGTGAAAATGGGAGCGAAGAGGAACGGTTCCGACCCCGAGCGGAGTCGAGGGGGAGGCCGAGTTCGGGTCAAAAGCGACGATGAGCCCCATTTTCCAGGGTGCGAGCACGGGGCGGCGGATTTTTTGTGCTACTTTTTTGTCCGCACAAAAAAGTGGCGAAAATGATGCTCAACCTTTCATCTTATTTTTTATATTTTCAAATCGATGCTTTGCCAGCAAGAAGGTAATTTTTGGAACGGACTTGATTCGGGCTTCTTTGAATGATATGCGCCCGGACAAGAAGTCGAGAAAGTACTGGTGCACCTCTTTGTCGCGCCCGAAGTGTTTTAGGCCAGTGTCAATAATGCTCGGGTGCTCAAAAATAAAATGCTGCATGCTAAGAAGCGTTTTGAACTCCAAACCAAATTCTTTATGCCACAACTTCTGATACTCGGCGAGCTCGTGTTCCGAAACGTTATCTTTTTGTATTGCGTCAGCCATTACCTTTCCCGCGAGCTCCCCGGAGGTTAAGGCATAGTAAATGCCTTCTGCAGTGAGCGGCTGCGGGAATCCAGCCGCGTCTCCGCACAAAAGCACCCGATTCGTATACGTTTTTTTCAAAGGTCCTCCCCATGGTATCGCCCAAGAACGCATGCCGGTCAAAGGAAATGCTTCTGGCAGTAAATGCTCGCTCTTCAGAAATGCGATATACGCGTCATGCACCTGCTTTAAGGCGGCGTCTTTGTACGTACTAAGAAATCCTACTCCAACGTTCACGAACTTGCCTTTGGGGAATATCCAACCGTATCCGTGAATGCCGTGAAACGCGAAATGGATGATGATTTCATCGTTCGGCAAGCCGGTGTCGAATTCGAGCTCTTGCTCGGAAGCGAACGCGTAATGATCTTTCGGCCAGCCGAGGTTCAGGCCTGACGCTTTGGCAACCAAGCTGTTAATGCCATCCGCGCCAATAACCGCTTTCGCAGTATATACCTCACCATTTTGTAGAAAAACCGTCGCTTCGTCTTGGGTAATTTTGACTTCCCGGACGCGTTTTCCAAGAACATGATGCACACCCGCTTGCTTGCAGAGCTCATACATGCCCGCGGAAAAATCCAGTCTGCGCATTAAATAGTAAGAGTCATGTGCACCGGCAGCCGTGGCCTTTTGCAGTGCGTGCGAATAGACAGTGATTTTGCGAATCGCGGACCGGCTAACCTTGCGCACGATTGGCGCAAGATAGGGAAAACGCTCGAGGGCAGCGTATCGCAAGCCGCCACCGCACACCTTGTCTTTGGGCAACTTGTCCGCTTCAATTAGGCAAACCGAAACGCCCGCCTTCGCAAGATTATACGAAGCGTTCTGACCCGATGGGCCTCCTCCGATTACTAAGACATCGTACGATTTCTCCATAATTCGTAATACGGAATTCGCAATTCGTAATTACTTTTTCTTGCCGACGTCGCCGGTCTGCGCATTTTCCGATTTAATAAAATCCTTTACTTTCATGCTCACGCTCTCGGTGAAACTGCCCGCCTGGAACACCGCCTTTTTCAGTTTAGCGAGCCCCTTATCAACCACAACGTCGAGCTTGTGGACTGAACCGAACGGGGTGATGGCGCCGGGTTTAACCTTCAACTCGGACTGCATCTCTTTTTCTTTCGCAATGCCCACTTTCTTCGCCTTCAGCATTTTCTTGAGTTTGCCGAAATCAAGGTTGTAATGGGCCGGGATAAGGACGAGGTAATGTTTTTTATCAACCTTAACGAGCAGCGTCTTCGCGATTTCCTGCAGCTTTCGCTTCATGGTTTGCGCTGCATCGTACGCCGTGAACACTTTTTTGTGTTTCAAAATGTCGTACTTGATTTTGTTTTTGTCGAGATGAGACAGAATTTTCTTTGGGATGGCCATACATTATAAAATTAAAGATTAAAAATCAAAGATCAAAATTAATGTTTTATTCCTTTTAGTTTAAAAAGTGTCAATTGCTTTCCGAGAAGCTTTCGCGCTTCGCGGCGGCCTTTGTTAGTCAATTGGATTTCGTCAATGAACCATTTGTGCGGCGTGCGGCGACCGTAGCCGATCAAAAGCTCTTTATCAATCATGCGTTCAATGCTTTTGGTAAGCGAGTTTTGCTGATCCTCGTGAGTTGGAGGCGTTTTTTCCTTTTCGTAAAATTTCAACAGGCTATTCCGCTTAAACCGAGCCTTGTGGCCAAGCGATTCATTGAGAATGTACTTTTGGAGCAGTGAAAGTCTCATGCCTACAAATTTACGAATCAATACGAATGCACGAATTTCTTATCATATACTATACGCTATACGCCATAAGCTGACCTTTTGCACTTTACCTCTTTGCGTCAATTTTGAGGTGTAAATCATGAAGTTGTTGTTCATCCACGGGAGAGGGTGCGCCGGTCATGGGATCGCGGTTGTCCCCCGTCTTTGGAAATGCCACGACCTCGCGGACGTTTGGCAAGTTCAACAGCACCATAATTAACCGGTCAATACCTGGAGCAATGCCGCCATGCGGAGGCGCGCCATAGGTAAACGCTTCAAGCATGTGCCCGAACTTCTCACGCGCTTCCTCGCGCTTTATGCCGACGAGTTCAAATATTTTTTCCTGCAGTTCCGGATTCGTGATACGAATCGAACCGCCGCCGACTTCATAGCCGTTAAGCACCATGTCGTGCTGCCACGAACGCACTTTGAATGGGTCTTTGTCGAGTATTGGAATATCCTCATCCTTCGGCGCTGTAAAGATATGGTGCGCTGGCGCGTAATGTCCTTCTTCCTTCTTTGGCTCAAACAACGGCCAATTCACAACAAAACAAAAGCCAAGTTCGTTCGGATCGTTTTTATTCTTTCGGATGTCCGGCTTGTCCGAACCATATTGTTTCATGGCTTCGTCATAGTCAATACGAGGCCAGGGCTTGTGCGTAAATCTCTTTTCCGGGGTGAGCGTTTCAACGAGTTTCGTAAACAAGGCTTCCGTGAGCTTGAGTAAATCGTCTTGCGTTACAAACGACATCTCAAGGTCCAATTGATAGAATTGATCTGGCGCTCGATCAGACCGCGAGTCCTCGTCCCGAAAGCACGGCGCGATTTGGAAATATTTTTCAAAGCCGGCGACCATCAGCAACTGCTTATATTGCTGCGGCGACTGTGGCAGCGCGTAAAACTTTCCAGGGTAGACACGTGACGGCACCAAGTAATCCCGCGCGCCTTCCGGCGTGGACTTCCCGAGAATGGGGGTCTCTATTTCAATGAACCCTTCGTTATGTAATTGCTCGCGGATGAACGTATTCACCTTGTCGCGAAAAATAATCATGTGTCGATTTTTCTCGCGGCGCAAATCGAGATAACGATATTTCAAACGCAGTTCCTCCGACTCCTTGCCCTTTTCCGTGGCAACAATTTCAAACGGCGGCGTTTTTGATTCGCTAAAAATTTTCAGTGATTCGGCTTTCACTTCCACGGTGCCAGTCGGAATTTCCTTATTCACCATATTCTCCGGCCGCTTTTGCACTGTGCCAACCACTTCAATGCAAAACTCCGGTCGCAATTTCTGCGCCATCTCGAGGAGTTCTTTATTGCCCGACGCGAACACCACCTGCACGATTCCTGAAATATCGCGCAAGTCAATAAACACGACCTTGCCCATGCGTCGCGTTGCATTCACCCAGCCGTCAAGGCGGACGGATTGGTCGGTTTTTTTGGTTGTGTGAAGCGTGAGTGTTCTTTGCATATTCATCCGCTGGGTAGCCAGGGTCCCTTGACCCTGGCGGTGATCGGCGAGGTCAAGGGACCTCGCCTACCCACGTTTTTTAATCCGTGAATTGGAAGGTGGAGAGGATTGTTTGCTCGGTTTCGCCCAATTGTTTATCTCCGATAAACTCCAAACCAAGGAGCTTTGATCTGTGCTGTACTACGTAAGCAACTGTATCTGCACCGCATGAGGGTCCGTCGCAGTATCGGTAAACGAACTTCTTACCGCTCCTTCCACCAAGGGTAATGTCCCCAACAGGGGCGGTATCAAACCATGTCGTCAAAGAGCCGTCGCGGAATCGTATGTCTACCACAGACTTATTATCGGCTGTTTGGAAAAAAACACTTTCACCATCTCTCAGCGACCAATCGGCCGGATATAGAAGTGAATAACCAACTGCTCCGTTCTTATACGTCTTCCACCCCGTCGTATCGTCGAGGAATTGGAAGGTGGAGAGAATTTGGTTAAAAATTGAAGTGTAGCTGTCCTTTTTTTCATCTTCAGGGATGTATTGTACAATGCTTATTAGCTTTTTGTTAAAAATTACGTATACGACATTAGTATAATTCGAAAGTGGCCCCGTCTTAGAACGTCTAACGGCTGGAATGCTATCAAGTGTTATATCCGTTTCAGAAAGAATACTGGATTGAGCATCCTTTGATCCGACTGCCTCCTTTAATGAAGTTGCTTGGCTATCTTCATAATAGATTTCTATCTTGGTGCCCATCATTAGTTCTGTTTGATTGGCAGCTCGCTCGTCAAAAAACTGCGCTGGATTTTCCGTGCTAGTAATGCCACTAGTAATACCAGTTAACCATTCCGATGGATATCGTATTGAATACCCACCCGCACTATTCGTATACGTCTTCCACCCCGCGGTGTCGTCGGCCGTGGTATTCGTGTTGGCTGCCGTATTGGTGTTCGTAACGACTTGGCTCGTATTCGTATTCCCTGCCGGCGTTTTTGGCAGGAGCAACGTGTACCACACCGCGCCGACGATGACCACGCCGACAACTAAGAGAATGATGATGGGAACGACTGCGACGCCTTTTTGGTTAAACACAAGGTTGTTCAGCTAATAATAATTAAGGGGTTGAGTGCTGATGATACGCACCGCATACGGTGGCGGGAGGATTTCTTGCGCCATGGCGCGCACGGTTGACGTGTAGAGCAAAACGGAAATCGTCGCTTCAAAAAGAATGAGAACAATGCCAACGCTCGACGGAATTTTTGCTTGAAGTACGTTCATACGCTCATTACTTCTGCGCCTCGATGGGCGTTTTGATAATATTGATGTACTGCGGCTTAATGTCCCGTTGCATTTTTTGGAGAGAGTTCATGAGCAACAATAAGGCCACGGCAATCTCTGCAACGAGAATGAGAGCACCCAGAACGGTTGGCACTCTACTCCCGCGATATAGTATATCATTCATAATGAATTAAGAATTGCGAATTGCGAATTAAGAATTTTGACCTTCGACTGTGAACTGTTAACTTGCGACGGTGCACATGCGAATGATAATGCCCGCACCTCCCGCGTAAAATGTCGTGGGCGTGCAGACTGGCGCATCACTTGGGCAATCGCTATCGGTTTGACAGCGCTGGTGGCATCGGTGGTCCCCAAGTTCCTGTCCGCACGTTTGACCGTTCACGTTCGCATTACAATCGCGCGTGGCATAGCACACGGCATTGGCGCTGCAATCGGCGTCCGTATAGCAAACGCCGCTTGACGCGGTGGCGTTCGTATTCGCGACAGCATTCACGTTGATCACACGACCGAGGTTGAACGCTTCCGGCACATTGGCAAGCGCCGGATTCTCGATCCAATAATGATACAAGGTGCCAAACACGCCGAGCGCCACGACGGACATAAAGAGCAAAATCACCAAACCGCGAATTGTCGAAATGCCTTTATTCATCTTATGGTCGCAAACGATTTAAAAGTCTAATCCTTCCCTAACATTCTTGTTAGAAAATTATCGTGACTAGTAGTAAAAAAATTATTAAAAGAATGAAAAGAGCTCCCGCCTGATTATAGATATTCCCCTGATCTGATGATAATTTTTGAAACCGATTTTTTATGATGTAAGCGGCTGCAAGAAAGCAGAGAAGAATAATAAGAAATAATAAGGTAAATACATGAGAACCAACTGCCGCATCCACCGCAATTATTGGGAAAACGGACAAAAGGAAAAGTATTGAGATTGCAGTAAAAGATAAAGTAGGAGTTACGGGCGTACGTTTCCCCGCTACCCTTCGATATGAAAAAAAGAGATACCAACCAGCAAGAATGGCAGCAAGCAACAATAAAATACTGGCCCAAATCATATATTCCCTAAAGTCCTCCTCGCGAAGACCCACGAGTATGGAACGACCAAACAAAGTGACGCCCAAACCAAAAGCTGATACCGTATAGAAAATAAAAACTGTCAGCATTATCAAATACGCGGGAGTAGCCTTTTGACTTTTTTCTGGTTTATTAGAAACAGTATCCATGTTTATGGTCTAAGTCTATTTAAAAGTCTTGGGAACGGAATCGTCTCACGCACGTGGTCCAAACCGCAAAGCCACGCGATGGTCCGCTCAAGGCCGACACCGAAGCCTGCGTGGGGAACCGACCCATAGCGCCGTAAATCGAGATACCATTCGAAATCTTTTTTCTTGAGTTTGTATTCTTTCAAACGCTTTTCGAGAAGTTTTGCGTCCCAAATTCTTTCCGATCCGCCGATAATCTCACCATAACCCTCGGGCACTAACAGGTCGTTACATAATGCAAGTGTGGGATCGCTTTTGTCCGGCTGCATGTAAAACGCTTTGACCTTTGCCGGGTAGTGCGTAATGAAAAGTGGCTGATCCATTTTTTCCATGAGCAATGTTTCGTCGTCTCCTCCCAAATCCTCGTCCATCTTGATATCGGAGCCAAGTGATTGTAATTTTTTCACTGCCTCGCTATACGTCATTCGTTCAAACGGTCGCTTGATTTTTTCAAGCTTCGACACGTCTCGTCCTAGGAATAGGAGCTCTTTTCTTTTTGTGCTGATTAGCCGATTAACTAATTCACTAACTAGCTCTTCTTGGAGGCGGAGATTGTTTTCAAATTGCGCAAATGCGACCTCCGCGTCGAGCATCCAAAACTCCATCATGTGCCGCCGTGTCTTGGACTTTTCCGCCCGGAACACCGGGCCAAAGTCATACACGCGGCCGAGCGCCATCGCGAGCGCTTCCAAATACAGCTGGCCCGACTGCGCCAGGTAGGCGGTTTCGTCAAAGTACTTCGTCGAAAACAAGGTTGTCGTTCCTTCACTTGACGTTGACGTCAGAATCGGTGTATCGGTCAACACAAACCCCTTGTCGTGGAAAAATGACCGCAGGATCCAGATAACCGTATCGCGAATTTTGAGAATAGTGGCCTGGCGCTCCGAGCGTATCCACAAATGCCGGTAATCAAGCAAAAAATCAACACCGTGCTCCTTTTTCCCGATTGGATATTCCTCCGCAACCTGGAAAACGGTAAGCGACCGAACATCCATTTCGTATCCCGTTGGGGACCGACGCTCTTCCCGGACAGCTCCCTGCACAGCCATGGACGATTCTATTGTCGCACGTTCACACGCAGCCCATACGTCTTCCGGCACGGTTTTCTTTGATACGACTGCCTGCAACGTTCCGGATCCGTCACGCAGCTGTAAAAAAAATATTCCACCTGAACTTCGTTTGTTAAACATCCAACAATGGAGGGTAACTTCTTTGCCAAGATAACGAGAAATATCCGCAATGGCTACTTCTTGCATATGTCAAAATTATACTAGTTTTTTGCGATCCTGGCAACCGCTTCTCGCCTCTTCGGCGAGTAGCCGATGAGGCTACGTCGACGGTTCGCCGGTGAGGCGAAATAAAAAAGACCCGACTTTGACATCGAGGTTCTTTGTTTTGGATTCTATACTGTCGGGGTGGTTTTCTTGCGTCGGAAAAGGTATGAACCCACCCAGACAACGGCAAGCGCTCCCAGCAGGTTGTACAAAAGGTCTGACGCGGTATCGTACCGTGGTCCAACGCGCTGGGTGTTAAAAAGAATATCTCCGATGAATTCAGAAATTTCGTACAGGGAAACAAGCAGCATCGTCAGAGAGATCGTATACAGCCCAATATGGAAAGGCGAAAGCTGCAAAAAGCCGCTGCTGCGCAACTTGTGCAAAATAAAAAGGAGAATAACTGCTAAAGAGAGCGAGCCTTCAAAATGCGTTAGGTTGTCCCACCACGACACGTTCCAATAAAAGTGCGCGAAATTCCCTGCCGCATCAAGCCAAACGCCGAGAACCGCAGCCCATGCGATAAAACCTGGGAGAGTAATATTGTACTTGCGGCGGAGTTTTTGATACAAAACGTAGTACACAATCATGACAAACAAGTTCGTGATTGCCAGCGCGATTTTTCTTTGCAGCACGTCGTAATCGCCGACGAACTCGACAATGAGCAGAATAAAAAGAGAAAGGTACGCGAGGTTTGACCAACGGTCTCGAAACGGTTGAAGGCCGGTCATGGATTGTTGTTTTTTACTTTTGTAAAAACGAATTTCACAATTTCAATTAAAGCAACGACGCTTAAGCTAAAGATAACAACTCGGAGCCAGTCAAGCAAGTGGATTGGTTGCGTGTGAAAAATAACTTGTAGCGACGGCGCATACACCGCAAGTAATTGCAACACAATTCCCGCGAGAACTGCCACGAGCAGCCAAGGGTTGCGAAAAAAGTTTTGCTTCCACAAAGGATACTTGAGTGACCTGCAACTGAATACATAGAACAAACTCATCATGCCGAGCGCCGCAAAAGCTACTGTGCGGGCATAATCGAGATTATTGGTTGCGATGTACCGGAAATAAAACAACAATAGAATGCCGACGCCTGACACTCCGCTAATCACGATGATAAGAATACGCATTGGTGCGTCCACAATAACGCGTCGTTTTTGTTTCGATGCCGGCTGCATCACGTCCCGTTCGCCCGGTTCAAGCGTGAGCGCCACGCTCGGAAATCCATCATTGATGATGTTGACCCACAAAATTTGACTTGCGGCAAGCGGCAAAGGAAAACCCAGTATTACTGCGGCCGTGATAACGATCATCTCCGTAAAACTATTGGAAAGCAAGTAGAGAACGATGCGCTTGATGTTTTCAAAGAGGATCCTGCCTTCACGGACCGCGGCGACAATCGTGCCGAATTGATTATCCATAATCACCATGTCCGCGGTTTCTTTCGCCACGTCCGTGCCCGATCCGAGCGCAATGCCAATGTCAGCCATTTGGAGAGCGGGCGCGTCGTTGATGCCGTCGCCGGTCATGGCGACGACTTCGCCTTGTTGCTGGAAAGCGTCAACAATCGCTAGCTTATCGTGAGGGCTCACACGCGCGAAAACAGAGACTTGTTTCACGCGCTCATTGATCTTCGCAGGAGGCAACCGGGAAAATTCTTCTCCTTCTATAATGTTTTCATCGCCAGACGGCATGCCCAACTCCTTGGCGATCGCTTGAGCGGTAAAACGGTGATCACCGGTGACCATGACGGTTCGGATGCCTGCGGCTTTTGCTTCTTGGATTGTTTCTGTGGTTCCTTTTCTCAATGGATCTTTTATGCAGAGAAAGCCAACGAACGTAAGCTCATCAAAAAACGCCTGATCGCCGCCCAATACATAATTTGAAGGAACGCTTTTATACCCCACGGCAAGAATACGCAGCCCTTGACGACTCAGCGTACGATATTGCTCTTCAAAACGCCGTTTTGTTTTCTCATCAAGCGATTGTTTCCGCCCGTCAAGGTCCACGCTGCCGGCTTTGTGCAGCAGAACCTCCGGCGCTCCTTTCGCGTAGAGCACTCGTTTTCCATTTTTGTCCTGATGCACGGTCACCATGTACTTGCGAGATGAATCGAAAGGAATCTCCTCGAGGCGGGGTTGATCGTAACGCGTTTTTTCTTGATCAATGCCCGCGACAATCGCCGCCTGCACAAGGGCGCGCTCCGTGGTATTACCGACGCTCACCCATTCATCAAGCGCGTCTTTGGGATTTTGCACGTACGCGTCGGATGCGAGCAGTCCAATCTTGAGAGCCAGGAAATAACTGCGGCTGGCATGGTCCGTGCCGTCACGAAACTGCGCGGCGCTGAAATTCAAGTCGTGGTGATATGTAACAATTTTTACCACCTGCATCTCGGCTTTTGTCAGCGTACCGGTCTTATCCGTACAAATGACTGTGGTTGAGCCGAGCGTTTCCGCGGACGCGAGTTGGCGCACGAGGGCGTTCTGCTTCAAAATACGCTGCATACCGATCGCCAAAACTACGGTAATGGCAACGACCAGGCCTTCGGGAATCGCTGATACGGTAATAGCCACGGCCGTGGTAAACATTTCTTGCACACCATACCCCAGCGCCCGTCCAAGGAGAAAAATCCCCAATGATAGCAGCACAATGAGCAGGGCCAGGCGCCTGCCGAAAGACGCTAAACGCTTTTGCAATGGCGTTTCTCGCTCCGGAGTTGCCTGTACGAGACTGGCGATTTGACCAAGCTCCGTTTGAACGCCAGTGCGCACGACAATGCCCCATACCGTTCCGGTCAACACAGCTGTACCGGCAAATAACATGTTCGCTTGATCCATTACTGGAATGTTCGGTTTGAGTGTTTGTGTTCCTTTCTTCACCGGCGTTGATTCCCCAGTAAGCGGCGCTTCGTTCACTTGCACGTCATGCGCTTCGAGAATACGAATGTCGGCCGGAATACGCTTGCCGGCCCGCAGACGCACGATATCCCCTGGCACAAGGTCTTTGCTTTCGAGACGAACATCATTGCCGTCGCGGAGAACGGTTACGTAATAGGAAACGACTTCCTGCAATTTCTCCAGGCTGCGTTGCGCACGAAACTCCTGAATGAACCCCACAAGAACGTTCAAACCAACAGCGGCCAAAATCACATACGCGTCCAGATAATCCCCGAGAAAAAAACTGATGACCGAAGCGATGACGAGGATCACCATGAGCACACTGGTGAATTGTTTTAGGAAAAGACCAACAAGCGAAAACGGTTTTTTTTTCGGGAGCACGTTCCATCCCCATTGTCTCCGGCGTTCTCCCACGCCCTGGGACGTGAGACCGAAAGTTTTCGAATGCAAACGCGAAAGAACTTCGCTTCTTGGGAGAGCGTGCCAAGCTGTAGTTTCCTGTATCATACAGCGTTCATTGTACCATAAAAAAGTAAAAGTGAAAAAGAAAAAAGTAAAAACTATCGTAAAGAAATCTTTCCAATATTTTTCCTTTTTAGATTTTACTTTTTACTTTAAAAAAGAAGAAGGCCCTTCTGTACAAGTCGGGCCATTCTCCTTTTGATTCAATTATCGATTGATAAAGCGATGTTATGAAGTCACGTTACTCGTGGTGTTGACGACGAAGATGACGATTGCCCATGCGAGCAATACGACGATCAAACCGATGACTGCAGCTGAGATAATCTTCTTCGCCTTTGCCACGCGCTCTTCGTTACCGCCAGCGGTGAGCCACATAAAGCCACCCCAGAGAATCATGATGACTGCTATCAAGCCCAAAAGGCCGAGAACGAACTGGATAATCTTGATAACTGTTGCTTGCAAGTCCGCTGTACCGATGCCAAATGTCGTGCCAAAGTTCTGGTTAATGTTCACCTGTGCAAGAGCGGCCATCGGGACGAACAGTAAACCTAAAGCGAGTGCGCTTGGAATAATTTTTTTCATTCAATATTCACCCCCTTCCAAAAAATAAATTTTTGAAATCCCACATAAAATACGTGGGTCAACCTTTTTTCTTTGAAGAAATGTATAAAAACGCGAGAAATCCACCAAGTAAAAGCAGTACAACGATTACGCCACCTGTGAGAGCCATAATGCAAAAACCTTATAATAATGGCTGTTTTGAATGTTCGGTTCAAGTATAACAAAATTAGACAAACTTGGCAAGTCCCCTTGATTTTCTTGGGTTTCCATGCTACCCTGACCACAGTTTATCACCAATATGGGCCGTTAGCTCAGCTGGTAGAGCACCTGCCTTTTAAGCAGGGTGTCGCAGGTTCGAATCCTGCACGGCTCAACTTAGTTTATTGCTACCCTTCACCAAACACCGCGGTCAAAGTATAAGCTTGAGCTATATCAAAGTGCGGGATGAGAAGGGCAGCAGCGAGACAACCCTGAACGTAGTGAAGGGGCGTCGAGCGCCGACGGACGCGACCATAAGGAAGCGTCCGGCGCTGCCCAGGACCCGAATCCTGCACGGCTCAATTTGGTTTCTAGCGAAGAAGAGATGTATCACATTTGACTATGAGCAAACCCGCAGTTCTTCTGATCCACGGTTTCACAAGCCATCGATCGAGCCTTGAAGCGCTCATACCGGAGCTTAAGGCAAATGGCTTTGCTTGGCATTACCCGATTCTCGCAGGCCACGGAACGTCGCCGGAAGATTTGGAAGATAAACGATGGCACCATTGGCAAGCGGATATCGAGCGAGCGCATCAATATCTACGACAGTCGAACGACAAAATCGTTGTTGTTGCAATTTCGATGGGCACGCTCCTTGCGATGGAGCTTGCCGCCAACTATCCCGAAGACATTGCTGGCCTTGTACTGCTTTCTCCTTGCTTGCGATTTAAAGATAAACTTTCTCTGTTCACGCCGGTTATGCGTTTCTTTGTGACCCGGCATCCGTTCGGTCCAAAGAAAAAGTACGCGCATGCGTCGCAAGAATACTTAGACAAAGGATACCAATGGTTTCCCACTGCGTCGTATTATTCATACTGGAAGCGAACACGCACTATTCTGCCGGTCATCGCCAACGTGCGTTGCCCTGTTCGCATCATTCAATCGAAAGCAGATCACATCGCCGATCCACGCGGTGCCCAAAAAATCTTCGATCTCTTACAATCCCCGAAGGAAATCCTGTGGCACGAGCAATCGGGTCATGAGCTGTTGCTTGACCTTGAAGTAAAAAAAGTCATTGAAGAAATAATGAACTTCGCCCCATTGCGCGGTCCTCGGGGTGGATAAACTGTGTACACCCGGGTGGCTTGTCGTGAGGTAATAAATGAGATACGATAAGTAGACATTGTATGGCTGACGAGCAAGTCGCAAAACTCCCACCCCAAAGTATAGACGCAGAACTAGCAGTTCTGGGTTCTTTGTTAATTAATAAGGAAGCGATTGACAAAGTCGCCGATATTGTACGTCCGGAGGACTTCTACAAAGACGACCACCGACTCATTTACGAAGCAATGCTCGATATTTATGAGCAGCGGGAACCGATCGATGTTTTGTCTCTGGCCAGTAGGCTCGAAGACCTCGGAAACCTCGAGCGAATAGGCGGGCGAACGTACCTGGCTACCCTTTCCAATGCCGTCCCATCCGCGGCACACGTCGTGAACTACGCCGAAATTGTGCAGCGTAAAGCCACGCTGCGGCGATTAATCCAGGTTTCGTCTGAAATCGTTGGCATGGGCTACCAAGAAACGGAAAACATCGATGAATTGCTGGATAGAGCCGAGCAAAAGCTCTTCGGCGTTTCTCAAAAATACCTTAAACAAAATTTTATCCCGATCAAGTCCGTTCTTTCCGAAGCGTTTGATCGGATAGACGACTTGCATCGCGAGAGCGGGAAACTCCGCGGCATCGCCACCGGCTTTACGGTTTTGGATAATATGCTCGCCGGTTTGCAACAATCGGACCTCGTCATTATTGCGGCTCGACCGTCCGTTGGAAAAACGTCGCTCGCGCTCGACATCGCACGGCAGGTCGCGACCCATGCGAAAGTGCCGGTCGGCATTTTTAGTCTTGAAATGTCAAAAGAGCAACTCGTTGATCGCATTCTTTGCTCGCAAGCCGGCGTTGACCTCTGGCGCATGCGCACCGGTAAACTTACTGAAGACGAAGACTTCGCAAACATCGGTCACGCGATGGGCGTACTCTCCGAGTCGCCGATTTTTATTGACGACTCTGCCACGGCGAACGTCATGGAAATTCGGACGAAAGCTCGCCGCTTACAATCGGAACACAATCTTGGATTAATGATCATTGATTACTTGCAGCTCATGCAAGGCGAACGCCGGTCAGAAAACCGCGTGCAGGAAATCAGCGAAATCACCCGCGCGCTCAAGGCGATTGCCCGAGAGCTGCGCATTCCGGTGCTCGCGCTTTCCCAGCTCTCACGCGCCGTTGAATCGCGCACGCCGCCAATCCCCAAGCTCGCGGACCTTCGCGAGTCGGGTTCCATCGAGCAGGACGCCGACGTCGTGCTGTTCATTTATCGTGAAAGCATGAACAAACGAGACGTTGACCCCGGACGGAAAAATGTTGCGGAGATTCATATTGCGAAGCACCGGAACGGTCCAACGGGCATGGTGCAACTCTTTTTTGACGAAAACAAAGTGAGCTTCCGCACGCTCGAACGGAACATTCAAGAACCCTTTTCCTAATGTTTGACCAATTCAAACAACTCAAACAGCTCCGTGACCAAGCGCAACAACTGAAACAAACGCTTGGATCCGAATTCATTGAACAGAAGTCTGCGGACGGTCGCGTGCGGATTGTTATGAACGGCAACCAAGAAGTGACATCTTTGATGATTGATGAATCGTTACTCCACCCGGAAAAAAAGAATGAGCTTGAGGAAACAATGCGGAACGTCGTGAATGAAGCAACGGAAAAAATTCGAAAACTGATAGCCGAAAAGTTAAAAATGTCTGGCGGCCTCTTTGGTCAGTAGATAAAGGAACGATGGCGAACTACCCAAAACCAATACAGGAACTCGTCGAAGCGTTTAGCCGTCTCCCGGGGTTCGGACCGAAATCGGCAGAACGCCTGGTTTTTTATTTATTGAAGCAGCCCAAGGAAAAATTACACGAACTAGCTAAAAGTATCGAACAACTCCCGGACGAGGTGCTCCATTGCGGTATTTGCTTCAATATCGCCACAAAAACGCCATGCGAGTTTTGCGCTGACAAAAAGCGCGATCAAACGCTCGTGTGCGTTGTGGCGCAGCCCCAAGATATTTACGTTATCGAGAAAACCGGAGACTATCGCGGTCTCTTTCATGTGCTTGGCGGCGTTTTGAGCCCTGTGGAGGGAGTGACACCGGCGCAGCTTCATGTACAGCCCCTACTGGACCGTGTTACAAAGCAAAAACCGCGCGTGGTTGAGGTTATTCTTGCGACAAATCCCGACATCGAAGGAGAAGCGACCGCGCTGTATCTTGCCCGCGAATTGAAAAAACGAGGTGTGCGTACGACGCGCATCGGCAAAGGACTGCCCATGGGATCAGATATTGAATACGCAGACGAGATTACCGTCAGCAACTCGCTCAAAGGCAGGAAAGAATTGTAAATCCACCACTAATTTATTCCACTGATTTTCACTAATTCTTATGTCGCTTGATTCGTGCTGATTAATGATATTAATTAGTGGAGGTATTACAAAAACAGGCTCTCTTGCTAGGCGCCTGTTTTTTTACTTTATGCTTTCGATCTGCACCTTTGTGAACAACTGGCGGTGACCGCGCTTGCGGCGGTAACGAACTTTTGACTGAAACTTAATCACGGTAATCTTGTCCCCTTTTCCTTGCTCGAGCACCTTGGCCGTTACCGATGCGCCCGACAGAAACGGCGAACCGACGCGGACCGTGGCGCCGTCAATAAGCAAAAGCACCCGATCAAAACGAACGGTTTTACCGACTGCTTCCGGTAATTTTTCAAATCGAAGAACATCGCCCTTGCGAACGAGGTATTGCTTTCCACCCGTTGCGATAACCGCGCTTGTCATAAAGAAGTTTAAAAAAAATGGACCAAACGGTTCCGTACTCTATTTTACACTACTACAGTGTATTTGACAAGTCTACTTTGACGTTGTCACCAACACGGATATTGCGCACGCTAGTGTACTGAAATGGGACTTCCAAAACCTCATTCGCCGCTTCGCGCGGTTTATACGTGGGTGTTTTTTCGGCTGTTGGTAATTCTGCGCCTTGAGTGACATCGACAACTTTGTTATCGCGAATCCAGACGATATCAATGCGGAACAGCATGCCAGCCATCGTAAATTCATACTTGTCTGCCGTGTCAAAAACAAAGAGCATACCTTTGTCTGGCAAGAGTGCGGGCCGACCCATCAAACCTTTGGCACGCGATCTTGGCGTATCGGCAATTTCCGCTTCAACAGTGGCTTTGCCGTCACCGATACTCACGACAGCTGTTTGCTTAATAATATGTTTTACATAGGGGGTAACCGCGGTTTCAATATCCTTTTGGGCGAGCCCCCAGAACACGGCGCCAAAAAAAATAGCCATTACAAACAAAATGTAGATATTCCGACTCATGCCGAGTTGCCGCAATTGGCGTGCCATATATGGTCAGTATAGTGAAAAACGCGTTATCCGCAAAGTGGACGATTACGACGTCCGTTTGCGGTGGAGCGCGACCAAACTCGTAAGCAACGCGACAGTAAAGAGGCCGAGCACGATAAGCCAAATCAGTTTAGCTTTCGTGTTGGAAAAAAGCGCGGCAACGCCAAAGAGCAGACTGGTCATCCAAAGGAAAAGAACCGCACCGCGATGCGAGAATCCAACGTCAAGCAGGCGAAAATGTAAGTGCCCGCGATCGGCGGCAAACGGCGAACGCCTGCCGAGCAAACGACGAATCACTACCCACAAGACATCGAGCAGCGGAATGCCAAGGATGAGCAGTGCGGTTGCGATTTTCGCGCCGGAAATAATCGCCAGCACACCGAGCATAAAACCCGCCCACAGACTCCCGCCTTCGCCGAGGAACACGCGAGCGGGATGAATGTTAAACAGCAAGAAGCCCGCCATCGCGCCGGCGACGAGTATCGCGAGCAATGCCGTTTCCGGCTGCGCCACGTCTTTTGTTAAACTCAAAAAGAAAATAATGAACGAGCCAATGGCAGTAATACCCGAGACAAGGCCATCAAGGCCGTCCAGGAATTTCGTGGTGAACATTGATCCGAGCAGCCAAACAAACGCGAAGATATCGGCAAACAGTACAATCTTATATGGTAAGCCGTGCGCCGAAAAAACCGTAAACGATATCTGGTCAAGCGCGATTGTTCCGCCCAGGGGATTCGTGATATAGCTCACGCCAATGCCCGAGGCAATGATAACCAGCGCGGCGGCAATCGGCCAAAGCAGTTGTTTATGCCATCGGAGCGTGAAGCGATCATCAAGGTAGCCGCCAATCATCAGCAAACCTCCGCCCAAGAGAATGCCGAATATATGTTTCGGCAAAAGATACCCGCCGAGTAAGCGTTCCGTAAAAAACGTGTAAAATAAAACAGCGATCGTAAAGCTTGCGTATACCGCGAGACCGCCAAGCAAGGGAACCGGGCCGGCTTGTATTTTACGATCCGGCGACATCTGTGGCTTATCAAGAATGCCTTTCGCCATCGCATAGCGGCGGACCAACGGGGTCAAAACCGCAGCAAGCCCAAAAGCCAAAAAAAATGGAATGACATATGCGACAGGACTTAAGACCTTGTTTATCATATCGCTTTTGGGCGGGCGTCTAAATAGCCCTGTAAAATGAGCCGAGCCGCTTCGCGGTCAACCACGTTTTTCGGTTGCTTACGTGCAAAAAGCGCTTTCTCGATCTCAGCTGAAGACAATCGCTCATCGTAAAATTCTACCGGGATCTTCAGCTGGTCCTCAAGCATGATCCCAAACCGTTCCGCTTCCACGGCTTGCTGACCCTTTTCACCCGCCATAGTAATCGGCAGGCCAACCACGATTTTTTTCACTTTTTCGCGTTCGCAGAGCAATTTGAGAAAATGGAGCGTGTGGCTGGAATCAACATTTTCAACCACGTCAACGCCAACGGCCATGTGCTGGTCATCATCCGAGAGCGCCACGCCGATTCTGCGACCGCCGTAATCTAAGCCCATGAGACGTCCGGTCATGAACGTTGCGTCAAAATTTCCGCGCCATGCTCCGTGACCACAATCGTATGTTCAACGTGGCTGGCTAAACTCTTATCCGCGGTGACGACTGTCCAGTGGTCTTTCTGCACACGCACGTCAGGAGATCCCATTGTCACCATTGGTTCAATCGCGAGCACCAAGCCCGGTTCAAGGAGCGGGCCTGAACCCTTGGAACCGAAATTCGGTACTTTCGGTTCTTCGTGCACTGCCTTGCCGACGCCGTGCCCCGTGAGCGCGCGCACCACACCGAAGCCGTGGGGCTCAACGAACGCTTGGATTGCCGCGCCAATATCGCCCACATGACCGCCTGGGCGCACTGCCTGAATACCGATTGCCAAGCTGCGCTCGGTTACGCGGAGCAATGTTCCGATGTCGCGAGAAACCTTCCCAACCGCTATGGTCGTGGCAGTATCCGTGAACAGCCCTTTGTATTCTATGCCGACGTCAACGGATACAATATCGCCTTCCCGAACCACTTTTTTCTTGGTCGGAATACCGTGCACCACTTCAGCGTTAATGGAAACGCATGTAGCAGCCGGGTACCCTTCGAATCCCTTGAATGATGGACGAGCGCCTGCAGCCGCGATGAGCTGTTCGGCTTTTTGATCAAGTTCGAACGCCGTTACGCCAGGTCGAACCTCGTGTACCACATCTCTGAGGATTTGGCCGAGCAATCGTCCGCCTGTTCGTAATATCTCCAACTCTTCTTGTTTGGTAACCCGCATATCTATTGTATGTGCTTGATTATGTTCTTGAACACAACGGGAATGGGTGGCTCAGCGTCAACAATCATCACAATGCCGCGTTTTTGGTAATATTGCACGATTGGGTTCGTTCGCTTATGGTACAGTTTCAGTCGCTCGCGGATTGCGGCGGGATAGTCGTCAGCGCGGCGGAAGAGCGTGCCATGGCAAACAGGGCACTGTTTCGCGTTCTTTTTGATAGTAACGCCCTCAATAAAAATGCGCCCGCATCGTTCACACATCCGCCGTTTTGTAAGCCGTTTGAGGGTTGTTTGGTCTTTAATGGGCAAATAAACAACGTGCGTGATCGATCTGCCA
Source organism: Patescibacteria group bacterium (assembly GCA_044868145.1). Lineage (GTDB taxonomy): Bacteria > Patescibacteriota > Patescibacteriia > UBA10025 > JBIOWE01 > JBIOWE01. The sequence continues at coordinate 66,279 of JBIOWE010000013.1, forward strand.
TATCGTTTGAGCAGACGATCAAGGAAACGCGCCTGACGAAGAGTGCGTGGATAGCCGTCGAACAGGATTCCCCGGCCTTTTGGCACGCGAGCCAGCTCTTTTTCGATTAAACGGTTCACCCACGCGTCCGGCACAAGCGCGCCTTTTTTGTTGATAAGCGCGTCAATCTTGCGGCCGAGTCTTGGATCGGTCGCAACCATTGCGCGGAGCAAGCGCCCAGTTTCGATATAATGCAACCGAAAACGCTTCGTGAGCAATCGCGCCTGCGTGCCTTTGCCTGAACCTTGGGGACCAAGCAACACAATATGCATCAGCTGCTTTTGCCTTTGTTGTATTAGCTCGTAAAGCGCGCGAAATTTTTTCAGAAATGCTTGCCGGGTGGAATTGTTCTCAATAGTAAAATCCGCGAGCGTTATAACGGCGTCAAGCTGTTGTTGATTGCGGCTTCCGCGCCGCTCGCGCATTTCCTGTCGCAAGAACTCACTAAAGCTGACCTTGTCATCGATTTTGCCACGCCGCACTGCGCGGCTGTACCGAATATGTGCATGGCTGGCGATCACAATAAGAAAAAAACGAGCGTGATCTTTGAACGTTTCCACCTCGCCCACGTTGCGAATGCTCGATATCACGACTTGCTTCGCCTTTGCCTTATCTATTTTCTTCGAAGCAAGCTCGGCCAAGAAGCCCCTGCCGTACTTTTTCCTCCATGCATTCGCAGCGCGTATGAGGTCGTCCCGACTGCGGTAGCGTATCCCGCGTTTGGACATTTCCTCACGTAAAATATCAGAAAGTGAATAATGCCGGAATCCCTGTTTGGCAAAAAAGGACGCGGCAGTATCCTTGCCTGAACAATACAAACCAACAAGGCCAACGACCAGTGGTTTTTGCATAACTGCATTATATCAAAAAACGACCAGCTGGCACACACTCTTGCTGCTCAATGCTCGACTAAGGGTTTATTGATTTGCTGGATTAAAAAAGTGGCTTCAGTTTTACTAAAGCCACTTTGTGAGCTAAGTTACCCTTTTGGGTTAAACTGAAACCAAAACTTTAAGCTTCGCCGGACGAGTCCATATGACCCAACCGGAACCTTAAAGGAGTTTCAATGAACTTATTTACACCACCTCCCTTCCGGTTCTTTGCAAGAAGAGCTACTTTCTTTAAAAGAACCGCAATGTAAACAAGTATAAATGCTCTATTAATCGTTTGTCAACTGAAAAAGCGACGTGGAAAAAACGACCCTCGAGAACGGTGCGGGTTTGTTTCACCACTTGCAAGTCACGCTGAATGCTACCCCGGCCATAGTGAAGTTAAATTTCCCCTTCACAGGGCACTGCCAATCTTTGTGATCCCCGGCTCGGACCGGAAAGCCATACGTACTGTTTGAATCCGGTCGGTCGTACACTACAGTTTCCTCCGATTCGCAATTATTCGTCAATCGGAGGATTTGTCCTTTGCCTAACGTGACGTTACCCGAATCGTCCAAACTACATCCGTTGTCTAGCACCCACTGCTTTTCTGCAGTCGGCTTTGTTGGGCCAGCCTTGAGTGGGCAATCGGTAGCGAGGGCGGAATGGGGCTGAACGAAGGTTTTTAAGGTGGCGAAAATCCCACGGTCCGCAACTGAACTTGCGCCCGCTCGAGCCACGGCACTATCGCAGAAGGCGTGCGCGTACCACGAGGGCAGGCCAACAAAGGTAACGACGAGAATGATTGCTGGGACGAGGATCCAAAGCGCTTTTCGCTGACGTTTTGAGATCATAAACATTTATTAAATTAACGATGAAATAGTATTGCCTTAGGCTGGCCTAGAAAATCAGAATCACGTCTTGCCTCGTTCCTATCCCGAGCATTCCATCACAAAACTGCTGCCCGATAGAGGTCCAAGTAGGAAGGTTAGCGTCGTTTGATAAGAACACGAAATGTTTTTTTGTTTCCCTGCTTTCACGGTAAAATTCCAGTTTGCATGCTGGGTATCATAGACTTGAACAAATTGGTCAGTGTTGCATGTGTTTGTGATTTGAAGATACTGGTCCTTCGAGAGGGATACAGTATACTCGTCCTCCCAGACGCAATTAGGTACCATATCCTTTGTGGCGCTCGCTGGCTTTGTCGGGGCCCACGGCCAACACCAGGCTTGAGCACTCAGGGGTTGAATGAAACTTTTCAAACTGCTTATGATTCGAGTGCCAACTCCCGAGGCGGAATCGAGTCGAACTACTGCGCTATCGATGCCAGAACAATCTGCTTGAACATCCTGCGCCGGCAGGCCAACAAAGGTAACGACGAGAATGATTGCTGGGACGAGGATCCAAAGGGTTTTTCGCAGACGTTTTGAGATCATAGTAATATGACAAAAATGAATGCATGAGACGCCTTCACCTTACTCCGCCATCAAAAAACCGTCAATAGTCATTTTTGCACAAACTGACGGGGCAAGAATCATAAATAAAAAAGGCTACCGGATGTTCCGTGTAGCCCTTTTGAGGTTGAGTCTCTTTTTGGTTGGACTACTTCCAGCTCATATTATTTAACATTATCCAATATAGATAACGGTAAAGCCACTGGCTCCACCAAGATGTTTGAGGGGTATCTTGCTGAATCGTACCTGCGCTGGTCGGATTTGCCTGCACAACTTGGCCACTCAATGCAGCTGGTATACAGTAGAGGCTTAAAACCAATACAAGTAAAACAACAATGAACTTCTTCATTTTTCCTCCTATCTTTTTTCAAAGAGGGTTAAAGTAATCTGCCCTTTGCAGCTCTTCTTCTGGTACCTCCACAACCTCCTTTCTTATTTTTTAGATTTTCAAAGGACTGTTAGCTCCTATCTTCGGTTTACACCCCCGTAGAACCGCTGTCAAGTCCACTTTATTCGAAATAAAAAAGCCTCGACTTTCACATCGAGGCTTTTGGAATAACAAGGAGCTAGTCGAGGAATATTATTGTCCTCGGTCCAGTGCTCTGCAAACCTACTTTTAGACAGTAATAGTAAATGCCGTTGGCCACAGTCGACCCATTGGAATCTACTCCGTCCCAAGCTACTTGCTTACTTCCCGCAGACTGCTTTTCATTGACCAATGTTTTAACTTTCTGTCCAATGGCATTGAAAACGTCTAACTCAACTGTAGCTTCCTCGGCGAGGGAATAGCACAGCTGCGTATTCTTGTTAACCAGCTGGAGAACCTGCTTGCTTGGAGCTGTCCCTTTGAATAAACCGGCATCAATATCTAGGGATTGCAGTGCCCGAGACTTCGACAGCTTTAATTCCCTAATGTAAGCGTCTACTTGACCAGTGATGGCCTGTGCCGACGGAACGAAGCTCAGTCCTAAAACAGTTACAACAAATGGAACAACAAAACCGGATTTCTTCACCTTTACCTCCTTTTCTTTCGCCGTTTGGCGAGTTTTTACTTTTCAATGAGCTAATCTATATTTTAGTACTCGAGTAAGTTAATCACGATATACTATTTTTGTCAAGTGCTGTATCAATTTCGCTCGGTTTACGTGATGTTTCTTCATTTTGACAAAACTGGTACTTCAACAAAGATAAAGTGGTAGCGCGTCACACTAAATAAAAAACCACGACTGAAAGTCGTGGCTTTTTCATAACAGAAGGAGCGATTATCGAAGCACAATATCCTTCTCAAGAGTATCCTCTATCGGAGGGGTAACCGGAATGGTATCGTTTGAGGACGGCTTCAGGGCACTGAGTTGAATATGGAAAGGGTTGGCTATCCATAAAAACGCGCGGTACACACCCTCAGGCATTCGCTTGCCATTTTCATCCATGCCGTCCCAGGTCACCACATGCTTTCCTTTCGCCTGCCGTTCTTTGACCAGGGTTTTTATTTTCTGGCCGTCTTTGCTGCAGATGAATAATTCAACGTAAATGCTGTCAAGCGGAAATTGAGGTGGCACAGTATACTCAATCTGGTCTGCATAAGTCATTTTGCCCGAGCGTGAGATAACTGCTATCAATATGGCGAAGCCAAGAACAATGCCCGCCTTGTGCGACGTCTTTAATTTCATACTACCTCCTCTTCTCCTCGTTGTTCTTTAAACTAGCGATTTTTTAATTTTCAATGTACTAATCTACTTTTAGTGCTCGAGTAAGTTAATCACGAAACTAAACTTTTGTCAAGTACCCGATATGAAATAAAACTACCTTTAACTCTCTAGCCCCTCTTTAGTAGCTGCTTCATAATTAAAAGCCTGATCCCTATACTGTCGGTTTATCTGTGGGAGTGCGGTCTGTCAAGGGGATAAGCGGATAGTAAAGAAAAAGGCTACCGGTTGTTCCATGTAGCCTTTTCATTTGGAAGTGCTATGTGAGAAAATTCATTTTGAGTGTTTTGCTGATACGCTCTCTAGAAACTCGGAGGCAGCAATCATCAACCTCCTGGACACGGTGCAGAGCCGCCTCTATAGATGTAGTTTATCATGTAGATAATATCCGAGAGTGCTATGGTCCCATTGCAATTTACATCCAGCACGACGAGTGGAACCGGGAGTTGCGCGCCTCTGAAGATGTAGTTCACCATCGTGATGACGTCGGCAAGACCAAGAAGATCATCACCGTTCGCATCGCCAGTGAGCCAGCTGATTTGGAATTGGAAACTGTAGAGCGTCGAGATATTTCCCGCCGGGTGCCAACAGGAGACTTCGAACCGATATGTAGCTTTCTGCAATTTGCCGAGGTCGCAGCTGTCCACGGTCATGAGCTCGTCAGTAGGAATCCACATGATGGCGGTGCCTGCGGAGTCTTTGAGCACTCCTCTGCGGTACGACTCCCAGCCCATCAGCTTTACGAACCTGTTCTTGACGAGGGTGGGCTCCAGAATCCACGGCGTGCCATTGATGTACGTCACTCCGCACCTACCAGAACTGCCTTTATCGCCCCAGAAGGTGTACTGGTCGGGAGAGACAGAGTTCCGATAGAAGTTGACCGCGTCCCAGATAATCGACAGCTTCCCATCCTTCACGACGGTGTTTTGCGGCGTCACATACAGGAACGCGACGGTATAATTCGCCAGATCCACAATAGTGATATGTTCATACATCTGCACACCGACAATCAAGGCGCCGTAGCCGGTTGCCGGACAGGCCGCGTCAAGAATACCGTTAGCGTCGTTGTCCGTCCAACCCGCGCACGCTTCGACATTATGAATGTCGAACCAGTCGCTTTCCCACTTACCCATTAACCCGTCATTATCACACATAGGGTGAACCCGGTTGACGCCGAACTGGTAATCGAAGGGTGGACAATTCGCCGTGTACGTGTCCGGAAAACCGAACAGGCTGTGGCCAATCTCATGCGCCAGAACTCGTCCGCAATACGCAATACCCTTCCCCGCGCCGCTTGCGCCGAAGACGCAGGAATTGCCGGGGTAGAACCCTTTGTCATAGAAGAACATGTCAGCGTAATTCACTACCCCGCCGTCTTGGCAGAACGTCACTCGTCCATTATCTTCCAGCAGATACGCGATTACTCCTCGACCAGCGCTGTAGTAGCTCATCCGGGATCGACGGAAGTCTGATTCACCGTGCTTGCTCCGCTCGCAGCCATACAACTGCATGATGTCCGCTCGCCACGACACAATGCTATTCGGCGTAGTGGACTCATACATGCCGCTTGGCGCTTCCATGACAAGGTCAATATCCGCTGGCTCGTAGTAGAACTCCACGACCCAGGACATATATGGATCATGCCCGGGTTGCCGCGATATCTGTTGCCAGATCGACACGCCTTGTACTACCTGTTGTTTAAGTGCGTCGGATTTTGTCGTGGTGAAACCGCTGACAAGAAAGCACGAGAGAACCACGGTTTGCCAACCGAAGTAATTTTCCGAAATGACCTTTCGATCGGCTTCCTCCGGATCGGCGGTCACATTGATGCAACGGTCAAGCTTATCCAATCCCGCGGACATCGGCGGGATGGTGTCGCCGGGCATGCAGCCGGTGTACTGCGCCGGAATATCAGGCGCTCCGAGTGTCTTGAAGAGGTCAGGGTTTGTTGCCGACCGTATTGCTTCGTCGTACAGATTGGCCGTCACCGACAGACTCACTGAAGCGAGCTCGAGTCTGTTGATGCCGGTCACGGACGCGACGTATTGAAGCGTCGGTTCCGTTAATTCCGCGAAACAATAGGCGATCTTTTTTTGATGATCAACGATAAGCAGGGTGGCGCCATTCTTCGAGAACGGTTTGATTTGCAGGTTGACTTCTGCTTCTTTTCCGTACTCGATCTCAATGGCGTAGAGCTGGGGAGATTTCGGTGGGCCAGCTGCAGGATACGCCACTCCGGCCATGAGCAAACTGAAAATTGTCATCAATAGTGTTTGTCTCATGGCTTCACCTCGTTACTTTCGCGAGGTTGACGGGGACGGACACGACCTCTTTATCTTTGAATATCTGGGGCTCGAGCTCCACGGTTTGATATCCATCTTTGCACACCTTTGTGTGGAAGCTGCCCTTCCCGGTCGTCGACAATCCGCTCAAGGTAACCGATGCCTTGCCGTCGGCGTCGGTCGTAAGCGTATCGCTGCGATAATCATCGGGGTACCAGTACGAATCCACGATAATGGTGGCGTTCGGTATGCACGTTCCGTTATCCGAGACGGTGAAGTTCACTTGTGCGCTAATCGTGGCTGGCCGAGGTCTTGTCGGTGTTTGTGTACAACCCTGCAAGAACAACACGACCGTTAAATACAACGTGAAAAAAAGAAAAACAACATTTCTTCTCATTTGATACCTCCTTCCTGAGATGATGTTGTCAAAAAACGCTTTACTGAACTTTCTTGGGTTAGTAGCTTTGCTTCTTTACCTCCTTTCTTTTATTTTAAGCCTTATCCTCCACTTTCGGCTTACACCCAGCACAAGCGGTTGTCAAGGACAAATTCAGCCGCACCCTGCCTTCGGCCCCGAGCCCAGGCCGAAGGGGAGAGGGTGCTCTGGGTAGAAAACGGAATTCTTTTTACAAAATTCCCAGCGTACCTTTTCCCCTTCGGCCGTGAGGGCCTTCCATTCGGCCCGAGCTCATGGCCGAGGGCAGGGCCTCGAACGGCAAGGTGCGATGGGAACCAACAACTTTTCAAAAAGAAAAAAGCTATCCGTTGATTTAGATAGCTTTTTCGTAAAGATCAATTAGCCACTGGCAAGCAACAAATGCCCGATGGAATCGGTTTTGCGCCTCCTTTGAAAACGTAGTTCACTAAGTACACAATATCCGTGAGATTAATCGTGCCGCTGGCATTGGCATCACCCCGGCATACCGGAACTGGAACCGCGCCTCCTTTGAAAACATAGTTCACTAAGTACACAATATCCGTGAGGTTAACGCCTCCGCTCGCATTCGCGTCGCCGGGTTTCGCCTGGCAACCAGTACCGAACACGTCGATCCTCACGTTCAATAATGTGTCAGCGAGAAAACTATCGGACACGATAAAGTCTACAAAGAAGGTGGAGTCTTGAGTTGTGTCTGGCATGAAAGTGAAAGAGCCAGCGCCATTGCCGGAGTCCACAAAGGTTGCGTTGGGAAACGTATCAAGGCAGGTAAGCATCAGAAAATCATTGTCCTGGTCCGTAGCCTGGACTTTGAAGATAAGCGTGTCTTCCACTTGCACGGTTTTGTTGCTGACCCCAGCAAAAATGGGTGCGTGGTTGATCTTGATGACCTTGCCATACTTAATGGTAAAGCAATCTGTGTTGCCGTTTCCGTTCGTCACGGAACCAGTGACATAAACATTATATGCGGCATCAACAGCAATTGTCCAAGGGTCGTCAGTAGCTGTTCCCGGCCCGGAGAATCGTCGGACACTTAACTCGTTTCCGCTTGAACCATATGTGACCGTGAACCAGTCATTTTCAGACATTGTGGTCATAACATAACCGGTCACGTACACGCGTCCGCTATCATCAACCGCAATAGCTTTCACATGCTGATCCGTTTCTATGGTATCTTGATAATTGTATCGTCGCACCCAGGCTGTATCACCGGAAGGTCCATATTTGATTGTCACGTAATCTCTTGTACCCGAATCATTTACTGCCTCTCCTGCTACATATACGTTAAAATTCTGATCGATCGTCATTGCGATTGCTTTATCTTCACCATGGAGCGGCCCATCGTATGTGTTTTTCCAAGCGACATCTCCGTTCGCAGCGTACTTAATAACAAGAAGGTCCGAATTTGCAGTCTCCTCACTGTATCCGGCTACATACACATTGCCACTGTCATCGAGTACAAGAGCATTAATTGCGTCATTGTTGGTTCCAGCGGCGCCATTGTATAGTCTGACCCATGCAGTATCCCCGTTCGACTTATACTTAATAGTTATGGCGTCGATCGTGCCTTCCCTGCTGCTCCCCGCTACAAAAATGTTTCCGCTATCATCAACCGCAGCTGCGAAAGGACCGTCAGTTCCGTCTCCGCTCCCTGCGTACATAGCTACCCAGGTCAGCAAGCCGACGGGAGAATACTTGAGGGTAACAATATCGCGGTTGGCAGAAACTGTACTGCCGCCTGTGACAATGCCATTTCCGCTGTCATCAACCACAATCGCTCTCGCAAAATCAATGCCATTTCCAATGCCGTTGTACCTTCGTAACCAGATGGTATCGCCGTTCGGCGCATATTTAATTGTTGCATAATCGAATGATGTGCCGCTACCCGTACTATTCCCGGTTACGTACACATTGCCGCTACCGTCTGTGGTCATCGATACTACATTATCGCTTGAATTTCCTGGTCCATTATACTGTCGCAACCAGAGGGTGTCGCCGGCAGGGTTATATGCAATGATAACAAAATCAGTGTTCCCACTTGAATTGGTTGCTTCGCCGGCAACATAAATTACTCCTGTTGGACTCAGTGCGATCGTACGGCACACATCATCCAAGCTCCCCGGTCCATTGTACTTCCGAGTCCACAACGTGTCCTGCCCGAAAGCAGTTGACACAAATAGTAATACAACTGCCACAACAAATACAGTTTGTTTCATGACATCCTCCTGTTTTTTTGAGTGATTAAGTTTTCAAATTACATTTTTAATTGTTTCGCTTTGAATCCTTTAGTGTACTCCCCGAAAATGCTTTCTGTCAAGAATAATGAGAAGGCTGATCGCGCCCATTTGCAACCTTTTCGAATAATAGGCAATCCACGTTTATCCGTTCCTTGGTGCGGTTGAAGTGTATTTAATAAGCACCTGATAAACATTCACGTTGGAAGTATAGGTATCGGAGACGGTACGACTCAATCGGAAGCTTACAAGATCATCAACAGATAAGCTATTGGCAGCAATGCTAACTGTCGAGGAGTTGAACCGGGTATTCGTGGCGAAATCAATTGAGGTGGTGGTGCTGGTGGTGGCGGTTGAAGCTGCATCGAACTGTTCCTGGTCAGCGGTCGCCCGCCAGGCCCAACCGAAGATGATGGTTTGATTAGCGCCCGGAATGGTCGTCGGGCCGAACACAATCGTAATGGTTGTCGCTGCGGTTACATCCCAATCCTCAGCGACATAAAAAGAGCAGTTGAAACTGTCGCTTACCGAGTCATCAAGCTGCCAAACGGGATAGTTGGTTGCAACAAACGTGAGAACGGCGTCGTCACTCCCGGACGCCGTTGCAATGCAGTCTGCCGGTTGGATGGCGACTGTTTTGGTTTGTTTCTTAAAATTATACGTTGCGTTCGCATCGTCCAAGCTGATAGTCGCGTTCCCTCCAGACGCGTTGGTCCGACCGATGGTGATAGTGCTGCCGCCAGTCGTTCCGAATACTTTTGCGGTCAGGAGCACAATGTTGTCATTGAATGTAAATCCCGCGCCTGAACCGGTTGCGTCAAACGTGATGCCTCCGGTCGAGCTAATGGCTGTCGTATAGTAGTTCGACGCGTCGTAACCAAGTTGGAGTTGCGGACTCGTTGTTGACTGAATGAGGCTTTTACCGCCAAGGAGGTAAATTCCCCACTTCGTGGCGGTGCCTGCGGTCATATCCGCATAAAAGGCGTACTGCGTCCCACCAGTGCTCGAGCTCGCCGACTCAAAGTAGTTCCCATACCCAAGGCCGCTTTGCACCGCACCGCTTCTCGTGTCGAACTTGGTATAAAGCGCTCGAAACTGCCCGGCCGAGGTGTCTTGGATGTCTAAGCCGTTAGCGAGAAAATCATTATAGACACCGTAAACGATCGTACCACCTGAGAGCCCTGTTTTAGTAATGTTTAAGGCTCGATTCGCATCTGGAGCAACGCCGACGCTTAATCCCGAGTCGAACCGGCCCGAGGTTCCAGTCAAGGCATCGCTTACTGAGAATGCGGCGCCTGATCCGACCGCGTCAAGAGTTACGATGCCGGTTGACCCAACAGAAAGGTCCAGGCGATTTGACGCGTCATAACGAAAAGACAACTGCGGCGTTGTCGTGTTCGTAAACGTGTTTGTCCCGGTAAACGCTTGGCCAGTGCGATTTAACAGCGCAACATTGCTGGACAGCGCTGAATCACTGACGGATCCAGAAGCGCCGACAGTCAGGGTGTCCGAGACTTCAGTATCGATCCATGGATTTGCTGTATTCACCCAATCCGCAGCAATGGTCTCGGCAACGTTGAGATGG
>JBIOWE010000014.1:0-24694 GCA_044868145.1 Patescibacteria group bacterium
GGGCGGAATTCCCCCCCCAGACCCCCCTTCCGCCCCGCCGAAGAGAAATCAGAAATTCTCCTTCCGCCTCCGCTAAAGCTTCGGCGGACAGGCAAAATAGGTTCGCGCTTTGGAGAGTAATTCCGAAATTTAGGCGGAGGCCTGAGATCGTCCCGCCATTGGCGGGACTACCCCGATAGACTTGGTTGACAAACGACGCAGCCTTGCCGATAAAAAGATGCGCGGATAAAGGTCCGAGACGGGCACGTCGGTCTGGCTGCGCCAGACATCGCCGTGCCCAGGGCGCTAGCCCGATAAATAGTGATCAGGGAGAATCAAGATTTCTCATTCATCTTGTTGCTATGAAAATGCGTGATAATCTTTTATTGAGGAAGGACTTGATCATCATTGCGTTCAGTATTTTGGTAGCGTTTGTTTTTGTTAAAATGGATGTACTGACACACATTTTAACTTCAACGCAAGGTTTAGAGTTTTTGGGAAGTTTCATTGCCGGCATGTTCTTTACCTCAATTTTCACGACGGCGCCAGCAATTGTTACGCTTGGTGAAATTGCGGAAGTGAATACACTCTACGGAACAGCATTGTTCGGAGCAGCAGGTGCAGTTGTTGGTGACCTAATCATTTTTCGATTTGTTCGGGACAATTTTTCAAAGCACCTGTTGGCCGTGCTCAAACAGCGAGGGCCCGGCAAGAGGTTAAAAATATTGTTGAAGATGCGCTCTTTTCGATGGTTAACGTTTCTTGCCGGAGGCCTTATTATTGCTTCTCCGCTGCCTGATGAGCTTGGCATTAGCCTGTTGGGTTTCTCCAAAATGAGAATGGCCTGGTTTGCCCCTCTTTCTTTTACGCTTAATTTTGTTGGAATCTTCATCATTGGAGCAGTTGCGCGGGCATTGTGATAAGAAATTCCTCCATGAAGCGCTTGCACGTAACCCTTGCAAAAGTCCGTTGGTCGTGATACAGTAAGCTAGTCTACTATAACCATCGAGACTGTTTTTTATTACGCAAAAGATTCCATGGCCAACATGAAACAAAGAATTCCGGAACACATCGCCATTATCATGGACGGTAATCGGCGCTGGGCAAAAGCGCATGGGAAGACGGCGTTTCAGGGTCATCGTCAGGGTTATAAGACTTTAAAAGAAATCGCGCAATATTGTCTTGACCGTGGTGTGAAATATTTGACGGTCTATGCATTTTCCACAGAGAACTGGAAACGATCAAAAACGGAAGTGCGCTTTTTGGTGCACTTGCTCGAAGACGTCTTGCGACGTGAAGTCCGCGAGCTGCACGAAAAAAATATTTGCATTCGATTCCTGGGACAAATCGATCGTTTTTCAAAGAATGTGCGGCGATTGATTGACGAAGCGGCAGAGCTTACAAAAAATAACACGCGAGGCGTGCTGAACGTCGCGTTGAATTATGGCGGTCGTACTGAAATTATCGACGCGGTGCGTCGCGTGATGGGCTTGAAATTGGCCCCAGCTGCCGTGACAGAGGAGTTGCTCGGGCGCAACATGTATACTAACGGAGAGCCGGACCCGGACCTTGTCATACGAACGTCTGGCGAGCAGCGAACCTCAAATTTTTTGCCTTGGCAAACAGTTTATTCCGAACTGTATTTTACCGACAAGCTTTGGCCGGATTTTACGAAAAGGGACGTGGACAAGGCGATCGCGGCGTATGGGGAGCGCAAGCGAAGGTTTGGGAGATAAATTTACATAACAACCTACGCGTCACCGGAAATCCGGGACGCCTTCCCACGCGTAGACGAAGATTCATCTTCGTCTTCTTCAATTAAGAATATAAGCTTGAAGAAAATATATTTACCATCGAAGGCAATATATCGCAGATAATGAAGTTGATAAAAGGCAGGACGGCAAGGATGATGAATGAAGCCTTGGTGACACGGGTCAGCTCTGGCAACACAGTTTTTATGAGCATTCAATCAGGAATGATAAAGATTTTATTGAAAAATTGAATTATATTCACGATAATCCAGTTCGGGCGCGTCTTGTTCAACAGCTCGGAGATTATAAATATTCGAGCTATAGAAATTATCATTTTGATGATGATTCAGTGATCAAGATTGATAAAATCGTGTTGTATACATAATCCTTAGGTCGTAACTGAAAATTAATTTTCAGTTACGCGGCCGGGATGTTTTATTCAATAAAAAAGCCCGGATGTTTAGTCCGAGCTTTTTTGTTTGCAGTAAGGCTAAAACAACGATACAATAGTATTGTATGCCAGACCTTTTTGACGAAAAATTTGAGCGGGAACTGAGCCGCGAAGCGCCGTTGGCGGATCGCATCCGTCCGCGGACATTCGACGAATTCGTTGGCCAGGAGCATATCATTGGCAAAGGTAAACTGCTGCGCAAAGCGATTGAAAATGACGAGCTTTTTTCTATGGTTTTCTGGGGGCCACCTGGTTCAGGCAAAACGACATTGGCGCGCATCATTGCGAAGATGACCAAATCGGACTTTGATCCAATTTCTGCGGTGTCTTCGGGTCTTGCCGACCTCCGCAAGATTATCAAGGAAGCGCAGGAGCGGCGCAAATTCAAGAGTAAGCGAACAATTGTATTTGTAGACGAGATTCATCGCTGGAACAAAGCCCAGCAAGACTCGTTTTTGCCGTACGTGGAAAATGGCACCATTGTTCTCATTGGCGCCACGACGGAAAACCCCTCATTCGAAGTTATTGCGCCGCTCCTTTCACGCGTCCGCGTGTTTGTGCTGGAGCGACTGAATGAACAGCATATTCGCAAGCTCCTCAAAGTCGCCCTGCTCGATAAAGAGCGAGGCCTCGGTAAATATAAAATCAAGCTTGTGCCAAAAGCGTTTGATTTGATTGTTGACGCGGCAAACGGTGATGCGCGCACCGCCTTGAACGCCATGGAGATCGCCGTGAAAGTGACAAAGCCGGATAAACAAGGCGTTCGACATATCACCTTGGAAACCGCGGAAGACGCGCTCCAGCACAAAGCGCTTCTCTACGATAAAAAGGGTGAAGAACACTACAATGTAATTTCCGCGTTTATTAAGTCCATGCGCGGTTCGGATCCGGACGCGGCGCTCTATTGGCTGGCTCGGATGCTCGAGGCGGGTGAGGACCCACTGTTCATCGCCCGGCGCATGGTTATCTTCGCGTCAGAGGACGTTGGCATGGCTGACCCGCACGCGCTGCTGCTCGCCGTGGCCACCATGCAGGCGGTTGACATGGTCGGCCTGCCGGAAGGTCGGATCAATCTTGCGCATTGCGCTACATACCTCGCAACCGCCCCAAAGGATAATGCTTCTTACATGGGCTTCACTGCCGCCGAGGAAGATGTCAAAAAGACCTTGAACGAGCCTGTGCCCTTGCATCTGCGCAATCGCATAACCGACCTCATGAAAGACTTGAAGTATGGTCATGGCTATCAATACGCACACAACATGCCGAACAAAAAGCCGGACCATGGTCACTTACCGAAGAAGTTGGAGGGGAGGAAGTATTACAAAAGCAAATAGCATATAGCTTATGGCGTATAGCGTATGGCTTATGGTAAGAGGCGGTGCTGTTCTTACTATTCGCCATAAGCTATATGCTATACGCTATTAGCAGTCGTATGCACCCAGAACAAGCAAAAACGTACACCCCAGCCGAATCGTTCGATGAGCGCGAGTTTTATCACGCGATGATGGAAGACGTGCGCCAAGGTGGGTCGGACGCAAAACAGCAATGGATTGAGCAGCACCCTGAACGAGCTCAAGAGATCGAAATTTTTTTTGACCTGCCTGACTATATGACAACCCAAAAAAGGATCGCCGAAAAGGAAAAAATGAGTCCGCAAGAGCGACGTGAAAATTTTCAATCACTCACGGAGTGGCATTATCTCCTGACAAATCAACTGATACACAATGCGGAACGAAAGGAGGAAATGCGCGATTTTTGGGATCGATTATTTACACTTGCCGACATCGTACCTGATGGGCGATTGTACCTTGCCCGCACAAAAACCGGGATCGCCGCCCAAGCGGCGACGTATCATATTCTTGATCGTTTGGGGTACAGTCCAAAGCTCGCACGTCCGGCTGACGACGCATTTCATGCAGAAGACCTTACCGGATATTCGCCTGCACAGGAGCAGGCGATGAGCATCCAAACGAAAACAAAAAAAGAATATACGCGAGTGCGAGTTGAAAAACAGGATCACGTGGCATATCCGGCAATTGCTTCTCATGGCAGCCGTGTGTCGTCGGCGTCAATGGATGATTTACCCCATTTCCGCGGGTCGCTTGCTGCACTCAAAGAACGCCTGCAACAACAGGTTGTTAGCTATCGCATTGAATTGCCGCGACAGCATTATGATATGAATACCGGAGTTCCAACAAATGAGTCTGTCGAACAAGTACAAGAGCAATTAGCCGTTTTGTAATAGCATGAAAGATGTTCGATCAGCGGGCACAATTGTCTATTCAGGCAGCCGGCGCAACCCTCGCTATCTAGTTATACAATATCGTAAGGCGAGGCACTGGGATTTTCCACGCGGCCATGTTGAAAAAGGCGAAACTGACCTGGAGGCAGCAAAACGCGAGCTGAAAGAGGAAACTGGCATTTCACAGGCCCATTTCGTTAAAGGTTTCCACGCGAAGACGTCTTGGAAGCTTCCGAAGCCGGATCGGTCCGGCGCAACCCATAAAATTGTCGTTTTTTTTCTCTGCGAATCTCGATCGAAACGAGTGCATTTATCCCATGAGCACATGCACTTCGCTTGGTTGCCAATAGAGCCTGCTTGGCGCAAGATTACTTTCCCAAACATGAGGGAGGTTTTGGAGAAGGCTCATGTTTTTTTGCAAACCCACTCCTCGCAGTAGTATAGTTAAGTTTTTTCTCTTATCTTAGCCAAAGAATAAGGGGTTTACTCTTTCAGCCCGGAAAGGTATAATAGGTGTGGAGGCTTAATTCATAATCGAAAGGTCATTGTTTTATGGACAACATGCAGCAACCAATGCCACAACAGCAGATGCCGGCTAAGAAAGGCGGCAAAGGATGGATGTGGATACTGCTTGTGGTCATCATCATTGTTGTGGTGGTGTATCTCTTGGTTCGGTAATTTTGATGATCAATCCAGGGGCGGCGCTTCTTTTTTAGCGCCGTTTTTGGCTTTTTATTCAGGGATTTTTGGTTAGTTCGCGTATGCGCATAAAGATACATTTCTCCGGCGAGGAGTGGTTTCTCGTTATTTCCCTTTGCGTTGTTGGTGCGCTGTATCTTTTTATTACCCTTAACAGTGCGGCGCTGCATGATATTGAGCGCGGGTTAACCTCGTTTGCAGATTTTTTGCTGCGCCAGGGGTATTTGGGCGCGTTTATTATTGCCTTTCTCAGTAACTCCAGCGTGTTTATTGTTATTCCTTATTTACCCGCAATCTTCTTTCTTGGAAGCGTTGGACTGAGCCCTCTGTTGCTTGGTATTATCGCGGGGCTCGGTTCCGCGCTGGGCGAGGTTGTTTCCTATGCCATCGGCTGGCTCGGCGGGCGACTGCTCGCAAAGAAACATGTCAAGCGTTTTGCGGCCATCAATAATCTGCTCCGCCGCAAACGAAAACTCGCGCCTATTCTGATATTTCTTTTTGCTTTCTTACCGATTCCCGACGATATCCTCGTTGTGCCGCTTGCCGTTGTTCGATACCCGCTTTTGAAAGCGCTCCCGCCGCTTATTCTCGGTAAAGTAGCGCACACCACGCTCGCCGCCTACCTTGGATCAGCATCGTTTCATCTTTTCGAACAACCATATGAATCCGCTGGCACCGCAACATTCCTCGCCATCACGCTTGTTTTGACGATTCTCATCATATACTTTACACTAAAAGTGGAATGGGAACGCTTCGTTATCGATAAGGTCAAGCAAATTGAGAAAAATCTATGATCGACGAAAAGTGGAAAGAAACGATCGGGACTATCAAAGACCAATTTACAGTTTTTGAACACAAGCGAGAGCAGCTGGAAGAATCACCAGGAGAGCTTGAATACATTGTGTTTGCGAGCCCGCTGGGCAAGGTGAAACTTGAACGAAGGAAGCGACCGCTTGTCCTGAACAAAAAAGCGCTTGGCTCGAAACGCATTGGGGGTCGCACGCAAGTCGTTTTACAATATTCAGACACGGAATTCGTGGACACCCTGAAAGCCTACAAGTTTGAAGAATCGATCCAAGACTGGCAAGAAATAGAGGGGAAAAACCTTTTTCCTTCCTCACCTTGATCGACAAAGATTGCAAATCATATGCCACTATTTGAAAATACGCTTGGGTTTTTATTCGATCCCCGCGGCATTGGTTTTTCTTTATTCATGCTTGTAGGATTGATCTTCATTTTGCTGCTAATGCGATTCACAATGAAAGATTGGGGGCTACGCCCCGTCGGCAAGATGAGCGCAAGAAATCTGAACAGCCGCCCCATATGCCGGTAAAACCTTTCTAATATTATGACTTTCGGCGAGATTGTGTTGTTTGTACTCTCTTTCGTCGCCATGCTTATTGGCTTATCGGGGATCTTTTTGCCAGTGCTGCCAGGCCTCCAACTCACCTTCGCTGCGTTCCTTTTATACGGGATTCTGACGGGATTCGCCTCGATTACTGTTGAAGCAGTTTTAATATTTTTTGTCATCGTGATATTCAGCATGGCGCTTGATTATCTTGCGATCCGTATCGGAGTGAAGAAACTGGGAGGAACTCGATTGGGCATTATTGGTGCGTTTGTCGGTTCTCTGCCCGGGCTGTTCCTTGCCGGTCCTTTAGGCATGCTTGTCGGCGCGTTCGCGGGAGCCGTGCTGTTTGAATACGTCGGAGGCCGCGGTAAGCACTTCGCATTCAAAGCAGGCCTCGGAACGCTCGTTGGATTTTTTGGGGGAGCACTCATTAAATTTGTCATCGGTGTTTCCATAGTGATTTTCTTCGTTTATGAGGTGTTTTCAACATAATTTCGCCGACATACTCGAATGAGAAAATTCCTTGCATTACTATTAACTATTATTTTTATAGTGATTGCGCCGCTTACCTTTGTTTTGACAACGGTCAAAGGTAAAGTGTTGAATCCAACAACATATCGCAACTTAGCTGAACAACACGAACTATATGAACATCTCGTCGATACATTGTTGACGCGTGTCGTTGATAACAACCAACTGTCTGAGGAAGTCAAAGTGCAGTTTTTATCGAGAGAGGAGCTCGCGAATTTGATCCAAAGTGTGCTAACAAAAGAATGGGTGTACGGACAATTTGAGCAGGCGCTTCGTACGACCTTTGCCTGGTTTCGGTCGGATGCTCCGCCGGATCAGTTCCGCATCACCGTTGCGGTAGGAGATTTGAAGGGCAGGGCGTCAAGTATTCTCACAACCCTGATTGAACAAAAGATTGGTCAATTGCCGGTTTGCCCGTCAGGAGTGCACCCGACATTCGATGGTAAGAAACTACCCCCGTGTCTTCCGGCTGGACAGCAGGCGTCCGATTTTTTAGAAACCCAATCTTTTGATATTAATGATGTTATTGCCGCAGTGCCTGACACGTTGGTCATCGAACCCTTAAAGAATGCGAACGAACAAACTCGCACAAATGTTTTGCTGGGTCGCGATCGTTTTCGACTTGCCCTTTTGCTGATATCGATAGGCGCGCTTGTGTCGAT
Source organism: Patescibacteria group bacterium (assembly GCA_044868145.1). GTDB lineage: Bacteria > Patescibacteriota > Patescibacteriia > UBA10025 > JBIOWE01 > JBIOWE01. The sequence continues at coordinate 7,667 of JBIOWE010000014.1, forward strand.
TCTTTTTTTCTTGCTTATCGTTGTCCTTGCCGCGACGTCTGGACGTTCCGCAATTCAGTGGGCGGCCATCAATCTTTTTTTCGCAGGTGGCATCCTGCTCGCCGGATCCTTCTATGGGGAACATGCGCTAGCACGATTCACGCCCCAACTATTTGGGGGTGGCGAGCTCCCGCCGGACGTAACCGATCCATTGCGGTCTATGGTCCTTGATTTTTTGACATCCCTTCTCCATACTATACGTATTGGCGGAGTTGTTGGAACGGTACTCGCGGTGCTTCTTTTCCCGCTCTCTTTCATGATAGAGAAGACGCCATCAAAAAAAGAAAGAACGCAAAAACCGAAACCGACCAGCAAGAAGCCCACGATTCACGAAAAAATTGGATTACAATAACATGACGCATGTACGAGACGTGATGACAAGGAAAGTTCTCTGTATCAAGAGCGGCACTACCCTCCGCAATGCCGCCGTTGACCTGTTGAAGCATAACATAACCGGTGCGCCGGTTTTGGATGAGGCGGGTAAACTCATCGGTATTGTTTCCGAAAAAGATTTGTTTAAAGCTCTTTATCCTTCACACATGGAATTTTACGAAAGCCCCGGGGTGTGGCTCGATATGGATGACTTTGAAAAACGCGCGAAAATGCTGGGAGAGAAACGTGTTGACGATGTCATGTCTAAAGCAGTAGTTACGGTGAACGCAGACACGTCTATCATGCAAGTAGGTTCTATTATGCTGGTTCGGGGCGTTCATCGCGTCGTGGTTGTTGGTCAGGATGAAAAAGTCCTCGGCATCGTGTCGCGCGGCGATATTTTTCATACAGTATTGCGTAAACAGTTGGGCATTTAACTCATGCCGGAGCTACCGGAAGTCGAGACGATTCGTCGGCAGCTTGAACGCGAAATCTCCGGCGCAACCATTGCGCAGTTGAGCGCCCGCTTGCCGCGCATTGCACGGCCCGCAAAAAAACTACTTGAACAAGAGATGCGCCATGTCCGCATTGAGAGCATTGAGCGAAGAGCGAAGCTGCTGATTTTTCGTCTCGCATCGTACAAAAGCCTTATTGTCCATCTCAAGCTTACGGGCAGGCTGCTCCTGCAATCCCGACCGCAAGAGCCCGGCCCGTACACCCGCGCGGTTTTCTCATTTGCTGACGGCCGCACCATTTTCTTTGATGACGTTCGACAGTTTGGATATCTGCTATATCTTGCGCCCGGCAGTTTTGAAGATTTTTTTCTCAAACAGAAGCTTGGGCCGGAACCACTTGAACCGACATTCACCTTCCACGCCTTCAACCAGTTGTTAAAAAAACGCCCTGGCGCAAAAATAAAACCTTTGCTCATGGACCAGACGTGGATTGCGGGCATCGGGAATGTTTACAGTCAGGAAATTTGTTTTTTCACAAAAGTGAGGCCAATGCGCATTGTCCGTACCCTGAAGGAGGAAGAGAGGCGGCGTTTGTACGATGGAATGAAAAAAATTCTCTTAGCCGCGACGGCGAAGCTAGGGTCATCAGTAGATACGTATGTTGATCTTTACGGCCGGGCAGGGAAGTACGTGCCGTTCCTCAAGGTGTACGGACGCGCTGGCAATCCTTGTAAACGATGCGCGGGGGTTATCCGCCAAGTCGTGATGAGCGGGCGCGGCACAGCGTATTGCCCCTCTTGTCAACGATAAGGTTAGAACGCAATACGTACAATGAGCGCGATCACAAATCCAGTGGCAGCGCCAGCGAGCACTTGGGGAAGGGTATGGCCGATCCGCGAATTAAGCGAAGGGAACTCTTTCTGGTCAGCTGGGTTTAGTTTGGCGACAATCTTTTTCAAGGCGCTCCCGTAATGACTCACGTGCTTGCGAAAAATCAAAGCATCAGAGATAATGACCAGAGAGAAAATAACACAAATCGCAAACGTCGTTGACTGAACGCCTTCTTCAAAGCCCACCATGGTCGTAAGGGCCGTCACAAATGCCGTGTGTGATGAAGGCATCCCTCCGTAGGTATTAACGAGGTTCTTGACGTTCAGGTTGCCTTTTATGCCGTCGGTTGCCAATTTCATGACCTGGACGACGACGAGAGTAACCAAGGGCGCTAGAATAGTCTTTAGACTCATACTATGGATTTTATCAACGCATTAGTACTTGGGATTGTACAAGGGCTCGCGGAATTTTTGCCAATTTCCAGCTCCGGCCATTTAATTCTCGCCCACGACCTGCTTCGATTTAACTTTATCGACAACGTAACGTTCGATGTCACGCTACATGTTGGAACACTTGTAGCGCTTCTCCTTGTCTTTGGCAAGGATATCCTAGGCTTTATTATAGCGTTTTTCCAAAGCTTAGCAAAATGGGATTGGCAAGACTCGTTTGACCAACGAATGGCGTGGTTTCTTATTATTGGATCAATACCCGCCGCGTTTGCCGGTCTCCTGTTGGAAGATTTGATTGTCCGTGTCTTGCGTCATCCTTTCTCTGTGGCCATTGCCTTTGCTGCTGGTGGTGTTCTTCTTTTGATTTTTGAGCGAATTTCTTCAAAATCAAAAACGATCCAAGATCTTCGTTTACGAAATGTCTTCTTGATTGGAGTAGCGCAAACCCTAGCGTTGATTCCGGGCGTTTCGAGATCGGGTATCACGATCGTCGCGGGTTTGTCGCAACAACTGACGCGCGAACAAGCCGCTCGACTTTCATTTTTGCTTGCGATTCCGGTGGTCTTTGGAGCCGGGGTAAAGAAGCTCTACGACGTTTTGACCATAGGGCTCACTGGTCATGAGTGGGCAGTTCTAATGGTTGGGCTTGTTGCAGCATCTGCAATGGGATATTTTACTATACGTTTTTTGTTGCGGTATTTGCAAACGCATTCCCTGGCGGTCTTCGCGTATTATCGGTTTCTTGTAGCAGCCATAATTATGATCGCGCTCCTGGTCTCCTAGCTGCTTGGGTATAATAAAACGTCCCGATGGAAATATCGGGACGTTTTATTTTTATAGAGGTAATTTTTCCTGCTCCCCGCTCCGTTGCCGCATCCAAAAGAGGTACACAATCGAACAAAGCGTGCCTATACCCAACACGAGCCATGGAATCCAGAGGTAGGTATTTTGGCAGAATTGAGCGCTATAGAGAATAAGGAAGAAGATAGTAAGCAGCGCAGGTGCAACCCACCAATACGTGCCTTTGTATCCTTTGGTGTACCAGAAGTACCCGAGCAGCACAACTGTATAGAGAATGAACAAAAACCAGATTGTCCTCGTGGGCCAGTTTGTGCAGATCGCTTCTTTGTCCGTGGCAGCTGTTTGCGTTGTCGCTCCTTGATCTGATGATGGTTTCGTAGATTCCGTGTTTGTTGGTTGAATGGTTATTGTTGCGGCTTCGCCTTGAGCGGTATTTGTTGGGGCGTCTGTCTGTTGCGGGTTGTCGCGAGCAGCTTCGGCCACGGCGTCGCGCACCACCACGCCAATGGATGTCCGTACTTTCCCTTGGTTGGCCGCCACATAGCCTATGCCTCCATGCGAGGCAACAAAGACCCCGCCTTGATCAATCGATCCAACTTTGAGATCGGATGTCCAAACAACGTCAGGCGAGCTTATCTCATTGCCGTACTGATCGAAGCCTCGAACCAAGAATGGCGTTTTTGTGCCTTTATCCACAACGGTCGGGCGGTCGTTCGGCGTAATGATAAGGGTTTTTAAATCTGACGCATTGACGATCAGTTGAAACGACTGGCTCCCATACCCTCCCTTATTGTCTGTCACTTGCAGCACGATATTATACAACCCTGCGTCAGTTGTGGTCCAAGTCAAGACGTTCGCTGGGCTCAAGTTCATACCACTTGGACCTTCTGTGATCGAAAAAGAGAGGCTGTCGCCATCCGAATCAAAACCCGTCACCTGGTATACATATTGTTTGCCCGATTCAAACGACGTTACGGGCGTCGAGGAAAACAGAGGCGCGTGGTTCACCGAATCGGCGTGCGTTATGGTCCCGAAGGCAAAAAGGCCGAAAAGAACAACAAAAAGCACTAGATATTTCCGCATAGTAGGTCTTTCGATTAATGTAAATATTATGTAATCTTATGCGATTTAAGTGATTTGGTCAAGGTTTTTTCCATTGTGGACTTATCCACAGCCCCGTAGTTGGCATTCTGAACCCACTTCAGTGGGTGAAGAATCCCCGGGCTATAGGGAGTTACGGGCCAGGAGATTCTTCGGCCGCCAAAAGCGGCCTCAGAATGACAGGTGTAAAGCATGCGTAAAGCAAAAACCACCCCCTGTACAGCGGAGTGGTTTTATTCGTATGCTCGATTTTAGATTATTCGTAGAACGTCGGGGATTTTTTCCAGAAAATGCGGTTTCAGTGATAGAGCAACAAGGGCGAGCACGATAACAGCCGTGCTCTGGAAGATGATGTGCGGGTGTTGCACCCGAACTTTTACCGCGATGTTGATAAGGAGTGCGATCATCACAAAGATAAGAATCACCAGGTAAAATTCCCGGGCGTAATCAATAATTTTTGCCACCGTGCCTTTTTCCTGTGGAACGATAGTTTCCAGGTGCGCTGCCTGCACTTGTGCATTTGTATTCGTCGTCGGCTCTGGAGTGGGAGGGGGGGGTGCCGTCGTTGGAGGAGGCGTTATCGTCGGTTCCGTTGGCGTCGTAATAACTTCCACGGTTTTGTCCGTCGCTTGTTCCGGAGGCGCTACCACAACAATTGGCAGTTCGATGGTGCCGCCCGATAGCCAGCCGAGATTTTCGGCAACCAGTCCGAACGCTTCTTTGTAAATACCCGCTTCTTCCGGCGCTTTCAATTTGAACGTGAATCGTCCGACCTCTCCCGGGTTCACACGGTCTTGATCAAGAACAGCCGGACGGTAATACGCGAGCCATGTGGAATGCTGGAATGAGCTTGTTCGTCCTGCTGGATTTGTTACGTTGAGAGCGAGGAAGTAATTGCCGGAACGGGTCCAGGCGGCTGATCCCGTGTTTTTAAATTCCGCCCAGAAAGAAACTTCTTCAAGGGTTTTTATTGCGAGTTCTTGTTCGCTCTGGTCCGACAGCTGCGCCTGATATGAAGAAATGGAAGGCGGAGGAGCTGTCGTCGCGGCTGCCTGTGTTTTTGTTGTGGTCGTGGGCGTCGTGGTCGTTTGGGTTGTTGCTGAGGCTACGTACGGTGCGCCGAAGAACTCAACAAGTAAAATCGTGTCGCGTCCGTTTATCGGCCCGGTCACGACGGCAATTCCCATCTCTTTATATTTTGAGTTGAGAATATTTTTTCTGTGCGATTCGCTGTTCATGAGCGCTTCATGGACTGACTCCGCTTCCGTGAAGTCCATGGCGAGGTTTTCGCCGGCCGCGGTGTATGAATAGCCGGCCTGCTTTAAGAATGACCAAGGGGTTGTACCGTCTGGCGCGGTGTGGGCGAAGTAATTGTCCGCGATCATGTCTTTTCCTTTGAGCTGAGCCGCATTATTCAGCTTGCTGTTGAGCGTCAGCGGCGCGACGCCAGCTTCTTGTCTTGACTGATTCGTCAAACTAAGAATTTGCGATGAGGTAATGGCGGAAAATTCCGCAGTTGACGGATACAGGGTAAACAAAAATCCCGTTACGAAGAGTTTGACGATTATGAGCGCCGAACTGTAGATTCGCAACGCCGGTCCCCGGAGTGCGTGAGGTTTGTGATTATTGCCTTTATGCGGAATAAAAAAATGCTTCGTGTGATGCAGAATGTGCTGATGAAGTTTTTTCTTTGTTCGAGGCATAGTTTACACACTAGAATTATAACAGATTATGATAGCATGATTTTGCAGACCTGTCAAGGATTTTGGCCTCTTACCACCCCAAAGATACGTTCTAGAAATGGGTTGTATCGTTTGTTCTTCCCCTCCTTAAGCAAGGAGGGGAGTCTGTTGTTGTTTGTTTCAGCGTATACGATTCTAGGAGGGGGAGGTCATGGCTAAACCAAAAGCGCCTCCCGAGGAGGGAGGCGCTTTCTTCGATTTCAGTTTATTTAGCTTTGCTGAGAGAAAATCTTCCGTCCTGTATAAACAAGTCCCAGAGCGCCAACCAGACTCGCAAGCAACAGAGCGAAGATTGATGCACCGGTTGTCGGCAGCGTTTCAGCGCCTAAGACTTGGGGTTGCACAACTTCCTCGCCAAGAACCTGCGGAACGTGAACGTTCACGTTTTGCGTGGCCGTTAGATTTTGGTAGTTGTCTGACGTCACCGTCGCAAGGTTCGCATACGTGCCGGCTGCTACGGAATTGTCAACGGTTACTGTGTAGGTCGTTGACACTTGAGCGCCTGCCGCAATGTCCCCGAACGACTGATTAAAGCCGTTCGTGCCATTGTCGAACGTGAACCCTGTAGGCATAACGTCGGAAAGCTTCACATTGTGGGCCGTGTCCGTGCCAGTGTTCTTGATGACGATAGTGAACACGACGGATTCGCCAACTGCCACGTCTGTCTTGTCAACAGTCTTTGTAAGCACGAGAACCGGTCCGCTGCTGACGGTTGTGTCTTCCGAGTCGCTTACCGGATCAACGCGGTCAGCTTGTACGGTGGCGGTGTTGTGAATAACCGTTCCATTGGCAAGCGGTGAGTTCACTTTGACGGTCATCGTTGCCACATAGTTGCCCGGCGCGAGAGAACTGAAGGTCCAGGTCACCTTGTTCGTGCCGGAGTCGTACGCACCTGGCGCTGACGAGGAAATATAGGTCGTGTTCGTTGGAACCGTGTCTGTGAGTACCACGTTTGACGCGGTGTCGTTCAATACAGCGAAGTTCATGGTATATGTGATGTTTGCTCCCGCTACAACTGGGTCAGGCGTGTCCATCTTCTGGAGTGTGAGTGCCACTGGTTGTCTTTGATTGCCGAAATTGCAGATCGACTGAGCATCCTCAGTGGAGTTGATTTGGAACTGGTTGAAGCACGTGTCACCTTCGTTTGGTTCTGGAACAGTCACTGTGTGGCAATTATTGTTCTCGTTGTCGGGATAGGTCTGGGTCCAGCCATTTTGTGGCACTTCGCAGACGTTGTATGTCCCAGGCTCGAGATCTGTGAACCAGTACCAGCCCAGCTCTTCGCCGGAGCCGGTCACCGTGCTTTGTTCACCCTCATCGAGTTGGCCATTTTCGTTCTCGTCAAGGAAGATTGTCCAGCCTGCGAGAGGGGACGTATCATCGTTCCATTCCCCATCGCCGTTTAGGTCGTTAAATTTCTGTCCGTGGATTGCGCCGATGAGGTAGTTATGGAAGTCGACGCCTCCTGTGTTTTCGTTCGTGGCAACGTTAACAAATTTGCAATATTCATCGCTTGTCCACCAGGTGCCAGCAGGATTAAAGCTGTGCGTCCATCCGAAGGGCACAACTTCGCAGACAAAGTATTCGCCAGCAAATACATCGATAAAGGAGTAGTTACCATCACCATCTGTCGTTGTTTGCCCGAGGAGATCCCAGTTGCTTGAGTAGAGTTTGATTGCCCAACCGGAAAGCGTTTGGTCACCTTCGTCAGTCTCGTTGTCGCGATCCCAATCATAGAATTTGGTACCGCTAATCGAGCCAAAGAGGACGCCGTTGACATGGTAGTTGTCGTTCTTGCTTCCGCCTTCATGGTCAGGGTTATCATACACGTCTACGGTGTACACGCCATCGTCAAGGTCTCCATCAGACCCGACAACATAGGCACCGATGCAGAAGTATCCGTCACCGTCTGTCGTCACATCGCCGCTGGCGACAATTTCGCTTGGGTCAGCACTGGCACCGCCTGGGTTACCCATAATGGTCCAGTAATATGTGGTCTCCGTTTCAAAGTTTTTCCCTCGTACATAGACCGTGTCTCCGTTCGCGTATTCGTTCGCATCCTGATCCGCTGGATCAGCACAGGTAATCTGCGTGGTCCAAACTGAGGCTGGAGCGGCCAATGCTGGCTTAATAGCCAAACCGAACCCTGAAACCCCTAAGATCGTGACCGCCGCAGTAATAACATGCAAAGCGATATATGTCGGCCTTTTGAGTCGTTGAGTTAGTTTTATCATAGTATGTTTTTTAATAATGATTTGTAAAAATTGATATTTAGGATATTAGTATGTTTTGACCTTTTGTTGGTGCATTATAGCACACTTTATAGTTCAGAAGTCAAGCATACACAGAGGGCCTCACCTTGGTAGAAGGGAAACCCTCTGCACAAGTTATTTTTATCTCCCGAGGTTATTAAGGTAGTCCTAGAACGTCGTGTTGTTCCAGAACGGAATGTCCGCCTGCGTCTTCGAAACCTTTGGAGTTGCGGATGGTACGGAGAATCCCGTTGGCACCGCGTCTCCGCTTTGGTTGAAGCTGTCGAGTGCGCCGGTCGAGGTCTTGATGGCATTGAGGTTTGTGCCGCAGTATGCTGTTTTCGCCGCAGCGATCAGACCGCCATCGTTTGTGCCAAGACCGTATCTATTCAGTTCTGCCGCTAAGAGTTGCTGCAGTAGTACGATTCGCGCCTTGTCCAAGTTGTCGCGACCAACGCCGTTGCTTTTCTTGGCCACATTGGCCCAGAATCCGCCCATCAGTTCGTTGTCGCCAGTAATCGCATCAGCATCGATAAACTTGTCCGTGTTGCACTGGCCAGCACCCCAGAGATTGACATTCTTTTCGGAGGCAGGTACGTCATTGGTCCATACATCATTGGCAAAGGCCGTATGCGTAGACCAGAATCCTTGCGTTCGAGTAGCACCGCCTTTGGTGTTCTCGAAATCACAAACTCGGTTTGTTCCGACTGGAATATTGAAGGACGAGCTTGTCGGACCAGGTTCCGGAACTCCAGCGCAATTCAACCCAACAAGTTGCCAGCCAGACGGAATTGTCGTTTCACCGACAGTGTAATCTCCGGCAAGGACAACTATGGTTGTGCTGCCTGTACCAGGTGTACCAGTCGTTGTTACGCTTGGATTTGAGTTGCTTGGACCGGTGACGGTGTAGCCGAAGGTGTCATTGCCACCGTTCGCCAGCTTGTTAATGGTCAGCGTGGAGACAGTGAAATTTTCACAGTCGCTTGTGCTGCCCGTGTAGTTGTTATCACCGGGCCACATGGCTTTGAAGGCGTAGTTGCCTGCTGCGAGTGCACCTGTGGCGTCTGACGGATGGGCTACGCCCGCAACCAGTGATACCGTGCCTTTGAGCACGCCGCCGCTGAAGTTTCCGTCCTGCGCACAGGCCGCCTGGGTCGTGTAGAATCGGAAGGTGACGTTACCAGTCGGGTCAACGAACGTTGGGTCGACTGTGACGGTGGCTTTGTCATGGACATTGCCGGTCGTTGATTCGCCGCCCAAGGCGATGACGGACTCTGTGGCATTCTCATGCAGCTCGGTCAAGGTCGAAGAGGTGCCCTGATGTACTGTTAACGGTTCGCATTCCGCTGTCACCTCGTTGTAATTATCGTCTCCTGGATAGCTTGCCTTGAAAGAATAGGAGTCAGCCGCGAGCGGGCCTTCGCTATCGGAGGGGTGAGCTACGCCGGCAACGACCGCAGCCGAGCCAGCCGATACACCATTCCCATCACAGCTGTCGTTGGTGTAGAAGGTGAAACTGACGTCTTCGGTCGGATCGAAGCTACCGACAATATCGCTTATGTCGGCTTCATCATGGATGGTACTGCCCAACGGAACAGAGGTTACAATTGCATGCGCAGCGTCGTGGATATCAGTGGCTAGAGACAGATCAGCTTTTTCAACTGTTAGAGGTTCGCACGGCCCAGTCGCGTCCTTATAGTTGGCATCGCCAATATAGTGAGCTTGGAATGAGTACGAGCCTGCAGCTAATGGCCCTTGGTCGTCCGACGGATCCGCAATTCCTGGATCATTGCCGTCGAGAGCGACGCTTCCGGAATCAGTGCCTTCTCCCTCACAAGCGTCATTGTTGAAGAACATGAAGTCTACATTTTCAGAGGGTTCGAGACCGGGCACTCCAATTCCAGTGACTGAAGCTTGGTCATGAACGGTCGTACCCAAAGCGACCGACGTTACCACGCCATGATTCGCATCGTGAATCTCGGTTGCAACCTCTGGAGTGGCTTTGTTAACAGTAAACGGTTCGCAATCTGAGACGGCGCCGATGTAATTGTCGCTATCGGCCACTTCACCTCGGTAGGCATAATCACCGGCAGCCAGGGTGGTGCTGTCAGCTGATTTAGCCGCGCCATTTCCAGAATCAATTCCATCGTTGGCTACCGTGTCGCCTTGAGAACAATCCTCAGCATAGTTGCTTGTCATGGTGAAACTTGGCGTCGGAGCAGGGAATCCTTCAACGCCGCCGGTCACCGTGGCCGTGTCATGGACGATCGATCCGAGGTCAACACTGCCATTGGTGATGTCGCCATGGAGGGAGTCGTGAGCTTCCGTTGTGACTTCCAATTGGGCTTTGTCGACAATGAAGTTTTCGCAAGCGCTAACACTATCGGTGTAATTGTCATCGCCCGGCCAGGTTGCCATGAATGAGTAATCTCCAGCAGCGAGTGGGTCGGTTGAGAGTGATGGGTGAGCAACACCAGGATTACTGCCATCAAGCAGTATGGTGCCCATCGCTACGCCGTCTTGTCCGCTGCAGTCGCTGTTGTTGAAGAAGGTAAAGCTGACACTGCCGGTCGGGGTGAAAGAGTCAGGGGTTACAGTCACTGTAGCCGAGTCGTGTATGATCGTTCCGAGAGCAACATGGTCGCCGACCGCCACGACTGTTTCATCATCTTGATGAAGTTCGGTCGAGATGGCGGATTTGCCTTGGTTGACGGTGAGTGGTTCGCAATCGGCTGCGGTGTCGTTGTAATTATCGTCGCCCGGATAGCTTGCCTTGAAGGAATAGTCGCCCGCCTCGAGTGGACCTTCGTTATCAGAAGGATGCGCCACTCCAGTAACCACAGCGATTGAGCCAGCTGGAGTGCCTTCACCCAGACAGCTTGAATTTGAATAGAAGGTGAAATCCACATTCGCTGTCGGATCGAATCCGGCGACGATACCAGATACGTTACCTTGGTCGTGAACAGTTGTGCCGAGCGGAACCGATGTGACAATGTTTTCATCAACGTCGTGGATTTCGGTAACGAGGCCGAGGTCGGCTTTGTTAACGGTTAGGGGTTCGCAAGCGGCATTGGCGCTTTTGTAATTGTCATCGCCAACATAGTGCGCCAGGAATGAGTAGGAACCTGCAGCGAGCGGTCCTTGTGGATCCGAACCGTCCGCCGTCCCTGGATCATTTCCATCAAGTGCAGCGATTCCGGCATCCGTGCCATCTGGCTCGCAAGAATCATTGGAAAAGAAGGTGAATTCTACGTTGCCGGTTGGTTCAAGTCCCGTGACACCGATACCGGTAACCGTGGCTTGGTCATGGACGGAGGTACCGAGCCCCACGGACGTTACCATTTCGTGGTCCTCATTGTGAATTGCTGTAACAATATCTGGATCGGCTTTGCTAACCGTGAAGTACTCACAGGTGCTGGCGTCACCGTTGTAGTTATCATCATTAGCGATCGAGGCCTGGAAGCTGTAATCGCCCGCAGCGAGCGGACCTTGTGAATCTGACGGATGGGCGAAGCCGCTGCCGTCAAGGGTAACACTGCCAGATGCTGTTCCGTCCAAGCATTCGTCATTTTCGAAGAAACTGAATTCAACATTATTGTCCGGAGAGAAGTTGACGTTGATTCCAGTGACTGTGGCCTGATCGTGCATCGTGGTTGCAAGATCAACAGAACTTCCAACATCAACAGGAGTCTCGTCGTTCTGGTGGAGCTGGGTAGAGATAGAGAGATCTGCTTTATTGACCATGAACGGTTCGCAATCGGAGTCGCCGCCGAGGTAGTTATCGTTGCCAGCTACAGAGCCGCGGTAGGCATATGTACCCGCAGCCAGAGCGGCGCTATCGGATGATTTAGTGTCGCCATTGACGAAATCGGTGCCATCGTTTGTAACCGGACTGCCTTGAGAACAGTCATCAGAGTAGTTACTGGTCAAGGTGAATGTTGGGGTTGGAACGGCAAATCCACCAACGCCGCCAGAAACTGAAGCGGTGTCGTGCATGACCGAACCGAGCGGCACATTGTCATTCGTTTTGTTAACGTGAGCCCAGTCGTGAACTTCGGTCGTCACTGTCAGTTGAGCTTTGTTCACCGTAAACGGTTCGCAACCGCTCGTATCACCGAGATAGTTGGTGTTCCCTGGGACGCTACCCTTATAGGAGTAATCACCAGCGCCCAAGGCAACTGAAGCTGCCGAGCGAACCGCAGTTGCATCGCTCTCGTCAGCTCCTATATTTGTGACTGCTGTGCCAACGCCATCACAGACGTTGTTTGAGTAGAACGTGAAGGTGGTAGCCGGAACCGAGAATCCGCCAACTCCACCGGTCGTTTTTGCTGTATCGTGAACAATGGAGCCAAGTTCAACAGAGTTATTGGTAATATCGTTGTGGTCAGCGTCATGAACTTTGGTGTCCACCGTCAGTTGAGCTTGATCGACAGTGAAATTTTCGCAGGAGCTGTCACCTGTAGGGTAGTTTGTGTCACCGGGCCAGCTGGCTTTGAAGGAGTAATCCCCAGCGCCTAAGGCGCCAGTGGAATCAGATGGATGGGCAACACCGGGGTTGCCACTAAGAGCCACAGTACCGAATGGCGTACCCTGACCGCTGCAATTATTATTGTTATAGAAAGTAAAGCTGACATTTCCACTTGGATCAAAGGATCCACTCACGGTCACCGTAGCTTTGTCGTGCATGATCGTACCGAGATCAACGTGTCCGCCAACGGCCACAACACTATGGTCAGCTTTATGTAATTCAGTTGTGACTGAGGTGGTACCTTGGTTGACTGTGAAGTTTTCGCAGGAACTGGTATTGCCATCGTAAGTAGAATCACCAGCCCACTTTGCCTTAAATGCGTAGGTGCCCGCGGCTAGTGCGTCGGTTGCTGTCGAAGGGTGGGCCACGCCTGGGTTGGCACCATTGAGAGCAATGCTTCCCATGGTCGTCCCTGCGCTGAATGTGGTGTCATCTGTACAAGCTTGAAGGCTTGTGTAGAATCGGAAATCGATATTGCCGGTAGGAGATCCAAAGTTTGGCGTCACGGTCACCGTCGCCTGGTCATGCATAATTGTGCCGAGCGGTACGCTTCCACCTACGGAGACGATACTGTGATCAGCTTTATGCAGCTCGGTTGTGACCGTCGACGTACCGTGGTTACGAGTGTTTGTATAAGTACAGGTAACCACTCCCCCTTGCGCTAAGTTGATGGTGGCTGTAGCACCGTTGTACGAGAAGGTGCTGGCACCTGTTGAATTCGTGCACAAGAGATTTGTCAAACTCCAATTTGCCGGAATCGTGCTTTCAGTTACGTTAAACGTGGCTGCCGGCAGGGTGCCGAATGTTATCGTGTTTGGCGTCCCCGTGCCTCCATCTGTATCAAGGTTGAAAGCTCCAAAGTCGCCAGTGAAACCAAAAGTTTGACCAACAGCGGGTGTTGGACTCGTTATTTTCGTAATTGTTATGCTTCCAGTGGGCGTCGTGACCGCCGGAATCGGGAGGGTTATTGCTCCTTGGGGACCAGCTGACTGATCTGCGATGTTGAAGTGTTTATTGGAACCACCACCGCCAGCTCCTGTAAAAGCCGAGGTTGTCCAACCATCATAGATGTGCGTCCCGAACGTAGTATTCGCTGGCACTGCTCCGGCTGGCGCTTGGGCGCAATAAATCGAGGGACAACTATCAAGTTGGTCCTCGTGCCCGGTGGCCCAGACGAAGGTCGCAGCCATGTGAGCTTCATAGAAGATGGTGATTTTATGCGTTCCACTGCTAAATGAAACCGGGAATAAGGGGTTATTGGCCTGGAAGGTAGCGTTTGATGGATCTATTCGAAAACAGTGCTCGGCTGACGGCGTATTCAGCGAATCAGTTGTGTTACAGGTTGATCCGCTATGCGTGTAGTTGATGTTGAGAGGTGTGAAAGCATGCCAACCGCTAATATCAGAACTTGGGGGTCGAGGAGTGCCATTCGCTAAAACCGAGTTGCCGGTAACGTAAGCGGCATCGACGATAAATCTAAAGTTGCTGAAACCATCAATAAAGATACGATTTGCCACTTGCTCATCGTAGATGATATTGAGGTTGGGTACCGTACCCGTGATGCCAGTTATTGAATATTGATATTGAACCCAATCATTTTCATTGTAGCCGCTCTGATTTCCCGTCCCCCAAGACGCGGCGCCTTTGTCATACCCAGACTTGTCGTAACCAATGGCGTCGGTGAAGGTCACTGAAGCAACCACTGTATCAGAAGAGTCCAGCGCCTCGACGAGGTAAGTTCCAAACACGCCATCCAAAACATAGTTGTATTGAAAATTACCATTGTCGACCGTCGCCGTGTCGTAGTCCGTTGGCCATGGTGCAAACGTCCCATCACCGGTCACAACGCTGTCGTCCGGTCGGGTGACCTTCATCAAGATTGTCGAGTAAGCGTCAAATCCCGTACCAGAAACAGTCACCGTCTCTTCGGGAGCGTAGTCCGGTTTGTCAGTTGAAAGCGTCGGAACCGGCGGTACGTCAGAGGCCTCGACAATGCTGGGGATGGCCGGGCCAAATAAAAAGAAAACCTGGCTGATGATCGTGATAACGGACATCAACGATTGAAAACGCTTGGACACCACGCGTGGGGAAGGTCGCATAGATTATAGTTTGGTTACATTATTAATATAGTAGATAGTATCTTTACCGTTTGATCAAAAGGGCTTCCTGCTAGTATGCAGGGAGCCCTTTTGTTTATTTATTCATTTGTCTTGCGCACCGTTGCGCTGAGCAAGTACAGGCTTGCCAAGAGGAGTAAGCCCGCTACGAAGATATACACGAGGTTCATGAGCTGTGCTCCAGTTGTTGGTAGGCCGAGTACAACGATTTTACGCACTTCGAGGCTAACGGAATCCGTGATCTGGCCATGGTTTTCCGCCCAGACGACTGCGAAGTTTTCGTAGTTGCCGGGTAGTACGGTTGAGTTGATCTTCACTTTATACGTGATGGTCTGTGATGCTCCTGGCGCCATATCGCCCAAGATCCAGGTTTTGGTCGTTGAGTTGTCGTCAGCAAAGACGAAACCAGCTGGCAAGACGTCTTGAAGTTGCGCATTTGTTGCGAAGCCGTCGCCAATGTTCTTCACGACCACGGTGTACGTAATCGTTTGGCCTGGGTTTGCAAATGGCACATTCACCGTTTTCTCAATCGTGAGCTTTGGTTCGGTTCCAAGCACTTGGGGGATGCGCACTTCCACCGGCACTTTTGCCGTGACGTTGCCGTGGTTGTCGGCTGAAGCAACAGCCAGGTTTTCGTACGTTCCCGCTGCTACGGACGCACCTACCGTTACTTTATAGGTAACACTTGTTTGTGCGCCTGCCGCGAGGTTGCCCAAGGTCCACGTGTGGGATGATCCGCCAAAATCAGTAAACGTGAAGCCAGCAGGCAGAAGGTCTGTGAGCTGTACGTTGATTGCGGTATCCGTGCCCGTGTTCTTGATGGTGACCGTGTAGTTAACAGTCGCACCCGGGTTGACGAACGTGGTTACGTCAACGACTTTCGTAATGCCGAGTACTGGGCCCGATCCCACAGTTGTTTGCGCTTGCGCCTCGACTGGGCCTGTTTCATTGGAGTCAATGACTGCTGTGTTCGTAATGACCGTGCCATTTGTTATTGGCGAATTAACTTTCACGACCATGTGTACGGTGCCATTGTCCCCTGGATTTTTCGTACCAAGGTCCCATGTGACCGTGTTTGTGTTCGAGTCGTATACGCCGCCGTTGTCCGCCGAGACAAATGTAGTATTTGTTGGCACTTGGTCAGTCAGCATGACGTCCGTGGCAATTGAATCGCCAGACACGCTCCAGTTTATTGTGTACGAGATATTGTCACCAGCGTTCACTTGGCTCGGTGCAGTTTTTTCAAGACCGAGGGTTGGGAGCAATCGAGTGTTCTCAATAACGCATGTTTTGCTTTCGGCCGATGTATCAAGAACAATCTGACCTTCCTCAAGCGAGCAGGCGCCGGACGCATCCGTCAGGCCGTAGAGACCTGGGAATGGGTCAGACTCCGACACGTCCCATGCGGTGTTTGTCGGCAAGGTGACCGTGTCGCCATCCTTGAAGCTGCCTTCAACGCCATTGATCGTGAATGTCCAGTCCTCTTCCGTGCCGGGACCAAGCTCATTCTCGTCCACCACAACCTTATCAAAGGTGATGCGGGTTGTGTTGCGGACGTTCGTGATGGTGCATTCTTTTTCTTCGCCAACGCCGAGCGTTACGTTTCCATTTGCATCGCAATCGCCTGAGATTGTGGCGGTGTAATTCGCGTCCGGATCTTCGCTCACAACATATTCGCCGGCATCGAATCCATTTTGATCGCCAGAGAATACTTGCGTTTCATCCACAAAGAGGTCAAAGTCTTCGACGTCCTTACCTTCAAAGCCCTGGTTGTCAACAATTTTGGTAACCGTTAACTTGGGCTGAATGTCGTCGTTGGTGATGGTGCAGGTAATGTCTTGACCCTCGTTAAGCGTTACCGTGGCGCCAAGTTCTTCTGGGCAGCCTTCGCCGGTCAGGCTAACAAACGTATAGCCAAACTGTCCTTCTTCGTTCAAGGCGTATGACGTGTTAGCGTCCACCTCCAACGTTTGCCCGGAGTTTACCGGTGTGCCACCAATGGTAAGGCCGAAGTCGTTTTCATCGGCAGGACCATTGTTGTCATTGATAACATTTTTAATTAGGGTAATCGTCGGTGCTTGGTCATCGTTCGTGATGGTGCAGGTGATGTCCTCACCTTCGTTCAGAGTCACTTCTCCGCCAAGTTGTGCTGGGCAGTTTTCATCACCTGTTAGCGAGACGAATGTATAGCCATCAAGTCCTGCTTCGTTCAAGGCGTATGGGGTGTTCGCGTCAACTTCGAGGGTTTGGCCCGAGTCAACTGACGTACCGCCAATGCTCAAACCAAAGTCGTTCTCACTCGCATTACCGCCGTTGTTATTGACGACTTCTTTGACCAACG
>JBIOWE010000015.1:0-3878 GCA_044868145.1 Patescibacteria group bacterium
GTGAGCGCCCAGTCTTCATTGGAAATACCGATGTTGGAAAAAGTCAGGGGTTCAGATTCCATTAGTCTGAGACTACCAAATCAGGCTTTATTTTTCACGGATATTTTTCTCCCCCGTGAACGGGTACCTTTATTTTTCTCCCCAGCATTTTTCTCTTCGGTTTGTCTCGATGGCCGAAACGACGATCGGGGCCTAATAGTGCGATAAAGTAAAAGACGGACGAGAGGCGGAGGCAGGTCGTGTTTTTACTGAGCCAACCATAGCTCGTGTAGGAGTCTGAACCCGAGTCGCACAGAAGCGCCCGAAACTGTATCTCCGGCAAGCGCCGGAAGAACGCGGAGGAGAATTTCCTCAATTAGTGTGACTCCCGCCGGTCTCGTCCGGAAACGGAGTTGACACAATGATACGCAAAGTAATGGATGCAATCTACCCCAGAGTGGGCGGACTGGACGTGCATAAAGCGACGGTGGTGGCCTGCCGCCGGCGCTTGATCTCCGATGGCCAGGCTGAGTCGGAAGTGAAGATCTTCAAGACAACCACCGCCGCATTGCGCGAGCTCGCGGACTGGCTGGCGGAATGGGGTGTAACACACGTGGCGATGGAGAGCACCGGCACGTACTGGTTTCCGGTATGGAATGTGCTGGAAGGGCGATTCAAGCTGACGTTGGAGAACGCCCAGCGCCTGAAGAAAGTGCCTGGGAAAAAGGCCGATATCCCAGACGCCGAGTGGATCGCGCAGTGCATGCAGTGTGGTTTATTGCGCGGGAGTTTCGTGCCGCCATTGGAAGTCCGGCAATGGCGGAATTTGACGCGGCATCGGACGAAGCTGGTAAATCATCGGACGTCGGTCATCAACCGTCTCCACAATGTGTTGGAACAGGGTAACATCCAGCTCTCAAATGTAGCGACAGACATTATGGGAGTGAGTGGCCGGTTGATGATTGATGCCATGAGCAAAGGCGAGAGCGATCCGGCGGAGTTGGCGGCGTTGGCGAAAAGGAAACTCAAATCCAAGTATGAGCAATTGGTCGAGGCGCTCGACGGGCAGCTCACCGAGAATCAACGATGGTTGCTCGGACGGCTGCTGGAACAGGTGGGTAGTTTGGAGAAAGAGATCGATACCTACAGCGAGCGAATCAAAAAGTTGATGTCGCCTTACCAGACTCAACTTGAAAGACTCGACACTATAGGCGGAGTCGGGATGCGGAGCGCTGAAAATATCCTGGCCGAGATTGGACCCAATATGGATCCGTTTCCGAGCGATGATGATCTGGTGAGTTGGGCAGCATTGTGCCCTGGGAAGAACGAATCAGGAGGCAAGCAGGGGAGCCGCAAAACGCCGAAAGGCAATAAGTGGCTCAAGCGAGCCCTGACCGAAGCGGCTTGGGGTGCGACACACGAGAAAGATGGTTATCTGGCCGCGTTATTTAAGAGACTAGCGCCGAGGCGAGGAAAAAAACGGGCAAACATCGCCGTGGCGCGTACGATCTTGCAATCGGCTTGGCACATACTGAAAAAGGATGTCGATTACAAAGACCTGGGTGGTGATTACTTCGATCGCTTGAATGAAGAGAAGACGAAGAAATACTTAGTCAAGCGGCTGGAGAAGTTTGGTTACGAGGTAGTGCTCAAGCGCAAGGAGACTGAGAAAGCGCCGGTAGAGCCGAAGCCAAAGAAGACCAAGAAGGCAGTGGCTAATCGGAAGCCCAAGAAGGCTCCGGAAGCCACAACCTAAGCGCTGATCGGTTCATCACCAAGAGAATTTATATCCAAAATGGCCGCATTTTGGCGGTTTAAGGTGAGCTTTACCCTGACTGCCCCTGGAAGCCGGGGGAGCTTCTGAGGAGTTAGGCATGCCGCGTTGCGACGCCCAGAAACTATGAAGCGAGCAAGAAAGTGCGATAAGGTTAAAAAGGACGAGCGGTGGAGTGAGGTCGTAAATTCACTGAGCTTCAACTCGTTGAGGAGTTTGACCCGAGTCGCACAGACGTGCCCGAAACTGTCTCTCCAGTAAGCGCTGGAAGAACGCTGAGGAGAATGCCTCAATCGTGTCGACTCCCACCGGTTCGTCCGGAAAGGAACGACAAGATGATACGCAAAGTCATGGAAGTAATCCACGAACGTGTCGGAGGCCTGGACGTTCACAAGAAGATGATAATGGCCTGCCGTCGTCGTCTGCTGAAGGACGGAATGGTTGAATCGGAGGTCCTGGAGTTTGGGACGACTTCGCTTCAATTGCGCGCACTGTCAAAGTGGCTCTCGGAATGGGGCTGTACGCACGTAGCGATGGAGAGCACAGGAGTTCTCTGGGTTCCGGTCTGGAATGTGCTGGAAGCGGATTTCAAGCTGCTGCTGACCAATGCGCAGCATTTGAAGAAGACGCCGGGGCGCAAGAGGGATGTGCCGGATGCGGAGTGGATAGCGCAATTGATGCAGTGTGGATTGCTCAAGCCAAGCTTTGTGCCAAGCCGGGAGATCCGTCAGTGGCGGATCTTGACCCGTCAGCGGATGAAGCTCATCGATCAGCGCACGGGAGTGGTCAACCGGATACATAAGGTGCTCCAGCAAGGCAATATCAAATTGTCATCGGTGGCGACAGATATATTTGGAGTCAGTGGGCGGGCGATGATCCAGGCGATGATTAAAGGGGAGAGCGACGCGGAGACTTTGGCCAAGATGGCCAAAGGCCTATTGAAGTTGAAGCACGAACAACTGGTCGAGAGTCTGGAAGGTCGTATCAACCAAGATGATCGCTGGGTGATGAAAGAGTTGTGGGACCAGATGGAATATCTGGAGAAAGAGATCGCCCGTTATGACGACCAAATCAAAGAGAAAATGTCCCCCTACGAAGAGTCACTCAATCGATTGATAACGATCGATCTGATTAAGCGGCGGAGCGCGGAGAACATCCTGGCCGAGATCGGACCAGATATGTCGTTCTTTGCGAGTGATGACCATCTGGTCAGTTGGGCGGGGTTGTGCCCTGGGAGTAATGAATCGGCGAAAAAGAATCGGAGCGGAAAAATGCCGAAAGGCAATCGTTGGCTACGCAGAGCGTTAGTGGAGCCAGCCTGGTGCGCAAAGCGCAAGAAAGATGGTTATTTGGGGGCGCTCTATCACGGGATTGCGGCGCGACGCGGGGAAAAACGGGCAGCCGTCGCAGTGGCGCGGACAATCCTCCAAGCAGCTTGGCACGTGCTGAGCAAAGGAGAGACATACAGAGAGTTGGGCGGTGATTATTTTGACCGAATCAACAGCGAGCAGACGAAGAACAAACTGATCAAACGGCTGGAGAGACTTGGTTACGAGGTGGACCTCAAGCCGAAGCAAGCGACAGTTTGAGATTAACTCGCGCAGCGCCGCCAATTGAAAATCAATTGAAACAGCCGCCTTTTCGGCGGACTTAGGTTAAGTTTGCCCTGAGTTGCTTCTGGCGGCTTGGGGCTTCTGAGGAGGACGTATGAGTGAGAACGCCGTGCTCGATAAATCCTACCAATTCGCGCTCAGAACCGTGAAGGTATACAAATATCTGACAGAAGAGAAGAGAGAATTCGTGATGAGCAAGTCGCTCCTGTCTCGCGGAACCGCGATCGGCGAGCGCATTATGGCGGCGCAAGAGGCGGAATCGAGGGCCGTCTTCGCCAGCGAGATGGGCGCCGCGCTACGAAACGCCTCAGCCACTGAATTCTGGATCCACCTTCTGCATGACAGCGGATTTCTGAATGACAAAGAGCGTGACTCTATGCTTGCCGACTGTAAAGAGATTTTGAAACTACTGACCAAAATCACCAAAACAACGGATCGAAATCCTTGATCCGGGTAATTGCCCATTTCCAATTGCCAATTGCCAATTGTCTCGCAGGTAGAGTTCTGATCAC
>JBIOWE010000016.1:0-2299 GCA_044868145.1 Patescibacteria group bacterium
CTCAAAAAGCTATACTTTATTCACATGATTACGATTTATTCTTGGAACGTCAACGGCATCCGTGCCGTCGTCAACAAAAAACTGTTTGTACCATTTATCGAAAAAGAAAAACCAGACATCTTGTGTTTGCAAGAAACCAAGGCCGAGCAGGGCCAGGCAGTCATTGATTTGCCCGACTACACCGAATATTGGAACTCCGCCGAAAAGAAGGGCTACTCCGGCACGGCGATCTTTACCAAGCCGCAACCACTGGCTATTTTGAACGGACTGCCAGACGACATTAAAACCAAATATGATATGACCGGAGACGTCTACGGCGACCCGAACAAAGAAGGCAGAGTGATCGCCGCCGAGTACGAGCATTTCTATGTCGTTACGGTCTACACCCCCAACGCCAAAGATGATTTATCGCGCGTACCACTGCGCCACAATCACTGGGACCCAGGCTTTTTAGCGTACTGCAAACAGCTAGAAAAGAAAAAGCCGGTCATTTTTTGCGGCGACCTAAATGTCGCGCACACGCCAGATGACTTGGCCCGCCCCAAACCAAACGAAGGCAAAAAGGGGTTTACCGCCGAGGAACGCGAAGGTTTCGACAACTTTTTAAAAGCCGGTTTTGTCGACACGCTGCGTGAATTCAAAAAGGGCAACGGCCACTACACCTGGTGGACACACTGGGGTAACGCCCGCGCCAACAACGTCGGCTGGCGGATTGACTACTTCCTTATCTCGGAATCACTGAAGCCAAAATTAAAAGCCGCTAACATCCACGCCGATATTATGGGCTCGGACCACTGTCCGGTCAGCATCACACTCGACATTTAATTCATTACCTAAACTAAGGGCTCACCTTCGTTATCGAAGTTGGTTTTATAACCCATTTTGTGTGCGGCTAAGACAACGAGTCTGCGATCGCCCTCGCTAGTACGGCCCGCGCCACCAAGCGAACAAACAACATTCCCGTCGTTATCCTTTACTTGAATGCCGCCATCCCACGGAGTAAATTGCGGAATCGTTTGCGCCATTAGAATCATGTCACCTTCGCTCCAACTGCCGTCCTTGATGCGGTCGGCGTGTTTTTTTGTATCGGCTTGGTACAACAAAACGGTGAATGCTTTATGAATGGCAAAAGTCGCACTCGTGGGTTTTACAGTATCCATACAACGAAAAGCGGTCGGTACTCCCATCACGCCTTGCTCGGCCTTCATACAGCAAATTGCCATAGGCTGTAGGCCTTTACTGTCGGTGGCTACAGTTTTTGCTAACTCAACAGCGCAATCCACAAGCTTAGCAGCATCCTCATTTGTAAATTTCTTCATTTATTTAGTGTAGCACCTAGAAGTTAGATGACGGTAAGGATGGTACAATATACAACATATGAAGCGGGATGACGCAACTACCATCAAGGAACTAAAAGATCTGATCGCCAAGTTTCGTGACGAGCGCGGCTGGAAGAATGAGCACAGCCCCAAAAACTTAAGCATGTCCATCGCTATCGAAGCCGCGGAGCTGATGGAGCATTTCCAGTGGGACACGTACCGCAAAGACGACAAGCAAGCGGTTGCTGACGAGCTCGCCGATATTTTAGCGTACTGCCTTAACCTGGCGGACGTTATGGACATTGATGTTGCCACAACCTTTCGCGACAAGTTGGACCGAGCCGCAGTAAAATATCCGCTGGAGCTGTTTAATCCAGCCCGTAAGAGCAACGACGAATACCATAAAATCAAAAAAGCTTATCGGGAAGGGAAGAAATGACGCCTGACGAATATACCATCCGTGAGTTTTTTATTGAGGTCGGCGACGGCCACGAACTATACGTCCACGACTGGGGCAACAAAAAGGCCAAGCATCCGATTATCTTTCTGCATGGCGGGCCAGGGGACAGTACGAGCGACAAGGACAAAAGACGTTTCGATCCCACTAAGCAGCGCGTTGTATTTTTTGACCAGCGCGGCTGCGGCAAAAGCCTGCCATACGGCTCACTCAAAAATAATACTACCGACAAAATGATCGAGGACATTTCTACAATCGCTAAAGAACTCAAAATTTCGTCGTTTGTTTTGACCGGTGGCTCATGGGGAGCAACGCTGGCTTTAGCGTACGCCGTTAAACACCCAAGTAGCGTAAAAGCTCTAGTGATTTATGGTGTTCTGACTGGATCACAGGCCGAAATCGATTACTTTGATAAAGGCGGGTTTAAACACTGGTTCCCAGACGTTTGGCAATCGTACCTCGACGCCACACCACAAGCGCATCACAAAAATCCAACAAAGTATCACTTTGAGCGGATTCTGGG
>JBIOWE010000017.1:0-19916 GCA_044868145.1 Patescibacteria group bacterium
ATCCGGCCACGACCTGTAACAGTTCACAAGGCGCTACGGCGGGTTGTATCTTTAACACGACATGCGACGTCACAAGCGCAAACCCCATCTGCAACGAGTACATTAGCGCTGCAGCCAAGGATCCGGTGGCGACTCAGAATTATGTCTACGAAGCCTGTGGATCAAACGCCCGGTTCTTGCTCTACGCCAACCTCGAAGCTGGCACTGGTGGTTACTTCTGGATCAAATCTGATGGTACGAATGGAGATGCCGCAGTAGCACCGGCAGCCTGCTAGATTTGCATACATTCAAAGACAAAACGAGGGTTCATACGAGCCCTCTTTTTGTTCGAAAAATATGATATACTATCTCTATGTTTTTACAGTCTTTGTATCAGAATCGTGACGCGATGCGGAAAGGTGTCGTGCTCGTTTTGCTGCTTGGACTTGTTGTGATGAGCTCCTTTTTTTCGGGCGAGTGGAATCAATGGTTACTCAGTATTTTTCTTGTTGTCACATTTGGACTTGCATTTTTTGTGGTGCTCCTTCTCGGTACAGTTGGCCTCAAGCTATCCACGCCCAGACAATTATTGATGAATCCTCATCTCCCGCTTTTTTTGTTTCTGCTTATTGCTTGCATCAGCACATTTTTTTCCAATAATCTTTATACGAGCCTCAACGTGCTGAGTCTTCTTCTTTGTTATGCGCTCGTTTTTTGGGCCGCATACGTTGTATTTCGGAACGAAAAATTTTTACGGATTCTCGTCATAACGATTTTCAGTACTGGCGCGCTTGCTTCTCTTATTAATATTATTTTGTTCATCTTTGTCCCGGAATCAACCCGCGCCGGCGGCTTACTGTTTAATGCAAACGCATTAGGCAGCTATCTACTTTTTAGCCTGCCAATTGGTATGGTGCTTTTGCTCGAGGCAAAAGGCCTCAAAATCAAAATCGCGCTTTCTTTTGGAACACTCCTTATCGGCATTAGCTTTATTTTGACATTCTCGTATACGGGCTGGGTGAGTTTCCTCATTCCGTTGATTATTCTGGGGTTTGTCTATAGAAAAAAAATATTTTCAACCAAAAATGTCGTATCAGGCTTTGGAATCGCCCTTATCCTGCTCGCCATTGTCATATCAATTCGCTACGTTCAGTACAAAGACTTTGGGAAAGCGGCTAAGCTGTATGAAACAATTTCCGCATCAGGCGCGGCGTTCAGTTTTCATCAACGCATTGAATTCAATCGAGCGGCGCTCAACATGTCCTCTGATTATCCGTTCACCGGCGTTGGACTCTCGGCGTATCAGCAAATGTACCCACGCTACACACGCACTATCTACGAGCAGCCGAGGTATGTCCACAATTATTACCTCCAAACATTGGCTGAAATTGGCTTTGTTGGCTTTATTGTGTTCGTTTGGTTTATCGTTGCGTTGCTGCGCAAGACACGCACTGCATTTCATGGTGCGACTACTGACGATCGAATGCGCCCGTATATTTTTGGTTTATCGCTCGGTGTGCTTGGGTCCGTTATTCACGCCCTGTTTGATTTCGGCTGGCAATTCCCCGCCGTGTTTCTTTTGTTTTGGGTTTGCGCAGGCGCGCTGCTCGGTTACGAGAACGCTACGCAACCCCCTGCGACGCAAGCACCCGGCTCTCGGGGCGTTCTTTGGAAAGCCCTTATTCTTATAGCAGGGTTGCTGCTGCTCGTACGCGGATTTACCCTGTTTCTTGCGATGAGTTCTTTTGACCAAGCAGTTATAGCAGCGAACAACGGTGAGTATGAGAGTTCGATTGAATACGCAAAACAAGGTGTTAGCTACAGTCCCGACCCAGAGCAATTTCGCGCTCTTTCTTCCAATACATTACAGCTGGCACATAGCGACGAGGATTACACAGATGCCGTGTTCTATGCCAAACGTGCAATTGCTTGGAATAAATCCGATTATTTTGCGTATCGTTTACTTGGAAGAATATTTATTACGCAAGGCCGCTATGCTGACGCCGAGACCGCGTACAAGACCGCGCTCATGCTGGATCCCATGTTTCACCCACAGTTTCATTACGATTTGGCCGTGCTGTACGACCAGCAGAAACGCTATGATGACGAGCTTCAACTCTTAACCGGTATCATCGCTCGTTACGATGGCATTCCGTCCTCATCAAACATTTTCCTGCCTGGTGATTTATCATTACTTCATTATCAGCTAGGCCACGTCTATGAAATTCAGGAGAATAATGAGCGGGCACAGTATTATTACGAACAAGCCATACGCTTGAACGACAAAAATTCCTCGGCGCAACAGGCACTCGATCGTTTAAAAGCATTTTGACTCTGACCCACGACACAGCGTATACTATACAATGATTACCTCGCAAAATCTTTCCTAATAGACTCTATGATTAATCCAGCAAAAGACCCAGAGCAGACCATTGGTTTTATGCATCGTCAAAGTTTTTTTAAGAGTGGGAGAGGGTTCACGCTTGTAGAAATCCTGGTTGTACTTTCTATCATCGCCATCCTCACAATCATTGGTCTCACAGAAATCAACAACGCGCGGAAAAACGCACGTGACGCGCGCAGATTTTCCGATCTGCAACAAATACGACTTGGGCTTGCGTTGTATGCTACAGGTAAAGAAGATATTTACCCGCGCGTAATTGACTCGTCAGGAATCGACACGACCGTTCAACCAGCTGCGAACAGTATTTTTTCCGAAACCGGACCGCTCGCCCCTTACTTGGGCGCGATCCCTCGCGATCCGACCAACGCCTCTGGCCTTTACTATTCTTATGATACGAGCTTCGACTTTAAGCATTACGTGTTGTGCGCCAAGCTTGAAGCGGGCACCAAATATGCGATTGTGTGGTATGAGAACGCATACGGCGGTGAGCAAATAACGTGCCCAGGTATTTAATAATTGAGAATTAAAAAATTTGGAGAATTACGCATTACTTTTTGAGAGAAATTTCATCAAAGAATACTCAATTCGGAATTCGCAATTCGTAATAAAAAATTGATAAGAATATGCGACCACAAGACCAAAGGATGCTTATGAAAAGTGGTGCTGGGTTTACCCTGGTTCAACTGCTTCTGGTCATTTTTGTTTTAGGCGTTCTCCTCGCCGGATCGTTTTTACTACTGAATAACGAACGAGCTCATACGCGCGACGCCAAACGTATGGCTGACATGGCGCGATTGCAAGCGGCATTCGAGCTCCTGTATCATGCGACCGCCAGTTATGGCCAAGCGGCGACAGACGGCTGCAATACCATTGGCATGGCAGTGAACAGCTGCAATCTTTCCGTGTACCTTCCCGCTATTAAGTCGTTTCGCGATCCGTCATCAGGGAGCTACATTGTTTCGCAGGTTCCTTCCGATTCGGGCTATCAAATCACCTTTTCTTTGGAAAAATCCTACGATAGTTTTCGGGCGGGACCGCATACGCTTTCGCAAAACGGCATTCAGTAATTTTTAGAATCAGACGCACTCGCAAACGGTACACAGCCGTTTTTTTTCATTCAAAACATGGTATACTGAACCCATGGTTTATGTTCTCATTGTTCTCTTTGGGCTCGCGGTAGGAAGTTTTCTCAACGTCGTTATTTACCGATTACCAGGTAAAATTTCCTTTGTAAAAGGACGATCATTTTGCCCCCATTGTAAGCATGCGCTTACAGCAATCGATTTAATTCCTTTGATCAGTTTTCTTCTACTGCGTGGCCGATGTCGCTATTGCGGTAAGCCAATTGCATGGCAATATCCACTGGTTGAATTGGCCACCGCGGGGGCGTTCCTGCTCTTTTTTCTTCACGAAGGTTTTTCCATTGCCTTTCTCGTCCATCTAATCTTCGCCGCGTTCCTTATCGTTATTTTCGTTATTGACTTTGAACGTTATTTGATCCTCGACGTTGTTTCGTTGCCGGGGATCCTCTTTGCATTCTTAGGAAGCGTTTTTTTTCTCCATGAACCGTTGGTTTCCGTTCTTATTGCTGGTATACTAGGAGGTGGATTTTTCCTTATACAGTTTGTTCTTTCGAAAGGTAAGTGGATCGGCGGTGGCGACATTCGACTCGGCGTGTTATCGGGATTCATGCTCGGTTTGGAACGATTCTCGCTTGCTCTCGTTCTTGCGTACATCGTTGGCGCATTTGTCGGCATAGTGCTCATCCTCGGCGGAAAGAAATCGTGGAAGAGCAAAATGCCGTTCGGAACATTTCTTTCAGCAAGTACC
Source organism: Patescibacteria group bacterium (assembly GCA_044868145.1). Lineage (GTDB taxonomy): Bacteria > Patescibacteriota > Patescibacteriia > UBA10025 > JBIOWE01 > JBIOWE01. The sequence goes on from JBIOWE010000017.1 coordinate 4,214, forward strand.
CTTATCTTTCTTTTATTTGGACAACAAATTGCAGATTGGTTTTTCTCGTTCTATCTATGAACTCGTAACAGGTAATCAGTAGAAAAATATGATTGACTACCAGTTACATATTACGAGTTACTAGTTACAAGTTACGGATTACAATATTACAACAAAAAATGGCCAACGCTGCGTACAATAATTTCAAAAGTGTTACGGGATTTACGCTCGTCGAAATGCTGATCACGATCGCTATTCTCTCGATCCTCTCTGGTGTGCTTATCACAAACTTTCGACAAGGCGAAAATTCATCAAAACTCAAGCAAGCAAGTTTAGCTCTTGTGCAGGATCTACGCAGCGCGCAAAGTTATTCGCTTGCGGGAAAAATCGTGAAACGATGTGCGAATAGTCTGGCGACAGCGTGCAGCCTTGATGCACAGTGCTCGCCCGATCTTTGCAGTGATGTTGTACCTGTTGGAGGATTTGGAATCAATATTGCTTCAGAAACCTTATATAATCTTTTTACGGACATGAATGAGTCAGGACCGCTAGCGCCGAGTAGAACGTATAATGCGGCTGACGGTAGCGCGATTATTGCCGAAAACATGTTATTACGTTACGCTACTCGTTTTGGCGAGTATCAATTTGACTCGAATCCTGCGAATAGCGCCTTTTCATCATCAATTGATATCACGTTTGAGCCGCCAACAGGCAGAGCGCATTTTTGTGTGGGCGTAGCAACGTGCGTCGGTAACCCGACGGCGTATGATCAATATAATGCGTTGTCCCTTTTAATAAAAAGCGATACAACAACCGCATGCCGCCGCGTGACCATCAACCGCATCTCCGGACAAATTGGCGAGCAGCTTGACGCGGATTGCAATCTTAACACGCCCGGTTAGTATGGTCCTTCAACGTTTTACGCGTAATGAACAAGGCCAAACGATTTTAGAAATGCTCATCGCAATTTTCGTGATTGTGGTGGGGGTTTTCGGCATTCTGACCTTGATTATCTCAACGATTCAGGCCGGCCGGGAAGGATCCAACCGTATCGTTGCATTGAACTTGGCCCGGGAGGGTATCGAAAATGTTCGCAGCATTCGCGACAGCAATTGGGTGTATCCTGTAAGCGCCACGAAACCAACGTGGGACAACGGGCTGAATGGCGGGTCAACGGCAACGCCCATCGTCGACACGATGAGCGCCACGACGCCTGTCACGCTTAGTTTTAATCACAATTGGAACGAATTTTCATTTACGCAAATCCGGGCTTTCGGCCATCAATTCCTTCAAGGAGTTGCAACGGGCGAGACGAGAACTTTTTTCCGGCTTTTTGATTTGAATGCCATTTGCCGCAATCCGAGTACGGGCGTGGATTCGCTCGCTGCCACGAATACCGCAGGCAATGATTGTACTGCACCGGCAGAAGAGGTCGGCATCCGCGTGGTTTCGACGGTCCGTTGGCCAACCGAAGTGAACGGGAAACAAGTAATGCTTGAAGAGCGATTATATAATTGGGGATTTTAACCACCACCACTTTTGACATGCACTTCGTTACGTTGATGGAGATACTCGTCCTTTCGGATAAAATTTCACACCGACTTTAGTCGGGTACGCCACTGAAGTGGCTATGAAGAATCAACGGGCGTAGTTATAAAAAACATAGCATATCAATGCAATATAATAAAAAAAACAATCAGTTGGGGTTAACGTTAATGGAGATGCTCGTGGCCATCGGTATCTTTACGACGGTCGTACTGATCGCGCTCACCATTTTTGTTACGATTTCCGATACGCAAAAACGCGTCATTTCTATACAAAAAATTCAAGAGGACATTCGCTATGCCGTGGAAACAATGGCGCAGGAAATCCGGCTGGGGAAAATCGATTATGCATATTATGTTGCCAACAACATTGATTTATACCCCGGCGCATCGACCGTTGAAACCCTCGCGCTCATTGATCAAACCGGTAATTACGTTTTTTTCCGCAGGCAAGGTACGCACTTGGAATATCAAACATGTCTTTCGACAAGTTCTCCGTGCCCGGACGCGGCCACTTGGTTTGTGATTACCCCTGCTGAAATTGAAATTGAGCAAGTACAATTTTTTATAACGCCGTCAGCTGATCCGTTTGTGAACGTTAGTACCCAGGTGTGCAGTTCGATCAGTCCAAACTGCCCGGGCGCGTCGTACCTTTCCTATCGTTGCGATACCGTGACGGATAATCGCTGCGAGTATTTTTCTGACAGTAGGCATTTTCAACCGAAAGTACGAATAGTTTTGGCCACAAAAGGCGAAAATCCCAACATTAAAGATCGCGCATCTATCAGCGTGCAGACAACCGTGACCTCTCGGATTCTTCAAGGTAGCGTAGAAAATTTGAACTATGAATAGCCCCCGAAGCCAACATGGCATCGTCCTTATTTACGCGATTCTCATTTTAAGCGTCGTGTCAGTGATTGGGTTCGGCCTTTCATTTCTCATCGTGCGCGAGCTTCAGCTCACCAGCGTGTCGCATTTTTCAACCGAAGCGTTTTACGCAGCGGAAAGCGGTATCGAACGGGGGCTTTACACAGTCCGCACAAATCGGCTTTCTGCGGCGGAAACGCTCTCGAGTACTGTTACGTCTATTAAAGCCTACTCGGATTCTTTTACCAACGGATCGTCATACAAAAACAATAAAACCGACGTGGGCGGCGGAGGCGGTACCGTCGGCGACATTCTACAGGACGAGGTGCAACAACTTGATATTTACAATATCGATAATCCGTCAGCGTCAGTCGGCGTGACCCAAATAGACGTCAGCGGCACAAACACGAGTCAGCAAGACGAATGGCTGGAGGTTTCTTGGTTTGGGTGGTATCTGGAAAGCGGCAGCTTCAAATTGGAAGCAGCACAAAAACGCGTTGTGAGCCATACGGAGCTCGAAAGCACGGAGAGGATTGTGCTCGACTCGGCCGGCCTTCCTAATCTTTTGGGCTATCGCGTTCGCTTGCGACCTTTGTATGATCCTGTTGAGAATGTGAGCGTGATTGCGTATGACGATGCGGCACCGGTGCCGAATCAAGTAACAATTCCGCAGTCGCAAATCGTGATTCAGGCAAACGGCAAAAAGGGCGACGTGGAGCAGGCGCTCACAGCCACGGTGCCCTGGCGTATTCCGCTCTTTGGCGCCTATGATTATGTGCTATTCGCTGAAGAGAAGATAACAAAGACCGTGCTCTCTGGTCAGCCCGTCTATACGTCAGGCGTTATTCAGGTTGAGGACAATTTAACAGCCGCATGCGCGAACTGCGGGGCATGCCAAGGTGGTGCGAGCGGCTGGCTTGGGACCTGCATCAATACCGTCAGTTGTGGCGCGACACCGCCGACCACGTGTACTGCAGGCACGAATAGCAACTTTACGTTACCGATTCCTTCCTATGTTCCAGGGACGACTGCAGGCACTGATTATTATTTGAGTGTTCGAGTGAATTACGCTGCGCCAACAGGCGACCAAGCGCTCCAAATAACCGTTGACAGCATCAGTAGTTCCTCGATGTTGAACATCGTAGACGCATACACGGCCGCGACGAGTTGCACCGTGCCTGCGTCCTTCAAACTCACGAACGACCCGAATCGGACGATCAAGTTTCACGTCAATGGCACGGCGGCGACGACTATTGACTGGTATCAGCTTTCCACGTACAAAATTTTCGCTGACTGTACATGAACAAACAAGCAGTAAAACAACGCATTGAAAAGTTAAAGAAAGAGATAGATCGACACCGCTATCTCTATCATGTTTTAGATAGGCAGGAAATCTCTGATGCCGCGCTTGATTCGTTGAAGCATGAGCTGGATCAATTGGAACGACAGTACCCCGAGTTCATTACGCTCGATTCGCCCACCCAGCGCGTAGGTGGCAAACCTTTGGATGCGTTTACAAAGGTTCGGCATACGGCTCCCATGCTTTCTTTGAACGATGTTTTTTCCAAGGAAGAAGTGTCAGACTGGGAGAAACGCATCACAAAGTTGGTGCCGCCGGGATTGGACCTGGATTACTTCGGTGAAATCAAAATGGACGGGCTTGCGATCGCTCTTGTATATAGAAACGGTTTGCTACATCACGGCGCAACGCGCGGCGACGGGGTGATCGGCGAGGATGTAACGCAGAATCTCAAAACGATCGACGCGATTCCGCTTCGGCTCGCATTGCATGATGGCTCCGTTGCAGTGCGAAAGATGGGAGAGAAAGCGCTCTCCGGCGATGTGGAAGTGCGCGGGGAAGTGTACATGACCAAAAAGATTTTTGACCAGTTGAATCGCCAGCAGGAAAAAAAGGGTGGGCCAGCGTTTGCAAACCCTCGTAATGCCGCGGCCGGGTCCGTGCGTCAGCTTGATCCGAAGGTTACCGCGTCGCGCAAACTTTCTTTCATGGCTTACGACCTGGTCGCTGGCCTTGGTCAGAAAACGCATGAGGAAGCGCATGCCATAATGACCGCGCTTGGTTTTCAAGCAGGTACGCATAACCGTTATTGCAAAACAATTGCTGAAGTGAATGCGTATCACCAGGATATAGGCAAGATACGCAAAAGCTTGCCGTATTGGAGCGATGGCATTGTCGTAACAGTCAATTCGATTGAATTGTTGCGTCGGCTCGGGGTGGTGGGCAAAGCGCCGCGCGGCTCCGTTGCCTATAAGTATCCCGCTGAACAAGCGACAACCCTTGTCGAGGATATCAAAGTCCAAGTTGGTCGGACCGGCGCGCTGACACCCGTCGCGCACTTGAAGCCGGTGCAAGTCGCAGGCACGACCGTGAAGCGGGCATCGTTGCATAATATGGATCAAATTAATCGGCTCGATGTCCGCATCGGCGATACGGTCATCATCCAAAAAGCAGGCGAAATTATCCCGGAGGTTGTGAACGTTTTGCCGAATCTTCGTACGGGCAAAGAGCGAAAGTTCCACATGCCATCAAAATGTCCAATCTGCGGTTCAAAAATTGAGCGACGTAGCGGTGAAGTGGCATATGTTTGCACGAACAAAAAATGTTTCTCGATCCAATTGGAAGGTTTGCAGCACTTCGTGTCCAAGCGTGCTTTTGATACAGACGGGTTGGGGCCAAAAATTCTTGAGCAACTCTGGAACGCGGATTTGATTCGCGATCCGGCCGATTTGTTTGATTTGAAGGAATCGGACCTCGCGCCGCTTGAACGGTTCGCGGAAAAGTCTGCGGTGAACCTTATTGAGGCAATCAACAACGCGAAGCGCGTAAGCTTGGCGCGGTTTTTGTACGCACTCGGCATCCGCCACGTCGGCGAAGAAACCGCCATCGACCTTGCCCGGCGGTTTGGGTCGCTGGAAAAAATCAAAAACGCGTCCCTTGAGGAGTTGGAAGCTATGCCGGATATTGGTGGCGTGGTGGCTAAAAGTATCTATGATTATTTTCACGATCCATCAAACGTCAAATTCTTGGATAAACTCCTCAAGAAGGGTGTCCGCATTCTACTCGAAGCGGTACGGAAGAGAAAGACCGCCATTTCTGGTAAGAAAGTTGTGGTGACCGGTACGCTATCATCAATGTCGCGGGAAGAAGCCAAGGAAAAAGTTCGCGCCGCAGGCGGTGATTGGGTGTCATCGGTTTCCCAAAACACGGATTACGTCGTTGTCGGCGACTCACCAGGGTCGAAGTATGACAAAGCAAAAAAACTCGGAGTCAAAACAATCAGAGAGCAAGAGTTTTTACGTTTACTGACATAGTCGACCGAGGAAGGCAGACTGATCAGTCTGCCTTCCTCGGTCGACTATGTCAGTAAACGTAAAAACTCTTGCTCTCTGATTGTTTTGACTCCGAGTTTTTTTGCTTTGTCATACTTCGACCCTGGTGAGTCGCCGACAACGACGTAATCCGTGTTTTGGGAAACCGATGACACCCAATCACCGCCTGCGGCGCGAACTTTTTCCTTGGCTTCTTCCCGCGACATTGATGATAGCGTACCGGTCACCACAACTTTCTTACCAGAAATGGCGGTCTTTCTCTTCCGTACCGCTTCGAGTAGAATGCGGACACCCTTCTTGAGGAGTTTATCCAAGAATTTGACGTTTGATGGATCGTGAAAATAATCATAGATACTTTTAGCCACCACGCCACCAATATCCGGCATAGCTTCCAACTCCTCAAGGGACGCGTTTTTGATTTTTTCCAGCGACCCAAACCGCCGGGCAAGGTCGATGGCGGTTTCTTCGCCGACGTGGCGGATGCCGAGTGCGTACAAAAACCGCGCCAAGCTTACGCGCTTCGCGTTGTTGATTGCCTCAATAAGGTTCACCGCAGACTTTTCCGCGAACCGTTCAAGCGGCGCGAGGTCCGATTCCTTCAAATCAAACAAATCGGCCGGATCGCGAATCAAATCCGCGTTCCAGAGTTGCTCAAGAATTTTTGGCCCCAACCCGTCTGTATCAAAAGCACGCTTGGACACGAAGTGCTGCAAACCTTCCAATTGGATCGAGAAACATTTTTTGTTCGTGCAAACATATGCCACTTCACCGCTACGTCGCTCAATTTTTGAACCGCAGATTGGACATTTTGATGGCATGTGGAACTTTCGCTCTTTGCCCGTACGAAGATTCGGCAAAACGTTCACAACCTCCGGGATAATTTCGCCTGCTTTTTGGATGATGACCGTATCGCCGATGCGGACATCGAGCCGATTAATTTGATCCATATTATGCAACGATGCCCGCTTCACGGTCGTGCCTGCGACTTGCACCGGCTTCAAGTGCGCGACGGGTGTCAGCGCGCCGGTCCGACCAACTTGGACTTTGATATCCTCGACAAGGGTTGTCGCTTGTTCAGCGGGATACTTATAGGCAACGGAGCCGCGCGGCGCTTTGCCCACCACCCCGAGCCGACGCAACAATTCAATCGAATTGACTGTTACGACAATGCCATCGCTCCAATACGGCAAGCTTTTGCGTATCTTGCCTATATCCTGGTGATACGCATTCACTTCAGCAATTGTTTTGCAATAACGGTTATGCGTACCTGCTTGAAAACCAAGCGCGGTCATTATGGCATGCGCTTCCTCATGCGTTTTCTGACCAAGGCCAGCGACCAGGTCGTAAGCCATGAAAGAAAGTTTGCGCGACGCGGTAACCTTCGGATCAAGCTGACGCACGGACCCGGCCGCGGCATTACGAGGGTTTGCAAACGCTGGCCCACCCTTTTTTTCCTGCTGGCGATTCAACTGGTCAAAAATCTTTTTGGTCATGTACACTTCCCCGCGCACTTCCACATCGCCGGAGAGCGCTTTCTCTCCCATCTTTCGCACTGCAACGGAGCCATCATGCAATGCGAGCCGAAGCGGAATCGCGTCGATCGTTTTGAGATTCTGCGTTACATCCTCGCCGATCACCCCGTCGCCGCGCGTTGCGCCGTGATGTAGCAAACCGTTTCTATATACAAGAGCGATCGCAAGCCCGTCCATTTTGATTTCACCGAAGTAATCCAGGTCCAATCCCGGCGGCACCAACTTTGTGATGCGTTTCTCCCAGTCTGACACTTCTTCCTTGGAAAAAACATCGTTCAAAGAAAGCATGGGAGCCGTATGCCGAACCTTTGTAAACGCATCCAAAGGTTTGCCACCTACGCGCTGGGTGGGCGAATCGAGCGTAATGAACTCGGGGTACTGTCGTTCCAATTGATCCAGCTCATGCTTCAACGAATCAAGCGCGGCATCAGAGATTTCCTGCCTATCTAAAACATGATAGAGATAGCGGTGTCGATCTATCTCTTTCTTTAACTTTTCAATGCGTTGTTTTACTGCTTGTTTGTTCATGTACAGTCAGCGAAAATTTTGTACGTGGAAAGCTGATACCAGTCAATAGTCGTCGCCGCCGTGCCATTGACGTGAAACTTGATCGTCCGATTCGGGTCGTTCGTGAGTTTGAAGGACGCAGGCACGGTGCAACTCGTCGCGGCCGTGTATGCGTCTACGATGTTCAACATCGAGGAACTACTGATGCTGTCAACGGTTATTTGGAGCGCTTGGTCGCCTGTTGGCGCAGCGTAATTCACTCGAACACTCAAATAATAATCAGTGCCTGCAGTCGTCCCTGGAACATAGGAAGGAATCGGTAACGTAAAGTTGCTATTCGTGCCTGCAGTACACGTGGTCGGCGGTGTCGCGCCACAACTGACGGTATTGATGCAGGTCCCAAGCCAGCCGCTCGCACCACCTTGGCATGCCCCGCAGTTCGCGCATGCGGCTGTTAAATTGTCCTCAACCTGAATAACGCCTGACGTATAGACGGGCTGACCAGAGAGCACGGTCTTTGTTATCTTCTCTTCAGCGAATAGCACATAATCATAGGCGCCAAAGAGCGGAATACGCCAGGGCACCGTGGCTGTGAGCGCCTGCTCCACGTCGCCCTTTTTGCCGTTTGCCTGAATCACGATTTGCGACTGCGGAATTGTTACTTGATTCGGCACCGGTGCCGCATCGTCATACGCAATCACGCTCACATTCTCAACAGGATCATACAAAGGTCGCAAGCGAACGCGATAGCCCAAAAGATTAGGAAGGCCGGCCGAGTCGAGCACAATCCTCTCCGTGCTTTCGAGCTCCGTATGGCTCACAACGCGTTTTTGTGCTGCTTCCAATTTGAAGCTGCCGCTTTCCAGATACCACCCAAACCAAGAAACCTCCAGCCATTCGTCTTGCTGACTCGTGTTTGTGCCGCTGACGTCTATTTGGGTCACGCCGACTGACGCTGACGGATTATCGATATTGTAAATATCAAGTTGTTGCACCTCGTCCTGTAGAATGTCGCCGACGGTACCGCCTCCGCCGCCCACGTCGGTTTTATTGTTTTTGTATGACGATCCGTTGGTAAAAGAATCCGAGTAGGCTTTAATAGACGTAACAGTACTCGAGAGCGTTTCCGCCGCAGAAAGCCGATTTGTGCGGACTGTGTAAAGCCCCCGTTCGATACCGCTTTCCGCTGCGTAAAACGCTTCGGTTGAAAAATGCGACACGCTGGTGAGCTGAAGCTCGCGCACGATGAGAAATGAAAGGCCGAACCCAATCACTGACACGACGCTTAAAATGAGAATCGCGTAAATAAGGACGATGCCATGTTGGCTTCGGGGGCTATTCATAGTTCAAATTTTCTACGCTACCTTGAAGAATCCGAGAGGTCACGGTTGTCTGCACGCTGATAGATGCGCGATCTTTAATGTTGGGATTTTCGCCTTTTGTGGCCAAAACTATTCGTACTTTCGGTTGAAAATGCCTACTGTCAGAAAAATACTCGCAGCGATTATCCGTCACGGTATCGCAACGATAGGAAAGGTACGACGCGCCCGGGCAGTTTGGACTGATCGAACTGCACACCTGGGTACTAACGTTCACAAACGGATCAGCTGACGGCGTTATAAAAAATTGTACTTGCTCAATTTCAATTTCAGCAGGGGTAATCACAAACCAAGTGGCCGCGTCCGGGCACGGAGAACTTGTCGAAAGACATGTTTGATATTCCAAGTGCGTACCTTGCCTGCGGAAAAAAACGTAATTACCGGTTTGATCAATGAGCGCGAGGGTTTCAACGGTCGATGCGCCGGGGTATAAATCAATGTTGTTGGCAACATAATATGCATAATCGATTTTCCCCAGCCGGATTTCCTGCGCCATTGTTTCCACGGCATAGCGAATGTCCTCTTGAATTTTTTGTATAGAAATGACGCGTTTTTGCGTATCGGAAATCGTAACAAAAATGGTGAGCGCGATCAGTACGACCGTCGTAAAGATACCGATGGCCACGAGCATCTCCATTAACGTTAACCCCAACTGATTGTTTTTTTTATTATATTGCATTGATATGCTATGTTTTTTATAACTACGCCCGTTGATTCTTCATAGCCACTTCAGTGGCGTACCCGACTAAAGTCGGTGTGAAATTTTATCCGAAAGGACGAGTATCTCCATCAACGTAACGAAGTGCATGTCAAAAGTGGTGGTGGTTAAAATCCCCAATTATATAATCGCTCTTCAAGCATTACTTGTTTCCCGTTCACTTCGGTTGGCCAACGGACCGTCGAAACCACGCGGATGCCGACCTCTTCTGCCGGTGCAGTACAATCATTGCCTGCGGTATTCGTGGCAGCGAGCGAATCCACGCCCGTACTCGGATTGCGGCAAATGGCATTCAAATCAAAAAGCCGGAAAAAAGTTCTCGTCTCGCCCGTTGCAACTCCTTGAAGGAATTGATGGCCGAAAGCCCGGATTTGCGTAAATGAAAATTCGTTCCAATTGTGATTAAAACTAAGCGTGACAGGCGTCGTGGCGCTCATCGTGTCGACGATGGGCGTTGCCGTTGACCCGCCATTCAGCCCGTTGTCCCACGTTGGTTTCGTGGCGCTTACAGGATACACCCAATTGCTGTCGCGAATGCTGCGAACATTTTCGATACCCTCCCGGGCCAAGTTCAATGCAACGATACGGTTGGATCCTTCCCGGCCGGCCTGAATCGTTGAGATAATCAAGGTCAGAATGCCGAAAACCCCCACCACAATCACGAAAATTGCGATGAGCATTTCTAAAATCGTTTGGCCTTGTTCATTACGCGTAAAACGTTGAAGGACCATACTAACCGGGCGTGTTAAGATTGCAATCCGCGTCAAGCTGCTCGCCAATTTGTCCGGAGATGCGGTTGATGGTCACGCGGCGGCATGCGGTTGTTGTATCGCTTTTTATTAAAAGGGACAACGCATTATATTGATCATACGCCGTCGGGTTACCGACGCACGTTGCTACGCCCACACAAAAATGCGCTCTGCCTGTTGGCGGCTCAAACGTGATATCAATTGATGATGAAAAGGCGCTATTCGCAGGATTCGAGTCAAATTGATACTCGCCAAAACGAGTAGCGTAACGTAATAACATGTTTTCGGCAATAATCGCGCTACCGTCAGCCGCATTATACGTTCTACTCGGCGCTAGCGGTCCTGACTCATTCATGTCCGTAAAAAGATTATATAAGGTTTCTGAAGCAATATTGATTCCAAATCCTCCAACAGGTACAACATCACTGCAAAGATCGGGCGAGCACTGTGCATCAAGGCTGCACGCTGTCGCCAGACTATTCGCACATCGTTTCACGATTTTTCCCGCAAGCGAATAACTTTGCGCGCTGCGTAGATCCTGCACAAGAGCTAAACTTGCTTGCTTGAGTTTTGATGAATTTTCGCCTTGTCGAAAGTTTGTGATAAGCACACCAGAGAGGATCGAGAGAATAGCGATCGTGATCAGCATTTCGACGAGCGTAAATCCCGTAACACTTTTGAAATTATTGTACGCAGCGTTGGCCATTTTTTGTTGTAATATTGTAATCCGTAACTTGTAACTAGTAACTCGTAATATGTAACTGGTAGTCAATCATATTTTTCTACTGATTACCTGTTACGAGTTCATAGATAGAACGAGAAAAACCAATCTGCAATTTGTTGTCCAAATAAAAGAAAGATAAGGGTACTTGCTGAAAGAAATGTTCCGAACGGCATTTTGCTCTTCCACGATTTCTTTCCGCCGAGGATGAGCACTATGCCGACAAATGCGCCAACGATGTACGCAAGAACGAGAGCAAGCGAGAATCGTTCCAAACCGAGCATGAATCCCGATAACACGCCGAGTCGAATGTCGCCACCGCCGATCCACTTACCTTTCGAAAGAACAAACTGTATAAGGAAAAATCCACCTCCTAGTATACCAGCAATAAGAACGGAAACCAACGGTTCATGGAGAAAAAAAACGCTTCCTAAGAATGCAAAGAGGATCCCCGGCAACGAAACAACGTCGAGGATCAAATAACGTTCAAAGTCAATAACGAAAATAACGATAAGGAACGCGGCGAAGATTAGATGGACGAGAAAGGCAATGGAAAAACCTTCGTGAAGAAAAAAGAGCAGGAACGCCCCCGCGGTGGCCAATTCAACCAGTGGATATTGCCATGCAATTGGCTTACCGCAATAGCGACATCGGCCACGCAGTAGAAGAAAACTGATCAAAGGAATTAAATCGATTGCTGTAAGCGCATGCTTACAATGGGGGCAAAATGATCGTCCTTTTACAAAGGAAATTTTACCTGGTAATCGGTAAATAACGACGTTGAGAAAACTTCCTACCGCGAGCCCAAAGAGAACAATGAGAACATAAACCATGGGTTCAGTATACCATGTTTTGAATGAAAAAAAACGGCTGTGTACCGTTTGCGAGTGCGTCTGATTCTAAAAATTACTGAATGCCGTTTTGCGAAAGCGTATGCGGTCCCGCCCGAAAACTATCGTAGGATTTTTCCAAAGAAAAGGTGATTTGATAGCCCGAATCGGAAGGAACCTGCGAAACAATGTAGCTCCCTGATGACGGATCGCGAAACGACTTAATAGCGGGAAGGTACACGGAAAGATTGCAGCTGTTCACTGCCATGCCAATGGTATTGCAGCCGTCTGTCGCCGCTTGGCCATAACTGGCGGTCGCATGATACAGGAGCTCGAATGCCGCTTGCAATCGCGCCATGTCAGCCATACGTTTGGCGTCGCGCGTATGAGCTCGTTCGTTATTCAGTAGTAAAAACGATCCGGCGAGGAGAACGCCTAAAACAAAAATGACCAGAAGCAGTTGAACCAGGGTAAACCCAGCACCACTTTTCATAAGCATCCTTTGGTCTTGTGGTCGCATATTCTTATCAATTTTTTATTACGAATTGCGAATTCCGAATTGAGTATTCTTTGATGAAATTTCTCTCAAAAAGTAATGCGTAATTCTCCAAATTTTTTAATTCTCAATTATTAAATACCTGGGCACGTTATTTGCTCACCGCCGTATGCGTTCTCATACCACACAATCGCATATTTGGTGCCCGCTTCAAGCTTGGCGCACAACACGTAATGCTTAAAGTCGAAGCTCGTATCATAAGAATAGTAAAGGCCAGAGGCGTTGGTCGGATCGCGAGGGATCGCGCCCAAGTAAGGGGCGAGCGGTCCGGTTTCGGAAAAAATACTGTTCGCAGCTGGTTGAACGGTCGTGTCGATTCCTGACGAGTCAATTACGCGCGGGTAAATATCTTCTTTACCTGTAGCATACAACGCAAGCCCAAGTCGTATTTGTTGCAGATCGGAAAATCTGCGCGCGTCACGTGCGTTTTTCCGCGCGTTGTTGATTTCTGTGAGACCAATGATTGTGAGGATGGCGATGATAGAAAGTACAACCAGGATTTCTACAAGCGTGAACCCTCTCCCACTCTTAAAAAAACTTTGACGATGCATAAAACCAATGGTCTGCTCTGGGTCTTTTGCTGGATTAATCATAGAGTCTATTAGGAAAGATTTTGCGAGGTAATCATTGTATAGTATACGCTGTGTCGTGGGTCAGAGTCAAAATGCTTTTAAACGATCGAGTGCCTGTTGCGCCGAGGAATTTTTGTCGTTCAAGCGTATGGCTTGTTCGTAATAATACTGTGCCCGCTCATTATTCTCCTGAATTTCATAGACGTGGCCTAGCTGATAATGAAGTAATGATAAATCACCAGGCAGGAAAATGTTTGATGAGGACGGAATGCCATCGTAACGAGCGATGATACCGGTTAAGAGTTGAAGCTCGTCATCATAGCGTTTCTGCTGGTCGTACAGCACGGCCAAATCGTAATGAAACTGTGGGTGAAACATGGGATCCAGCATGAGCGCGGTCTTGTACGCGGTCTCGGCGTCAGCATAGCGGCCTTGCGTAATAAATATTCTTCCAAGTAAACGATACGCAAAATAATCGGATTTATTCCAAGCAATTGCACGTTTGGCATAGAACACGGCATCTGTGTAATCCTCGTCGCTATGTGCCAGCTGTAATGTATTGGAAGAAAGAGCGCGAAATTGCTCTGGGTCGGGACTGTAGCTAACACCTTGTTTTGCGTATTCAATCGAACTCTCATACTCACCGTTGTTCGCTGCTATAACTGCTTGGTCAAAAGAACTCATCGCAAGAAACAGGGTAAATCCGCGTACGAGCAGCAGCAACCCTGCTATAAGAATAAGGGCTTTCCAAAGAACGCCCCGAGAGCCGGGTGCTTGCGTCGCAGGGGGTTGCGTAGCGTTCTCGTAACCGAGCAGCGCGCCTGCGCAAACCCAAAACAAAAGAAACACGGCGGGGAATTGCCAGCCGAAATCAAACAGGGCGTGAATAACGGACCCAAGCACACCGAGCGATAAACCAAAAATATACGGGCGCATTCGATCGTCAGTAGTCGCACCATGAAATGCAGTGCGTGTCTTGCGCAGCAACGCAACGATAAACCAAACGAACACAATAAAGCCAACAAAGCCAATTTCAGCCAATGTTTGGAGGTAATAATTGTGGACATACCTCGGCTGCTCGTAGATAGTGCGTGTGTAGCGTGGGTACATTTGCTGATACGCCGAGAGTCCAACGCCGGTGAACGGATAATCAGAGGACATGTTGAGCGCCGCTCGATTGAATTCAATGCGTTGATGAAAACTGAACGCCGCGCCTGATGCGGAAATTGTTTCATACAGCTTAGCCGCTTTCCCAAAGTCTTTGTACTGAACGTAGCGAATTGATATGACAATGGCGAGCAGGATAAGGGCGATTCCAAAGCCTGATACGACATTTTTGGTTGAAAATATTTTTTTTCTATAGACAAACCCCAGAATAATCAACGGAATGAGGAAACTCACCCAGCCCGTATACGAGAATGTCAAAATAAAGCTAATGCCGATAAGGAGTGTTCCAAAAGAAAGCGCGATTTTGATTTTGAGGCCTTTTGCCTCGAGCAAAAGCACCATACCAATTGGCAGGCTAAAAAGTAGATAGCTGCCTAATGCGTTTGCATTAAACAGTAAGCCGCCGGCGCGGGTTGATTCCGGGACAAAGATGAACAAAATAATATTAATAAGAGAAGCAAGCGCGCCAGTACTGAAAATCGTTATGACGAGAATCCGTAAAAATTTTTCGTTCCGAAATACAACGTATGCGGCCCAAAAAACGAGCGCATAACAAAGAAGAAGACTCAGCACGTTGAGGCTCGTATAAAGATTATTGGAAAAAAATGTGCTGATGCAAGCAATAAGCAGAAACAAAAAAAGCGGGAGATGAGGATTCATCAATAATTGTCTGGGCGTGGATAGCTTGAGGCCAACTGTACCGAGAAGGAGCACCACAAAAAATGCAAGTCCAAATGTGACAACAAGAAAAATACTGAGTAACCATTGATTCCACTCGCCCGAAAAAAAGGAGCTCATCACAACAAGTCCAAGCAGCAAAACGAGCACGACACCTTTCCGCATCGCGTCACGATTCTGATACAAAGACTGTAAAAACATAGAGATAGTATATCATATTTTTCGAACAAAAAGAGGGCTCGTATGAACCCTCGTTTTGTCTTTGAATGTATGCAAATCTAGCAGGCTGCCGGTGCTACTGCGGCATCTCCATTCGTACCATCAGATTTGATCCAGAAGTAACCACCAGTGCCAGCTTCGAGGTTGGCGTAGAGCAAGAACCGGGCGTTTGATCCACAGGCTTCGTAGACATAATTCTGAGTCGCCACCGGATCCTTGGCTGCAGCGCTAATGTACTCGTTGCAGATGGGGTTTGCGCTTGTGACGTCGCATGTCGTGTTAAAGATACAACCCGCCGTAGCGCCTTGTGAACTGTTACAGGTCGTGGCCGGAT
>JBIOWE010000018.1:0-2524 GCA_044868145.1 Patescibacteria group bacterium
CAGCCCCAGGATGCGACGAGCCGACATCGAGGTGCCAAACCTCCCCGTCGATGTGGACTCTTGGGGGAGATCAGCCTGTTATCCCCGAGGTAGCTTTTATCCGTTGAGCGATGGCCCTCCCACGAGGAACCACCGGATCACTAAGTCCGACTTTCGTCCCTGCTCCACTTGTAAGTGTCGCAGTCAGGCTCCCTTCTGCCTTTGCACTCTTCGCGCGATTTCCAACCGCGCTGAGGGAACCTTTGAGCGCCTCCGTTACTCTTTTGGAGGCGACCGCCCCAGTCAAACTGCCCACCTAACAATGTCCTGTGACCAGATTCATGGCCTCCAGTTAGAACCTCAGTACTGTCAGGGTGGTATCCCAAGGTTGACTCCACACAGGCTGACGCCCATGTTTCTCAGTCTCCCACCTATCCTGTACAGACAATACCGAAATTCAATGCTAAGCTACAGTAAAGCTCTACGGGGTCTTTCCGTCCAATCGCGGGTAGCAAGCATCTTCACTTGCACTACAATTTCGCCGGATTTGTTGTTGAGACAGTGCCCAAATCATTACGCCATTCGTGCGGGTCGGAACTTACCCGACAAGGAATTTCGCTACCTTAGGACCGTTATAGTTACGGCCGCCGTTTACTGGGGCTTAAGTTCACACCTTCGCTTGCGCTAAGTGATCCCCTTAACCTTCCAGCACCGGGCAGGCGTCAGCCCCTATACATCAGCTTTCGCTTTAGCAGAGACCTGTGTTTTTGCTAAACAGTTGCTTGGGCCTATTCTCTGCGACCTACTCTCGTAGGCACCCCTTCTCCCGAAGTTACGGGGTCAATTTGCCGAGTTCCTTAACAACAATTCTTCCGATGGTCTTAGGATTCTCTCCTCACCTACCTGTGTCGGTTTGCGGTACGGGCACCAATATCCTCGATAGAGACTTTTCTTGGCAGCGTGGAATCAGATACTTCAGGAATAAATTCCCTTCCCCATCACATCTCAGCGTTAAGAGCAAACGGATTTGCCTGCTTGCTCCGCCTAAATGCTTAGACACACATCCAATAGTGTGCACATCCTATCCTCCTGCGTCATCCCATTTCTGATAACGTCCATTGGTGGTATCGGAATATCAACCGATTGTCCATCACCTACGCCTTTCGGCCTCGGCTTAGGTCCCGACTAACCCTGAGAGGACGAGCCTTCCTCAGGAAACCTTAGGTTTTCGACCGTTAGGATTCTCACCTAACTCTCGCTACTTATGCCAACATTCTCACTTCTGTACCGTCCACCACTCCTTACGGTATGACTTCAGCCAGTACAGAAAGCTCCTCTACCGCGTACACATAGTGTACACCCATAGCTTCGGTGGTAAGTTTTAGCCCCGGACATCTTCGGCGCAGGATCTCTTGACTAGTGAGCTATTACGCACTCTTTGAATGAGTGGCTGCTTCTGAGCCAACATCCTAGTTGTCTTAGAAATCCCACATCCTTTTCCACTTAACTTACACTTTGGGACCTTAGCTGATGGTCTGGGCTGTTTCCCTTTTGACTACGGATCTTATCATTCGCAGTCTGACTGCCGAAATAAAAGTATATGGCATTCGGAGTTTGATAGGGTTCAGTAACTGTTGTCAGCCCCTAGCCCATTCAGTGCTCTACCTCCATTACTCAATTAATCGACGCTAGCCCTAAAGCTATTTCGAGGAGAACCAGCTATCTCCGAGTTCGATTGGAATTTCTCCGCTATCCACAGCTCATCCCATGGTTTTTCAACACCAACGTGGTTCGGACCTCCACGGAATTTTACTTCCGCTTCATCCTGGCCATGGATAGGTCACCCGGTTTCGGGTCTACGACATGCAACTATACGCCCTATTCAGACTTGGTTTCCCTTCGGCTCCGTACCTTAAGTACTTAACCTTGCTACATATCGTAACTCGTTGGCTCGTTCTACAAAAAGCACGTCGTCACACATATAAAGTGCTCCGACCGGTTGTAGGCACACGGTTTCAGGTTCTATTTCACTCCCCTTCCGGGGTTCTTTTCACCTTTCCCTCACGGTACTTCTTCACTATCGGTCACTAGGTAGTATTTAGCCTTGGGAGGTGGTCCTCCCAGCTTCCCACAAGGTTTCACGTGTCTCGTGGTACTCTGGATTAGATCTGGCTGTTTTTCCTTTTCATTTACAGGCCTATTACCTTCTGCGGAGCAGCTTTCCAGCTATCTTCAATTAAGGAATTGCAGTATTTATGATCTATCCTCAACCCCTAGGTCAAAGACCTAGGTTTGGGCTCTTTCCCTTTCGCTCGCCGCTACTTAGGAAATCGATTTTTCTTTCTCTTCCTCCGGGTACTTAGATGTTTCAGTTCCCCGGGTCTACCTCTGCATACCTATTTATTCAGTATGCAGTACATAGTTGTTACTATGTGGGTTCCCCCATTCGGAAATCTTTGGATCACAGGCTATTTGCGCCTACCCAAAGCTTATCGCAGCTTAACGCGTCCTTCGTCGGCTCCTAGTGCCAAGGCATTCACCATGC
>JBIOWE010000019.1:0-2052 GCA_044868145.1 Patescibacteria group bacterium
AAAACTGGGAGACTACCTTCTGAATTCATAGGAAGGTCAGGGCAAACCCAGGGAAGTGAACCATCTCAGTACCTGGAGGAAGAGAAAACAACAGTGATTTCCAGAGTAGTGGCGAGCGAAATGGAAAGAGCCTAAACCGCCTGCGGGCAACCAAAGGCGGGGTTGCAGGACCGCATGAGTAGAGTTACCAATCCGGCGGCTAGCCGAGCGATTTGGAAAAATCGGCCAAAGAGTGTGATAGCCACGTAGGCAAAAGCTGACCGGACTCGAAGCGGGATCCTAAGTACCGCGGGGCACGTGGAACCCTGTGGGAATCCGGGAGGACCATCTCCCAAGGCTAAACACTCACTAATGACCGATAGCGAACCAGTACCGTGAGGGAAAGGTGAAAAGAACCCCTGCGAGGGGAGTGAAATAGTACCTGAAACCGTGTGCCTACAAGCAGTGGAAGGGCGTTGCCGCAAGGCAAGCCTGACCGCGTGCCTTTTGCATAATGAGCCGGCTAGTTATTTTCTGTGGCAAGGTTTAGCGTAAGCGAGCCGTAGCGAAAGCGAGTCTGAATAGGGCGATTCAGTCGCAGGAAATAGACGCGAAGCGGGATGATCTACCCTTGGCCAGGGTGAAACACGGGTAACACCGTGTGGAGGCCCGAACCAGTGTTGGTTGAAAACAGCTTGGATGAGCTGAGGGTAGGGGTGAAAGGCTAATCAAATTCCGTGATAGCCCGTTCTCCCCGAAATAGCTTTAGGGCTAGCCTCAAGTGATTTGTAGCGGTGGTAGAGAACTGAATGGACTAGGGGCCTTACCAGGTTACTGAATCCAACCAAACTTCGAATGCCGCTAACAACAGCTTGGGAGTCAGACAGTGGGGGCTAAGCTTCATTGTCGAGAGGGAAAGAGCCCAGATCATCAGCTAAGGTCCCAAAGTGCAGACTAAGTGGAAAAGGAAGTGGAGACGCATTGACAGCCAGGAGGTTGGCTTAGAAGCAGCCATCCTTTAAAGAAAGCGTAATAGCTCACTGGTCAAGCAGCTCCGTGCCGACAATTCAACGGGGCTCAAGTCTGCCACCGAAGCTATGAACTTGAACTGCTGCGGCAGTTCATTTGGTAGGGGAGCGTTCTGTACAGTTCGAAGCGGCACCGTAAGGAGCCGTTGACGGTACTGAAGAGACCCTGCCGGCATAAGTAGCGATAAACCAGGTGAGAACCCTGGTCGCCGAAAGTCTAAGGTTTCCTGAAAAAGGTTAATCCGTTCAGGGTTAGTCGGTCCCTAAGTCGAGGCCGAGAGGCGTAGACGATGGGTAACAGGTCAACATTCCTGTACTATGAAGTGGACGTTATCACGATGGGGTGACGCAGGAGGATAAGCGAGATCTCTGATGGATGGGATTTCACGATCGAGAGGGATTGGGTTGGCAAATCCGCCCGATCACTAACCTCGAGAGTAGTGACGAGCTCGCAAGGGCTGGATAAAGCCGCTGACTTCACACTGCCAAGAAAAACCTCTAAGGAGTCTGCTTTGTAACCGTACCGTAAACCGACACAGGTAGACGAGGAGAATATCCTAAGGCGCTTGAGAGAACACACGTTCAGGAACTCGGCAAAATAGCTCCGTAACTTCGGAATAAGGAGTGCCCCGGTAGGGTTTATAGCCCGAGGGGGTTGCAATGAAATGGCCCAAGCGACTGTTTAACAAAAACACAGGTCTCTGCAAAGTCGAAAACGACGTATAGGGGCTGACGCCTGCCCGGTGCTGGAAGGTTAAAAGGAGAGGTTAGCCGTAAGGCGAAGCTTTGAATTGAAGCCCCAGTGAACGGCGGCCGTAACTATAACGGTCCTAAGGTAGCGAAATTCCTTGTCGGGTAAGTTCCGACCTGCACGAATGGCGTAACGATTTGGGCGCTGTCTTAACGAGTGGCTCAGCGAACTTGTAGTACCGGTGAAGATGCCGGTTACCCGCATCTAGACGGAAAGACCCCGTGCACCTTTACTATACCTTAGCCATGAATCGCGGTAGCCCCTGCGCAGCATAGGTGGGAGGCTGGGAACCCT
>JBIOWE010000020.1:0-2566 GCA_044868145.1 Patescibacteria group bacterium
AGGGCTGAAACTCGCCCTCATGAATATGGAATCCCTAGTAACCGCGTGTCATCATCGCGCGGTGAATACGTCCCTGCTCCTTGCACACACCGCCCGTCGCTTCATCGAAGTTGGTTCTTGGCGAGGTAGTGTCTCATTGGCACTATCGAACCTGGGGTCAGCAACGAGGGAGAAGTCGTAACAAGGTGGCCGTAGGGGAACCTGCGGCCGGATCACCTCCTTAGTATAAGGTCGGACAATCTGTGTAAAGGGTTTGTAACCTAATCAAAAGAATGCAATTCCTAAAAGAAATGTTTTAGGAATGAAGTGATGTAGTAAACGTGAGTTTACAATGATCATCGTGTATAGGATCGACAATTAACCACTATATTGCATTTTTTGCAATAATGACAGAGGTTAATTGGCTTCATTATCAAGTGGTATATTCTGACCGCGTAAAATTACTAACCAAATTTCAAAGGGAATGCTGGTGCAACTACGCCGGTTGGTGGATGACTAGGCTTAGAAAGTGATGAAGGACGTGGCAAGCTGCGATAAGCCTGGGGTAGGTGCATGCGACCATCGATCTCAGGATCTCCGAATGAGGTCTCTCATTTATACTCCCCTGCTTTATGCTTGGGAGGGCGAACTGTCCGAAGTGAAGCATCTGAGTAGGACAAGGAAGAGAAATCAAGCGAGATTCCGTTAGTAGCGGCGAGCGAAAACGGAAGAGCCCAAACTGAATCTGTAATGGTAACATTATAGAGATGTGGTGAGTTATAGATTTTAGATCCAATTCTTTTAGTCGAAGTATTCTGGAAAGAATTGGGAAAAAGGGTGATACCCCCGTAGACAAAAAAAAATTGGATTGTTCTATAACAAGAGTAATTGGCCTTGGCAGTGGCCAGTGAATATGGGTGAAAGTAGCATCCAAGGCTAAATATTATCTAAGACCAATAGCGTACTAGTACCGTGAGGGAAAGTTGAAAAGTACCCCGGAAGGGGGGTTAAAAGCGCCTGAAACCAACCGGTTACAGACGTGTATGGCTCGAAAGGAATCAGGTGGAGAATCCGTAAGGATTTGAAGCCTTCTAGAGTTATACGTTCCGTCTAGAAACACGGGCCAGGGAGATTACTGTTATGGCGAGCTTAACCTTAAAAAGGGAAGGCGAAGGGAAACCAAACTCGCGCAGCATTAGCAAGGCGAGAGATCTGAAAGGGTCTTTAGTCATAGCAGTAAGGCTAGAAACCGGACGATCTATTCCTGGATAAGACGAAGGTGGGCGAAAGCCTGCTGGAGGTCTGCAGGGGTCCTGACGTGCAAATCGGTCCTCTAATCTGGGATTAGGGGTCAAAAACCAATCTAGTCCGGTGATCGCTAGTTCCCACCGAATTGGATCGCAGTCCTGCCTTAGTGGAGATTGCTTGTTCTGTAGAGCACCGATCGGACAGTAAGGGCTCGAAAGGGCTCGCTGTCCATTCGAACTCCGAAGGTACAAGCGTCGTAGAAGCTAGGAGGCGGGTTTATGTGGGGTAAGCCTCATAACCGAGAGGGGGACAACCCAGACTAAAGTTAAGGTCCCCAAATATCTACTAAGTGTCAAACCAAAGGGTGTTTTTGAGCAGAGACAGCAGGAAGGTAGGCTTAGAAGCAGCCATCCTTTAAAGAGTGCGTAACAGCTCACCTGCCGAGCTTGGAAGCCCCGAAAATGCACGGGGCTCAAGTAGATTACCGATACTTTAGATTACCAGCAATGCTGGTATATGGTAGGTGGGCGTAGTGATTGGGTAGAAGCTGGGCTGTGAAGTCCAGTGGACTGATCGACTAGTGCAGATCCTGGTGGTAGTAACAGCATAACCGAGTGAGAATCTCGGTGACCGTAAGGGCAAGGGTTTCCCGGCAATGCGTCATCAGCCGGGAGTTAGCCGGTCCTAAGAACAACCTCAACAGCGTTGTCCGAAAGGGAAACTGGTTAATATTCCAGTGCCATAAAAGATCGTTTGTACCTTGCTTGTCACTTCAGGATAGAGTAAGCAGAATCGTCGTTCTGTCTAATTATTCTAATTGGGGGGAGTACTGTAATAGTGAGAACTCCAATGAGATGAGAATGGCCTTCCGCAAGGAGGGTTTACTTGAATCCAGGAGGCACTGAAAGCAAGTTAAGGGAGATTCTTTTATGTCCGTACCGAGAACCGACACTGGTGCCCTGGATTAGTAATCTAAGGTCTGTCGGGTATACCGTAAGGCGAGGGAACTCGGCAAAATAGCTCCGTATCTATGGTATAAGGAGTGCCTGCAGTTTTTATGAGGAATAGGAATTGCAGGTCGCAGTGACTAGGGGGTCCCGACTGTTTAATAAAAACACAGTTGGTCGCAAGTCCGAAAGGATGTGTACGGCCTATGTATCCTGGCCAGTGACGGTACCTAAAACCTGGGTTCAACTGGGCTAAGGGCCGTTTAACGCCGGGAGTAACTCTGACTCTCTTAAGGTAGCCAAATGCCTTGTCGGGTAAGTTCCGACGTGCATGAATGGAACAACGAGGGCCCCGCTGTCCCCGCCTACAACCCGGTGAAGCCACATAACGT
>JBIOWE010000021.1:0-2957 GCA_044868145.1 Patescibacteria group bacterium
GACTTCTCGACTTCTCATGCAACTCCACGAGCCACAACCATAGAATACCCAACAAAAAATTGGCCGTCAAATTTTGGTCGTTTACCCGACATCCATCGAAAAATCTCAACAGTGATTTCCGTCTTGAACAATGCAAAAGTGGCACGACTTCCCAACCGCAATGACGAGGTGCACAAAATCAAAATCCTGAATTTGCACTCCAGCCGACGCGCCGCCGCCGACAATGTGAGTTAACCCCGCGCAGTCTATCCAACTAATCGAACCGCCAAGTGCTGTGTTGTCATTCGAGTGGATAAATAAGCTGCCAATTGGTCCGCCAACAGGATCTCCCGTATCGTTATCAAACCCGACAATATCCATATTCGTTAGTCCGCCGCCGCCAACTGCTGTAAATCCAAACCACGTTCGATATGTCGGATTGGCAAGGGAGGACACAAAAAACAAATCAGAGGGCGAAGATTGCGGAGAGGAAAAATCTTGGTCGAGAGACCAATCAAACGAGCACAAACTACTGCATTCTAAGAGCCTTGCTTCATCAATAACAACTTTCCACGTATCGGCTACTGCCTTCGCAGAATGCGCCTCGTCACGATAATAGCTGTTCCAAGCTGTTAGTTGATAAAGCGCGCCCCAGAACATCCCGAAAAACTCGGCGCTGTCAGGTACAAAAAATACTACGCATTTATTTGTATTGGGAATACCCTGAGTGGGAAGCGGAATTAAAGCTTTTGTCGGCATTATTTAGCCCAGATGCCCCAATTTACAGCAATCCACGGTGGCATATTCTCGTGTGAACCGCCGCCGCCAGAAAAGCCGGTAATTGCTGGGGTTGGCACCGCGCTACTAGCCGGCGCCTCAAGACCTCCGTTGATAATTACAGAGGTCGCTCCTATTTCGCTGTGGCTGTGGCTCGGCATTTCTGATGTAGTGAGTGTATGTCGCTCTTCTCCTCCCGTAGAATTGAATGTTTTGGGTGTAAGACCTCCAGGAGCAGAGCCTGACGCCATTGTGACAAATCTCGCCCGCAAATCCGGGACCTTAAAATGGTCCGCGTCGACAATCAATGAGGAATGTATCCTGGCATACAAATCAGGATAATCTGTACGCAAGTAAGTTGCGCCATTACAAGACAGAGAATTTGCCGGGAGCGCCGCAGTTGCAAATGGAAATATCACGCCTATCAAGGGATTCGTCCTTCTCCACTCGTCATAAAGCACAGCAAAAGCAGCTGCCGCCTCTCCCGGGGAAATGCCAATTAGCTGCTCAAAATTCGACGAATAGCGCAAATCATCAAGCGCGCCCCAGATGATACTCGCCCATTCAGCATCATCCGGAATAGATAAGAGCCTGTAGACCCGCCCTACAGGCTCTGAATTAAGTGGGGTTAGCCACTTCCCCATTAGATGCGCTTCCCCACAAACTCAACGTCGAGAACGTTGACAGCATTCTGAGTACCTGGAGCCTTGACAACTGTCTCAAAAGCCGCAATAAACGCCCCAAAAGCGGCAGTTGTAAGGTCCGCCATATCGCTATTTGTCTGTAGCAACGTCAAGTCCGCACCTGGAATTTCTGTTCGGTAGATATTGTGCGTCACAGTGTCCTCATATCGAACGAGCCATTTCTTCTCGCGCTGAGCATCAACAGAAGTCGGTTTGTTGTTCGCGAGAAACAAATTCTCAAGGATTCGACGCTCCCTAGCAATCGTAGCCAGAGAAATACCATCAATGGCAATTACAAGGTCTGCTAAGTCGCCTTGAACTGTCACGAGGTTTCCGGCAGTCATCTGGGTAACGTCCCACTCAGTAGTCGAGGTTTCGCCACTATAGTCCAAATATGTGATTTTCTGTTGGCTCATCGCCTTCATGCTCCAGCGCTAAATCAGATGTTACATCTGATTTTAAGACATTGTACAACGTTTGTCAAGGGGTTGGGTAACTTGTAGGGCAGAGGGCCTTACTTCTCAAAACCGTAACCCCACAGCCACCGTACTGTAATTGCGCGCGTGCGTAATTATAATTATGCGCGCGTGAAGCGTAGGTAATGACCTAAAACAAAAAACAGAGGCATTGCGTGACTTAGTAATACGCTTTAGTGCATATCCTACCGACAAAACAAAACCCCCAAGAGAAGTGGTTGGGGGTTGTGCAGTACGGTGGCTGTGGGGTTACGGTTCTACCGGCGCTTGCCGTAGTTTTTGTGCTCTTCGCGCTCGAATTTCTGAATTGCCCTTCGAATTTCGTGAACCCCCAAACATTCCGGGCCACAGCATTTCAGATTTTCCTGATATATGCGATCAATCGCCCACTCAGAAGAGCCGGACCAAGCACCATTCCGCCTGAAATCCCTATCCCATTCTCGAATTGTTTCCTTCGAAAATGGAATAAATTCGGTGCCGCACTCAATACACCTTTGCTGGGCCGACGAGAACATTTTCAATTGGCGCATATTAGCCCCAGCTTTCGTAGCGAAATTCCGGTTTGCGGTCTAGGTCCTCCCAATTCCGCTCCAACACAATGTAGTGCTTATAGAAAAGAGCCTGAATTGCCTTTAGCAAATCAGGCCCTCTACCCTGTAGCACTAGCGTATTTTGGTCGATTGAATTGGAGAGGAGCGTGAGACGGGCCTCAACACACGAATTAAATCTGTCCTCGTGACAACCAAAGCGTAACCCGCTATTGGTTTCGGCCTCAATATAGGCAAGCCAGTCGTGTTTCTCCTTGAGCCACTTTTCAAGGTTCGCTTTAAGCTGATCGTCTAGCTCACAGCGAATATAGGTGATTTCTGACCACTTCTTCGGTTCTTTCGACTTCGACATTTTTCCCTACTTCTTGACTTCTCGACTTCTCATGCAACTCCACGAGCCACAACCATAGAATACCCAACAAAAAATTGGCCGTCAAATTTTGGTCGTTTACCCGACATCCATCGAAAAATCTCAACAGTGATTTCCGTCTTGA
>JBIOWE010000022.1:0-2169 GCA_044868145.1 Patescibacteria group bacterium
TCTTGCGATGGAGATCATCGAAAACCTTGAAGCGGGCCTGAACAGTTTTCGGGAAGTTTTAGGGGCATTGGATAAGGCGGCATGAGTGAAGAGTCTTTCGACGCTGAGAATAGGCACCGGCAGCTAGATATTGTAGGGAGCATAGTAAGTGAAAGAAATAAATATTGGACGTCTTGAGAGGGTTGCGTTGCGGGAAGTTTGGAAGCATGAAGCCCATGACTTTACGCAGTGGCTGCAAAACAATATCGATGTCCTGAATGAGTCTCTTGGCCTCAACCTAGTGAACATAGACAGGGAACAAGCGGCGGGAACATTTAGGCTTTGTTCAAAAATAACTTGTCCGTTTGATGATAAGCTCATTCCTACCGACCCGATAAGGAATGAGCCAAATGGGACGCGAACAACGGGCAGAAGCCCATTCATGTATTTGCGAGACCTGCCAACGGCGCCCGCATAGCGCGATTGCAAAAGAGCATCGTGCTATCAATCGCTTGGTAGCAGGGCTGGATGAAAAACATCGGCGGCGTTTTGTTGGACTGCTTGCTCTCCAATGGGGACGTGGCAGCATCCAACTATTGCACGAGATCACGGGGATCAGCCGTGTAACGATCAGGCGCGGACGTGCAGAAGTGCAACGTCTTGACCGCAAGACCGCCAAGCGTGTGCGGGTTCCTGGCGGCGGCCGGAAAGTTGTTGAAAAAAAGAGCCTGAGATCCTAAACGCGCTGGAAGAATTGTTGCGTGACGCTTGCGCGGGCGATCCAATGACTGGCTTGAAGTGGACGCGCAAAACGCTGCGCGCACTCCAGCGCGAACTGAAACGTAAAGGGTTCAAAGTTGCGATTGCCACGATCCGGCGACTGTTGCGTAAACTGCGCTATGCGATTCGCGTTAATCGCAAGCGACTGACGCGAGAACAAAACCCCGACCGTGACCGCCAAATGCGATATCTGATTCGGGTGCGCCGCCGATTTTTGAAAGCTGGTAAGCCTGTCATCAGCGCAGATACGAAGAAGCGCGAATTGGTCGGCAACTTCAAGAATGCGGGCGGCGCGTGGCGCCGAGAACCGATTCCGGTTTTGGAATATGACTATCCAAGTCACGCTGATGGCGTGGCCATTCCGTATGGGATTTACGATGTGGCCGCCAACGACGGCTTTGTAGTGATTGGCATTTCGCATCAAACGCCCGCATTCGCCATCGCTGCAATCAGATGGTGGTGGATCAAGGTCGGACGCGTCAGATATGCCGGTCAGCAGGAACTGTTGATCCAAGTCGATAACGGCAACCCAAACAGTAGTCGCTCCTGGCTCTGGAAAGTCGGATTGCAACAGATATCTGATGAATTGGGATTGCAAATTACGGTGACTCATTTCCCGCCAGGGGCCTCCAAGTGGAATCCGGTGGAGCACCGGCTTTTTTCGCAGATCACCCAGAACTGGGCAGGGCAACCGTTGATCAGTTATGAAACTGTACTCAAATTCATTCGGACAACAAAAACCGATACTGGGCTACGAGTTCGAGCCTATTTGGATAAGAGCGATTATCAGACCGGGGAGAAATTGACCGTCGCACAAAAGGCTCAAATCAATCTATCCCCGCTTCGCGTTTTCCCGAAGTGGAATTACACCATCAAGCCGCGTTGATGGTGATTGACGAAAACGGACAACTTATTTTTGAACAAATCCTTAAATCTTCTAGCGGATAGTGAAAGAGGTATTGGTCCCGCCATTGAAGATAGGCCCAGGCTCCAAGACAAGGCCCCGGCGGTCCGGCTCTTTTGCCGCCGATACAGATCGGATAAGAGCGCGCCTGGTCAAACGGTAGAATGTCCTCGAGGCGAATCTCCAATTCCCAACCGGCAGTGAAATCGTATTGATATAAGAAGCGTTCACGGCGGTGGAGGTGAAAATCCGAGAGTCGGACCTGACGCGGATCATTGCCGGAACTGACGGCGCCCTCATAAGCCGTTCCGTAATCCTTACCGTGAATATGAAAACAGTCCAGACGCTCTCCACTCCAGGAGAACAAGATATGAAGAATACGGCTCAGGCGTGCAAGATCGATATTGCTCTGGACGAGCAATCGTCGCCAGATCAAAGGACTGACATCACGAAGAACAATACGAAGTTGGTAAGTAAAGGAAGGTTGGGGATCTCTATTCATCCAG
>JBIOWE010000023.1:0-2182 GCA_044868145.1 Patescibacteria group bacterium
GGAACTTACCCGACAAGGCATTTGGCTACCTTAAGAGAGTCAGAGTTACTCCCGGCGTTTAGCGGCCCTTAGCCCAGTTGAACCCAGGTTTTAGGTACCGCCACTGGCCAGGATACAGAGGCCATACACATCCTTTCGGACTAGCGACCACCTGTGTTTTTATTAAACAGTCGGGACCCCCTAGTCACTGCGACCTGCAGTCCCTACTCCTCGTAAAAACTGCAGGCACTCCTTATACCATAGGTACGGAGCTATTTTGCCGAGTTCCCTTGCCATACGGTATACCCGATAGACCTTAGACTTCTCATCCAGGGCACCAGTGTCGGATCTCGGTACGGTCTTGAAAGTATCTTCCTATTTCTGCTTTCATTGTCTCCTGGAATCAAGTGAACCCTCCTTGCAGAAGGCCATTGGTATCTCGCTTTAATTCTCGCCATTACGGCACTCCTCAAAGCTAGAATACTTAGACAGAACGACGGTTCTGCTCACCCTATCCGGAAGCGACAGAAGAGGTATTAACGAACTTTCAAGGCACTGGAATATTAACCAGTTTCCCATTCAAACAATTCTGTTGAGGTTGTTTTTAGGACCGGCTAACTCCCGGCTGATGACGCATTGCCGGGAAACCCTTGCCCATGCGGTCGCCGAGATTCTCACTCGGCTATGCTGTTACTACCACCAGGATCTGCACTAGTAGTTCGGTCCACTGGACTTTACAGCCCAGCTTCTACCCAAACACTACGCCCACCTACCACGCACCGACATCGTCGGTGGTCTAAAGTATCGGTAGTCTACTTGAGCCCCGTACATTTTCGGGGCTTTCGAGCTCGGCAGGTGAGCTGTTACGCACTCTTTGAAGGGTGGCTGCTTCTGAGCCTACCTTCCTGCTGTCTTTGCTCGAAAACACCCTTTGGTTTGACACTTAGTAGACATTTGGGGACCTTAACTTTAGTCTGGGTTGTCCCCCTCTCGGTTATGAGGCTTACCCCACATAAACCCGCCTCCTAGCTTCTACGACGCTTGCACATTCGGAGTTCGAATGGATGGCGAGCTCTTTCGAGCCCTTACCGCCCGATCGGTGCTCTACAGTACAAGCAATCTCAGCTAAGGCAGGACTGCGATCCACTTCGGTGGGAACTAGCGATCACCGGACTAGATTGGTTTTTGACCCCTAATCCCAGATCAGGGGACCGATTTGCACGTCAGGACCCTTGCAGACCTCCAGCGAGCTTTCGCTCACCTTCGTCTTATCCAGGACTAGATCGTCCGGTTTCTAGCCTTACTGCCATGACTCAAGACCCTTTCAGATCCATTGCCTCTTTTTTCAAATGAAAAAATGCGCAAATTCGGTTTCCCTTCGCCTTCCCTCTGTTAAAGGTTAAGCTTGCCATGACAGCAATCTCCCTGGCCCGTGTTTCTAGACGGAACGTATGACTCTAGAAATCCTTTCGAGCCATACACGTCTGTAACCGATTGGTTTCAGGCGCTTTTAACCCCCCTTCCGGGGTACTTTTCAACTTTCCCTCACGGTACTAGTATTCTATCGGTCTTGATGAATATTTAGCCTTGGATGCTACTTTCACCCATCTTCACTGGCCACTGCCAAGGCCAGCTACTCTGAATATGACAGAATCCTGCTCTCATTCGCCTACGGGGGTATCACCCTCTATTCCGGTACTTTCCAGTACACTTTAGCTTCGATTACAGGATCCTATACGCCATATCCGTAACACCACATCTCTATCATGTTACCATAACAGATTCAGTTTGGGCTGTTCCGCTTTCGCTCGCCGCTACTAACGGAATCTCAATTGATTTCTCTTCCTCGTCCTACTCAGATGCTTCACTTCGGACGGTTTGCTCTCCCTAGCTAAAGCACGGGAGTGTATAGAGAGACCTCATTCGGAAATCCCGGGGTCGTCGGTCGCATGCACCTAACCCAGGCTTATCGCAGCTTGCCACGTCCTTCATCGCTTATCAAGCCGAGTCATCCACCAATCGGCGTCTTTGCACCAGTCCAGTTGTCATAAATAAATTAATAAATTTATTAATTTACTTTCTTACTATCAGTTATCTAGTCTTTTTAGTTATTTTGTTTTGTTAGTTCCACTTGTGGTAGAAAAGTCTGTCTATTTGATTTGGTTGGTATTGGTATTTCGTATGTATATGTTTTTATATAATA